>CAIKRR010000059.1 GCA_903829815.1 uncultured Pseudomonadota bacterium | reverse complement strand
GATCAGCGCATGCACCGCTTCCTCATACGCACTGACCAGGGCATCGAAGTCGATGTTGCGAAAGCCCGGATCGTTCACATCGGGCGAGATCGAGGCGGTCTTGTTGGTCGGGCCGATTGCGCCGGCCACGAAGCAGGGCCGCCCCGGGTTTGCACGCATGAAGGTGTCGACCGCCTCGCGCGCCAGTTGTGCTGCGGTGCGGTTGATCTCGGCGACCTGGCCTTCCATGCCGTAGTCGGACATGGCCGGTGCCGTGGCATTGAAGGTGTTGGTCTCGATGATGTCTGCACCGGCCTCCAGGTAGGCGCGGTGAATCGCGCTCACCAGTGCCGGCTGGGTCAGTACCAGCAGGTCGTTGTTGCCGCGCTGGTCATGGCCGTGATGGGCGAAGCGCTCACCGCGATAGCCGGCCTCGTCCAGGTGGTGTTGCTGAATCATCGTGCCCATCGCGCCATCGAGCACGAGAATGCGCTCGCGCAGGCAACGGGTCAGCAGGATGGTCTGGTCGGGTTGCATGCCAGGTGTCCGGGTACAGCCATGGTTGGGCGCGTGCGTGACGGATCATGCCGCCCGGTTGCGGGGTACCCGATGGCTGCATTGCGCGCCGACAGCGGGTGTTGGCGCGATTATAGGCATGCTGCAACGCAGCAGGATGGGCCAAAGTGGGCGAGAGTGGGGTTTCAGTGGGCGAAGCCCAATCTTCAGCGGTGGTCTGGCTTCGCTGAATCAGGGTGCCCCAGTGCGCGCGCGCCTGCTGCCATGGCTGCAATCCGATCACGGGCGTACGAACTTGATGACGAACTCGTCGATGGCCGCGCCGGCCGAAATGCGCTCGGTACGCGAATCCTCGGGACGGCGAAGGAAGTCGGCCCCGGCCACGAAGCGAAAGCCTGCTGCCTCGATCTCGCGCCTCACCAGCCCCTCATCGATCCGGTGCAGCCGGCGCCCTGTCTCCGCCCCAGCGCCGGCTTGTGCCGAGTGGTCACTGACCACCAGCAGCCCGCCCGGTCGCAGCGCTGCGAACAGGCGCTGGTTCATGCGCTCGCGGTCGACCGGTCGAAAGGTGAGATCGTGGTACACATTCAAGAGGGTGATCCGGTCAAGCGGTGGTGAACCTTCGGGCAGCGGGTCGTCAAAGGGGCGCAGCAGACGCACGACACTGCCGCCTGCGCTGCCGCCCATGCGTCGGTTGAAGCTGGCTCCAGCGCGTTCATTGACCGGAGGCGCGTCCTGACCATAGACCACCCCGCCAGGTGCAACCGCGCGCGCCAGCAGTTCGGTGCTGTAGCCGCCCCCGGTGCCCAGGTCGAGCACGCGCAGGCCCGGTTCGATCTGGGCGAACACGAGCAGATCGACAGGATGTCGACGCGCGTCGATCTGCTGGTCCGCGCCCGATCGGCTCGGATCAGCGACCACCGCCTGTGCATGCGCCCGCAGATCAAGGCTGCGATCTGGCAGCGCGCAGGCACTCAACCCCAGCAGGGCAGTGAGGAGGTAGCCAATCAGATGCAGCTTGCGTGTGTCCATGTCAGGTGTCTCCAGAGTCGATGCCCGGCTTGGCTGTCCTGTGATGGCATGTACAGGTACCGGGAGCGGTGATGAGCTACTGCAGAGATTATGCCGGGATGGGCGGCGTGCGCTTGCCTTGCAGGCGCGCCACTTGCGCGGCCCTCGGGTGTACCGATTGGAACCCTGTCGCGCTCTCGTGCATACTGCGCCCACGCGTCCGTCAGAGATGCGTTGCCCAAGCGAAATGCCGGACACCGGCATTCATGAGTGTTTTTGCGACGAGTTCGAGGTGAGGCTGTGGCGGATTCCGATCCTGCAGAGGCCGTCAACCTGTCCGGGTTGAAAGTGTTGGTGATCGATGATTCGGTCACCATCCGGCGCAGTGCAGAAGTCTTTCTGGTCCAGGCTGGGTGTCAGGTCATCCTCTCCGAGGACGGCTTTGATGCGCTCGCCAAGGTTGCCGATCATGTGCCCGATGTCATCTTCTGTGACATCGTCATGCCACGGCTCGACGGCTACCAGACATGCGCCATCATCAAGCGCAACCCGCGATTTGCCGGCATTCCGGTCGTGATGCTCTCCTCCAAGGACGGTCTGTTCGACCGCGCGCGCGGCCGCATGGTGGGTTCGGACGAATACCTCACCAAGCCCTTCACCAGCGACACCTTGCTGCGCACCGTGGCACGGCATGCCGTCACGCTGTCGGGTGCTGACCGATGATGATACGAAAAATCCTCGTGGTCGACGATTCGGCCACTGACCGCTACGTCTTGTCCGACTGCCTGATGCGTGCGGGCTACGAAGTCTCGACAGCACAAAGCGGCGACGATGCGATCACGCAGTGCCGTACCAATCGTCCGGACCTTGTCCTGATGGACGTCGTGATGCCGGGTACCAATGGATTTCAGGCCACCCGGGCCATTGTGCGTGATGCCAGTACGCGAGATATCCCGATCATCCTCTGCACCAGCAAATCGATGAAGACCGATGTGGTCTGGGGCATGCGTCAGGGGGCGGTCGATTACCTCGTCAAGCCGATTGATCAGCAGCGGCTGCTGGCGCGCATCGCCCAGCTCTCTGCGCCGCCGGCCTGAGCGCCTGCCACCATGACCGCCGATACCCAGACACTGCGCGAGTTTCAGGAGGCGCTCTTCGAGCGTCTGCGCAACGCAAGCGCTGAAGACCCGGCCCGCTCGTCGCGGCTTGCCTTTGAGGCGGGCGGACGCTCGTGGCTGATGCGGCTCGATGATGCGCAGGAAGTTGTCGGGGTAGCGCCGGTCACCGTCATTCCACTGGCAAGGCCCTGGTATCGCGGACTGGTCAATCTGCGAGGCAACCTCCTCTCGGTGGTCGATCTGGGTTGCCTGCTCGAAGGCAGGCAGACCCCAATGGGCACGGAATCGCGGCTGGTCCTGCTTGCCGAACGATTTCGACTGTCTGCTGCCCTGTTGGTCGATCGAGTGATCGGGCTGCGATCCCTCGACAACTACGAGGCGTCGCCGGCAGCGAAGCCGCCCGCGATCGATTGGATCATCCAGAGCCTGTTGGCCAGTGATGGCCGGGTGTGGCACGAGCTTTCGATTGCGGCGCTGGCACAAGGTAGCGAATTGTCCCGGACAGGTGCTTGACCCTGCGTACGACAGGCGCAGATCGTGACGGCGGAGTGAGAACGAGATGGCGACAAAGACAGGGTTTATCCGAATCAGCGGGCTGATCGATCGACTCCGCGGTCGATCCAGAGAAGGCGTGCGGACGCGGGGGCCCATGCAGCCGCCCACCGACTCGGATCTCGAGGGGCCTTTCACGCGCGCCGAGGGCGCGGGCAAGCCGCGCGCATCGACCTTGATGTTTGCTTCGGTGGTCGAGGAGCGGGGCCCCGACTCGACATCCTTCAAGCTCGGCGAAGCCCCTGCGGGCGCCGGCCTACCGCTCAGCTGGCCATCACCACCAGCCACTGCCGATGCCAATGTGGCACAGCCGGTTGACGAGCTCGCGGCCGTGGCGCCGCCTGTTACGCCGGTGCCTGCGCCTGGCGCTGGTACCCCGTTCGCGACCGATCCGAGCCCGAGCATCCTGGCGGCGGTCGAAACGACATCCACCGCGACCGATCCGGTCACGCTCGCACGCCGCATCGTCTTGTCGACGCGCACCCTTGCGGCGGCGCTGGTGCTGAGTCTGCTGGCTGCCCTGTGGATGAATTATCTGGGCAATGCGGCGATCGGCAATCTCGCTGCCTCGACACGCATGGAGATGCTCTCGCAGCGCATGGCCAAGGCGGCCCAGCAGGTCTCGCTGGGAGTCGCCCCAGCGCTCGGCGAATTGCGTTCGAGTGAGGCTGAATTCGTAGCACTCCTCGCAGCACTCACGGACGGGGGCGAGGTCGAGGCGATCAGCGCCTCGGCGACCGGAGGCAGCGCCGAAGTAGCCTTGGCCGATGTGCGCGGTCAGTGGGAAAAGTCTGATGCGCAGCTGAGGAACTTGCTGGCCAAGCAGAGCGAGCTGGCGCAGGCCTCGGCCGCGCTTGCCTTCATCAACAGTCACAGTGCCGGCCTGCTCGAGGCTGCCGAGCGTGTCGCCGCGGCCAAACTGCAGACCGCTCCCTCCACGCGCGAGGTCTCGCTCGCCGGCCAGCTCGTGATGCTCACACAGCGGATCGATCGCAACGCCAATGCACTGGTGGCGGGTGGCATAGTCGATCGCGAAAGCGGTGCGCTGCTCGCGCGTGATGCAACGATGTTCACCGACATCACGCGTGGGCTGATCGTCGGCAGCACCGCGTTGCGCGTCGGTCCGGCCCGCGAATCCGAGACGGCGGAGCACTTGCAGGCCCTCGATGCGGCCTGGGCCGAGATGTCACCAGCCGTACGAACCATTGTCGATGGTCTGGCTGGACTTGCCAGCGGCCGCGAAGCGACCCGCGCGTTCATCGGTCAGTCGGAGGCCTTGCTTGAACGCGTTGGGGCGCTCTCGCAGGCCTATCGCGCTCAGGCAGGCAGCGCGCGGCTCTGGCTCATTCCGCTGGCCTTGCTCCTGCTGGCCGCCGCAGCCATCGGGGTGCTGCTCGTTCGCCAGAGCCGGGAGGCTGAGCGCTTGCGAGCACTGCAATCCCAGACTCGAGCTGCGGATCAGGACAATGCCATTTTACGGCTGATGAACGAGATGGCCAATCTCGCCGACGGTGACCTGAGTGCCCGTGCCACCGTGTCTGATGACATGACGGGCGCCATCGCCGATTCCATCAATTACACGATCGATGGCCTGTCGGATCTGGTTGCCCGCATCAACGTTGCCGCCGAGCAGATGGTGAGCGCCTCCGATCTGGCTACACAGACCTCGACGCAACTGCTGGTCGCCGCCGAATCGCAGTCCGAGCAGATTCGCGGCGCAAGCGAGTCGATCCTGCAGATGACACGCTCGCTCGAGGATGTATCGACCAGTGCGACCCGCTCCGCCGATGTGGCGCGCCAGTCCCTGGTAGCGGCCGAGCAGGGCGCACTCGCGGTGCACAACTCCATATCGGGCATGAACGAGATCCGGGGTCAGATTCAGGACACCGCCAAGCGGATCAAGCGACTGGGAGAATCGTCGCAACAGATCGGCGAAATCGTTGCACTCATTTCGGACATTACCGAGCGAACCCAGGTTCTTGCGCTCAACGCGGCGATCCAGGCCGCGTCGGCCGGCGAAGCCGGGCGCGGATTCACGGTCGTTGCCGAAGAGGTGCAGCGACTGGCCGAGCGGTCTGCGGGTGCTACCGGTCAGATCTCGACCATCGTGCGCACCATTCAGGTCGATACCCAGGATGCCGTGGCGGCCATGGAGCGCAGCACCCAGCAGGTGGTCGAAGGCGCACGGCTTTCGGATGATGCCGGCAAGGCGCTCTTCGAGATCGGTGATGTGTCGCGACGGCTGGCCACGCTCATCGAAGGCATTTCTCAGTCCACCCAGGCTCAGGTGCGTACTGCCAGCGCGGTGACCGAGAGCATCCAGAGCATTCTTGTCATCAACCGCGAGACCAGCGATGGGACGCGGCAGACGGTCAATTCCGTGGGTGAACTGGCGGTCCTGACCAGCCTGCTCCAGGAGTCCGTCGCAAGCTTCAAGCTCGCGTGACCCCAATCTTCAACGAGCTATCGGACCGGATCGGCATGAGAACAACAGGCGCAGATTTCGACGTGGCCCCGCTCGCCTGGGTCAAGGGCGAGATCGACCTGGCCCTGGCTCGTGCGCTGGCCACCATCAGCCATGCCGGACCCGACAGCATCGATGCAGCGTCGGCACGTCAGGCCTGTGTCGATGTGCATCAGGTTACCGGCGTCCTGCAGATGATCGGGCTGACCGGGGCAGCGCGTTTCTCTGCCGAACTGGAAGCCTTGCTGCGTGATCTGGCCGAGCGGCCCCAGGATGCATCGCTGGTTCCTCTTGCCCGACGTGGATCGGACTGCATGTCGGCGTTTCTCGAGCAATTGCTGGCCGGGCAGCCGGACCATGCCTTGCGCATGTATGCGGTCTACAAGGACATTCGCCAGGCGCGTCGTCAGCCTGAGCCCCATCCGGTCGATCTGTACTTCCCCCGTCTGGCACCGTTGATATCCGAAGCCGATCAGGCCCGCCGCGAAAGCACATCGGTCGATCCCGTGCAGCGACGGCGGTTCATCCGGCGTGAGCGAGCCCGCTATGGACGGGGTCTGCTGCGCTGGCTACGCCAGCGTGAGCCGCAAGGTCAGATCGAGATGTCGCGGGCGCTGGCTGCGATTGGTCGTGTCGAGCGCTCGACCGATGTGCGAGGGTTCTGGAGGGCGGCCAGTGCGCTTGCTGAGGCGGTGGGTGAAGGTCTGGTGAGCGAGGAGGGCGAACTGGCTCGACTGTGGTTGCGGCTCGAGCGGCAGCAGGCGCGCGCCCAGACCGGTGCCCCAGCGGTCGCCGAGCGTCTCGCTCGCGAGGTTCTGTTCCATGTGGCGCGTACCTACCCCGCGACGGCAGCCTTGCGCGAGGTGCAGTTGTCATTCCGCTTGACGGGTTCGGTGCCCGAGACCTACGAACTGGCCGATACCGATGCCGATGCCGCGCATCTGCCGCGCCTGCGCGCCTTGAAGGAGGTGATGCAGGTGGCCAAAACCGCCTGGACCCGATATGCGTCCGGCCACACGCCGGTGGTGGGTCCGTTCTGCGAGCAGGCGGTACTGCTGCGCGATCGCAGCGCCAGTCTGGGCCGCTGGGAGCTGTCGCGCCTTGCCGAGGAGATGCTTGCGGTTGCCGACAAGTTTCTCGAGGTGCCCGGTCCGATCGATGATTCGGTTGCTCTCGAGGTGGCCACAGGCTTGTTGCTGCTCGAGGATGCGCTGGCCACGCCCGACCCCTTGCCTGCCGAGTTCGGCGAACAGTTCCAGACGCTGATTGATCGGATGCGCGGCTGGCGTGAACGCAACGATGGCGTGCTCAAGACCCCGGCGCCGATCCTGGCCGATGTCGTACGCCGCGCCCAGAACCGCATGGCGATCGCTCAACTCGTTGCCGAAATACAGGCAAATCTGCGCTCGGTCGAAAGAGCGCTTGACGGGTTCTTCCGAGACCACACGCGTCGAGCCTTGCTGACCGGTGTCGACAGCCTGCTCATGCAGGTTGCCGGGGCGTTCCGGGTTCTCGACGAAGGTCTGGCGGCCGAAAAGGTCGATGAGTCTACGGGACACGTCCGGCGCTTTGTCGATCCGCGGTATCTGCCCGTGCTCGACGATTTCGAACTGGTCGCCCAGTTGATCGCCGCGATGGGTGCGTATGCCGAAGCGATGCATCATGGCCCCGCCGACTTCGTCGAGGTGCTGGCACCCGCGCCGCGCAGTGCTCCGGGTGGCGAGAGCGCTGCGATCTCCAGCGTCGAGACCGAGATGGACGATTTGCGCCAGGAAACACAGCGCCGGCTGGATGAATGGTTCGATGAGCCGGCCGATGCCGGACGCAAGGAAACGCTCAGAGTGACCCTGGAGGCGATCCAGCAGGACGCCTCGATCGTGTCCAACCCCGATCTCGAGCGGCGTGCAACCGAGGCGCTGTCGCTGCTCGAACGGGGTGACATGGCAACCGGCAAGCCTGCGCTCGAGGCGGTGATGCGACAGATTGCCGTGGCTGCCGAGCCGGTGCCAGCGCCCTCGCGCGAGACTGCAGCGCTGGCCGATTCATCGCCCGAGATCATCGACGCCGAGTTGCTGGCGATCTACCTGGAGGAGGCGAGCGATGTGCTGACCTCGGCCGGGGAGATGTCGCGGGCGCTGCACGGACAACCTCCGTTATCAGGTGCGCTGTCGAGTTTGCGTCGTGGGTTTCATACCTTGAAAGGCTCGGGCCGCATGGTGGGTCTGCTCGATGCGGCCGAAACAGCCTATGCGATGGAATGTGTGCTCGATCACTTCCTCGAGGCCGCGCACCCGGCAAACGATGCTTTGCGGGCACTCCTCGACCAGGCGCTGCGGTTCTTCGAGGGATTTTTTGCGGCCCTGCGTGCCAGAGAGCCGCTCGAGAATGGATCAATGCTGCGGGATGCTGCCGATGCGTTGCGCCGTGTCCCGCTGGGTGCCGCGGGGGCACGTGACCACGATCGGCTGTTTGCCATATTCATTGAAGAGGCTGCCGGGCTCACCGAATGTCTGTCCGGTGCCAGCCTCAGTCTGCCACTGACCTGTTCGGTACCTGAGGAGGCCCAGCGCGCAGCACACACGCTCGGCGGCATCGCTGCGACGGCCGGCTACCCTGCCATGAATGCCCTTGCACTGGCGCTGGAGGGGGCCATGGGTGGCGTGCCCGGCCCCGTGCCCCTCCCGGTGCAATCGTTGTTTGCCGCTGCGATCGATGCGCTGGTTCAAATGGTTGCGGCGATTTCAGCCGGACGCGAACCGGCGCCTGCGGAAACGCTGGTGCTGCAGTTGCACTCGCTCATATCGCCAACGCAGTCGCTCGAGGCAGCGAGCGCGGCCACTCTGGCGACGACCGGGATCGATCGGCTCGATGAAGACCTCTTGCCCTTCCTGATTGACGAGGGGCAGGAAATCCTGCCACGCCTGGGCGCAGCGTTGCGTGCCTGGGGGGCTGCCCCACAGGATGTCGAACACAGTCTTGCGCTGCAGCGTGCGCTGCATACGCTCAAGGGCAGCGCACGAACGGCCGGCGCGATGCGGCTGGGTGCAACCTTGCACGACATGGAGACGATGATCGATGCCGTTGGCGTCGATCCGGCCCTGATTCGTCGAGCCATCGAGCCGTTGTTGTCACTCTATGATCAGTCGAGCCTGCTCTTTGATCAGATGTTGATCAAGGATTCGCTCGAAGTGTCACCGCCGGCCCCGGCAGTTATCACCGAGCCCACAGCGTCCGACTCGGTCGCGAAACTGTCCGGTACGGGCCCGGATTCGAACGATCCTGTGATGCCCCCGTCCGTCTTTGCCCAGGCAATGCGCTCGGCACCCGTGCCTGCGGCCGACACACGCTTGCCAAAGGCCGGGGCCTTGTTGCAGAACGACGCGGCCGATGAGGCCGACCTCGATGACGTGGCGCAGTCCGAGGTTGATCGGGTAGCCGTCCTGCGGGTGCGTGCCGAAGTCGTCGACCGGCTGGTGAACGCGGTGGGAGAGGTTTCGATTGCTCGCAGTCGCATCGATGGCGAGGTGCGCAGTCTCAAGGCGTCGCTGTCTGATCTGGCCGACAACGTGCAGCGTCTGCGCCAGCAGATGCGCGAGATCGAGATCCAGGCCGAAACCCAGATGCAGTCGCGCACCTTGCTTGCCGACGATCGCGAGTTCGATCCGCTCGAATTTGACCGGTTTACCCGATTTCAGGAACTGACCCGGCTGATGGCCGAGAGCGTCAATGATGTGGGCACCGTGCAATCGAGCATCAGCCGAGCGGTGGACGAGACCGAGTCGGCGCTCGCTTCCCAGCAACGGTTGGCGCGTGATCTGCAGCAGGATCTGCTGCGCGTACGCATGCTGCCCGTGTCGGCTGTGATCGAGCGCATGTATCGGGTGGTTCGTCAGGCGGCTCGGGAAACCGGTCGCCAGGCCACGATGGATGTGCGCAACGGTCAGGTCGAACTGGATCGATCGGTCCTCGAGCGGCTGACCGGCCCGCTGGAACATGTTCTGCGCAATGCGGTGGTGCACGGCATTGAAGATGTCGATGCAAGGCGTGCTGCGGGCAAGCCCGATGCAGGTCAGATCACGATCCACGTGCGCGCCGAAGGCAATCAGGTTGCCATTGACATCAGGGATGACGGTCGGGGTCTGGCGGTGGATCGGATCAAGGCACTCGCGATCGAGCGCGGCCTGCTGTCAGAGGCGTCCGAACCCGACGATGCCCGACTCGCCGAACTGGTGTTCCAGAGTGGCTTCAGTACCGCGGATGAAGTCACGCCACTGGCAGGTCGTGGGATCGGCATGGACGTCGTTCGCGCCGACATTGCAGCCGTTGGCGGTCGTGTCGAACTGCGTTTCGAGCGCGGCCGTGGCACGCAGGTGTCGATTGTCCTGCCGCTCACCCTCATCGTCACCCAGACGGTGCTCGTGGGGGCGGCCGGGCATCGCTACATGATTCCTTCCAGCATGGTCGAGGAGGTTCGCCAGTTGCGCGGCGACGAACTGATTTCGGCGCGTCGGGATGCCCTTGCCCGTGCATCCGATGGTCGAAGCGTACCGTTCTTCTACCTTCCGCACCGTCTGGGCAATGCGGCTGCCGCTGTGCCCACTGCACCCGTGGTGAACGTTCTTTTCGTGCGTGCCGGCGCAAGCGGTGCCGCAGTCCAGGTGGATCAGGTCATCGGTAATCAGGAAATCGTGGTCAAGAATACCGGCCCGCTCCTGGCGCGCATTGGCGGCATCACCGGCGCTACGGTATTGGGTGCGGGCGAAATCGTTCTGATCATCAATCCGGTGCTGCTCCTCCAGCGATCGAATGCGCCTGCCCTGGCCCCTGCACCAATGACGGCGCCAGCAGTGCCCGAACGGCCGCTCATCATGATTGTCGATGATTCGCTGACGGTCAGACGGGCGACCGAACGCTTGCTCGACCGCGAGGGGCTTGCGGCCACCAGTGCGCGCGACGGCATCGAGGCGCTCGAACTGGTGCGCAAGGCGGTGCCGACCGTGATGCTGGTCGACATCGAGATGCCACGCATGGACGGCTTCGATCTGGTGCGCAACCTCAAGGCCGATCCGGTGCTTGCGAGGGTGCCGCTCATCATGATCAGTTCCCGCACTGCCGAGAAACATCAACGACTGGCGCGCGACCTGGGCGTCGACGTCTTTCTCGGGAAGCCCTATCGCGAGGACGAGCTGGTCGGCTACATCCGCCGGTTCATCGAGGAGTCGCGGCTTGCCACGCAGTGTCTCCCGGCCTGAGCGGGCCTGTCGTGTGCGGTGATCAGGCGGTTGCGCCGCTCGCACCACGTGCCAGGCGATAGCGCTCCAGCGTCAGTGCGCGCGCGCTGGCATGGTCGACGATCGGCGCCGGATAGTGTTGCCCGATCGTGCAGCCGATGGCGGTCTGTTCGATCGGCGGCATTTCCCAAGGTGCATGAATCCACCGATCGGGGACTGCTGCGAGTTCGGGCACGTAGCGGCGTATGAAGCGTCCTTGCGGATCGAAGCGCTGCGATTGGGTGACCGGGTTGAATATCCTGAAGTAGGGCTGTGAATCGCAACCCGTCGAGGCGGCCCACTGCCAGCCGCCGTTGTTGGCAGAAAGGTCGTGATCATTGAGGTGGGCGGTGAAGTAAGCCTCACCATGACGCCAGTCGATATGCAGATCCTTGACCAGAAACGAGGCAACGATCATGCGCAGGCGGTTGTGCATGTAGCCGCTTGAATTGATCTGTCGCATCGCAGCATCCACGATCGGATAGCCGGTGCGGCCTTCGCACCACGCAGCCCAGCGTGACTCGTCGTTGTCGAAGACTAGACCATCGTATTCGGGTCTGAACGCCTGCTTCACGACGCGTGGATGCTCGGCCAGGATCATGAAGTAGAACTCGCGCCAGATCAGCTCCGAGAGCCAGGTCCCGGCGCCGCTCGAGGTGCGAGCCATTGCCGCACGCGCCAGCGCCCTGATCGACACGGTGCCGAATCGCAGATCGGTCGACAGGTACGATGGCCCTTTCACGGCTGGAAAGTCGCGGCGCTGATCGTAGTCGTCGATCCGGGTCAGAAAGTCATCGAGGCGCCGTGTGGCGGCGGCGGCACCCGGAACCAGAACCGCTGCGGGTGCTGCTGGCGCATGAATGCCGACGACCGACGGCGCGGGTACGCCGACCCAGCCGCAGTCGGTCGGTGGCGGGGCAAGTCGGGTGTGCAGATCTGCCGTGTCGCGTGTCGCCAGTGCGGCGTCGCCCACCCCTGCCAGGCGTTTGCGCCACGCCGTGCGGTAGGGGGTGAAGACGCTGAACGGCGTTCCGGACAGCGTGGCGATTTCGGTGTGTTCGAAGACCACCTGATCCTTGTGGGTGCGAAACCCGATGCCCTCGACGGCCAGTGCTGCCGAAACCGCGTTGTCGCGGGCGATTGCCTGAGGCTCGTAGTCTCGATTGGCCAGCACGGCCGACACGCCGAGCGCGCGGGCTGTGGCAACGATCTCGGCTATGGGCTGCCCGCAACGCACGATGAGCCCGCCGCCCCTGCTGGCCAGCAGTTCATGAAGTTCGGTGCAGGCAGCGTGCAGCAGCAGCGCGCGCCGGTGTGCTGCTGCAGGCAAGGCGGCGATGAGCCCGGTGTCGAAGACAAACACGCACCACACGCGCTCGAAGCCAGCGATCGCGTGCTGCAGTGCTGCATGATCGTCGAGACGCAGGTCGCGACGGAACCAGACCAAGGCAGAGGACATGCCGCCACGCTAACATGATCCTGCACGCCGGGCAGTCCTGTTCTCGCGTGTACAATCGGCCCGTGGCTACCGTCGACCTGACCGATCAATTCCTGATCGCCATGCCTGGCATGGCAGACCCCGGCTTTTCGCGGACTTTGACCTACATCTGCGAGCATAACGAGCGTGGCGCCCTGGGCATCGTTGTCAATCGACCGATCGAGATGACCCTGGGTGGTCTTCTCCAGGAAGTCGATATTCCGGTCGTGAGTGATGGACTGGTTGATCAGCCGGTGTACTACGGCGGACCGGTTCAGCAGGATCGCGGATTCGTCCTGCACCGCCCGCGTGGGGCCTGGAAGTCGACACTTGCGGTCTGCGACCGTCTCTGGCTGACGACCTCGCGCGACATCCTCCAGGCGCTGGCCGCCGGCGCCGGGCCGTCGCAGGTTCTGGTATCGCTCGGGTATGCCGGGTGGGGCGCCGGGCAACTCGAGGAAGAAATCGGACAGAACGCCTGGCTCACCGTGCCAGCCGGACACGACATCCTGTTCGATGTGCCCTCGGAGCGGCGGCTCGATGCGGCGATGGGTGCGCTGGGCATCGATTTCGCGCGTCTGCACGATGTTGCTGGTCATGCCTGAAGCCACCGTCATGGGCTTTGACTATGGCGAGCGGTGGACCGGCGTTGCCATTGGCGATTGCGGACCGCGCATGGCGCATCCACTCACCACCATCGATGCCCGCGCCGATCGTGACCGGATGCGCTCCATCGCCGATCTGGTGCGTGACTGGCAACCGGCCGAGTTCGTGGTGGGCATGCCAACACGGGACGATGGGCTCGATCATGCGCTGGCCGCCACGGTGCGCCTGTTTGGCGCGGCGCTGGAGACACAGTTCGGTCGCCCGGTTCACTACGTGGATGAGCGACTCAGTTCGGCCGCGGCCGCCGAATCATTGCGCGCGGCAGGGCGTGGCGGGCGCGCTGACAAGCATCTCACTCATCCGCTGGCCGCGCAGCATATCCTCCAGGACTGGCTCGATGCCTACCTTGCCCCCGACATTCCCGATGACCACTCTGCCCGACGCTGAGGCGCTTGTCGGCCAGTTGGTTGACCAGCTTCGGCCCCATGTCAGTCCCGATACCGCCATGGTCGGCATTGCCACCGGTGGTGCATGGCTCGCCGAACGACTGCATCGCTCGCTCGGGCTCGCCATCCCGCTGGGTCTGCTCGATATCTCGTTCTACCGCGACGACTATTCAAGCTCGGGCCTGAAGGCAAGTGTGAAGCCCAGCCGCATCCCCTTCGATGTCGACGATCGCGACATCCTGCTGGTTGACGATGTGCTCTACACCGGACGAACGACACGCGCCGCCCTGAATGAGTTGTTCGACTATGGCCGGCCGCGTAGCGTGCATCTGGTGGTGCTGGCCGATCGTGATGAGCGCCAGTTACCGGTTGCTGCCCGATTTGTCGGAGCCACTGTCCGCGTGCCCCCGGGTTGCTCGCTGGAATTGCGTCGCGATGCGCACGGCATCCTTGCGCTGGCGCTCGAGGCCCGCCTCGATGCCGGCAACACGCCCGCACCTGCAGGGCCTTCCGGCGCAGGGGCTGGTCGATGAGCCAGGCCAATCCGCAACTCAACGCTCGTGGTGGACTGCAGCACCTGCTCACGATCGAGGGTCTGCCGCAGGAGATCGTGCGGCATATCCTCGACACGGCGGGTTCCTTTGTCGGGATCGGCGAGCGCGAGGTGAAGAAGGTGCCCTTGCTGCGAGGCAAGTCGGTCTTCAACCTGTTCTTCGAGAATTCAACGCGAACCCGCACCACGTTCGAGATCGCCGCCAAGCGACTGTCTGCCGACGTGATCAACCTGAACGTGAACACCTCCTCGACCACCAAGGGCGAGAGTCTCCTCGATACGGTCGACAACCTCGCGGCGATGAATGCCGACATGTTCGTCGTGCGACATGCCCAGTCGGGGGCTCCGCACCTCATTGCCCGCCATGTCCGGTCGCAGCCACACCTTCACGTCGTCAATGCTGGCGATGGCCGTCATGCACATCCGACCCAGGGTCTGCTCGATGCCTACACGATCCGGCATTACAAGCGCGATTTCGCCCACCTGTCGGTTGCCATCGTCGGCGATATCCTCCATTCGCGAGTAGCACGCTCGCTCATCCAGGTGCTGCGCACGCTGGGTACGCCCGACGTTCGCGTGATTGCGCCCCAGACCCTGCTGCCGACGGGTATCGAGGGCATGGGGGTCAAGGTCTTCCACGATGTCGAGAAAGGGCTGCGCGAGACCGACGTCATCGTCATGCTCCGGCTTCAGAACGAGCGGATGCGAGGCCCGCTGCTGCCGTCGGCCCAGGAGTTCTTCAAAACCTACGGGCTGACCGCCGAGCGGCTCGCGCTGGCCCGCCCGGATGCCATCGTCATGCATCCGGGGCCGATGAACCGTGGGGTCGAGATCGACTCGCTGGTGGCCGATGGTGGCCAGTCGGTCATCCTGCCACAGGTGACGTTTGGCATCGCGGTACGCATGGCGGTGATGTCGATACTGGCGGGGGGATCATGAGCGCAGGCCTCAATCATGCTGGCACGCTGACCATTGCCGGTGGTCATCTGCTGGATCTGCACAACGGCGTCGATCGGATCGCCGATGTGCATGTGGCCGGTGGACTGATCCTTGCAATCGGCGCGCCACCAGACGGGTTTTGTGCCGACCGCACCCTCGATGCGAACGGCTGTGTGGTGGCGCCCGGTCTGGTCGATCTGGCAGTGCGCCTGCGTGAACCGGGCAACGAACACAAGGGGTCGCTTCGCGCCGAACTGCTGGCGGCCGTGGCTGGGGGGGTGACCTCGGTTGCCTGTCCGCCCGACACCGATCCTCCGCTGGATGAGCCGGGTCTGGTCGACATGATGCGCTATCGCGCGCAGCAGGCGGGCCTGGCGCGCGTGCACCCGGTTGGCGCGCTCACTGCACGCCTTGGTGGTGAGCGTCTCACCGAGATGGCCGAACTCTCCGCTGCCGGGTGTGTGGCCTTTTCACAGGCGGATGCTGCGGTGGTCGATACGCAGGTCCTCTACCGTGCCATGCAGTACGCTGCCACGTTCGGTTATCGGGTCTGGTTGCGCCCTCAGGATGCGTGGCTCTCGCGCAACGGGGTTGCACACGAAGGTGTGGTGGCTACGCGCCTGGGCTTGCCGGCGATTCCCGCGGCCGCCGAAACGATCGATCTCGATCGTATCCTGCGCCTCGCCCGCATGACAGCGGCACGGGTCCACCTGTGCAGGGTGTCCACTGCCGAGGCGGTGGCGATGATTCGTGCTGCGCGCGCCGAGGGGCTGACAATTACCGCCGATGTCAGTGCCGCCCATCTGCATCTGTCCGACGAGGACATCGGGCACTTCAATCCGATGATGCATCTGGCACCGCCACTGCGCAGCGTGGCCGATCGCGATGCGCTGCGTGCAGGGCTCGCCGATGGCACGATCGATGCCCTGTGCTCCGATCACCGGCCGCTGGATGATGATGAAAAGCAGTTGCCCTTCGGCGAGGCATTGCCGGGTGCCAGCGGCGTTGAACTGCTGCTCGGTCTGGCGCTGCGGTGGGGAGGTGAGTCGGGCTTGTCGCTGGGGCAGGTGCTGGCACGGCTGACGACCGGTCCGGCTCGGGTGCTTGGCATGAATCTAGGTCAGATCGCCGCCGCCCTGCCAGCGGATCTTTGTGTCTTTGATCCGCACGCCACGATGCAGATCACCCTGGCCGGCCTGCATAGCCAGGGCAAGAACTCACCCTTTATCGGGCAGACCCTGCCAGGGCGGGTACGCGCCACCATCGTGGGTGGCCAGGTCGTCTACGGCGCCTGATGGGCTGTATCAGAGCGTCTGGCGCAACACCAGTGCGAGTTGCCCCAGCGCGATGATGCCGATGTCCAGGAGGACGACGAGCACCCAGGGGGCAAGGTCGATGCCGCCAATCGGGGGCACAAAGCGACGTATGGCGCGGCCGAACGGACGTACCACCGCGGCAACCACCGGCGCCACCGGTGTCGAAGGGTTCAGCCAGGACATCAGCACGTCGACGATGACCAGAAAGATGAGCAGTCCCAGGAGATCGCGCGCCAGCCACACGACCGATACGCCGACCCAGGCCAGCGGAGAGAGATCGCTCAGCGGGCCGATCAGATGCAGATGCGATCGTGCCAGCACGATGACCATCTCGGTGACGAGCGCAACGATGAGGGTCGCCCAGTCCATGCCGCGCGACGCCGGGATGATGCGCCTGATCGGTCGCACCGCCCACTCGGTGAGCGTCAGTACGAAGGTACCCAGCGGGTTGTAGAACGAGGTGCGGCGCCACTGCATGAGGAATCGCAGCAAGGACAAATAGACCAGGACACCACAGGTGGCGTCGATCAGCAGGGCTGCAATCTGGGTCAGCGCGCTCGACATGGTCGGTGAGTCTCCGGTCGGCAGGCGGGCTGCCAGTGTCTGGGGTTCAGGATGCGCGGCCGAGCTGGTCGGCCAGTTCGGCCGCGCGCGCATCGGCAGCCTTCAGCGCGCGTCCGATCGCTTCGGCGACGCCATCGCCTGACAAGCTGGCAAGCGCCCGTTCGGTGGTGCCACCGGGCGATGTCACCCGGGTGCGCAGCGTGGCAAAGTCCTCGGGCGAGCGCGCCGCGAGTTCAGCTGCGCCGCGGAAGGTTTCCAGTGCCAGCACACGCGCCGTCTCAGGTGCAAGACCTAGCGCCGTACCCGCAGCCTGCATCGCTTCGAGAAAATAGAACACATAGGCCGGTCCGCTGCCGGATACCGCGGTCACCGGGTCAAGCAGTTGTTCGCGCTCGACCCAGGTGACCTTGCCTGCGGCCGACAGGATGCGTTCGGCCAGTGCGCGGCCTTCTGGATGCACTTCAGCTCCGGCATGCAGGCCGGTAATGCCCATGCCGATCAGCGCCGGCGTGTTCGGCATCGCTCGCACCAGCGCAAGGCTGGGGCTTGCGCCCAGCCAGCGCCTGATGTCCTCCAGGCGGATACCCGCTGCAATCGATATCACCAGGGCCGAGCCGATGACGGGCCCAAGCGTTCGGGCAACCGCGGCGAGTTGTTGCGGCTTGACGGCCAGCACGACCACGTCTGACCCCGGAACGCTCGCCGCTGCCTCGGCAGTGGCCTTGACGCCATAGGTGGCGACGAGACGATCGCGGGTGTCGGCAAGCAGTTCCACGACTTCGATCGAACCGGCAGAAAAGTCGCGTGAGAGCATGCCGCCGATGAGCGCTGCGGCCATGTTGCCGCCGCCGATGAAGGTGATCTTCATGATGGGCCGTCCGGGGAAACCGTAAGAATCGGGGCAGATGATGCACTGTCGGCGCCGATCGTGCCTGCGTGGGTGCGCTGGCCAAAGATCGCGGTGCCGATTCTCACCATCGTGCTGCCCGCCGCGATCGCGGCCTCCAGATCGTCGGACATGCCCATCGACAGGGTGTCGAGCGCAAGCCCGGCCGTGTTGATGGCTCGCTGGAGCGAGCGGAGCGCCTCGAGTTGCTCGCGCTGGTGATCGGGCTTCAGGCCTGGCTCGGGCACGGTCATCAGGCCGCGCACCCGCAGGCCAGGCAGCGCGCATGCGGCCGTGACCAGACCCGGGGCCATGCTCGGTTCGCAGCCACTTTTCGATGCCTCACCGCTCACATTGACCTGGATGCAGGCGTTGATCGGGCCCCGATCGACAGGACGCTGCGACGAGAGGCGCTCGGCCACGGCCAGCCGCTCGATCGAATGCACCCAGTCGAAGTGGGTCGCGATGAGGCGAGTCTTGTTGCTCTGGATCGGGCCGATGAAGTGCCAGACGATATCGAGATCGGTCAGTTCGGCCATCTTGGCGATGGCCTCCTGGACGTAGTTCTCGCCAAAGTGGCGTTGTCCGGCGGCCCACGCCATGCGTATCGCTGCTGCGCTCTGGGTCTTGCTGACCGCCACAAGGGTGATTTCAGTCGGGTCGCGTCCGGCAACCGTGATCGCTTTGGCGATTCGGGCGTGTACGGCTTGCAGGCGGTTTTCCATTGCGGACATAATGATTGCGATTTGTTGCTTTGGTTCGGCGCTGTCAGCCCGCTCGGTGTCGGACCTCAAACTGCACCATCGTCTGAAGGATTATATGGACATCTCCGAACTCCTCGCGTTTGTGGTGAAGAGCAAGGCCTCCGACCTGCTCCTCTCTGCCGGTGTCCCGCCGATGATCCGGGTGAATGGCGATGTTCGGCGCATCAACTTGCCGCCGATGAGCGCGGATGAAGCCCGTGCGATGGTCTACGACATCATGACCGACGAGCAGCGCAAATATTTCGAAGAATCCCTTGAGTGCGATTTCTCGTTCAGCATTCCGGGCCTGGCGCGTTTTCGGGTCAATGTCTTTCGACAGCAGCGCGGTATTGCAACGGTCATGCGTACCATTCCGACGCGGGTGCTGTCGTTGAAGGAACTCGGCGCCCCCTCGATCTTCGCCGACTTCGCGACCCTGCCGCGAGGGCTGGTGCTGATCACCGGACCCACCGGTTCAGGCAAGTCGACCACGCTGGCCGGGATGATCAATCACTTCAACGAGACGACCTACGGGCACGTGCTGACGGTCGAGGATCCCATCGAATTCGTCCATGAATCGAAGCGCTGCCTGGTGAATCAGCGCGAACTCGGGCCCAATACGCACTCCTTCTCCAATGCCCTTCGCGCTGCGCTGCGTGAAGACCCCGACGTGATCATGGTCGGGGAGTTGCGTGATCTGGAGACCATCCGGCTCGCGCTCACCGGGGCCGAAACCGGACACCTCGTGTTTGCAACCCTGCACACCAGTTCGGCCGCCAAGACCATCGACCGGGTGATCGATGTCTTCCCTGCCGCAGAAAAGGACATGGTCCGCACCATGCTCTCGGAGAGTCTGCGCGGGGTCGTATCGCAGGCGCTGGTGAAGACGCGCGAGGGCAATTCGCGGGTGGCTGCACACGACATTCTGGTGGTGACCCCAGCAGTGCGCAACCTCATCCGTGAGAACAAGCTCGCCCAGATCTACTCGGCCATGCAGTCGGGTCAACAATATGGCATGCAGACCCTCGATCAGAATCTGCGCGATCTGGTGAGTCGCAATGTCATCGCGCTTGAAGAGGCGCTGGCGGTTGCGCAGAATCGCGAAGGGTTTGCCGCCTGAGCGAATGCGATCCTGACAGCCGAGGTGAGGGGTTCATGATGCAGGAAGGCCAGATCAGTCCGGTGGTCATCGGCATGCTGAAGATCATGGTGGAGCGATCGGCCTCCGACCTGATCCTCACCGCCGGGTTTCCGCCGGCGGTGAAGCTCGATGGTCAATTGCTGCCGATCGGCCAGCGGAGCCTCGATGCCGCGCAGACCCGTGCAATTGCGCAGACCCTGATGAGCGCCGGGCAGAGGGCCGAGTTCGAGCGGACGCATGAGTGCAACTTTGCCATTGCACCCGCCGGCATCGGCCGTTTCAGGGTCAATGTCTTCATGCAGCAGGCCTGCATCGGTCTCGTGCTGCGCTCGATCCGGGAAGCGGTCCCCACACTGGCCGAGTTGGCGATGCCCAGTGTGATTGCCGATATTGCCCTTGCTCGAACCGGCATCGTACTGGTCGTCGGCGCGACCGGTTCGGGCAAGTCGACCTCGTGCGCGGCGATGGTCGACCATCGCAATCGAAACGCGGCCGATCACATCGTCACCATCGAAGACCCGATCGAGTTCGTGCACGTGCATCAACGCTCGATCGTCACCCAGCGCGAGATCGGCTCCGACACCGAAAGTTGGGCGGTGGCGCTGAAGAATGCCATGCGCCAGTCACCTGACGTGATCGTGATGGGTGAATTGCGCGATCGCGCCGCGGTGGAGCATGCGCTCTCGTTTGCCGAGACCGGCCATCTGTGCCTGGCCACGATGCACTCGACCAATGCCTATCAGGCAATCGACCGCATCATCAACCTCTTTGGCGAGGATCGGCGTGGAACACTCTTCATGGCTCTGGCCTTCAACCTGCGCGCGGTGATCTCGCAGCGTCTGGTGCCACGCCAGTCTGGCCTTGGTCGGGTTGCGGCGGTTGAGGTCTTGCTCAACACGCCGTTGATCGCCGAGCTGATCGCCAAGGGCGATCTGGCGCACGTACGCGATCAGATGCGCAAGATGCGCGAGTACGGCATGCAAAGCTTTGATCAGCACCTGTTCGACCTCCACGAGGCAGGGCTGATCGCTTACGACCAGGCCTTGCGCAGCGCCGACTCGGTGAATGACCTGCGCATCAATATCAAGCTCAACTCGCGCCTCTCGGGCTCCGGTGGCAGGGGTATCGACGCGCTGGGGGGGCAATCCGACCTCGGCCTGCAGCGCTAGCCTGCCGCACCCGTGTCGGCCTGACGTCGCCGCAGGCTGCCGGCAACCATCCGGAATTCGAACAAGCGGCATTCGAGGCGTCCGTTGAAGATCGGGGTACGGCGCGACTCATGCAACCCGAGCTGGCGTGGCAGTTTCATGTCGGCGGTGATGAATAAGCACCGCCAGCCGGCAAACCCACGCTTCAGAACGCCCCCCAGGGCCTTGAACAGATCGCCCAGGCCCTCGTCGGCGCCCATCCTGACGCCGTAGGGTGGATTGGTCAGCCAGACACCGTGGGATGCTGGCGCTTGCGCAGTGAGCACATCGCCCGTGGTGCATCGAACCGCGTCCTCCAGACCGAACGTGGCGAGCGAAGCACGCAGATCCTCCAGGCAGGCCGGATCGCGATCGCTGGCGACAATGAGCTGCGGCGCATGCGGGCTCGTCCCGGCTGCAGCGCGATCGCGCAGTCGCCGCCAGAGCTGCGGGTCATGCCCGGTCAGTGCCTCGAAGCCGAAACTGCGCCGTGCGCCAGGGGCGGTTCGGGTGGCGATCAGCGCCGCCTCCATGGCGAGGGTGCCGCTGCCGCACATCGGGTCGAAGAAGGGCTCTTCGGCCGGGTTCCAGCCGCTCAGAAGAATCAAGCCCGCGGCCAGATTCTCTTTCAGCGGTGCATCGCGACGCGCGCGCCGATAACCCCGCTTGAACAAGGGTTCACCCGAGGTGTCCAGATAGAAGACGGCTTCACGCTCATCGATGAACGCACTGATGCGCACATCGGGGTTTCGGGTGTCGACCGAGGGCCGCTCGCCGCACACCTGGCGAAAGTGATCGCAGACCGCATCCTTGATCCGCAGCACGGCGAAGTCGACGCTCTCGAGGGGCGAGCGGACTGCGGTCACATCCACCCGAATGGTGCGCTCGACCGTGAAGAGCGCAGGCCAGTCGATCGCCAAGGCGGCCTTGTAAAGGTCGGTCTCGTCGCGATAGCTGGCCACGCCGACGCGCATCAGCACGCGTGAAGCCACTCGACTCCAGAGGTTGGCCTGGTAGCAGGCCTCGAGCGACCCTCGCCACTGCACGCCGCCGGGCAGTTCCTGCGTAGCCTGGGCTCCCAGTTGCTCGAGCTCGGCCACCAGCAGGGCTTCGAGTCCGCGCGGGCAGGGGCTGAAAAACTGGTCGAGAGCAGGCATCGGGCGGTGGGGTTGGCAGTCATCGAGTCGCTGATTGTAGTGCCACCGGAGCAAGCGCCGCGGGGCCTCTTGCACGGGTCTCCCAGCGTGTCGACGAGGATACGCAAAAGTGCCACAGGGCCGGACGCCCGGTTGATCGCAGGCGGTGTGTTTGCGAGGCAAGGCTGGGATCTGCCCCGGCGACCTGCTACTCTTGCGCGAGGGGAGTCTGACGTCCGCCGCACCAGACGAGGTTGCATCGTGGCGCATGTGCTCAAGCTTGACGTTGCCGGTATGCCCGAGCGATGGATATCGCCCGAGGCTGCTGCTTCGCTCTACGCGACCGGTTCCATCGCCTGGACGTTGGGCGAACCCTGGACGACGCTGCGCGGTGGCTACAACCGCCTTCTTGCGCGGCGCACGTTGATGCCGCTGCACCCGATCATTGCGGTCAAGGGCAAGTGGAACAACCCCAGGGCGCATGTTGCGGTGCCGCCGCTCACACGTCGCAGCCTGATCCGGCGTGATCGGAGCTTGTGCGCCTATTGCGGTCTGCTCTTTGACGAATCCGATCTGACCACTGATCACATCATGCCTGTGTCGCGAGGGGGGGGCCATGCCTGGACCAATGTCCTGGCTGCCTGTCGGCGCTGCAATCATGGCAAGTCAGACCGCACGCCTGAAGAGTGGGGTCATTTGCCCCTTTTTGTGGCCTATGCCCCGAATCGCTACGAAGGGCTTATCCTTGCGAACCGGCGTGTGCTGGCCGACCAGTTGCAGTTTCTGCTGGCTGGTGTGCCACGCAGTTCTCGACTGGTTCAATGAAAGGGCCCGCGTGCGGGCGGCAACAGCATGCAAGACGTGATCATCATCGGGGCCGGCATCACCGGCCTGACACTGGCGCTGAGTCTGCACCAGGTGGGCATTGGCTGTCGGATCTACGAAGCGGCGCCCGAAATACGCAAGCTCGGTGTGGGCATCAATCTGCAGCCGCATGGCGTGCGCGAACTGACCGAACTCGGATTGGGCGAGGCCCTCGAGCGGGTCGGCGTGGCAACCAGCGAAATGGGCTTCTACAACCGATTCGGCCAGCTCATCACCAGCGAGCCGCGCGGGCGCGCTGCTGGCTACGCCTGGCCGCAGTTGTCGATCCATCGCGGTGAACTGCACGCGGTGCAACTTGCTGCGGTGTACGAACGCCTCGGTGCCGAGCGTGTCCTGCTCGATCACCGCTGCGTGGGCATCGATCAGGATGCCGACGGGGTCACGGTACGCTTCGCCAACGGGAACAGCGTGCGGGGCTCGGTTGCGATCGGCTGTGATGGCATCCACTCGGTGGTGCGGCAGGCCCTCAACCCCGACGAAGGTCCCCCCGCCTTCCATGGCATCAACATGTGGCGGGGGGCGACGCGAGCCCGGCCCTTTCTCAGCGGCACGAGCATGGTGCAGATCGGCTGGCTCGATGTTGGCAAGATCGTCATCTACCCGATTCAACCCGGTACCGACCCAGACGGCACGCAACTGATCAACTGGACGGCCGAGATCCGATCGCCGGAGGCGGCGATGGTCGACTGGAACCGAAACGGCCGCCTCGATGACGTGCTGCCGACCTTCTCGAGTTTCCGCTTCGACTGGCTCGACGCAGCAGCACTCCTCGAGCAGGCCGAGCAGGTGCTCGAATATCCGATGGTCGATCGTGATCCGCTCGAACGCTGGACGCATGGCCGGGTAACGCTGGTTGGGGATGCGGCGCATCCGATGTACCCACGTGGCGGCAATGGTGCCGTGCAGGGCATCATCGACGCGCGCACCCTGGCCGGGTGCCTGCAGCGCGAGGCCACACCAACGGCTGCGCTCCTCGCCTATGAAGCCGCGCGACTCAAGCCTGCCAACGACGTCGTGCTGATGAATCGTGCCGCGCCGCCCGACACCATCTTGCGGCTCGTGCATGAACGTACCGGCGATCGCCCGTTCGAGCGCATCGAGGATGTGATCGGTGCCGAGGAACTCGCTGCCGTAGGCGATCGCTACAAGCGCGTTGCCGGGTTCGAGCGCGATACGCTGGCAAGGCGCGCTTCGCTGGTACGCTGATCGCGTGCCCCGACCGATTCACGCCCGCAGGACACCTCAGTCGAGCGTGACGCGTCGTTCACGGATCACGCGCCCCCAGCGGGTGTATTCCCGGCGGATGAGGGCGGCAAACTCCTCGGGGCCGCCGGCGATGACTTCACTGCCCTGCAGGCTGAATTTCTCGCGCACCGCCGGCAGGGCAAGCACCGCGCTCAGCGTTGCATGCAACTGCTCGACGACCGGGCGCGGTGTCTGCGCCTGCGTCAGCAGCCCGACCCAGGTCAGTGCCTCGAACCCAGGGTGGCTTTCGGCGATCGCAGGGGTCTCGGGCAACAGGGACGTGCGTCGAGGCGAACTGACCCCGAGCGCTATCAGGTGGCCGTTGCGCAGATGGGGCAGTACGAGGCCCAGGTTGACGAACATCGCGCCGACCTGGCCGCCGAGGAGATCGTTCAGGGCCGGGCTTCCGCCCTTGTAGTGCACCACGGTCGGTTCGATGCCGGCGGCCTGCCGGAAGAGTTCGAAGGAAAGACGGCTCGACGTACCGGCACCTGCGGTGGCTACGGCCAGTGCGGTGCCGCGGTTGCGGGCGAGGCGCACCCAGTCGTCGATCGTGCGCACGCCCAGCGACGGATGCGCCACGAAGACCTGGGCGGCGTAGGCTACCAGCGTCACCGGGGCGAAGTCGCGTACCGGGTCGTACTGCACGTTGGGAAAGAGCCACGGGTTGGTGGTGAAGCTGTCAAAGACCATCAGGAGCGTGTAACCGTCACCCGGGGTCTGGGCGATGGCATTGGTGGCCGTGACCCCACCGGCCGAGACCCGATTCTCGATCACGATCGGCTGGCGCAATCGTTCTGCCATGAGCGGTGCCACCAGTCGCGCTGCCGTGTCGGTAGCGCCGCCCGGGGAGTTGGGAACGATCAGGCGGATGGCGCGGGTCGGGTAGTCCTGTGCGGTGGCGCCGGCACAGACGAGCGCGACTGCGCATCCCGAGAGGCAGCGGAGGGCGCGGCGCAGTACGGCGCTGCACGGGTTTGTTGAAGGCACGTTCATGGCAAGACTGCGAGGTCTTCAGGAAGGATGCTGCAGGGGTCTTCGTCCGCTGCAGCAGCGACCGCTCGAGCGTAGCACGATGGGTGCACGCCTTCCCCACCCGGGTCGCGAGGCACCCGTGTCCCGGGACCTGCCCGCGTGCACCCGTGCCCTCGGGGGCTGTGCCGTGCAGAGTGGCGCGGCCGCGATACCTTGCTTCTGCTAGAGTCGGACGTATCAACACCATCACGGCTTCAAGCACCATGCAACGTCACGCCTTCACCACTTCCGACGGCTGTTCCATCGATTACGCCCTCAGCGCGGCACCGGCCCCTGGCGCTTCGGCTGCGAGCGTGCCGCGTATTGCGCTCGTGCACTCCCTGGCCCTGGGAGACGCGCTCTGGCAGGAGGTCGTGCCGATCCTCGCCCGCGAGGCGCAGGTTCTGACCCTCGATTGCCGCGGCCATGGGCGCTCATCGCGCCCGCATGAGGTGTACACCACCAAAGGCTTTGCGCGCGATCTGGCCGAACTCTTCGACCATGTCGGCTGGGCCGATGCGGCCGTGGCGGGATGCTCGATGGGAGGGTGCGTGGCGCTTGCGTTCGCGGCCCATCACCCGGGCCGCCTGCGCGCGCTGGGGCTGATCGATACCACCGCATGGTATGGCGAGAATGCGCCCACCCAGTGGCGCGAGCGCGGTGAGGCGGCCCGCACCAAAGGCCTGTCATCCCTGGTGGACTTCCAGATGACGCGCTGGTTTGGCGAGGCGTTTCGCAACGGACAGCCCGCCGCGGTACGCGAACTGGTGGAACTCTTCTGCGCCAACGACCCGGTCTGTTATGCCGCCACCTGCGAGATGCTCGGTACGGCCGATCTGCGCTGGGCCTTGCCCGGCATCAAGGTGCCCACGGCGGTGGTGGTCGGCGAGGATGACTACGCCACGCCGGTGGCCATGGCGACCGCGATGCATGAAGCAATCGCGGGTTCGACCCTCGAAGTGTTGCCAGGCGGGCGGCACCTGACACCGCGCGAGAAGCCGGTTGAAATTGCCACCATCCTGTCGGGTCTGTTGCAGCGGGTCGACTGGGCCCTCGCGCCCCGTCCGATCAGTTGATGCCGGTGGCCTTACGGCTGCACCATTCGCCTTGGATGTCCTCTCGCCTCACCGGGTGAGAGGGTCGTTTCGAGCATCAGCCCGGAGCACGGATACACGTGCCCGTCGATCACCAGGAGACAAGCACCATGGGCAATCGCCGCGACTTTCTGCAATCGACCCTTCTCGCCGCCGGTGCGGCCACAGGCGCTGCTGCGGGCAGTGCCGCAACGGCAGCCACGCCCGCCAGTGCGCCGGGCGCCCTGGCGGGCGCCGCAACGGGTACTCATCATGGGCCGATGACCCGACGCTGGATGGAGCAGCGCTGGCTACTCGACAACGTCATCCGGGCGAACGGCATCGACTGGGATCAGCCGCGCAGCGTGCTCTACAACGCCCCCTGCGGACCCGAAGCCAATGCCGATTTCGCCGCCATTCGTGCGCGCGTGCAGAAGTATGCCGACATCTCGCCGGCCTTCGAAGCCGCCGCGCGGCGGCGCGAGGCCATTGCCCGAGAAGCCGAATCGGCGGGCAACCCGGTCTGGGCACGGGAGAACTTCTTCATCGCGGCCATTCTGTGGGCTGCCTCGCAGTGGACGTTCGAGACCAACAGCGAGCACAACCTGGCCAACAACACGCGCAAGCGCGAGTGCTACCTGGCCTATGCGCGCCTCGCGGATCACCGTGTCGAGGCTGCCTTCGTGACCCTGCCCGGCGGGCAGCGGCTGCCGGGCTGGTTTCATCTGCCACCGGGTTACACCGGCGGGCGCATTCCTGCCGTCGTGTCGATTCCGGGCATGGACGGATTCAAGGAAGGGTCTGTCGCGATGTACGGCGATCGCTGGCTTTCGCGCGGCATAGCCGTGCTGGTGGTCGAAGGCCCGGGTCAGTACGAGGCCGCGGTCAACAACATCCACGTGAGCGTGCCGGCCTGGCAGGCCACTGGCCGCGCCACCATGGACTGGATGCTCGCGAGGCCCGAGATCGACCCGGCGCGCGTCGGCATCGTGGGGAGCAGTTTCGGTTCGATGTTCTCGACGATTGCCTGCAGCGCCGAGTCGCGGTTCAAGGCGATCGCGGTCGCCAATACCTGCCTCGAGCCGGGATGCCACACGATCTTCGAGGAGGCGTCGCCCACCTTCAAGATGCGCTTCATGTACATGTCGGGCATCACCGATGAAGCGCAGTTCGATCGCTTCCGTCGCGACATCACCTGGGAAGGGCATGTCGACAACCTGCGCTGCCCTTACCTGTGCATCGGGGGCGAGGCCGATGAGCTGAGCCCGCTCGAGCATACCGAGCGGATGATGAAGACCATGCGCGGGCCGAAGCAATTGCTCATCTACGCGGACGCCCGTCACGCCGTGGGTGGCGTGCCCTCGGCCAACCTCGGTCCATCGCCGTCGGCGTACGCAGCCGACTGGATGAGTGCTCGCCTGTCGGGCAAGCCCTTCGCGAGCGAACGCTGGTTCATCGAGCCGAGCGGTCGGGTGGTGAAGACCGCCTACTAGGCGCTGTCGCCGTTGCAAGGCACTGGCTTGCGCCCTGTGCCTTGCGCCGTGTCACCCGCGCCTGTTGCCCCGGGCCCGGTGCGGCCTGCGGCAGGATTCGCCGGTGTCGTCTCCGGGACTCCCCGATCAGGGCAGCGGGCGCTTGCCGCCGGGCACCGGTGCATCAAACCCGTTCAGCACCATGGCCACCATGGTGTAGAAGCCGATCGAGGTAATGAGTTCGATCAGCAGATCAAGCCCCAGGGCTGCAAGCGCACGGTCATAGGTGGCCTGGCTCAGGTGCCGGGTATCGTTCATTTCACGCACGACTTCGTAGATGAGGCGTTCGTCGTCGGCTGCAAATGGCGGTACCTGATGCGCGCGAATGGCCTCGACGATGGCGGGCGAGATGCCGTTGGCCAGCGCCTGTTTCTCGTGGGCATGCCACTCGTACTGGGCGCCCCAGTGGCGTGCAATCACGAGCACCATGAGTTCAAAGAGCCGTTTGTCCAGCTTGCCGTGCAGTCGCAGCGCGTTGCCGAACTGATTGGCTCGGTCGGCCACGGCCGGGTTGCGCAGCCAGATCGCGAAGGGCCCGGCCACGACGCCGCCACGCGGCCGGGCGATCTCCTCATGAATGCGCGCCTGCTCGGCGTCCATCTCGCCTGGGGTCAGATCGGGTACGCGGCCCATGTCAGCGATGCCCGTCGGCGCTGGCGTTGTGCGCGCCCTGAACCGGTTGCCCGATCCCCAGTGGGTTTGCATCCAGCAGTACGAAGGCAACGCGCGCTGGCACCGTGCCGCGATTGGCCCAGGCGTGGTTGGTGCCGCGCTGGATCAGGATTTCGCCGGCCTTGAGGCGTACGGTCGAATCGTCCATGTCCATGTCGATCTCCCCTGCAAGCACGATCACGTAGTCGAGCGTCTCGGTCCGGTGCATGATGGCCGGCGCACCGGGTGGAAAATCGATCACGCAGAAGCGCGAGCCATGCGCTGGCGGCGCGGTGCCGATGATGCGCGCGCCCATGTCCTCGGGGTTCATGCCGATCGCGATGTCAGTTGGCATCTGATCAGTGCACCACATGAGGGTCGATACCGTGCCTGAGGCCGGGTACTTGGCGTTGGTGGCGGGCCCATCGATGAGCGCTTTCGCGACGCCGGCGGCATCATGCCCGGTAACGACGCGACGGATTGGCGGAAATTTTCCTGCGCCGTTGTCGCTGGAGGACGAGAGTCCGCTGCTGGCCGATGACATGCGTGTGTCTCCCTGCTGTCTGAGTGAGCCGCGATGATAGGTCACCCCGTGCTTGCACGCCATCGGGCCATGGCGGCGGCGCCGAGCATGGCGCTGGCGCCGTACGCGGTCTTGTAACGAGATCTGCCCGCCGCTACAGCCCCCTCAGGCGTCGTCGTCCTTGCGCCGCTTCAGGCTCAGACTCAGGCGTGGGCGGTTGGGGTCGACTGGGGCAGCTGCGGGTGGTTCTTCGCTCACGCGGGTACCGATGGTGGGTTTGCGTGAGATGACCGGTTCGCGACGCGGCCTCGCTGCCGGGTCATCGGCTGCGCCCCGATAGTCGATCGCGCTCTGCCACGCATCATCCCGTCGATCGGGGCTGCGAATGCTGGTGGGGCGATGGATGCTCGACCGTGCACCAGCGCCCTTGGGTTTGCCAAAGGGCGCGCGAAGAATCGACACGATCTCGTGCTTGTAGACCGTCTGCTGCTCGGTGCCACGAATCTGGATCATGTGGGCATCGAATGAAGCGAGCACCCCTTCCAGCCGTGCGCCGCTGCGCAAATAGACATGCACGGTGCGCCGGGACTTGCGCAGTTCATTCAGGAAAGGCTCCTGAACGCGGTTCTCGAATTCGAGCGGACGTTGCGGCATATGCGAGATTGAAACAGGACGCCAGATCGGCGCACCAAAAATGGGAAAGGGGCCTTTTTTGCACCACTCCGGTGCGCGCTTCGCCGATCGACGGGCCTTCACCGATCTGCGTGTCAATCATGGATCAGATTGTCTTTTCTTGCCACTCTCCGATGTGAAGACAGCGCGGCAGAAAGAGTGGCGATTCATGCAATGGCTGATGTGTCGCAATGCCGGCCGCACCCTGGTTGTGCCCGCCGAGCGCAAGGGCATGAGGCGTCGCCGCCGCCCGTCGTGTGGCACGCGTGTTGCTGAAACGAAGACATCAAGACCCTCGAGGTCGAATCGTGCTGGAGAATATTCCCGTGAAACGCCGCCACTTCCTGCAGTCGTCTTCGGCTCTCGCCGGCCTGTCGGCCTTTCCGCTGGCTGCTCTGGCCCAGAGCGATCGTCGACGCGATCTTCTGGTCATTGCCAACGAACTTGGCCCCAATTCACTCGATATCCACACGGTGGGTGCCAACCGGCCATCCTATGGTGTGTCCTGGGTATGCTACGACCGGCTGATCACCTTCGGCGCCCGGCGTCTGCCCAATGGGGTCATGAGCTATGACCTGAACAAGATCGAGCCTGAATTGGCCGAATCCTGGCAGGTGGCCGCCGATGGCATGAGCTGCACCTTCAAGCTGCGGCGCAATGCGCGCTTTCACGACGGCACGCCGGTCACGGCGCGTGACGTCAAGTGGTCGCTTGACCGGGCAGTCAGCGTGGGCGGCTTTCCGACCTTTCAGCTGAAGGCGGGCTCGATCGAGAAGCCCGAGCAGTTCGTGGTGGTTGACGATCACACCTTCCGGGTCGATTACCTGCGCAAGGACAAGCTGCTTCTGCCCGATCTGGCAACGCCGGTGCCGTCGATCTTCAACGCCGAACTGGTGAAGAAGCACTGCACCGAGCGCGACCCCTGGGGACTGGAATGGACCAAGAACAATGTGGCTGGGGGAGGCGCCTACCGGCTCGAGAACTGGCGGCCGGGGCAAGAGATCGTCTACGTGCGCAACGATGAGTGGAAGAGCGGAGCGATGCCGAAGATCCGGCGTGTCGTGCAGCGCGATGTTCCCTCGGCAGGCAATCGTCGTGCCCTGCTCCAGAAGGGGGACATCGACATGACCTGGGAGCTGCCGCCCAAGGACTTTCTCGAGATCGCCCAGGAAAAGGGCAACGTCAAGGTGGCCAGCGTTCCGATCGAGAATGCGCTCTGGTATTTGGGCATGAACGTGAAGGCGGCACCCTTCGACAACCCCAAGGTGCGCCAGGCGGTGGCCTATGCCGTGCCCTATGAGCGGGTTTTCGACAATGCCATGTACGGGCGAGGCGAGCGCATGTGGGGTGGGCCGGCCAAGGCGCCCAACGCGAGCTGGCCACAGCCCCATCCCTATGCCTACGATATTCCCAAGGCGCGGGCGCTCTTGAAGGAGGCCGGCCTCGAGAACGGGTTCGAAACCACGCTCTCGTACGACATCGGCAATGCCACCGTTTCGGAGCCGGCATGCATCCTCATCCAGGAGTCGCTTGCGCTCATCGGCATCAAGGTCCAGATCAACAAGGTGCCGGGCGCGAACTGGCGTGGTGCACTGCTCAAGAAGGACATGCCGCTCATTCTCAACCGCTTTGGTGGCTGGTTGAATTTCCCCGATTACTTCTTCTTCTGGGCCTATCACGGCCAGGATGCCGTCTTCAACACCATGAGCTATCAGAACCCGGCCATGGACAAGCTCATCGACGCATCGCGCTTCGAACCGGACAAGAAGCGCTATGAAGACGAGGTGCGCGGCTTCGTCGATATGGCCTGGACCGACGTGCCGCGCGTGCCTCTGGCGCAACCGGCGCTCGATGTGGCGATGCAAAAGCAGATCCAGGGCTATCGTTACTGGTTCCATCTGCAGCCCGATTTCCGACAGCTCTCCAAGGGCTGAGCGGCGCGGCCTCGATCATGAACGCCCAGCGCCTTGCGGCGGTGCGCGCAGGCGCGGGTTTCGTGCTGCGGCGTCTGGCTGCAGCCTTGCCCAATCTGCTCGGCGTCGTCGTCGTCACCTTCCTTCTCACCCGGGCACTGCCGGGTGATCCGGCCGCGTACTTCGCTGGGCCGGCCGCCTCGCGCGAGGCGATCGAGGAGGTGCGTCGTGCGCTCGGGCTCGATCAGGGCATCGCCACCCAGTTCGGGTTCTACCTTCGAGATCTCGTGCAGGGTGATCTGGGCAACTCGATATCGACCGGACGACCTGTAGCTACAGAACTCATCGAGCGGCTGCCCGCCTCGCTCGAACTCACGCTGATCGCGCTGCTGCTCGCCACCCTCATTGCAGTGCCGCTGGGGGTGCTCGCAGCCACTCGACCCGGCTCGGTGGTCGATCATCTGTGCCGAGTGATCGCCACGGTGGGTGTGTCGCTGCCAACGTTCTTCACCGGGCTGCTGCTCGCCTATGTGTTCTATTTCCTGCTGGGCTGGGCACCGCCGCCGACCGGTCGACTCGACCCAGCCTTTTCGCCGCCGCAGACCGTCACCGGTTTCTATCTCATCGATGCGCTGTTTGCGCTCGATGGAGAACTGCTCGCGGCCGTGGCCGGGCAGATCGCCCTGCCTGCGATCACGCTGGCGCTTTTTGTCATTGCGCCGATTTCGCGCATGACCCGTGCGTCGATGCTGGGGGTGCTCTCATCAGACTTCGTGCGCACGGCGCGCGCGGTGGGTTTGTCGCGTACCCGCGTGCTCTACGTCTATGCCTTGCGCAATGCCCTGCTGCCGGTGGTGACCACGCTGGGCATGGTGTTCTCGTTTCTGCTGGGCTCGAGCATCCTGGTCGAGAAGGTGTTTGCCTGGCCCGGTGTCGGTTCCTACGCGCTCGAGGCCCTGGTGGCCTCCGACTACGCCCCAGTGCAGGGGTTCGTGCTGGTGCTGGCTGCACTCTACGTGCTGCTCAACCTCGTCATCGATCTCGCCTATGGTGTGGTTGATCCGCGCGCGCGCTTCGAGGGCTGAACCGTGCGGCGCGAGAATCTGCTCACCGTCGTTGCTGCCAGTCTCTTCGTGTTCTTCGTGTTGCTGGCGCTCTTCGGGCCCTGGCTGGTCCCCTACGACCCCCTGTCGACCAGTGCCGGTGCCGCGCTTTCACCGCCCGATGCGGCACACTGGTTCGGCACCGATGCGCTCGGGCGCGACATCCTGTCGCGGGTCATCGTGGCCACGCGTCTGGACTTTGGCATTGCGGTGGCTGCCGTAGCGGTTTCTTTCCTCATCGGTGCTACGCTCGGATGCCTGGCCGGCTTTCACGGCGGCTGGCACGACCGCATCATCAGCCGACTGGCCGACACCATCATGGCCTTTCCGCTCTTCGTGCTGGCAATGGGCGTGGTGGCAGCCATGGGCAACACGGTGGCCAACATCGTGATTGCCACCGCCCTCATCAATCTGCCCTTCTACATCCGCGTCGCGCGTGCCGAGGTCAATGTGCGCCGTGAGGCCGGTTATGTCGAGGCGGCGCGCCTCTCGGGTGCGAGCGACACGCGCATCCTCGTCATGCATCTCTTTCCCAACATCCTGCCGCCGATGATGGTGCAGATCTCGCTCAACATGGGCTGGGCCATCCTGAACGCGGCCGGCCTCTCCTTCATCGGACTCGGGGTGCGGCCGCCGGCTGCCGAGTGGGGCATCATGGTTGCCGATGGCGCTCAGTTGATCGTGTCGGGCGAGTGGTGGGTGGCGTTCTTTCCGGGCCTCGTGCTGATGCTGGCAGTATTTTCGTTCAATCTGCTGGGCGATGGCCTGCGCGATCTCATCGATCCGAGGCGGCGCACATGAACGCTGCGCAATCGCCGGTGACATCCGAAGGTGCGGCAGCCGCGGCGATGGTGCCCTCCAGGCAGCATGCTCACCGGGCGACAACTGACCCGGCGACGCCCGCCCGGGTACCGCTCCTCGACGTGCGCGACCTGCACGTGCAGTTCCAGACCCGCACCGGTGTCGCGCGCGTTCTCGATGGTGTGAGCCTGCATGTCGATCGCGGCGAGACGCTGGGCATCGTGGGCGAGTCGGGTTCTGGAAAGTCGGTTTTCTTTCTTGCGCTGCTCGGCATTCTGGAAGCCAACGCCCGGATCACCTCGGGCAGCGCTCGCTTTGGCGGATTCGACCTGCTCGGTTCAAGTGAAGCCGAGCGCTCAAGCGTGCGCGGCCGTGAACTGGCCATGGTGTTCCAGAATCCCCGCGCCGCACTCAATCCGATCAGGCGTGTGGGCCAACAGATCGAGGACGTGCTGCTGCGGCATACGGCCACCCCGCGGCATGCGTTGCAGGCACGTGCCGTCGATGCCTTGCGCCGGGTACAGATCGCAGATCCTGAAGCCCGCTATCACGCCTACCCGTTCGAACTCTCCGGAGGTCAGTGCCAGCGTGTGATGATCGCCATGGCGCTGGCCTGCGAGCCCGCACTGCTCATTGCCGATGAACCCACCACCGGGCTCGACGTGACAACCCAGGCGGCAATCATGGCGCTCATCGCCCGCATCGCGCGTGAAAACGGCATGGCGACGATACTGGTCACGCATGATCTGGGGCTCGCTGGCGAGCACTGTGATCGCATTGCCGTGATGCATGCCGGTCATCTGGTCGAGATGGCGCCTGCGGCCGAACTCTTTGCCCGACCGCGCCACCCGTACACCGCGCGGCTGCTTGCCTCGACGCCTTACGGTGCGCTCTCGATCGATGCGCTCACCTCGGTGCCCGGGCAATTGCCTGACCTCACGCGCACCGATCTGCCCCCGTGTCGGTTCAGCGAGCGTTGCGACCGTGTGCTCCCGGCCTGTGCCGGGCCGCGCGTCATGCAAGATACTGGCGAGGGCCATCACGTGGCCTGTCACAACCCATGCTGAACCTGCTCGAAGTCGATCAGGTGAGTCGCCGCTTCGCGTTGCGGGGCGGACGCGTGCTGCGCGCCGTCGATGCGGTGAGCCTCACGGTGGGCGCCGGCGAGTCGGTGGGTGTGGTGGGTGAGTCGGGCAGCGGCAAATCGACACTCTCGCGCATGATCGTGCGTCTGCTCGACCCGACTGAGGGCACCATTCGCTTCGAGGGTGAGTCGATCGATGAAGTGCCGGCGAAGCGTTTCAACACGCATCGTCTGCGCTCCGCCATCCAGATGGTGTTTCAGGACGCCACCGACAGCCTCGATCCGCGCCTGCGTGTCGCCGATGCCATCGCCGAACCGCTGCGCGCCTTGCCCGATTTGCGCGCTCTGAGCCCTGCGGCGCGACGCGATCGGGTGCAAGAGGTGGCCGCACAGGTCGATCTGGCTGCGCCCCTTCTCGACCGTTACCCGCATCAGCTCTCCGGGGGGCAGAAGGCGCGGGTGGGTATTGCGCGCGCGCTGGTGTCGCGCCCTCGTCTCCTGGTACTCGATGAGCCGACCGCGGCCCTCGACGTGTCGGTGCAGGCGACCGTACTCGCGCTTCTTGCGCGCCTGCAGCGTGAACTCGGTCTGGCGATGCTCTTTGTCTCGCACGATCTCAATGTCGTACGCCTCATCACACGTCGTGTGGTGGTGATGCGCGCCGGTCGGATCGTCGAGTCGGGGCCGGTTGACCAGGTGTTCCAGAACCCCGCCCATGAGTACACCCAGGCCCTGGTGGCAGCCATCCCGGCACCGCCTGCAGCCCGCCTTGCAACGAGGGAGAATCATTGATGACAGCCGAAGAATCGCGCGACGCAGGCAGAGCGGCACCCGTCACTCCAGTACTCGCCGCGCTGGTCGGGATCCCGATTCCCGATGTGTACCAAGCCGGCGTCGAGGTGCAGTTCCAGCGCATCGCGGCCATTGCTGCCGGCCTGATGCGCTTCGATCTGCCCGAGCATCTCGAGTCGGCGGCGGTGTTTCGGCCCGAGGCAGGCTGACATGCCGCACCCCGAGCTTGCAGCCTCATCGGCGATGACCGAGGCGTTCTGGGCCTTGCCGGCAACCGAACTGGCCCGGCGCGTGGCCACGGGTGAGGCGAGTGCCGTTGAGATCACGCAGGCGGCGCTCGATCGCATTGCGGCCGTCGACCCGCTCCTGAACTGCTTCACCACAATCACGACCGATCGCGCCCTGGCAGCGGCTGCGGCCATCGATGCCCGGCGTGCACGGGGCGAAACCTTGCCGCCGTTGGCGGGGGTGCCTTTTGCCGTCAAGAACCTCTTCGATCTCGAAGGTGTCACGACGGTGGCAGGTTCGCGCATCCATCGCGAACATGCCCCGGCCCGGCGTGACGCAACGGTGGTCGAGCGTCTCATCGCGGCAGGTGCCATTCCGCTGGGTGCACTCAATATGGACGAGTACGCCTACGGCTTCACGACCGAAAACACGCACGATGGCGCCACGCGCAATCCGCGCGATCGCAGTCGTATCGCGGGGGGCTCATCGGGTGGCTCGGCAGCGGCGGTTGCCGCAGGTCTTGCCGCGCTGACCCTCGGTACGGACACGAACGGTTCGATTCGGGTGCCCTCGTCGATGTGTGGCGTGTTCGGCCTCAAGCCGACCTTTGGTCGCCTGTCGCGCGCCGGATCGGTGCCCTTTGTCGCCAGCCTCGACCATGTCGGCCCTTTTGCGCGCAGCGTGGCCGACCTTGCGCTTGCCTATGAAGCCATGCAGGGCGGGGATGCCCGCGATCCGGCCTGTGCAGAGCGTGCCGCGGAGCCCGTGGTGCCGGGCCTCGCTGCCGGTACACGGGGGCTGCGCATCGGTGTGCTGGGGGGCTATTTCGAACAGCACGCCGGGCCGCTTGCCCGAGCCCTGGTCGAGCAGGTGGCCGGGGTACTCGGTGCCGATCGACGGGTGGAGTTGCCTTCTACCGATATTGCACGCGGTGCGGCATTCGTCATCACCGCGGCCGAAGGGGCGAGCCAGCACATCGAGGATATCCGTACCCGTATCGATGACTTCGACCCGGTGCTGCGAGAGCGCTGGCTCGCGGGTGCACTGATACCGGCCGCTTGGGTCCTGCGGGCCCACCGCATCCGGCGCTGGTATTGCGAGCAGGTGCTCGCGGCCTTTGCCGATGTCGACGTGCTCATCGCCCCTGCAACACCGGTACCCGCCTGGCCGATCGGCACGGAGACCATGACGCTCAACGGCGTCGAGATGCCCTCGCGTGCCAACCTCGGTTTGCTGACCCAGCCGATTTCCTTTGCCGGACTGCCGGTGGCGGCCGTCCCTGTACCGGGTGCCGGTGGTGGGGCGCTACCCCTTTCGGTGCAAATCATCGCGCGGCCGTGGCGAGAAGACCTCTGCCTGCGTGCCGCAGCGGTGCTCGAGCAATCGGGCCTCGCCAACGCCACCGCGCAACGTTTCTGACCGTCACTCGGGAGATTCTCGTGTCCAAAGCCAGCAACCGGTCCACCATCGCCTTGAACCCAGTGTCCTGCAGGCCCTCCCGCATCGCCGATGCGCCACGTTCGCGGCTGCATCGAGCGAGAGCCTCGGTCGTGGGTGCTGCCTTGCTCGCGATCGCGAGTACCCAGGTCGTCGCTGCCGACACGCTCACCTTCATGACGAGCTGGTACGCCCAGGCCGAGCATGGTGGCTTCTACCAGGCACTGGCCACCGGTCTTTATCGCCGTGCCGGGCTCGATGTCACCATCCGGATGGGCGGGCCGCAGGTCAATGGCATGCAGCAGATGCTCGGTGGTGTGGCCGATGTGATCATGGGCTACGACTTCCAGGTTCTGAAGGGTCTCGAGCAGGGCATGCCGGTGATCACCGTGGGTACCTCCTTCCAGCAGGATCTGCAAGGCATCATGACCCATGACGATGTCGAGAGTCTGGCCGCCCTGAAGGGGCGCACCATCCTGGCGGCTGCGACCGCACGGTCCACCTGGTGGCCGTGGCTCAAGGCCCGCTATGGCTTTGGTGATGAGCAGTTGCGGCCCTACACCTTCAACCTCCAGCCCTTCTTTGCCGATCGGCTGCTCGCCCAGCAGGCTTATCTGTCGTCGGAGCCGTTCCAGGCCGATCGCAACAACGTCAAGGTGAAGTACTTCCTGTTTGCCGACCAGGGCTATCCACCCTACGGCACCACAATGGTGACGACCCAGAAGGCCGTGCGCGAGCGCACCGATGTCATCGCCCGATTCGTACGGGCTTCGGTCGAGGGCTGGAAGTCGTACATCACCGACCCGGCCCCCGGCAACGCGCTGATCCGCAAGGACAACACCAACATGACCGAGGAGCAGTTGGCCTACGCGGTGGCCAAGCTGAAGGAATACCGCCTCCTCACCGGAGGCGACGCTGCTCGACTGGGCATTGGTATCATGACTGACGAACGCTGGAAGAAGACCTGCGACTACATGGTTTCACAGTCGCTTCTCAAGCCTGAAGTCGACTGTCGTCAGGCCTACACGCTGCAGTTCGTGCGCGATCTCAAGGTGATGCCCTGAATGGAACTCCAGTGATGACCGTTGGCGTCGAACCGCGCGCACTGGGCTTGCGCGCGGGCAATGACTGGCAGGTGAGCACGGGCACGGTCGACATGACGAGGCCGGCACGGCCGGTGCGTGCGCTCTCGCTCGAGGCCCTGCCCCAGCGGGTCGTCATCGATGCGGCGAAGACCGCCCTCATCGTGGTCGACATGCAGAACGACTTCTGTTCCCCCGACGGCTGGCTCGCCCATATCGGGGTCGATGTGACACCCGCGCGGTGCCCGATCGGTCCGCTCGCGCGACTCCTTCCGGTGTTGCGGGCTCACCGGATACCGGTCATCTGGGTCAACTGGGGCAACCGCCCTGATCGGGCCAACCTGTCGCCCGCTCTGCTGCATGTCTACAACCCCGATGGTCGGAGCGTCGGACTCGGTGATGTGCTGCCAGCGCGGGGTGACGGCGCGCGCGTGCTCGAACTCGACAGCGCGTCGGCCGCGATCGTCGATGGCCTCGAGGCCGCGCCAGAGGATTTCCATGTGGCCAAGTACCGGATGAGCGGATTCTGGGACACACCACTGGACAGCATCCTGCGCAATCTGGGCATCACCACTCCCCTGTTTGCTGGCGTGAATGCCGACCAGTGCGTGCTGGCAACGCTCATGGATGCCAACTTCCTCGGCTATGACACGCTGATGCTCGAGGACTGCTGTGCCACGACATCGCCCGGTTACTGCTGGCAGGCAACGCTCTACAACGTGCGCCAGTGTTTCGGCTTCACGCTGAACTCCGCACCGCTCATCGAGGCGTTGAGCGCGTGAATGCCGCCCGGCCCGATGTTGCGGTGGCGCGCCGGCTGGCCGAGTACCCGGTGTACCGGATCGCACCCACGGACAGCAATCGATTTGCCATCGTGAGCGACCCGGTCAGTGATGGCGTGAGTTTCATCACCGTGATCGAGATCTTCGATGTCGGGGGCGCGACACCCCCCAACACGCATCGCGCAGCCGATGAACTCTTTCTGGTACTGCATGGCGAAGGCCTCGCGAGGTGTGACGGGCGCGAGTTTGCGGTGGCTGCCGGTGACAGCTTTCTGGTGCGTGCCGGGGCCGAGCACGTGGTCATCAATACTGGCTCGACCCGTCTTTACTGTCTGACCACAATGGTGCCCGATGAGGATTTCGCGGCCCTTGTCCGTGGTGGCCAACCCGAACGGCTCGATGATGAAGACCGGCGCGTGCTTGCGCGAATCTGATCGGATGAGACACTGACGCCATGCTCAACACCTGGATTCCGCCTGACCGCTTTCTGCCCTGGCGCTCGAGCGCCGATCTTGTGGCCATGCCCGATCGTGCAGGCACGCTTGTCATCGTCCCCGTGGGTGCGATCGAGCAGCATGGGCCACATCTGCCGGCAGCGGTCGACACGGTGATTCTGATGGGTGTGATCGGGCATGCCCTGGCGCGTCTGCCCGATGACATCCCCTGCCAGTGCGCGGCGCCTCTCTGTTACGGCAAGTCCAACGAGCACATCGATTTTCCCGGTACCGTGGCACTGAGCGCCCAGACCCTCCTTGCGACTCTGGCCGAGGTGCTCGACTCGCTTCACCGCAGCGGTTTTCGCAAGGTGGCGCTGGTCAACGGGCATGGCGGCCAGCCGCAGGTGGTCGAGATCGCGGCGCGTGATGCGCGGGTGCGGCATCGCGACCTCACGGTGTTTCCGCTCTTCGTCTGGTCGGTTCCTCACTGCGCAGCCAGCCTTTTCGATGCGCGCGAGATGCAGTACGGCATTCATGCGGGCGCCGCCGAGACGGCGCTCATGCTTGCGCTGGCTCCGCAGACCGTACGCATGGATCGTGCGAAGGCCGAGTGGCCGCGCAATCTGCCCGCCGAGGGTCTCCTGTCGATGGAGGGTGCAAGGCCCTTTGCCTGGCTCACCCACGACCTTACCGAGAGCGGTGTGCTCGGTGACCCCTGTGCGGCAACCCCCGAGAAGGGTGCCGAACTGCTCGATTCGCTGGCCGATGGCTGGGTGCGACTCATTGGCGACCTGCATCGGTTTCAACAGCCGCCTGCCTGAGCGCCCAACCCATTCGTATTGCTGTTCTCGGAGATCGTTCCATGCTGGTCACTCAACAAAAATCGCTGCGCCACTTCTGGTACCCGGTGATCCCGCTCGAGCGCCTCACCGGCGGCCCGAAGCCTTTCACCCTGCTGGGTGAGAAGATCGTGCTCTTTCTGGGTGCTGATGGTGCGCCAGCCGCGCTGCGCGACCGCTGCTGCCACCGCACGGCACAACTGTCGCTGGGCTGGTGCGAGAACGGCAACATCGTCTGTGGCTACCACGGCTGGACCTACGACCAGACGGGGCGCTGTGTGCGCATCCCGCAGCAGGATGAATCGACGATCCCGACCAACGCACGTACCCGCGCCTTTCACTGCGCGACGCGCTACGGCTATGTCTGGGTTGCGCTCGAAGACCCCTACACCCCGATACCCGAGTTCGAGCAGGCCGGCCAGGAGGGCGTACGCCAGATCGATCAGTTCTACGAGCGTTGGGAGTGCGCCGGTCTTCGCCTCATGGAGAACTCGTTCGACATGTCGCATATCGCCTTCGTGCACCGCGAGACCTTCGGTCTGCGCGAACAGGAAAAGCCGCCACTCATGAAGATCACGCCGCTCGAATGGGGCCTTGAAACCCTGGTCGAGACACCGGTGAAGAACCATGACGAGAATGCCCGTACCGTAACCGGTTCCGAGGGTGCCGAGACGGTGCGGACCATGCGTGGTACCTGGTACATGCCGTTCATCCGGCGACTCGCGATCAGCTACCCGGGCGGCCTCAAGCACGACATCATCACCTGCGCGACGCCCATCGATGACGCGAGCATCATGGTCGTCCAGTGGTGCTATCGCAATGACACTGAACAGCAGGTGGCGGCGGCCGAGGTCATCGCCTTCGATCGTGCGGTAACGCTCGAGGACAAGCGCATTCTCGAATCGACCGAGTCTGATGCCTGCATCGACACCTCGCGTCGGGTCGAGTTCCACATGGACACTGACCGACCCGGGCTTGTCATGCGGCAGAAACTGCTCGAACTCTTTCGCCGCGATGGCGAGGAGGAAATGCACGGGCCTTCGCTCGCCGAGGTCTGAACGCGCGGCTATACTCATCGGGCTTTTCGACAACCCGCGAGGCGGCCTGATGGATGCGCGCAGCATGGTGGTCAATTGCATCGTTTACCGAAACGGTGTTTCGCTCGGGCGCATCGCGATTGACGAGATCAGCAATGCGCTGGAGCGCGAGGGCACCTTCGTCTGGGTCGGATTGCACGACCCCGACCCGGCTCTCATGCGCGAGGTGCAGCACGAATTCGGTCTGCATGAACTCGCCATCGAGGATGCAACCGGCGATCATCAGCGGCCCAAGGTCGAGGCCTATGGCGACACCCTTTTTGTTGTCCTCCACACAGCCCAGGCGGAAGGTACTGTTCTGCGACTGGGTGAGACCAATGTCTTCATTGGGCACCGGTTCGTCGTCTCGGTGCGTCACGGCCCATCGGACTCCTATGCCCGGGTGCGCGAACAGTGCGAGACCCAGCCGGCGCGTCTGGCCAAGGGACCCGGTTTCGTCCTCTACGCGCTGATGGACTTCGTGGTCGACAACTATCGGCCCATCGTCGAGGACATGCGCGGCCGGTTCGCCAGGCTCGAGGAGTCGCTCTTTGTCGAGCGAATGGACCGCAATCGGCTCGAGTCCCTGTACGAACTCAAGGGCCAGTTGTTGCGCTTGCATGCGGCCATTGTGCCGGTGAGCGAGATCTGTGGCGATCTCATGCGCCTGCACGCCGACCTCGTGCCACGCGATACCCAGGTCTACTTTCGCGATATCGACGACCATGTGCGCCGTCTGGTCCAGTCGCTCGATACGATGCGCGAAATGGTGACCGATGCGATGCATGTCAATCTTGCACTGGTGACTGTGGGCCAGAATGAGATCGTCAAGCAACTTGCGGGATGGGGGGCCATTCTGGCCGTGCCAACCATGGTATTCAGTCTTTATGGAATGAATTTCAAGAACATGCCCGAGCTCAATTGGGTTTGGGGCTATCCGGTCGCGTTGGCCGTTGTAGCGGTTCTCAGCGTGGGGCTTTTTCTGCGCCTGCGGCGTGCAGGCTGGCTGTGAAGCCATTGTGGGAGGCGCTGGCAGCGCACCGCGATGCCATCGCAGCGTTGTCCTTGCGTGATGCGTTCGAGCGCGACCCGGGACGCGCCGAGCGCATGAGCCGCGAGGCCTGCGGCATCTTCTTCGACTTCTCCAAGAACCGCCTCACCGATCGCACGCTCGAATGCCTGCTCGACCTGGCGCACGCCAGCAATCTGCCGGCGCGGATCGAGGCGATGTGTCGGGGCGATCGGGTCAATGCCACCGAGGGGCGAGCCGCCTTGCATGTGGCGCTGCGTCAGCCCGGTGGCGTGTTGCCCGTTGATGGCGTTGATGTCATGCCTGATGTGCTTGCCATGCGCGCGCGCATGGCCGACCTCGCGCATGCGGTGCGCTCGGGCGCCTGGCAAGGACATGCGGGCCATCCGATTGCCGATGTGGTGAGTTTGGGCATCGGTGGCTCAGCGCTGGGCCCGCGCATGGCGTGCCAGGCCTTGCGACATCTGGCGGCTGCGAGCCCCAAGGTGCATTTCGTCTCGACGGTCGATGGCACTGAACTGGCCCGCGTGCTGGCGCCGCTCGCGCCCGAGACCACGCTCTTCATCGTGGCTTCGAAGAGCTTCACCACCCAGGAAACCATGACCAATGCGCGTTCGGCGCGGGCGTGGTTGCTGGCAAGTGGTGCGTCCGAGGCTGCGATTGCGCACCACTTCGTGGCCCTGTCGTCCAATGCGCGTGCCGTGGCCGAGTTCGGCATCGACCCGGCGCAGATGCTCGGGTTCGAAGACTGGGTCGGCGGGCGCTACTCGGTGTGGTCGGCCATCGGCCTGCCAGTGGCGATTGCACTTGGCCCCGAGGCCTTCGAGCAGATGCTGGCTGGGGCACACGCCATGGACCTGCACTTTCGCTCGGCACCACTCGAGGCCAACCTGCCCGTGCTGTTGGCGCTGGTAGGCATCTGGAATACTGACCTGCTCGGGGCTGCTACCAGTGCGGTGGCGCCCTACAACGAGTGTCTCGCACTGCTGCCGGCTCATCTGCAGCAACTCGAGATGGAATCCAATGGCAAGTCGGTGCGCCTCGATGGCACGCCGACCCCGCGCGCTACCAGCCCGGTTGTCTGGGGCAACACCGGCATCGACGCACAGCACGCCTGGTTCCAGATGCTGCATCAGGGCACCCAGATGGTGCCGGTCGATTTCATCATTGCCATCGATGCGCCCGGTACTCTGCCGGGCCACCAGCCGATTCTGCTGGCCAATTGTCTCGCCCAGGCCGAGGCCCTGATGTGTGGCCGAACCGCCGATGAGGTGCGCCGCGAACTGGCGGCCGCGGGTCTGACCGGCCAGGCACTCGAGCAGGCCGTTCCGCACCGCGTATTTGGCGGCAATCGGCCGAGCAACATGCTCATGCTCGACCGGGTCGACCCGCAGACGCTGGGTGCGCTGGTGGCACTCTACGAGCACAAGGTCTTCGTGCAGGCTGCTCTCTGGCAAGTGAACGCCTTCGATCAGTGGGGCGTCGAACTCGGCAAGGTGCTGACGGCCCGGATATTGCCCGAGCTGACGGCCGAGGCCGGCAGCCGTATACCCACGTCTGCCCGTACGCATGATGCGTCCACGGCCGCGTTGATCGCTCGCGTGAGGCAGCGCCTCGCTTGAGGCCTGACCGCTGGCGCAGCCAGGCCTTGCCCGTTCAGCTCGATGCCTGGCCGATCTTGTCCTCGGTGCGGGTGTCGAAGTCGCTCGCGTCATGGCGCTCGCGCAGTTGTTCGGCGGGGGTGCCACTGATGCGGTTCACCATCCGCCCGCGACGCACGGCCGGTCGGGCAAGGATGGCGTCAGCCCAGCGGTTGACGTGCTTGTAGTCCTGCACGCTCAGGAACTCCGCCGCACCATACGACCAGCCCTTGACCAGACCGCCGTACCACGGAAACACCGCCATGTCGGCGATCGAATAGTCGGCTCCGTTGAGGTACGCGTTGTCGGCCAGGCGCCGATCGAGGACATCGAGCTCGCGCTTCACTTCCATCGCGAAGCGGTCGATCGCATACTCGATCTTGGTCGGTGCGTAGGCGTAGAAGTGGCCGAACCCGCCGCCCAGATAGGGCGCACTGCCCATCTGCCAGAACAGCCAGTTCATGGTTTCGGTACGCAGCGCGATGTCCTTGGGCAGGAAGGCATCGAACTTCTCGGCCAGATAGAGGAGGATCGAGGCCGACTCGAACACGCGAATCGGTTGCGCGCCACTGCGATCGAGCAGCGCCGGGATCTTGGAGTTGGGGTTGATGTCGACAAAGCCCGAGCCGAACTGATCACCTTCGCCGATCTTGATGAGCCAGGCGTCGTATTCCGCGCCGGTGTGGCCAAGGGCGAGCAGTTCCTCGAGGAGAATCGTGACCTTCACGCCGTTGGGTGTGCCCAGCGAATAGAGCTGGAGCGGGTGCTTCCCCACGGGCAGGACCTTGTCGTGCGTGGGCCCGGCGATCGGCCGATTGATCGATGCAAAGCGGCCGACACTGGTCTTGACCCAGGTCCAGACTTTCGGGGGGGTGTATTCGGTGGATTCAGCCATGATCGTCTCTGCCGGTGTGATGGGGGTTCAGGTCGGGATGTCAGCGTCCGGGGTCGGAGCGCAACAGCGGTGGATGCCATTCGCACGCATTATCGTGCGAATGGCTGGTTTCAAGAAGTGCGCGCCCTCTTGGCGGCCCGGACCCGCAAGGGCAGACGCGCGGCGCGCGGCGCGCCTACAGCGCCCGAACCGTCACCCGTACCTCGAGCGATTGTCCTTCCTCGCCCAGTACAACGCCCCGCAAGGGTGTCACGTCGGAAAAGTCGCGCCCCCATGCGGCGGTTATGAACTCGGTATCTGCGAGCTTGCCGTTGGTGGGGTCGAAGTCGACCCACCCGTGTCCGGGGCAGTAGGCTGACACCCAGGCATGCGAGGCATCGGCACCGGTGAGTGCCTCTGATGTGCCGGCCGGGCGGTCATTGCGGATGTAGCCGCTCACGTAGCGTGCCGGCAGCCGCAGCGCGCGCAGTGCACTCAACATGAGATGGGCAAAATCCTGGCATACGCCACGGCGCCGGCTCAGCACATCGCTCACGGGTGTCGAGACGGTGGTGGCGCTCGGATCGTAGGTGAACTCGGACTTGATGCGGCAGGTGAGGTCCAGCATGGCCTCGAGCCAGGGACGCTCGCCGACAAAACTGCGCGCAGCATAGCGTCCGGCTTCGATCAGGGCCGGTGCCATCGGCGAGCCGTTCTGAAACTGGATGATGTCGAGTGCCCCGGGCGCCATCAGGTCGAGCGGTGGGCGCGTCGCGCTGTGCCAGGGGGGGGAGCTGCACCTGGGCGTCGGGGTGTGAGGGCGCACCTCGAGTTCGCTCGAGGCGGTGACCGCCAGCCGTTCGTGCGCACCATCGATCGCAAAGCGCAGCACCCGGTTGCCGAAGTAGTCGAGTCCCTCCGATTGTTCGCCGGGGGTGGGGTCGATCCGGACGGTGCTCGCAAAGACGCTCTGCCAGTCGGTGGTGCGCGGCTGCAGGTGCGCCAGTTGCCGTGCACTGGTGACCGGATGCGCGTAGTCGTAGACCGTCTCGTGGCAGACCCGATAGCGCACCGTTGCCACCGGGCTGCGCGGCAGTTCGGTCGGTCGCGGGGTGGCCATCAGGCAGCGTCTGCTGTCGTCAGGTCGGGTGCCACTGCGGCCCCGGCACCGACCGCAGCCCCGGCGCTCGCCCAATGATGGCTCTGCACATGGGTGAAGAAGCGTTCGGCGAGTCGGTCGTTGACCGCGTAGGCCGCAGTCGTGATCTGGCGGATGGCACTGCGCAGTCGCATCGATTCGGGGTGCAGGTCGGTCGCCGGGTCGAGCGCTTCGAGTGCCGCAGCGGCGGGTGCGAAGTCGGCATGTCCGCAGGGCCCGAAGCTCTCCTCGAGTCGGTGCAGAAAGTCCTTGATGCCCTTGGCTTGCATCGCGATCGCACGCGGGTTGGCGTTGTCGCAGACGAGGAGGTCGAGGACGGGCAGCCACTCGGGGCGCGACAGGTAGCGTGAGCGGTAGGTCACCACCGAGTCGGCGAGTTCGAGCAGCCATCCGAGCCCCGAGCCGCTGCCTTCGCCCAGCGCCGATTCGAGCGCGAGGCATTGAAAGAGCAGTCGTTCCAGCCGCCGTCCGAGAGACAGCAGGCGCCAGCCGTGGTCGCGCGTCATGCCGTCAAGGGCGTACCCGGCCAGGGTCATCAGGGAAGTCACGATGCGATTGAGACCGTTGAGCGTATCCGACAAGGGCAGCGGGCGGCCGAAGAGGGGGTCTCGGGTGAGCCCGTTGATGGTTCGCCAGTTGTCAGCCGACATGCGGTCGCGCAGGTTGAAGGCCACGCGTTCCAGTTGCCTCAGGTTGCCGGCAAGGCCCAGCGGGTTCTCGGTGGTGGTCGCGGCCGCCAGCAGTGCTCGGTCAACCGCCAGCGGACTGGTGGCCTCTTCGCCCAGCAAGCCGAATCGACGCGACAGGGCGTGCAACGGGGCGAGTGCGTTGCCATCGTCTTCCGAGTCGTGCAGGGCGGGGTTGAGCACGATGCGAAGCAGTCGCGCGGTGTCGTCGCAGCGCTCCGAGTAGCGCCCGAACCAGTACAGGTTTTCGGCCACCCGCGAGGTGATGCCTGCGCCCGAGCGGATGAGGTCACCGGCACTCACCCTGTGGTGCAGCAGGGTGAATGAGGCATCGATGGCGGCGCTTGACTGGATCCAGGTGTCTTTCGAGCCACCACCACGCTGCATCGACACCACCCGCGCGTCGGCCCGGCCGGCGACTCGGGTCAGGCCACCGGGCATCACCGCGTACCCGGCCGGTGTTGCCACGGCAAAGACGCGCAGGCCGATGCCGCGTGCTCCGATGGCGCCGGCATGCGTGAAGACTGGCGCTTGCGAGACCCGCACGAGTTCCTGGGCGACGAAGCGCTCGGGCCGGGCACACAGGCGCTGACGCAGCGCTTCGCGACCGCCCCGGTCGAGGTCCTGCCCGAAGATGGGTTCAAATGCGTCGGCCGGGTCGGCGGGCTTGAAGACCAGATGGTCCATGTTCCGGATGGCGTCCTCGAGCGCCGCCTGCTGGCCACACCACCAGGTGGCCACCGAAGGCATCTGCAGTGCCTCGCCGAACAATCGTTGCGACAGGGCCGGCAGGAAGCCGAGCAGCGCGCCTGATTCGAGAACGCCCGACCCGAGCGCATTGGCAATCAGTACCGTGCCCCGGCGCGCGCAATCGAGCAGTCCCGCCACGCCGAGGGCCGAGTCGGCCCGCAATTCGAGCGGATCGCAGTAGCTGTCGTCCTGACGGCGCAGGATGGCGTGTACGCGCTTCAGGCCGGCGATGGTCTTGAGCCAGACGCAACCATCGCGCACGACCAGATCGCCCCCCTCGACCAACGGAAACCCCAGGTAGCGTGCGAGGAAGGCATGCTCGAAATACGTTTCGTTGTACGGGCCGGGTGTCAGTAGCACGGTGAGCGTGGGGCCGTCACCGCGCTGGCCCTCACCGCGGGGCGCGAAGTTCATCAGTGCCTCGCGCTGTGCCGCAAAGAAGCGTGCCAGGTGAGGCACTCGCATCGAGCGGAACAGATCGGGAAAGATCCGTTGCACGATCAGCCGGTTCTCGAGCGCGTAGCCTGCGCCCGAGGGCGCCTGGGTGCGGTCGGCCAGCACCCACCACCGACCGTCAGGCGAGCGCGCCAGGTCGGCCGCGTAGGCGTGCAGGTGAACGCCGCCCGGTACGGCAACGCCATGGGCGGCGCGCAGAAAGCCGCTATGCCCGAGAATGAGTCCGGCCGGGACGCTGCCATCGCGCAACAGTGTCTGCGCCCCGTAGATGTCGGCGAGCACGGCGTTCAGCAATCGCGCCCGCTGCGCGATGCCCTGCTCGATCGCGGCCCATTCCTCGGCCGAGATCACCATCGGCAGCACGTCGAGCTCCCAGGGACGATCGTGGCCCTTGGGGTCGGCGTAGACGTTGTAGGTGATGCCGATCTCGCGAATCTGGCGTTCGGCCGCACCGAGCCGGTCGCGGATGTGCGCCGGACTGGTTGCGGTCAGTTCGCGGTGCAGCGCCGACCAATGGGCGCGCGGACGAGCGGTGCCGGTGAGGAGCTCGTCAAAACATCCCTTCGCCACCGGATAGGTGGCGAACATCTCTTCCGCCGCTGCGTGGTTCATGTCATGCGTCGTAGGGTGTCGGTGCGCGTCGCAGGTCGAGCGTGAAGGGATAAGCCGGATTGCGAGATTCTGGCGTGGCAGAGACCGGGCCCGGGGTATGCCCGAACCGGGCAAATCGGGCCAGTCGTCGAGCCTCGGCTTCGTAGGCATTCACCGGAAAGGTCACGTAGTTGCGACCGCCCGGATGGGCCACATGATACTGGCAGCCGCCGAGCGAGCGCCCTGTCCATGTGTCGATGAGGTCAAACGTGAGCGGTGCGTGGCTGCCGATGCCCGGGTGCAGGCTCGACGGCGCGTTCCAGGCTCGGTAGCGAACGCCCGCCACGAATTCGCCGGTGCGGCCGGTGGCAGCGAGCGGCACCACACGTCCGTTGCAGGTGAGCTGATGGCGCCCTTCGATCCAGCCCGTGGCTTTCAGTTGCACGCGCTCGAGCGAGGCGTCGACATAGCGCACCGCGCCCGCGGCCGCGCCTTCCTCTCCCATCACGTGCCAGGGTTCGAGCGCCATGCGCAATTCCAGATGGATACCTTCGAGGGCGTAGTCGCCCAGCACCGGAAAGCGAAACTCGAAGTGGGGTGCGAACCAGGCTGGGTCCAGGTCATAGCCCGATTCCTTCAGCTCGTGCAGCACGTCGGTGAAGTCATGCCAGATGAACCAGGGCAGCATGAAGCGGTCGTGCAGTTCGGTACCCCAGCGCTGCAGCCGTGCCGGGCGCCAGGGCCGCTGCCAGAAGCGGGCAATCAGTGCGCGCACGAGGAGTTGTTGCGCAAGACTCATGCGCTCGTGCGGGGGCATCTCGAACCCACGCATCTCGAGCAATCCGAGGCGGCCGGTCGAGCTGTCTGGCGAGTAGAGCTTGTCGATGCAGAACTCGGCCCGATGGGTGTTGCCGGTGACATCCACCAGCAGATTGCGCAGCGTCCGGTCGATGAACCAGGGCAACACCGGTTCGCCCGCCTTGCGCGTGATCTGCGACAGGGCAATTTCCATCTCGTACACCGACTCGTGCCGTGCTTCGTCGATGCGCGGTGCCTGGCTGGTCGGGCCGATGAACAGACCCGAAAAGAGATACGACAGTGAGGGGTGGTTGTGCCAGCACGCGATCAGGCTGGCGAGCAGGTCGGGTCGGCGCAGGAAGGGCGAATCGTTCGGGGTTGCCCCGCCAAAGACCAGGTGATTGCCGCCTCCGGTTCCCGTATGGCGACCGTCGAGCATGAACTTTTCGGTGGTGAGGCGCGATTCGCGTGCCGCTGCGTAAAGGAAGGTGGTCTGGTCGACCAGATCGGTCCAGCTCGAGGCAGGTTGCACATTGACTTCGATGACGCCCGGGTCGGGGGTCACTCGCAGCAGGGCGAGACGCGGGTCGCGGGGCGGTTCGTAGCCCTCGAGCCGCACCGGCAGGCGCATCGCGGCCGCGACTGCCTCGATGGCAGCCACCAGGTCGAGATAGTCCTCGAGCGCCGCCAGGGGCGGCATGAACAGGTGCAGGATGCCGCCGCGTACCTGGGCACACAGCGCGGTGCGGGTGATCCAGGCGGCCGACTCGAAGAGCGCGGGCCGCGCATCGACCGGGCGACCGTTCATGAGGTCGCGCCCGGTGCGGGTCGGCGCGCGCGCGACCGACGGCTGGCTGGCCCCGCCAGGGCTCGCGAGGGCGGTCATGGGCGGCCGCGTGCTCAGAGGCCACTCGCCGGCGCGGGGCAGCGGTGCCTGCTCGACGCTCGGGTCGATCGGATGCGTGAAAGGGTAGTCGCTCTGTTCGACCCAGGGCTGCGAGTCGATCGGCAGCCGGTAGCCGATCGGTGAGTCACCAGGCACGAGGTAACAGCGCTGCTCGCGCAGGAACCAGGGCCCGCTCACCCAGCGCGGTGGTCCGCTGGTGGCGCGTCCGATCGGCAAGACATGCCCTGCCACCCGATCGAGGCCGCGCATGAAGATGCGTCGCAGACGCTCGCGTTCCTGCGGGTCGGCGAGGCGCGAGTCGAACGGGTCGACGTTGGCGGGCAGGCGCCGCTCGCGCCACAGGTAGTACCAGGCGTCCTCGAAGGCTTCGAACACGCAGCTCTGATTGACCCCAAGGCGAGCGGCGAGCGCTGCGAGAAAGGCCGCGCCGGTCGATTCGTCGACCGGGCAGTCGGTTGACTCGTCAGCCACGAGCGTCGGGTCGCGCCAGATCGGTTCACCATCGCGGCGCCAGAACAGGTTGAGCGACCAGCGCGGGAGTTGCTCGCCGGGATACCACTTGCCTTGCCCGTAGTGCATGAGGCCCTGGGGTGCGTAACGTGCGCGCAGGCGTGCGGTGAGTGCTTCGGCACGCGCGAGCTTGTCGGGCCCCATGGCCTCGGTATTCCATTCGGCACCGTTGCGATCGTCGATCGAGACGAAGGTGGGCTCACCGCCCTGGGTGAGGCGTACATCGAGGCTCGCCAGATCATCGTCGACTGCGCAGCCCAGAGCATGGATGGCCGCCCACTGCGCCTCGGTATACGGGCGGGTGACGCGCGGCGTCTCGGCAATGCGGGTGACCTGCATGGCGTGCGAGAACTCGACCTCGCACACTTCGATGGCGCCGCTGATCGGGGCCGCCGAGGTGGGTTCGGGCGTGCACGCAAGGGGCACATGCCCTTCGCCTGCGAGCAGGCCCGAGGTGGGGTCAAAGCCGATCCAGCCGGCACCCGGCAGGTAGATCTCGGCCCAGGCATGCAGATCGGTGAAGTCGCGGGTCGGTCCCGAGGGACCATCCAGTGACTTCTGGTCGGGCGCCAGCTGAATCAGGTAACCCGAGGCAAAGCGTGCGGCAAACCCCAGCTGGCGGGCCACCTGGACGAAGAGCCAGGCCGAGTCGCGGCACGACCCGGAGCCGAGCGTGAGGGTTTCCTCGGGGCTTTGAACGCCCGGTTCCATCCGGATCAGATAGGCCACCTCGCCCTGCAGCCGCTGGTTGATTTCAACCAGCATGTCCATCATGGGCCGACGCGCGCGCGACACGCTGGCCACGAACGCTTCGAGCCGCGGTGTCAGGGGCAGGCAGCTGCGAAACGGCGCCAGCTCGCTGGCCTGATCGCTGTCGTATTCGAACGGGTAGTGTTCGGCGCGCGGCTCCAGAAAGAAGTCAAACGGATTGAAGACGGCCATCTCGACCACGAGGTCGATCTCGACCCGGAGCACGCGGGTGCGGTCGGGGAAGACCAGCCGGGCCTGGTAGTTCGATTGCGGGTCCTGCTGCCAGTTGATGAAGTGCTTGCCCGGCTCGACCCGCATCGAGTACGACAGGATGCGGGTGCGTGCATGGGGTGCCGGGCGCAGACGCACCACCTGCGGTCCGAGCAGCACCGGGCGGTCGTAGTGGTACTGCGTCACGTGATTGAGTGCAACCTGGATCGACACGATCGAGCTCCGTTCGGTGGCGCGCGGGCGCGCCGGTCAGCGCTGCACCGGCACCAGGAAATGGTCGGTGATTTCCTGGGCCAGCTGGCTGGTCTTGTCGAGGAAGGCCATCAGGTACTCGTGCAGCCCGGTGGCAAAGATCTGCTCGGTGCGGCCGTAGTGCAGCTGGGCATGGATCTCGCCCGCCAGTCGCTCTGGCTCGCGTGTGCCTGCGTCGGACAGACCCTTGAGGATTTCGTACATCTCCCCCATGCAGGCGTGCAGGGAGCGTGGCATGTCTTCACGCAGGATGAGGAGCTCGGCCACGCGCACCGGCGTGATCGTGTCGCGATAGATCTTGCGGTAGGCCTCGAAGGCCGAGACGCTGCGCAGCAGCGCGCTCCACTGGTAGTAGTCGACCGCCCCGCCGACATCATCGAGGCTGGGCAGAAGGGTGTAGTACTTCACGTCGACGATGCGCGCCGTGTTGTCGGCCCGCTCGAGAAACGTGCCCATGCGGATGAAACTGTAGCCCTCGTCGCGCAGCATGGTGCCGAACGTGGCGCCGCGAAAGAGGTGGGAGCGTCGCTTCACCCAGTCGAAGAAGTCGCTCGGCCCCTGGCTGAGCACCCGCTCGAGCGTGTAGTGCTGCAACTCGAGCCAGGTGAGATTCAGATCTTCGTACATCTCCTGGCTGATCGAACCACGCACCGCACGTCCCGATTCGCGGGCTGCGTTGATGCAGGCGGCGATGGATGACGGATTGCTTGCATCGCACACCAGGAAGTCGAGTACGTTTTCCGGGGAAAGCACCGGGTGGCGGGCATAGAAGTCGGTGGCAATCCCGGTGGTGATGAGCGGTATCGCCCAGGGCGCCGCCCATGACTGGCCGGGTTCCATCTGCCGGTAGGGCAGCAAGGCGAGCTGGCTCGTGATGTCCAGCATGCGGGCGGTGTTCTCGGCGCGCTCGATGTGGCGGGCCATCCAGTACAGTTCATTGGCGGTGCGGCTGAGCACGGTTCAGGCCTCCAGTACCCAGGTGTCCTTGGTGCCCCCGCCCTGCGAGGAATTCACCACCAGCGAGCCTTCGCGCAGTGCCACGCGCGACAGTCCGCCCGGAACGAGATTGATGTCGCGACCCGACAGCACGAACGGCCGCAGGTCGATGTGCCGCGGTGCGATGTCGGTACCCGCAAAGGTGGGGCAGGTCGACAGTGCGAGGGTAGGCTGCGCGATGTAGCGGCCCGGATCGGCGATCAGCCGGGCACGGAAGTCTTCCAGTTCGGCCTGCGTGGCGGCCGGGCCGACCAGCATGCCGTAGCCACCCGCGCCGTGCACCTCCTTGACGACCACGTCGGCCAGGTGGGCCAGCACGTAGGACAGGTCCTCGGGCCGGCTGGGCTGCCAGGTCGGCACGTTCGAGAGCACCGGCTCCTCGGCCAGGTAGAACCGGATCATGTCGGGCACATGGATATACATCGACTTGTCATCAGCCACGCCGGTGCCGATGGCGTTGGCGAGGGTCACATTGCCTGCCAGATAAGCCTCGAAGAGTCCTGGCACCCCGAGCATCGAGTCGGCGCGAAAGGCTTGCGGATCGAGAAAGTCATCATCGATCCGGCGATAGATCACGTCGACCCGCTGCGGCCCCCGGGTGGTGTGCATGAACACCACCCGGTTCTTCACGAAGAGGTCGCGCCCCTGCACGAGTTCGATGCCCATCTGCTGGGCCAGAAACGAGTGCTCGAAGTAGGCCGAGTTGTAGACCCCCGGGGTCAGCAGAACCACGGTCGGGTTGGGCAGACCTGCTGGCCCGACCGCCCGCAGGTTCTCGAGCAGCATGTCCGGGTAGTGATCGACCGGCGCCACCATCTCGCGCGCAAAGAGCTCGGGGAACAGCCTCATCATCATCTTGCGGTTCTCGAGCATGTAGGACACGCCCGAGGGAACCCGCAGATTGTCCTCGAGTACGTAGTACTCGCCTTCGCCGGCGCGCACGATGTCCACGCCGGCGATGTGTGCATAGATGCCGCCGGGCACATCGACGCCGCGCATGCTTTCACGGAACTGGGCGTTCCCCAGTACCTTCTCGGCCGGTACGATGCCGGCCTTGACGATCTTCTGCTCGTGATACACGTCGTGCAGAAAGAGGTTGAGGGCGTGTACCCGCTGTTTCAACCCGCGCTCCAGCATGCGCCACTCGTGCTGCGGAATGATGCGCGGGATGATGTCGAACGGAATCAGTCGCTCGGTACCCGCCGCTTCGCCATAGACTGCAAACGTGATGCCGGCCCGGCGAAAGAGCAGGTCGGCTTCCGACCGCTTCTGGGCCACCCTGTCGGGGGCGGTGGTGCTCAACCAATGGTCGAACTGTCGGTAGTGAGCGCGCACACCTGCGTCAGCGGCGTGCATTTCATTGTAGAAAGTGGCTGGCATGGTGCGGCGGACTCCAGGTCAGGCGGCCATCATCGGTTGCGTGCTCGACGGAACGGCAACCCCGTTCGGACTCGCGAGTTTTAGCAAGTATCTTGCCAGCCTGCAGCCTGATGGCGTGCACCGATCGCACCTGACACCGCGAAGCGGGCTGTGGTCCACCCGAGGCCTGTGCGACGCGGGTGAGTCCGCGCCGCCCGACGCCGCCAGTGGCGCGATCAGGCGATCAGTACTGGCCCTGCGGTGGCAGACCGAGCACATGCTGCCCGTACATGCTGCCCACCGCATCCCAGTTGAGGCTGATGTGCTTGGCCACTGCATTGACGTCGCGCCACGCCTGCTGCACGCGATTGGACAGATAGATGCCACCGCCACCCACCGCGGCATACATCGCGTCGATTGCTTCGGCGCACAGTTTCACCGCAAAGGCCTGATCGCGCCGATTGCGGATGCGCTGGTCTACCGTGATGGCTTCACCGCGGGCAGCACACTGCTCGACGTCGCGCAAGTCGCGTTCGATCAACAGACGTGCGGCATCGACCTTGGCCGAGGCTTCGGCCACGCGCAACTGCACCGTCTGGAATTCGGCCATCGAGCGGCCGCCACCGGCCACTGCCCCCCGCGTGACGCGCACGCTGGCCATCGCCAGAAAGTCGTCGATGGCGCCCCGTACCATGCCGATGGCCGGTGCCACCAGCGAGGTCGGAATGGCTGCCAGAAAAGGAACCCGGTAGATCGTGTTGCTGTTCACCAGCGTTCCCGGCGGCCGGTTCGATGCTGCTTCGGCGTAGGTCAGCACCCGATGCGCAGGCACGAAGACCGGTTCCCGGATGACAATGGTCTTGCTACCGGTGCCGCACAGGCCCACCGTCTCCCAGTTGTCGTCAATCTCGTGATCGCCGCTTGGCACGATCACGAAGCCCGGGCCGCGTGGCAAGCCGGTTGCCTCGTCGGGGGGAAACTGCACGCCAAGCAAAGACCACTGCGCGTTGTCGCAGTTGCTTGCGAAACCCCAGCTGCCTTGCACCGTGTAGCCACCGGGGACCGCGATGGCTTTGGCCACTGGCGCGTAGGAACCGCAGATGACGACGTCCGGGTCGGCACCAAATATTTCTGCCTGGGCGGCTGCCGGAAACGTCGCGAGCAGCCAGTGGTGGATGCTCACCAGGCCGAAGGCCCAGGCGGTCGATCCGCAGCCTCTGCCGATCTCGGCGCCGACATCGACGAGGTCGTTGAAGCTGCGCTCCATGCCGCCAAACCGCGTCGGCCCCATCAAACGAAACAGACCTGCCTCGCGAAGTGCGGCGATGTTGGCGGCCGGTACACGCCGGGCACGTTCGGTATCGGCGCTGCGCTCTCGCAGCAGCGGCACCAGCGCCCGTGCGCGTTCGAGCAGGTCGGGCATCGAGGCAGGCTCATGGCGGGGTATCGCTGGGCGATGGGTTGTGCGTTCGATGACCCGTGTCATGGCTGGGAGTCTCCTCGTCGACGGCCATGAGTCTTCGCAACATGGCACCTCACGGATTCAATCACACGATAGTTGCAAATGCAAATGATCAGACCGGGGGTCGTACCGGTCATCGGCTCCAGCGGCAGGAATCCTTCTCAGCAGTGGCCATCGATCATTGCATCCGCCCCCACCCTTGCGGCTACAATCCGAGCATGGAAGCGCATGACGATAGCGCCGGTGGCGTGGGGGCTTGTGAGGAGGGGACAACGTTTGACATCGAGTCAACGTTGCCCTATCTCTATGATGCCGGCACTGGCATCGGCAACGCCTTCAAGACCGATCTCAAACGCTTCGACATTACCTTGCCGATGTGGCGGGTCCTCGCCTGCATTGCAGACCGCGGCGACCAAAGCGTGACGGAAATATCCAGGCGCGCCGGGCAGGAGGTCTACACCACCTCCCGTCTGATAACCGCCGCCGCCGAAGCGGGGCGGGTCCAGCGCCGTGCCGGTCGCGATGGTCGCACCCTCAGCCTGCGCCTCACCCGTGAAGGCCGCCGGCTGGTCGAACGACTGAGCCCGCGTGCCCGAGATCTCGAGCGCAGTGCGCTCGAAGGTATCGCTCCGGCCGAGGCAGTGCTACTGCGCCAACTGTTGCGTCGTATCGCCAGCAATGTGGCCGCGTCGCGTCGCAACGAACCGTCGCCGTCCTCAGCCTCAGATGCCTCGAATCAGCCGGAGATTGCCCCTTGATTGATACCCTGTTCGCATCCGTCAGCAACTGGATCGAGCGTCTGCTTGCCTGGGCATTCATCGGTGCGGTGATCCTCAACTTTGCCAATGTGGTCGGCCGCTATTGTCTCGGGCAATCGATCACCGGCGCTGATGAAGTCCAGATCTATGTGATGGTCTGCATGGCCTTTCTGGGTGCAGTGACAGTCACCTGGCGGCGCATGCACCTGCGCATGGATGTTCTGGCGCAGATGCTGCCGCCCGGCGCGCGACGTGTACTGGGTGTGATCGAGCGTCTGGTGGTTGCCGTGCTCGCCTGCTTTGTGCTCACCTATTCCTGGAAATACGTCGGCCAGATGTTCATGCTCGACCGCCGCAGCGACAATGCCGGCATTCCGATGTGGATTCCGCATGGTGCGGTAGCCGTGGGCTTCACCCTCATCGCGCTGATGTCACTCTGGCGTCTGGGGCGACTGCTGGCCGGTGATCCTGCCGAACGGGCGGCTGATCTCCCCGCCACCGCCGGGAGCAACGCATCATGAGTTTTGCGCTGGGTGTCGTGCCCATCATCCTCTTGCTCGCAGGCTTTCCGATCTTCATCGTCCTGCTCGCGTCGGTATCCGTGGCTCTGGTGTTCTTCATGAACGTGCCGCTGGCAGCACTGCACCAGAATCTCTTTGGCGCGGTCGATGCCTACGCACTGCTGGCGATTCCCTTCTTCATCTATGCCGGTGAGCTGATGGGACGAGGCAGCGTCGCCGAGCGACTGGTTGATTTCGTCCAGGCCGGTGTGGGCTCGGTGCGCGGCAGCCTCGGTGTGACCACTGTCGGAACCTCTGCGATCTTCGGTGCCATCTCGGGTGCAAGCGCTGCCACGGTCGCAACCATCGGCAAGGTGATGCTGCCGGCGATGCGCCGTGCGGGCTATCCCGAGAAGTTCACCGCGGGGCTCATTACCTCGGTTGGCGCGATCGACATCATCATTCCACCCAGCATCCCGATGATCGTTTACGGCACTGCAGCCGAAGAGTCGGTGCCAAGGCTCTATGCCGCAGGCGTCCTGCCGGGGCTCCTCATTGCAGCCATGCTGGCGCTCTACGTGATCTGGTTCGCACGGCGCCATGGTATCGGCGCCGGGGAGGCGTTCAGCCTGTCGCGCTTCCTGCGCGCGACAGGTCGTGGCGTCTGGGCCCTTGGTGCCCCGTTCATCATCCTCGGCGGCATCTATGGCGGCGTGTTTGCTCCTACCGAAGCCGCCGCCGTGGCCTGCGTCTATGCGGCGCTCGTCACCCGATTCGTCTTTCGCGAACTGGCCTGGCGCGACATCGTCGAGGCAGCCGGTACGACAGCCCTCTTCACGGGGCAGATTCTCATCATCGTAGCCTGTGCCAACGTATTTGCCTGGCTGCTCACCGTGAACCAGGTCCCTGCCGCGATGGTTGCGTGGCTGCAGGCGATCCAGATCGCGCCCTGGATGCTGCTGCTCTGCATCAACGTCGGGCTGCTGATCGTGGGTTGCTTCCTCGATCCCCTGTCGGCCATTTTGCTGCTCAGTCCGCTGCTGGTGCCGATCGTGAAGGCAATCGGTATCGATGGGGTGCACTTCGGCATCATCGTCACCGTGAACCTTGCCATTGGTCTTTTCCACCCGCCCTTTGGCATGAACATCTTCGTGGCACAGTCGGTACTCGGCTTGCCCCTGCAGACCATCTACCGCGGCATTGTGCCCTTCCTCTTCATCTACCTTGCCGCATTGATGCTCATTACCTACATACCCGCCATCTCGCTCACGAGCATGCATCTGCTGCTGGGTCAGTAAGCCCGCTGGTAGAACAAGGGAGATCCGCATCGTGCTGTTTCTTCACCATGGCAGCACCTCGGTGTGTGCAATCAAGGTGCGTCTGGCCCTGGCCGAAAAGGGCCTGCCCTGGGAGGGCCGGGTACTCGACCTGCGAGCGGGTGACCAGCACCGCCCTGAATATCTGGCGCTCAACCCCAATGGCGTCGTGCCAACCCTGGAACACGACGCTCGGGTGATCATCGAGTCGACCCTCATCCTCGAATATCTCGAAGATGCCTTCGCACAACCTGGGCTGATGCCAGCCGACCCCTGGCAGCGCGCGCAGGCCCGTCTCTGGATGAAGCGTATCGATGACACCCTGCATGCGGCTTGTTCATCGATCACCTTTGCCATCGCGTTCCGTCGCGTGATGCTGCGTCTGTCGCCGCAAGCGCTAGAGGCGCATCTGGCGCGCATTCCTGATGTCGACTACCGCGAGCGGCAGCGCGCATCGATCGAGCACGGACTCGACGCGCCGGGCGTCGTCCGATCACTGCGGGATTACGACCGTTATCTTGCCGACATGGATGCAGCCCTCGCCCGCACCCCCTGGCTCGCAGCGGATGACTACGGGCTTGCCGACATCGCCGCCACCCCATACGTGAATCGTGCTGCGATGCTCGGCCTCGAGGGTATGTGGCAAGGGCAGCGGCCGCATCTTGCTGCCTGGTTCGACCGGGTGCGCGCACGACCTTCGTTCGATGTTGCCATCACCCGATGGATCGCCGAACCCGAGCGTGATCGTTTCACTGTTGATCGCGCGACGGTGTGGCCTGCCGTGCAGCGCCTGCTTGGAGAAGCTCGATGAGTCTGCAGTTGCCCTATGCCATGCATCTCGACAAGGATGTCGAAGTGCCGATGCGCGATGGCGCGCGCCTGCGTGCCAACGTCTTCCGGCCCGTGGCTGGAACCGGCTCGGTGCCCGCTGCGTCTGCATCGGCTGGCGACGAGGCGCGCTTTCCCGTGATCATGACGCTCGGGCCCTATGGCAAGGATGTGCATCTGAGCCAGTTCATGCCCGAGGCCTGGGAGGCGCTCGGACGACGCCACCCCGAGATCCTCGCCGCTTCGTCCTGTCGGCATCTGGTGTTCGAGACGCCTGACCCCGAGTGCTGGGCGCCGCATGGGTATGTGGTCGTGAAAGTCGATTCGCGTGGTGCCGGCAAGTCACCCGGCCGCCTCGACGTGAACTCGCCCGCCGAATTTCGTGATTTCCACGATGCCATTGCCTGGGCCGCTGCGCAGCCCTGGAGCAATGGCAAGGTGGGTCTGCTCGGCATCTCGTACTATGCGGCCGGACAGTGGTCGATTGCCGCCCAGCGGCCACCGGCGCTCGCCGCCATCATTCCGTGGCAGGGCACCTTCGACTTCTATCGCGATCGCACCCGTCAGGGCGGCATTCTCGCCAGTGGTTTCCTGCAGCGCTGGTGGAATCGCAGCGTGCTGCGCAATCAGCATGGCAATGGCGATACCCCCCTCCTCGATCTCGTGACCGGTGAGCGCAATCCGGGCCCGGCCTTGCTCGAGCCGGCAGTACTCGAGGCAAATCGTGCCGACTATATTGGTGATCTGCGCGCGCATCCGCTCGAAGACGCGTGGTATCGAAGTCGCACCCCCGATCTGTCGGCCATCGACATCCCGGCACTGGTGGTGGCCAACTGGGGCGGTTTGGGGCTGCACCTGCGCGGCACGATCGAGGGCTATCGTCGTATTGCCTCGCGCGACAAGTGGCTGAAGGTGCAGCCTGGCTCGTACTTTCTCACCTTTCTGCATCCGGACAGTGTCGCCCTGCAGCGCCGATTCTTCGATCGTTATCTGAAAGGCATCGACAACGGCTGGGAAACCGAACCGCGGGTCGAGGTCAATATCCGTTCGATGATGGACGGCATTGCACGCACGGTGCATGACACGCAGTGGCCGCTGTCGCAGACGCGCTTCACGCGTCTGTACCTCGATGTTGCCCGCGCTGCCGCACTTGGGCCCGATGGCCACGCGGTCGACGAAGGTTGCGGCGGGCTGCAGGCCTTGGCGCCGGCGCCTGCGCGCGTCGCGTATGACCCAGCGGCACGCGGCCTGAGTTTGTCGACCGGCCCGCTCGCTGAGCCATTGACGATTGCCGGACCGATGAAGGCGCGCCTGTGGGTGGCCTCGGCGTCGACCGACATGGATCTTTTCGTGACCCTGCGGGCGTTCGATGCCGACGGCCGCGAGGGCATGTTCTTCAGCGCCACCGAGCCCAAGTCGCCGGTGACCCAGGGGTGGTTGCGGGTGTCGCATCGAAAGCTCGATCCGGTGCTGTCCACCGACGCCCAGCCGTGTCACGCCCACGACGAACTGCAGCCGATGGAGCCTGGTCGTGTCTACGCCGTCGACGTCGAGATCTGGCCTGGCAGCATTGCCGTACCGGCCGGCGGTCGCCTCGATCTCATCGTCGCGGGTCGCGATTTCGAGCGGCCCGAGGAGCCGGGCCCCTCCAAGGGCTCGGGCTTTTTCTACCATGATGATCCGCTCGATCGACCCCCAGCGGTGTTCGGTGCCGAGCACACCCTCTGCTCGGGGGGCGAGCAGGCTTCCTTCCTTCAACTACCGGTGCTGCCATGAGTTCATCTGATCACCCCAAGGCCGCTGCCGGCCCCTTGCCCACCCTTGCCACGGCCGCTGTGCATCGCCGCGTGGTCACCGGTCATGATGAGGCCGGCCGATCGGTCATCGTGATGGATGGCATGGCCAGCAACAGCCGTCGTCTGATGGCCGCTGGCGGCCTGCAACTGACCGAGTTGTGGGAAACCGTGGCTACGCCCGCCAGCAACGAGGGCAATGATGACCCCAGCACCAAGCCGCGCGGCATCGAGCCATTGCCGGGTGGTTCGGTCTTCAGGGTGATCGAGTACCCGCCCGACAGCGTGCGGCTTGCCACCATTTCGCCCGACGACTACTACCGCGACATGGGCGCAACCCGTGACAGTTCGGGCAAGCGGCGCCATGCCGGGATGCACCGCACCGACACCATCGATTACGTGATCGTGCTGCGCGGTGAAATCTGGGCAGTGATGGACGAGGGCGAGACCCTGTTGCGGGCGGGTGATGTCCTGATCCAGCGCGGCACCAACCACGCATGGAGCAACCGCACCGAGGAATCCTGCCTGGTGGCCTTCGTGCTGATTTCGGCCGATCCGCTCAAGGGTACGGCGTGAGCACGCCCGGCTGTGCCGCCCGGATGGTGTCGCGCCGTGGCCGGGAGGCCGCGCCGTCGGCTAGGGGGCGCGGTACAGGCATGATGTTCGTCGCTGTCGCGAGCGTCGTCGCGACCTTCATGTCGAGCCTTGCGCTCGTTCAACCGGTACTGGCCCAGACGGCCATCCCGCCCCCGGAGACCTCCATGAGCACCTATCCGCCCGACATCGACCCCACGTCGGGTTTTCGCCTGCCCTTGCCGCGGCGTGAAGATCTGGACGAGGCCGGCAAGCGCACCTTCGATCGGGGCAATACACCCGGTGCCAACATTGCCGGCCTGCGCGGCCCCGCTGGCGTGCAGCTCTACAGTCCGAAGACCACCGAGCACCTGTCGGCCATCAATCGATACCTGCGCTTCGAGGCGGGCTTCACGCCCCGCATCCGCGAGATCGCGATCCTTGCCACGGCGCGCGAGATGGACAGTCAGTTCGAGTGGGTTGCGCACGAGCCGGAAGCCCTGAAGGAGGGTGTGCCTGCGTCTCTCATCGATGTGATTCGCTTCCGTCGCAGCACCGAGGGGCTCGATCCGACCGAGGCGCGCGTGATCGAGCTCGCGCGCGAACTCTGGCACGATCACAAGGTGAAGCCCGAGACCTTTGCTGCGCTCAAGGCGGTCTACGGGCCGCACAAGCTCATCGATCTCGTGCTGCTGATGGGCGCCTATGCCAGCACGGCGGGTCTGCTCACGGCTGTCGACGTGCAGTTGCCGCCGGGCAAGGTGCCCTTGCTGCCAATTCCCTGATCCGGGTCAGGCGGTGCCTGCGCGGGCGTGAATGCCGAGACGCTCGAGCAGTGCGCGGTCGGCTTCGGCTTCCGGATTGCCGGTGGTGAGGAGCTTTTCGCCGTAGAAGATCGAGTTCGCCCCGGCGAGGAAGCACAGTGCCTGACCGGCATCGCCCAGGGCCTGGCGCCCGGCTGACAGCCGCACCGCACTGCGCGGCATCAGGATGCGCGCGGCGGCCACCATGCGCACGAATTCCAGCGGATCGAGGTCGGCCTCCGAGGCCAGCGGCGTACCTTCAACGCGGACCAGTGCATTGATCGGCACCGATTCGGGCTGCGGGTCAAGGCTTGCCAGTTGTGCCAGCAGTCCGGCACGCTGACGGCGTGATTCACCCATGCCGACGATGCCACCGCAACAGACTGCAAGCCCGGCGTTGCGTACCCGATCGAGGGTGTCGAGGCGATCCTGATACGTGCGGGTGCTGATGATCTCGCCGTAGAACTCGGGGGCGGTATCGAGGTTGTGGTTGTAGTAGTCCAGACCCGCATCGCGCAGGGTCTCGGCCTGTCCTTCGCGCAGCATCCCGAGCGTGGCGCAGGTTTCCATCCCGAGCGATTTCACCGCCGACACCAGTTCGGCCACACGCGCAATATCGCGATCCTTGGGGCCACGCCACGCCGCGCCCATGCAGAAGCGCGTGGCGCCACTGGCTTTTGCCGCCCGTGCGGCGTCGAGCACGGCATCGACCTGCATCAGGGGTTCGTCGACCACACCGGTGTCATGGCGCACCGACTGCGGACAGTAGCCGCAGTCTTCCGGACAGCCGCCGGTCTTGATCGAGAGCAGCGTAGCGAACTGCACTTCGTTCGGATCGAAATGCTCGCGATGGACCGTCTGAGCACGAAACAGCAGGTCAGCGAAAGGCAGGTCGAGGAGTGCCGCTGCTTCTTCCAGCCGCGAAGGGGGGGCCGCTGCAGGCGCTGCAAGCCGTGTCGGTGCGAGGAGGTCGTTCATGGGGCGGGCCGTGACTTCGATGGAGGCTGATTCTATAGGCTAGGCCACTTCCTCGCTGGCCAGCCCCGGCACGCGAGACCGCCGCGGGGCGCTGCCAGCGAGCGGCCGGCGCCCCGCGGCCTGTGTCAGACCTTCCTCGTGCGCTGCTTCACCCCGCTGATATCGGGAATCCACGGCTTGTCGGCCCACAGTCCGGTGCGTGCGACCTGCGCATCGATGAGGTAGGGCTTGCCCTCTACCGTTGCCCGGCGCGCCCGAGCAAGCGCGGTGCGCAGCTCTTCCACCGAGTGCACGACCTCGCCATCGACACCGAACCCGCGTGCGATATGCGCCATGTTCATGTCGGGACTGCCCAGATAGTCGTGCACGAAGCGCCCGGTCTGCACCATGCGGCCACCCGGCACATTCTGGATCACGCGCGCATGCGGCCCCGAATAGGCGTGGTTGTTGTACACCACCACGATCACCGGCAGTTCGTGTCGCGCCATGTTCCACAGGGCGGTGGGTCCGAAGGTGAACGAGCCGTCGCCAACGAGGCAGATCACCTGCTGGTTGGGTCGTGCCAGTTTCACCCCGGCAGCGGTGCCGACCCCGGCGCCCAGATGCGCACCGTAATACCAGAAGAGCTCGCGCCCCCCGAGCGGGTTGAAGTCAAACGAGAAGGCCACGTTGGCACCTGCCTCGTGGATGATGCAGGCATCGGGGTCGGCAAAGCGTGCCACCTCCCAGGTGACCCGATCGGCGAGCATCGGGCTGCGGTCCCAGTCGGGGCTCTTCACGATCTCGGCGGTGAGGATGTGCGCCTTCGCTGCATAGTCGCGCACCTGGCTTGCGCGCTCCTCGATGCGCTTGCGCACCGAGGGCGTGATGAGCCCCTCGATGGCCGTAATGAGATCGGCCATGCCGTAGGCCACATCGGCCACGAGCGGCACTTCGGTCGCCATCACGTTGCCGATGCTGGCGTAGTCGATGCGCATGTCGATGAACTTTGCCGTGCGCGAGACGAACGGCGTAGGCCCGGTGTGCATCAGCTTGTTGCCGACGTTGAGCACGACATCGGCGTTGCGCGGGAACGCCACCGAGGCTTGCGATGCGGCCGGAATCGGGCCGACCCAGAGCGGGTGGCGCTCGGGAAAGTTCGCGAAGACCTGGCGGGCCTGTGTTACCGGCATCCCGAGCAGTTCGGCGAGGCGCACCGCTTCCTTCATGCCATTGGCATACCAGACCTCGTCACCGACGATGAGGAGCGGCATCTGGGCTTCGATCAGCAGCCTTGCGGCGCGCTCGACTTCGGTGGGGTTGGGCCGCACCCGCATGCGGGGGTCGACATGGCTCTGGGCGATGATTTCGGTGCGAGTGCGCTCCTCGTTCATGTCGGAGTGCCACGAGGCGTAGCTTGGCCCGTAGGGTGGGGTCCACGAGGCCTTGAAGGCGTGACGGAGTGTCTCTGGAATCATGTCGGGTCGGCGCGACAGCCAGGTGTACTTGGCGATCGGCGCAACGATCTGTTCCTGATTGGCCACTTCCTCGAAACCGTCGCGACCGGCGCGCCGGGTGGTGTCGCTGCGATAGCTGTAGAAGACGAGCGGTGTCTGCTCCTTGGCGGCATTGAACATCTGCCCGATCGCGTTCGACAGGCCGACGACACCCGCCTGCATGACGATAGCCGGTTTGCGCGAGGCCTTGATGTAGCCTGAGGCCATCGCTGCCCCCGGGCCTTCATGGGGCGTGAGCACATACTTGATTTGCGGGCGATCGACGAGGGCCTCGTAGAACTGCGCATCTTCACTGGCCGAATTGCCGAACACGTAGGTGACACCAGAGGCGATCAGCTGTTCTGCCATGCAGGCGCCGCCGGTGCCCTGGAAGACCTTGATCGGTGTGCCAGCCTCTTGCGCTTGTGCCGCCGGCACCAGCGATTCGAGCACCGACTGCGCTGCGGTTGCAGTGACCCCGGTGGCGGTCAACGACTTGATGAAGCCGCGCCGCGAGAGGGAGCGGGACAGAAAGCGTGCGACGAGTTCGCGCATGATGGGCTCCTCAGCGGTTGGCAGCAGTGCGGACAGCGTCGCGCCCGAAGGCCGTGGCGAGGTAGCCCGACATGGCGCCGATTTCACCCTCGGTCCAGACGGCCCCCTTGCTCACCATGCGATAGAGGGTCGAGCGCCAGGCGCGTTCATCCTGACGGATGTCGCGCCACATCGAATCGCCATGGCAGAGCGTGCACTTGTCGGCGAGTACCTGGCGCCCCGGGTGGGTGGGCGGCTCGTCTGCGGTGCTGCCCGCAGCGACCGGTGTGCTCGATGCCGCCGGGGAGGCAGCCGCCTGCGCCCATGCACTCGTCGATGGCAGCGCAAGCATCAGGGCAAGTGCGGTGGCAGTCGTGACGCTTGCCAGGGTGGCCTTTCGCCCTTCCGGCACGCGCAGCGGCGCACCAACCGATGATCTCGTGGACATTGCTTGTCTCCTGGAGGTTCTTGTATCCGCAAGCCGAGCTTACCACCGCGCGCGGTATGATCATGCCCATCGATACCTCGAAGCCAGGAGCTTGTCATGGCCGCCCAGACCCCTGATCTCACGGAAAAGCACGCCGGCCTCGGGCCGCTGGCCACTCGTCTCGTGGAAGTCGACCAGATGATCTGGCGCGAGACCCGTTTTCCCGGCATTCGCGTCAAGGTGCTGATGGAGGACAAGGAGACCGGCCTGGCAACCACGCTCTTCCAGTGGGCGCCGGGGTCGGAACTGCCCATGCACGAGCACACCGCGATCGAACAGTCGTTCATCCTCGAAGGCAGTCTCGAGGATCATGAGGGTGTGTGCACGGCGGGCAATTACGTCTGGCGTCCGGGTGGTAGCCGCCATGTGGCGCGTGCACCGCACGGTGCGCTGGTGCTCTCCTTTTTCACCAAGCCGAACCGTTTCCTCGATACACCCGAGGGAGCACTCTGAGCATCGCCGGCTGAAGCACGGACCGCGACAGAGTATCGCGGCCACCGTTACATACGATGGAGACATGATCATGCAGCCCCTGTCCACGCCTGTCTGCGAGCCCGTGTCCGCACCCGCGCCTGTGCGCGACTGTCCTGCAGCCTTTCCGGTCAATGGGGCGAAGACTGCAACGATGACCCGAATACGCGTTGCCGTCCTGGCCGTAGCCTGCCTCGGTCTGGGTATGCTTGATCTCCTGGGTAGCACGGCGAGGGCCCAGGCCTGGCCTGTGCGTTCGGTCAAGTTGGTCGTGCCCAGTTCGCCCGGTGGTGCCACCGACACCCTGTCACGGGCACTGTCCACCCGATTGCCCGAGATATGGGGGCAAGCGGTCATCGTCGAGAACAGGCCGGGCGCCAATCAGATCATCGGTGGTGACTACGTATCGAAGGCGGCGCCCGACGGGTACACGCTCCTCGTGTCCGATGCGGCCACGTTCGTGATCAACCCCTTCCTCTACAAGAGCCTGCCCTATGACCCGATCGGTGGCTTTGCGCCGGTGACGCAACTGGTGCAGGTGCCCTGGGTCATTGGCGTCAATGCGGCGGGCGTGGCGGCGCGGACGATTCCCGAACTCATCGCCCTCGCGAAGGCGAAACCGGGTTCGCTCTCGTGGGGTACGTTCGGCAATGGTTCATCGGCGCATATCGGGCTCGAATGGTTCAAGCGTCTGGCCGGGGTCGATATCGTCCATGTGCCCTACAAGGGCTCGGCACCGGCTGCCGCCGCGCTGCTCACAGGCGAAATCTCGATGATGATGGTGACTCCGCTCGTGCTCGAGCAGCATGTGCGTTCGGGCCGCCTGCGACTGATCGCCGCAGCCACGGAACATCGCTTGCCACTCCTGCCCAACTTGCCCACCGTGGGCGAACAGGGTGTGCCGGGCTATGTGGTGGGCACCTGGTTCGGCATGCTGGCACCGGCTGGAACGCCCGCCGAGGTCGTCTCGAAGATCGCTGCCGATGTCGCAAAGGTCATGAACGAGCCGGCCTTTCGCGAGCAGAACATCACGGGGCAGTGGCTGATTCCGGTGGCAAGCACGCCGCAGGAGTTTGCACTCTTCCTGCGGCGCGATTACGAGTACTGGAAGAAGCTGGTGGAGACTTCAGGGGTCAAGCTCGACTGAGTTGCCTCAGGCGCGGTGCACCGGTTCCGGGAACCAGCGATCGGAGAGCTTGAGCTCCACTTCCTTGTTCTCGACCGAATTGCCTTCCATCGGACGGCCATCGATCGAGACGCGGGCGAAACGGTCGGCGCCCTGAGCGGTTGCACTGCCGATGCGGACCATGACAAGCGGCTCTTCGCCGAGTGCGCGAAACCAGTAAAAGGTGCCGCGTGGCAGCAGCACGCCTTCGTGCAGCCCGATCGTGCGCTCTTCGCCGTTGGGGCCATGAAAGAGTGCGCTCCCCTGCAGCACCACGAAGGTGTGGTCTTCATGCGGGTGGGCGTGCAGTTCATTTTCGCCGCAGGCGGCGTAGGTCTTGAGAACGACCCACATTGCATCGGTGGCGGCCAGTGGTGTGTCGGTGCGGCCCTGGCTGGGCAGTTGCGCCTGCATCTGGAAGAAGGTGGGCTGACCCTGGCGGATCTGGCTCGCCAGGGTGGCTTCCATTTCCTTCGGGGTCTTGGCGTAAGTCGGTTGCGTCTCGGACATGATGGTTACCTGTTCAATGGGGGCTGGCAGGGTGCCGCCAGGCACCCTGTTGATTACAGACGGGTCTGCAGGAAACGCAACATGCGCACGGCAAAGCCGGCACTGAAGCCACCCACATCGTCGGGCGCATCGGCCAGCCAGAAGTGCGGTGCGCCCGGGAAGATGGCCGTCCGCACGAAGTAGCCCGCCTGCTTCAAGGCGAGCAGAAAGGCCTCGCTCTGTGACGCCGGGTCGACGATGTCATCCTCGGTACCCCAGCCCAGATAGAACGCGGTGCCGTTGTTCTTCGACGAGATGTACGAGAAGGGCGATGACTCGAAGTAGACCTGTTTGTCTTCGATGGCGCTCACGCCGAGGAACTTCTCGGTGATGCTGTCGCGCGGCCGCGCCGACAGATCGCCCAGCCACTGCTGGTACAGGTCGTAGACGCCATAGACGCCCACCGCCACCTTCACCTTGGTGGACAGCGCTCCGTGTGGGTCGCTCGCGGTGCCACCCGCGAAGGTCGGATGGTCACCGGCCAGCGCCACCAGGGTTGCCAGGTGCGCCCCGGCCGAGTCGCCCATGAGGGCGATGCGCGCCGGATCGATGCCCAATTCGGCGGCATTGCCCTTCACGTATTGCACGGCGGCACGTACATCGTGGACGGCATCCGGATAGCTTTTATGTCCGACCTTGGCAAGTCGGTAGGTGATCGCGAAGAGTGCGATGCCGTGGCTGGCCAGATAGGGCCCCAGATACTGGTAGTTGTCGGGCGTTCCGCCCTGCCAGCCACCCCCGTGCACGGCAATCACCACCGGGCAGGCAGGGCGACCTGCGCCGCCGGCGGGTGCGTACAGCTTGCCGCGCAGCGCATGACCCCCATGGTTGGCAAACTCGATGGCGGGGCGGATCTCGATTGATGCAGACATGCAGTGTCTCCGTGGTGCCTCAGGCAGTCAGTGCGGCGCGAACCCGCGCGGCGGTGAAGGGATAGCGTCGCATGCGAACGCCGGTTGCGTTGTGGATGGCATTGCCCACCGCTGCCGTGATGCTCACCAACGTCGGTTCGCCAGCGCCGCCCGACGCCTTGTCGGTGCGATTGAGCACCACCATGTCGACCTGCTCGGGGGCGTCCTTCATGTCGAGGATGGGGTAGGTGTTCCAGTCGACGCTGGTCACCGTCTTCTGGTCGAAGGTGACTTCCTCGCACATCGCACGGCTCAAGCCCTGCACCACATTGCCTTCGATCACGGCCTTGATCGAGGCCGGGTTGATGACCAGACCGCTGTCCTGGGCCACGGTGACCTTGCGTGCCCAGACATGGCCGGTACGACGGTTCACCTCGACCTCCACCACCAGTGCTGCGTAGGAGCCATACCCGTTGTAGAGGGCGAGCCCGCGTCCGGTGACGACATCGCCCTTCGCCGTGCGCGGGCGTGTATCGGCCGCGTTCCAGCCAGCTTTTTCCGTCACGGCCTTGAGCACATCGATTTCGCGCGGCTCCTTGCACGCCGCAAGACGCAGCGCGAGCGGGTCGCGGCCGGTGGCCATGGCCACCTCATCGATGAAACATTCCTGTGCAAAGCGGGTCTGCACTTCCTGTGGTGCCCGCAGGTGCGCGCAACGCATCGGAGAGGCTTTTTCCTGGAGCGGTGCCACGGTCTGCCAGAAACGCACCGTATTGGCGAACTGGTAGGTCTCGGTGGGCACATCGAAGTTGTGCATGTCCCACTTCTTGTAACCCAGTTGCATGCCCACCAGGGTCTGCTCGGGGCTGTCGGCGGTGAACTTCACATCCCAGCCCGAGAACCCCTTGGAGCGCATGTACCAGCCATCGATGCCACCCTTGTCATTGAGGCCCGCCTTCATGCTGATGACGGCCGCCGGGGCCTTGGGATCCCAGGCCGTGCCCTCGTTGCGTGTCCACTGCACGCGGACCGGACGCCCCAGTTCGCGCGACAGCACGGCTGCTTCGAACGGGGCTTCATCGGCATCACTGCGTCCGTAGGAGCCGGCACCGGGCTTCCACATGACGCGCACCTTGTCGGCTGGCAATTCGAGGAGTTTGGCAATGCCAAGACGCACGAAGTGCGGCTTCTGCGTGTCGGCGTAGATCACCGCGCTGCCGGGTTTCACATCGGCCACGCCCACCGACGGGGCAATGCGCGCGTGCGACTGGAACGGGCACTCGTAATCGGCCGTGAGCACACGCGCTGCACCGGCCAGCGCCTTGAAGGTGGGCGTTTCGTCATAGACGCGCTTGCCGGCAAAGGCGCTCTCGCCATTGGAGGCTACGGCAGGGGCGCTGCGGATGTGGTCATAGATGCCCTCGGTGCCGGGCCAGTTCATCTCGGGATTGGTCCACTCCACCTTGAGCATCCGCGCTGCACGCACGGCGTCCCATTCGCGTTCGGCCACGACCGCGAGCAGGTCCTTCTTGTGCACGACACGGGCCCCGTCGATGCTGGCAATCGAGGCTGCGTCGAAGGACACGGGCACGGCAGCGCCAACGGGCGGACGCAGGATGCGCGCGTGCAGCATGCCGGGCAACCGCACGTTGGTGAGGTAGTCGGTGGTGCCGAGCATCTTGGCCGGAATGTCGCGGCGCGCGACCGGTTGACCCACGACCTTGTAGTCGGCCACCGACTTGGGCTTTGCTTCGCCGGTGACGTTGAGCGGCGTGCCCATCTCCTTGTTCCACTTCACGTTGGTGCCCAGCGGCTTGCCATCGAGGATCTGTCCATAGCCGATGCGTTTCGAGGGGTCGGCGAGCACGAACACTTCGCCGTTGGCGGTGCCGACCGCATTGGCGGCTACGCCCAGGCGCTCGGCGCCGGCCAGCGCCAGCACACGGCGGGCTTCTGCGGCCGCATTGCGCAGGGGAATGGCACCGGCACGGATGCCGCTCGAGGCACTTGCGCCGCCCTGGTTCGCGGTGAGCAAGGTGTCGCCGGCCACGATCGAGACTCGCTCGACCGGCATGTCGAGTTCCTCGGCAACGATCTGCGCGATGGCCGTCTCGAGACCCAGACCCATGTCGACCTTGCCAAAGAATGCGGTGACCTGTCCGTCACGGGCTACCGACACCCAGGTGTCGAGCCGTTCGGGTGACGGGTCAGGAAAGCTCACGCCTTGCGCCAGCGCATCGCCGGCAATCAGCGACTGGATGGCACCCGAGGCGCTCACGCCAACAACGAGTGAGCCGGAGGACTTCAGGAACTTGCGGCGGTTCATCTTCATGATCGTGTCTCCTCGCTCAGGCCATCTGTGCGGCGGCGCGGCGAACGGCCCGCAAGATCGCCATGTGGGTGCCGCAGCGGCACTTGAGGCCGCTCAGCTGGTCGCGGATCTGTGCATCGGTGGCCTTCGGATTCTTCTCCAGCACGGCGATGCTGCTCATGATCCAGCCATTGGCGCAGTACCCGCACTGGGCAGCTTCCTCGGCGATGAAGGCGGCCTGCACCGGGTGAGGCTTGCCCCCGAGCGCAAGTCCATCCAGGGTGCGTACTGCACCCTTGACCGCAGAAACCGGTGTCACGCAGGAGCGTACCGCTCGGCCATCGATGAGGACGGTGCAGGTGCCACACTGGGCGAGCCCACAGCCGAACTTGGGACCATTGAGCGAGAGTTCTTCACGCAATACGTAGAGCAACGGGGTGTCAGGGGTTGCGGCCACTTCGTGCGCGCGACCGTCGACTGTAATGGTGGTCTTGGCCATGGTTTCTCCTCCGGGGCGGTACCCTTGGCAGGGTTCACGCGATCATACATCCTGCAGCGCGCTGCGTACCGGTGCTGCCAGATCGGTTTGTGCTCGGGCTCTAGCGCAGTGCGAAATCCACCCGCGGACCCGTGGCGTGGCGCTCGCCCTCGGGGTCTGCCATGCGTGGTGGGACCAGGAATATACGATCGGGGTCGATGCCGCCAGGCCCGGTGAGCCAGGCGCGCGCGACATTGGCACGTGCGCTTGCAAGGGCACGCAGATCCTCTTGCGACGCGGCGCCGCCTGTCGCAGAGCGTGCGGCAGTGGCGGCGGCTGGGTCGGCAAGCGAAGCCTGAGGGCGCCCTCGGCGTGAAGCGGCCTGCGCCGCCTGTGTGGCCTGTGCCGCCAGTGTGGCCTGTGCTGCCAGCGCCGATGCGTCGGCGTCGGGTTCGACGTGCCCGGTGACATCGACACGCAGCGAGGGCCGCTCGGTCAGCGCATGCGCCAGGGACCGCAGGCGGGTTGTGGCCGTCTCATCGATGTTTGCGCTGCCGGCTGCGAAGTCGATGCGGTCGAACCGTTCACCATCGCTGCTGAAAACGGAAGCGAGGAGCGAGAACGGTGCGGTAACCACTTTGGTGATCAGATTGACGAGCACTTGCAGCACGAGCCGGCCCACCGAAAACTGTGGGTCATCGAGTGACCCGCTGATCGGCAGATCGATATCGATCACGCCGTGGCGGTCGCGCAACAGCGCCATCGCCAGACGTACCGGCAGATTCAGGGCGTCGGGCCCTTCCACCCGATCGCCAAAGGTGAGTTGGTCGAGACGAAGCCGATTGTTGGCAGTCAGACGACCCTGGGCTATGTGGTATTCGAGGTCGGCCGAGAGGCTGCCCTTTTCGATGCCGTAGCCCAGGTAGCGCTCTGCGTAAGCCGTGATGGTGGGCAACTGGATGTCGCGGGCGTTGGCTCGAAGGTCGAGAAGAAGCGGTCGTGCCATCGGATTCACCTTGCCGATGATTTGCACCGGTGCTGCGTTATCGAGCCTTGCGCGCAGGTCGACGTCGCCTGCTTCGGTGCGGCTGATGGTGCTGATCGACCCGCTCACATCGGTGAGGTTGGCGCGAAAGTTCGGCCGGATGAAGAGGTCGGTGTACTTGATGTTGCCGCGCTCCAGGCGGATGCGGCCGATGATGAAGTCGAGTGCTGATGCGGCAGCCCCCTGCGCCTGAGCGGCATTCGTGGTGGCGCCCGGGATGAGCGATGGCGTTGGTGCCTCGGGCGCAACCGTGCTCGGTGGTGCCCCGGGCGCCTGCTCGAGCGATTGCAGGTTGAGCCGGCCATTGGCACCGAGCACGAGCCCGGCGCTGAAGTCACTGAGCGTGATGTCCCCGATGGCGAGGCGAGGTGGCGTCTGCTCGGCTTCGATGCCGGCGAGGGCCAGTGTCTGCCAGCGCAGCAGTTCGGTGCCGCTGGCCGCTTCGACGCAGATGAAGTCCTCGACCCTCAACGCGCCACGCACTCGCGCGCTGAGGGTGCTTGTGGCCTCTGCGGTTGCACGGTTGCGCAGTGCGAGCGACCCGGTGCCGCTCAGGGTCCCCGAGCTCACCGCGAGACGGCTTGCCTGCGAGAGGTAGGCGCTGAAGTCGGCGATGCCCAGATGATCGATGGTCCAGTCGAATGCTCCTGCCAGGGGCATGAGGCCGAGCGTTCCGGTGATGGCGATGTCGGCACCAGCGTTTACACCGGTTTTCAACCGTGCGCGTCCCTTGTTTCCTGGGGCGTTGCCCAGGTCTTCCAGCGCAAGCGTCAAGGGCGCCAGATGCACGTCCACGGGTGTATCGGGTACCTCGTCATGAAGGTGGAGCGCGTAGTCATCCAGGTTCAGGCGGTCGATATGCCAACGCCATTGCGGTGTCGCGCGATCGTCCTTTCGGTCAGTGGTCGTTTTCGCCGCTGCGGAGGCACTGGCCGATGCCGGGGGCCCGGTACCCGACTCGATCGTGCCCTCGTGGCTGCGCACGGCACGCAGCTGTGCGCCGCGACTGGCAACGCGACCGAGCTCGATCGTGTGCCGGTCAAGGTCGATGCCCGCACCGTCGATGTCGAACTGAGCAATCTCCAGTGGTCCCTTGCTGCCATCGCGTCTGACCATGTTCAATCGTCGCGCCTGAAGGCTTGTGTGTTGGAATGAACCGAGCAGACCTCGTGCGGTCCACCTCAGATCAAAGTCGGTCGCAAGGGCAACGTCTGCTTCCTTGCCGGGGCGAAGGCTGGCCTGTGCCTCGTAGTAGGGCAGGAAGTCGGCCGGGTGCAAGGCAGATACCTCAAGCCGTCCGCTGGCCGTTGGTTCCGGCCCGAGTGACACAACCGTCCTGATCTGGACTCGCGTGTCGTCGCTCGCAACGGCCGGCTTGCCCCCGTCAGCCGACGTCGCCCCCCTGTCCGAAACTGCCGCCAGAGGCGCAGCTCGCGTCCTTGCCTGCGTCGAGGACTGCAGGGCGAGGTGCAGCGTGGCGGCCTTGTCTCGAGCAGGCCAGGTGAAGTCTTTCAGGTCGATGTCCAGCGGTGCAATGCCGAGGTGAAAGCCGCGGGCGGGCACCTCATCGTCGATCTGCAGCCTGGCGCCCCGGATCTGCAGGGCATCGAGACGGAATGCGATCGCCCCCGTCGTCGCCTGCGTGCTCTCATCTCGGTCAGTGCCCGCGGCCTTGCCCGAAGCGGATGCCGATTTTGCTACCGGTCGGGTCTCGTCGCCGGTCGGGCCATCAAACCGCGCGATGCGTGCCAGGTTGATCTCGCCCTTGCGCCCCCGACGCAGATTCACTTCAGGCTGGTCGATCGCGATGCGGGTGAGATCGACGGTTTGCAGCGGCCATGATGCATGGGCGATGTCGATCGCGAGGCGCGGCCATGCCACGAGCGGCTCGCCCTCGCGGGTGCGCAGGTCCAGGGATTCGATGGCGATGGTGCCGGCGAGGTCAGCCAGTAGCTCGTTCTTCCCGTGGGTGACGATTGCTTTCAGCTGCGCACTCACCCGGCCACTGGCCAGCCGGGCCTGCCAGCGACCGGGCAGGTAAGCCGCGTAACGCCCCGGCTCGAAGTCCGCGAGGTCGAGTTCAATCTGGCCGGGCGCATCCGTCTGCACCGGCGGCAGCGAGGCCCGTGCGTGTACGGTTGCGCCGTCGATGCGCGCGGTCAGGTCCGGCGCGATCGGCTGGTGGCTGTCCTCGGGCAGGGTCGATACCCGCGGCAAGCGCAGTTCGATACCGCTCACCGAGTGCGCAATCCCGACCCGCTGATCGTGCAGGTGCACGCTGCCTGCGTGAATGCGCACATCCTGGATCAGCAGGCGTGGCAGGTCTGCAGAGAGCTCGGTGGCAGCTCCGGTTGCAGGCTTCGCTGCATCGAGGCTATCCATGATGTCGCTGATGTCCAGGCGCCCATCGGGGCGCCGCTCGATTGCGATGCGTGGTGCGCGAAGCTCGATCTGGTCGATCACGGCGGCGCGTCGCGCAATGGACGCGATCGAGAAGTTGACGACCAGTGCATCGAAGGCGAGCAGGGGTTCGCCAACCCGACTGCCCGCGATGCTCAGCCCATGGACTTCGAGTCGCAGCGTGAACGGATTGAAGCTGATGCTCTCCAGGCTCGTCGCTCGATGGAGCTTGGCGCTGATGCGCTGCGGGATCTCCCGCTTGGCAAGGATGGGCAGCCCCACGAAGCCGGCGATTGCCACGAGCAGGATCATCAGGCTCAGCGATACGGCAAGCGGACGCAATCGCTTCATGGTGGTCGGGGTCGGACCGCGCAAGGGTGGTGCAGGGGCAGGTGGGTGAGTCAACGGGGCCATCACGCAACTCCCACCCTCTGCGCCCGACTCTAGCACAGCGCTCGGGCACAGCCTTGCGTGCCCCAGCCTGAGGGCGGGTTACCATCCGCAGCACACGAAGCAAGAAGAAGGAGACAGCACCATGGCGGTCATGACGGGCGCGCAACTGCTCGCCGACATGTTGAAAGGTTACGGCGTCAGCCACGTGTTCATGGTGCCAGCGGTTCTGCGGCGCACCTTTGCCGAGATGGAACGACGTACCGGCATAGCGCGCATCCACACCCACGGCGAGAAGTCGGCCGCTTACATGGCTGATGGCTATGCGCGTGTGGCGGGGCGGCCCGGCGTCTGCATGGCTCAGGTGGTGGGTGCGCTCAATCTGGCAGCCGGCCTGCGCGATGCCTGGCTTGCCCACTCGCCGGTGATTGCCTTTACCGGTGGGCGTGAGCCACGCACCAATTTTCGCAAGCTCTATCAGGAGGTGGATGACCTGCCTGCGTTCGAACCGGTGACCAAATGGAGTGCCACGGTCGATGCGGTCGATCGTTTTCCCGACATGGTGAGACAGGCTTTCAGGGTCGCTACTTCCGGGGCGCCGGGGCCGGTACACCTGCAATTTCGCGGCAATGAAGGGCAGATCGACCAGGAAGAGGCCGACATGGCGCCCGAGTGCGATCTGCGTTTTGCGCAGGTGCCGCCGTTTCGCCCGCTGCCCGACCCGGCCGACCTTCGTGCCCTGCTCCAGTTGCTGCAGTCGGCCACCCGTCCGGTGATCGTGGCCGGTGGTGGCGTACGTGCCTCCGGTGCTGGCGCTGCGCTGGTTGCATTGGCCGAGGCGCTGGCCATTCCGGTTGCGACCTCGCTCAACGGCAAGGACAGCATCGTCGGCACGCATCCGCTTGCGCTCGGTGTGGTGGGCTCCTACTCGCGCGCCAGTGCCAATCGGGTGGTGGCCGCAGCCGATCTCGTCTGTTTCGTCGGTACCGAAGCCGGTGGCATGACCACGCATGTCTGGCAGGTGCCCCGCCCCGATACTGCGGTGGTGCAGATCGACATCGACGCCAGCATGCTCGGGCGCAACTATCCGCTGAAGGCGGCGGTGCTGGCTGATGCGCGTCTCGCGCTCGAGGCCCTGCTGGCGCTTGCCGATCGCAGCACGGCGGCGCGACGCAGCGGCTGGGTTGCCGAGGCTGCGCGCGAGTGTCGCGCCTGGCGTGAAGCGTTCGCGCCCGCGCTCGGTTCGGAGGCGGTGCCGATCAGGCCCGAGCGGATCTGTGGGGAGTTGTCGCAACTGATGCCCGAGGATGCCATCGTGGTGGCCGATACCGGGCATGCCGGGATGTGGATGGGTGGTCTCTACGACCTGCACAGCCCTGGCCAGTCGTACATGCGAAGTGCGGGCCATCTGGGTTGGGCCTTTCCCGCGGGTCTGGGTGCCAAGTGCGCTGCACCCGATCGACCGGTTGTCGTCTTCACCGGGGATGCAGGCCTGTGGTACCACGTGGGCGAGATCGAGACGGCCGTGCGTTGGGGCATCAACTCGATCACGGTGGTCAACAACAACGGGGGCGGCAATCAGTCCAAGCGGGGCTTCGATCGTGCCTATGGCGGTGAGCAGACTGCCCAGGCGCGCGAACTCTGGACCTACACGAAGACCAACTTTGCCCGAGTGGCGACCGAGATCGGCGCAGTCGGCCTGCGGGTCGAGCGGCCGTCGGACTTCGCGCCGGCAATGCGCCAGGCCCTTGCAGCCGGGCGACCCGTGGTCATCGATGTGGTCACCGATATCGAGGCCATCGCACCGGCACCGGTGCTTGGTGCCTGAGACGGCCTGAAGGAGACACGCGCCATGACGCATGCCGGTCGGGTTGACGTCGCGGTGGTCGGTGCTGGTCTTGCGGGGCTCGTTGCGGCACTCAGCGCGGCGAGCGAGGGTTGCCGGGTGACGCTGATCGAAGCCACGGCACGCCCCGGCGGCAATGCCCGGATTGCGGCAGGCGTGTTCATTGCATCGGACAGTCTTGCTGCCTTGCGCGCTTATGTGCCTGATGGGGACCCGGCCTTGCAGGCCCTCTTCGTTGCCGGGTATCCCGATGCCATGGCGTTTCTCGAGGGTCAGGGTGTGCCGCTGGGCACGCTCGAGCGCGCGCCCGGGTCGCGGGTGCTGCGTCCGATGGGGCTCGGTCAACCGGGGCGACGCGACGCTTTTGTCGATGGGCTGGTCGAGCGTGTGCGCAAGGCGGGGGTGCGCATTCGGGTGAACAGCCCGGTGCGTTCGATCGAACCTGCCGGGGGCGGCTATTGCGTCCGGTTCTCGGCGGCGGGTGACGTCTGTGCATCGCGCGTGGTGATGGCCACCGGCGGTTTTGCGGCGAGCCCCGATCTGCTGGCCGAATTCATGGGGCCGGGTGCCGCGCATCTGCGCCGCCGTTCACTCGATGGCGCGGCGGGCGACGGCCTTCGCCTTGCGCGCTCGCTCGGTGCGGCACTGGCGGGTGACATGGCCGCCTACTACGGCCACACCATGGCCGACTGCCCGCTTGAGGTCGATCAATGGCAGCCACTGACACCGTACTTTGCCCGCCTGGGCATTCTCGTCGACCGACGCGGGCGTCGCTTCACCGACGAGTCGGCGAGCTTTCTCGAGGAGGCCAATCCGCAGGCGGCCACCCGCGCGGGTATCGACCGCTACTGGATGATTGTCGATGAGCGGATTCGGACCGGTGACGCGGTCGAGGTCGGTATCGCGCAGCGCGCCGACTGGCTGCAGGCCGCGTGTGCTGCCGGGGTACCGCTGGTCGTTGCAGACAGCCTCGCCGGACTTGCAGCGCAACTGGCCGCTGACGGGGTCGATGGAGACGCACTGATCGCCGAAGTCGAGGGCTTCAATGCTGCGGTGCGCGCCGGGAGAGGGTCGGCACTCGCCATGCCCCGCACGGCCGCCGCAACACCGCTCGAGCGTGCGCCTTTCTACGCCATGCGTGCAGTGGCCGGCATTACTGCCACCTGCGGTGGCATCGCGGTCGACACCGATTGCCGGGTGCTCGCCCCGGATCGCCAGCCCATTCCCGGTCTGTATGCCGCGGGCGTCGATGCAGGTGGCGTCTTCGGGCGCACTTACGCCGGTTTCCTGAGCTGGTGTGCGGTGAGTGGCCGTCAGGCCGGCCTCTCGGCAGCCCGCGCGGCTCCCCGGACCTGAGGAAGCCGGCGGCGTGCCGCCCTGCAAGATCATTCAGTCGGCGTAGACACCGGCCTTCTGGATCACCGGCGTCCATTTCGCGATTTCGAGGCGCAGCCAGTCCTGCAGGCCGGCAGGCGTCTGCTTGGCCTCGGGCACGACTTCCGAGCCCAGATCGGTCATGCGTGCAGCCATGGCCGGATCACCAAGCGCTGCGCGCAAGGCCGTGTTCAGCCGATCGAGGGCTATCTTCGGTGTGCCCTTGGGCGCATACAGCCCGTGCCAGACCTTCACGTCAAAGCCCTTGAAGCCGGCTTCGTTCAGTGTCGGCGTGTCGGGCAGCGCCGCGATGCGATTCGGGGTTGTCACGCCGTAGAGGCGCACCTTGTTGGCCCGAATCTGCGAGATGGTGTTGGTGGTCTGATCGCACAGCAGATCGACCTGGCCACCGAGCAGGGCGTTCATCGCAGGCGCCGTGCCCTGAAATGGAACGGTGGTGAGTTCGATGCCCAGCGCCTGCTGCACCATCATGCCGCACAGGTGCGAGGCCGCACCGATGCCGGCGTTGGCGAGGTTGACTTTTTCCTTGTTGGCCTGGATCCAGCGGGCCAGAGCAGGGAGATTGTCTGCCGGCAGGTCGCGGCGCCCCAGCAGTGTCATCGGCACGTCAGCGACCTGGCCGACGTAATCGAAGTCAGTCAGTGGGTTGTAATCGAGCTTGCGGTACAGGGCCACCGAAGTGGCCATGCCGTTGTGGTGCAGGAGCAGCGTGTAGCCGTCCGCATTGCTGCGCGCCACATGGGTGGCTGCAATCGTGCCACCGGCCCCGACCTTGTTCTCGATGACGATGCTCTGCCCGAGGGGTTTTGTCATCGAGGCCCCGAGCGCTCGCGCCACGATATCGGTGGGGCCACCGGCCGCATACGGCACGACGATGGTGACCGGGCGCGTCGGCCATGCAGCTGGCTGTGCATGCGTGACGAGGCTTGCCGACATGCCGGCGAGCAATGAAGCAAGTACCGTGATTCGAGTTCGCATCATGATGATCCTTGCAGGTCAGGGGGGAGCGGATGCTGGCAGGTTCGTGCGCCGAGCGGATGTCTGTCTGTCAGGGTGCCGGTGAAATGTCTTCCAGCGTTCGGCCGCTCGTCTCGCTCGAGAAGAGTGCGCAGATGATGGCGCCCAGGAGCGCAGCGCCGCCAAAGAGGCCCCATACCGCGCCTACGCCTTCAGCCACCAGCAGGTAGCCGATGAAGGTGGGCGTTACCACTGATGCCCCGCGCAGCCAGGCGTTGGCGATGCCGCCACCCAGCGCCCGCATGTGATTCGGGTAGTTCTCGGCCGTGAAGGTTCCGAGGCCCACGGCGAGCACCCCCAGGCAGCAGGCGCCCATCGAGGCCAGTGCCACGATAACCTGCGGATCGTTCGAACCGGTGAAGGCCAGCGTGAGCAGCGGTAACGATCCGAGCGCGAACGCGGCGGTAAAGAGACGCTTGCGACCGACCCGATCGACCAGGAACACGCAGAGCAGCGTTCCAAGCAGGGTGAAGAGGTTGAGGATCACGCCGTACCAGAGCGACTGCGACTGACTCAGCTTGTAGACGGTGCGCATGATCGAGATGAACCAGCCACCCAGACCGTAGATGACGATGTAGGAGGTGATCCACAATCCCCACAGGGAGAGCGTGCGGCGCAGGTAGATGCCCTTGAAGAGATCGCCCAGGCGGGTGCGGGCCGAACTCACGGCTGCTATGTCGGTGGGTAGTGGGGGCAGCGGTACTCGACCGCCCTCGGAGACGATGGTTTCGATGCGTGACATCGCGGCATCGGCATCGGCCTGGCGCCCCCGGCTTGCGAGCCAGCGCGGTGACTCGATGAGGAACATGCGCAGCGGAATGGCCACCAGGGCCGGGATGCCGCCAATGATGAACATCCAGCGCCAGCCCAGATTGGGAACGACCCAGGTCGCCACCAGCGAGCAGGCGAGAATGCCCACCGGGAAGAGCGCCTGATAGGCGAGGGCGAAGCGGCCACGGCCTTCAGCCTTCGCGAACTCGTTCATGTAGGCAATCATGATCGGAATCTCGCCCCCGAGTCCGAGGCCTTGCAGGAAGCGCATCCCAAGCAGCGACTCGTAGTCCCACGCGGCAGCGCAGCCGAAACTGCCCAGGGTGAAGATGATGAGGTTCACGAGCAGCAGGGGCGTTCGACCGAAGCGCTCACCGGCCCAGCCCGAGATGATCGAGCCGATCATCTGCCCGAGATAGCCGATGCCAATCAGAAGCCCGATCTGTGCGGGGGCAAGTTTCCAAAGCGGAATGAGCGCTGGCAACACGACCGCGATGGCCAGGGCGTCGAAGGCATCGAAGAACCAGGCGGTACCGATGATGAGTCGCATGCGCGCATGCCAGGGCGAAAGCGGCAAGCGCTCGATACGCGCGGCAATGACCGCAGGACTGCCCGGTTCACCCATGCTGCTGATGGCACTGCTCATGCTTGTCCCCTCCCGTATCACTGCCTCGGAGCCGACGCATCTGCTGTGCGCCGTGCCCCCTGATCTGTCAGACCTTGGTGCCGACCCAGCCCTTGTGCGAGATGTCGAACACCACCCCATTGGGGTCAAGGAACTTGCGTTCGAAGTCGACGCCACCGCCGCCCTTCAGTTCGCGATGGAAGCGCCCGCCATTGGCCTCGATCTGGCTGCTCATGCCCTCCAGGTCATCGACGATGAAACCCATGTGATGCAAGCCGGTGAAGTCCTTTCCACGCGCGTCGCCTGCGGCGTCATCGGTGTGAAACTTGAGCAGCGTGAGATTCACCGTGCCATCGCTCAGCGACAGCCCGTCCCCATAAGGGGTGGCGGCGTAGTTGACCCGCTGCATGCCGAAGGTGTCGATGTAGAACTTCGCCGCCACTTCGACATCGGGCACCGAAATCGCGATGTGTCTGAGCTTGGCCATGTCGTGTTTCTCCTGCGAGGTTACCTGCTGCGCCACCATTGTAGAGCAGCAAGGAGGTTGCGCTTGCCTTCAAACCCGACCCCGGGCAGCTCGGGCAGCGTGATGCGTCCGTCGACGACCGGGCAATCGTCCCAGTAGCCGCCCCAGGCAAGGCTTGCGTCGGGGGCAGCCTCGGCGCTGCCGAGGCCGAAGCCGGCCACCAACTGGGCGGCGTACAGGTGTCCGGCATGTGGCCAGAACTGACCGCGATGCCATCCTTGTGACTCGGCAAAGGCGAGGATACGACGGTATTCGGCGACGCCGTAGGCGAGCAGCGGGTCGACCTGGATGAGGTCGGAGCCCGCACGAAGCCCGCCATGGCGCATCAGGTTGCGCGTGTCATCGAGCGAAAAGAGATTCTCGCCAGTCGCGACCGGTACCCGACTCGCCTCGCGCAGTGCGGCCAGTCCGGCGTAGTCCAGCGCACTCGAGGGCTCCTCGACGAACGCGATCGGCAGCGCGCTCGCTGCGCGCAGCCAGGCCTCGCCGCTCGAACCCTCGAGTACGCCGTTCACATCGACGGCAAGGCAACCCGCGCCGGTCACCGCGAGCGCGGCCTCGATACGATGAAGGTCATCGGGCAGGACGCCGCCCACCTTGATCTTCACGAGCCGGAAACCCGCCTCGAGTGCCCGGTTGACTTCGGCTTTCAGGCCATCGAGCGACTCACCGGGCCGGAAGTGGCCGCAGGAGCCATAGGTCGCGATGGTCGGCGTACGCGCTGTAGACCCCTCGTCGCTGGCCAGTACCCGCCACAGGGCTTGCCCCATCGCCTTGGCGCGGGCATCCCACAGGGCTGCTTCGATGAGCGCGATCGCACCCGGGCGCTCGCCATGGCCACCGGCCTTCTCGTTCTGCATGCAGACCTGTGCGGCGCGGGTCGGGTCGATGAGGCCCGAGGCATCCTGCAGGCTTGCTGCGTCGGCCGCGAGAAGTCGCGGCAGGAAGCGCTCGCGCAGCAGTGCGCCCTTGCCGTAGCGGCCGATCGAATCGAAGGCATAACCTACCACCGGGTCGCCATCGATGCGGCAGTCGGTCTCGATGGCGAGGGCACTGGCGGTCATCGCATCGAAGGCAATCGATGCATTGCGCATCGCCGAGGCGATCGGCACGGTTGTCTCATGAATGGCGGTGATGCGCATGGCGGGATTGCGGTTCAGGCCGGTGGGCTCAGGTCACGCGATTCAGGTTACGCGGCCGAGAGCACGCAGGATGCGCTCAGGCGTATAGGGCTGTGCGCAGACTTCCCCGCCCAACGAGGCCAGTGCGTCGTTGATGGCATTGCCCACCGCTGCAGCGGCACCGATGGTGCCGGCCTCGCCGACACCCTTCACGCCCAGTTGCGTCGACGTGACCGGGGTGTGCACATGGTCGATCACGATGTCGGGCATCTCGCCGGCCATCGGCAGCAGGTAGTCGGCCAGGGTGCCGGTGAGAATCTGGCCCTCGGTGTCATAACGGCATTCTTCCAGCAGGGCGGCACCGATGCCCTGGATCACGCCGCCGCGCAACTGCTCGTCGGCGAGGAGCGGGTTGAGCACCCGGCCGCAGTCCTCCACCAGCCAGTGGCCAAGGAGGCGCACGAAGCCGGTGTCGGGGTCGACCTCGACGAGACTGGCCTGCATGCCGTTGGCGAGCAGGAAGGGTTGCTGCATGAAGACTTGCGCCGTGGCGATGGTGGCGGGCTCGAGACCGGCCGGGAGGCGATGCTGTTCGAAGTTGAGGATGCGTGCGAGTTGCGGCAGCGACAGGGGGGCTGGCGGTGCTGCCGCCCCGGATGTCGGGATTGCCCCCGTTTCCGTGGCCGCTCTCGAGGCGCGCAAGCGCACCGTGCCTTCCGCCAGTTCGATGGCATCGGGTGCAACCTGCCAGAGCGCTGCCACCATGCCGATCAGCTGCTCGCGCAGTCGTCGTGCCGCAACGAGTGCCGCCTCGCCGGATACCGTGAGACCGCGCGAGGCAAACACGCCGCCGCCGACCGGTGTCGCCTGGGTATCACCCTGCACGACCCGCACGGCCGTGAGCGCCATGCCGAACTCGGCTGCCACGATCTGCGCCAGTGTGGTCTCGACCCCCTGACCCTGGTCGACATTGCTGGTGATGCAGGCCATCGAGCCATCGGGTTCGAGGCGCAGCGTGCAACCGTCCATGGCCGAGATGGCCACGCCGGCGGCGCCATAGAAGGCGGCGCCCGGAGAATTCTGCTCGACAAAGCTCGCCAGGCCGATGCCAAGCAGTCGTCCCGCCGCGCGCGCGTCTTTCTGACGCTGCCGCAGGCCCTCGTAGTCCATCAAGGCGAGGAGTCGGTCGAGGCAGGCTTCGTGCGACAGGCCTCCGGCATCGAAACCGGCCGGTGTCTTCGAGCCGCCGCGACTGGCCGAGCGCAGATTGCGTCGACGCATCTGCGCCGGGTCGATCGCGAGCTCGCGTGCGGCCGCATCGATGAGGTACTCGGTGACCCCGCAGGCCACCGGTTGGCCTACGCCTCGGTACGAGGCGGTACCGATCTTGTTCTGCCACGCTACCCGCAGTCGGGCGCTGTAGTGTTCGAGTGCGTAGGCGGCTGCAACGAAACCGATGGATTGCAGGCCTTCGAGAATGCTCGAGCGCGGATAGACCGAGTGCGCGCCCGCTTCCATCACGTCATCGACTTCGATGGCGAGGATGTGGCCCTGGGCATCGACCGCCAGCGCCGCGTCAACAACATGCCCGCGGCCGTGGATGTCGCTTGCCATCGATTCCAGGCGGTCGGCGACGAACTTCACCGGCCGGCCCAGCAGCATGGCGGCAGCGCAGGTGGCCATCTCGTCGTCGTAGCAATGCAGCTTCACGCCGAAGCCGCCACCCACATCGGGTGCGATCACTCGCACCTGAGTTTCGGGCAGTTGCATCTGGCGCGAGAGGATCGAGCGCAACTGGTGGGGTACCTGGGTCGATGCATGCACCGTGAGTCGGCGCACCCCAGGCTCGAAGTCAGCGATCAGCGTACGCGGTTCGAGCGAGACCGCCGTGTTGCGCGAAAAGATGAAGCGGCGCCGCACCACATGATGCGCAGCGGCAAAGGCCGTGGCTGCGTCGCCACTGGCAATGCGGTGCTCGAAGGCCAGGTTGTCAGGCAGTTCCGGGTGCGCGCGTGCGGCGCCCGGTTCGAGAACGGCCGGGAAGGCGGCGGCCGCGGGCAGTGCCTCGTAGTCGATCTCGACGAGACCCGCGGCGTCTTCAGCCAGGGCGCGCGTTGCAGCGATGACGATCACGACCGGCTGGCCTTGCCAGAGCGCATGAGCACTCGCAAGTGGGCCCTGCGGCATCGACTGGTGCTGCGGAAAGGTCTCGAGGCGTGTCTGCCAAGGGGCGCAGGTAGTGGCGAGTGCTGCCGCGTCAAAGACGGCGATGACCCCGGGTGCTGCCAGCGCCGGGGCAAGGTCGACACGCATGATGCGGGCGTGAGCATGCGGGCTTCGCACGAATGCCGCGTGGGCAAGGCGCGCGAAGCGCAGGTCATCGCCATAGCGCCCACGCCCCAGTACAAGGCGCCGTGCGTTGACCCGCGGTTGCGATAGCGCCTCGGACATGGGGATGCGTCTACTTGTCGAGCAGCGGACGCAGCATCTTCACGGGTTCGGGCGCGCGCTTGGCGATATCGGCCCAGTAGGCATCATAGGCCTGCTTGCGATAGGCGGCACCCAGGTCGATCGACTTGATGCCGGCGTCAGCCTGGCGCTTGCGTTCGCTCACGCTCTTCTCTGCAGCCATGCGGGCGTTGTCCGTCTCGAGCCACTCGCCTGCCTTGCCCAGCGCATCGCGTTGTGCCGGCGTGAGCGAGTTCCACTTGTTGAAATTGGCCAGCACGTAGACGATGACGTTGTAGAAGCCAGGCTCGATACGGTACTTGGTGTGTTGTGCCCAACCCAGGTCGAAGATGCCCAGCAGTGGCCAGCCATAGCCATCGACCACACCGCGTTCGAGGGCGGTCTGCACTTCGCCCGGAGGCATGTTCACCGGTGTCGCCCCCAGGCTCTGGAAGAACGACGTGTAGTTGGGCGTTGTGCGCAGTTTCAGCGCCTTGAATTCGGCAACCGAACTGACCGGCTTGTTGGTGTAGATGTGGAACTGAACGCCGTCGCCATAGCCTGCCACCATGTGCGAGCCCTGCTTCTGGTGCAGCAACTGGTTCAGTGCATCCCAGCCACCCGAGGCGCGTTGCTGGTTGAAGTTGAGCGTCGACAGGATGGCCGCATCGGCCTCGGGCATCACGTTGGTGTAGTAGGCCGGCGGAATGCAGGCCAGATCGACCACGCCGCTGCGAACCGCGTTGCCCTGCTCGAGCGAGGGCACCGCATCGGGGCCGACGAGGCGGATCTGCACCGTGCCCTTGTAGGTCTGGTTGACGTGTTCGACAAAGCGCGCGCACGGTTCGCCAAAGACCGTGTTCGAAGGTACGAACACCGAAGCGCGCAGCGATACCTCCTGCGCCACCGTGGCGAGCGGCGTTGCTGCCAGGGCGAGCCCGAGGGCGAGGGCGGGGGCGGCGACGACCTGAAGTCGGCGAGCGGGGCGATCAGCGGGATTGCAGGACGTCATCGAGTTCTCCGTCAAGGGGGGCAGGTGTCTGGCAGGCTTGTCCGCGAGGGACGGGCCGACAAGGTCAGAAGGGTACGGCAAGTATCCGGTGTGGCGCATCACAATTGATGAGATCGACCCGTTTCAGCGCGATCTCGAACGGGTACGGCGAGGCCGCGGGGTTCGTCCGCAGATGGTGAGTGGTGCGGCCGGCAAACCAGCGCTGGTCACCGGCGCGCGACTCGGCCACGATGAGCGAGGCGCGTACTACGAAGTCGATGCCTGGCTGCGTCGACCGCTCGACCAGAACACCACTGACATGATGATGGGTGCGCGTGGCAGGAACCTGCGAGAAGTGGCTGGGGTGCGCAAGGCGCTCGATGCGAACCGCGAGCAGCGGCTTTCGCTCGCAAAAGAGCGAGAGCGTGTCGGTCGGCGATGCCTGATCGGGTTCCGACGGTACCCAGTACAGGCCGTCGTTGGCAAAGAGTGACAACCACTCGCTGAACCGTCGTTCATCAAGCAGGCGCGCTTCCTCGAAGACGAAGCGGGTGAGTGCGCGGTCGAGTTCGCACGGCAGGAGGAGGGGCGTGTCGTTCATCAGTCGCGCTTTCCGCTCGAGCCCGCTTGCATGTGCGAGATCCAGGCCTGCATCTGGTTGCGGATGGGCAGCTCACTCGTGCCGGGCGCAGCCACCGAACCATCGGCTGCCCGGCTATCGCCGGCGCGACCGCGCCGGATGTCGATCCAGTGTTCGCCGTTCTCTTCCAGGCCGCGCTGGCAACGCTCGAAGATCTCCAGGTCGTCGGAGGCCACCATCGACGAGGCCGAGCTTGCCGTATTGAGGAACTGCAAGGTCAGGTCGAACATCTCGGACGGCGCGCCATCGAAGCGAAAGCAGGTGCTGGTGACCACCGTGTGGTTCACCGATACCGGTTGCACTTGCCGCAGCACGCCAAACCGCGCATTGACCGAGAGGTTGGGCCAGATGAGATTGTTGAAGCGGTCAACACCCAGGATGCGAGTGGTACCCGCCTCGCCATGCCGTGCGACCAGAGCGTCGCGATAACGCTCGAAGACCGGATCAGTGCGGGCCGGCGCAATCATGCCGCTCTTGTAGAAGCCCCCCATGTAGACATGGCCGTGAGGGTCGGCATGCAGGGGCACCGCAGCCCATTGCGGCATGCCCAGCCCGTTGGAGAGCAGCATCTGCAGGGTCTGCGCAGTCTGCGGGTCGGCATCCAGTGCCTCGCGGTGGCCACGGGCTGCGGCCACCGAACTTTCGTGCACCACGCTCGGATGCACCAGATCGGTGGCGTTCTCCATGAAGAGCTTCCAGTTGCCCCGATAGGCCATGCGCAGCGTGCCACCGGCCTGGGTGAGCGTGCCGGCGGGTGCACGGTCGACCATATTGTCGAGCGCACTGGCCAGCGAGCCGAGAAACTCGGTCAGTGAGGGGCCTGTAGCAGCATGCGAGGCAAAGATGAAGCCGCGGTAGCTTTCCACCCGCGCCACGCGGACGAGTTGCAGCGCCGGGTCACGCAGATCGAGTTCGCCCGCATAGCCATCGCTCATCGGGACACCGATCAGATGGCCATCAAGGCCGAAGGTCCAGGCATGGTAGGGGCAGCGAAAGCGCGGTAGATGCCCGCGTGCTTCACCCACCAGGCATGACCCGCGGTGCGGGCAGCGGTTGTGCAGCATCGCGAGCGACCCATCAGCCTGACGCACCAGCAGCACCTCATCGGGGCCGAGCATCACCTTGGCGTAGTCCCCCGGAGCGGGCACCTGACTTTCATGACCGGCATAGAGCCAGGCGGTACGAAAGACCCGCTCCTGCTCGAGCGCGAACACCCCGGTGTCGACATACACAGCGCGATGCACGCGGTCGTCGCGAATCAGATCGGCGGGGTTGATCGGAGGCATCAATGGAGGGGCGTCGAAAAAAATGCCAGCCGAGTGTGTCGAGAGGCTGGCGGCGGCTGGTTCATCGAACCTGACACGGGGCTCATTCTAGGCGTGAACACGCGCATGTGGCAGGGCGCCGTCACCCGTGAATCGCATATCTCCGCGCTGGCCTGAGGTATGCCGCGCTGCGTTCGCCGGGCGCTCTGCGCGTGCTAGATTGCCGCCACCCCGTGATGGGGCAGGCACAGATCAGGGAGAACGGCATGCGAGTGCAATGGGAAGCAGTGCAGGTGGGCGGCCGTTCGATGCCGCTCTACATCGGGAGCCCGGGAACAGGCGCCGAAGCGCCGGCGATGGTTGTCATTCAGCATGCGGGTGGTGTTGATGCCCCGATTCAGGACATGGTCCATCGACTGTGCCGCGAGGGTTATGCGGCCGCAGCACCAGCCCTCTTCCATCGCCAGCCCGCCGAGGGTCTCGATCCGATTGCGCGCATCGGTCAGTTGCATGACCATGAGGTCATGGCCGATGTCGATGCCACCGTCGAGTTGCTGCGAACCCGGGGCCACAAGGCCATCGGTATCGTCGGTTTCTGCATGGGCGGGCGTGTGAGCTATCTGGCTGCCTGCGCGAACACGCACTTGAGGGCAGCGGTCGTGTTCTATGGCGGCAACATCATGAAGTCGTGGGGCGCGGGACCTTCACCGTTCGAGCGAACAGCGACCATCGGCTGCCCGGTGGCTGGATTCTTTGGTGCTGACGATACCAACCCGTCACCAGCCGATGTCCAGGCCATCTCGAGTGAGTTGACGCGCCTTGGCAAGTGGCATGAGTTCCAGACGTATCAGGAAGCCGGTCATGCATTTCACAACTTCACCACCGAGCGCTATCGCGAACGCGCGGCGCGAGCCTCGTTTGCGGCCATGATCGCGTTTCTCGAGGAGAAGTTGGGCCCGGGCATGCGCTAGCGGGCGGCTGGGCGCCAGCGCAATGCGCGGGCCTCGACGAGGAGGAAGATCGTGTTGGCCAGGTAGCCCAGGATGCCCAGGGTGGCAATGCCTGCAAACATCTCCGGCACCCGGAAGGTGCGCTGGTTGTCGAGTATGAAGTAACCGATTCCGCTCGAACCGGCCACCATTTCGGCGACCACCACGACGATGAGGGCGATCGACAGGGCAACCCGCATCCCGGTGAGGATGGCCGGAATGGCTGCCGGGAAGATGATCGAGCGCAGGATGTCGCCTCGACTCAGGCCAAAGGTTCGACCGGTATCAACCAGCACCGGGTCGACGCCCTTCACGCCGTCGCTCGTATTGACAAGAATGGGAAATACGCAGCCGAAGAAGACGGCAAACATCTTCATCTCGTCGCCTATGCCCAGAAACAGGATGGCAATTGGAATGTAGGCCGAACTCGGGATCGGACGCAGCAGTTCGGTGGCCGGCTCGAGCAGGCCATAGACAAAGCGCGAGGCGCCCATGAGAAGTCCGGTGGGCACGGCAATCAGCACGGCCAGCCCGTATCCGATCGCGATACGGTAGAGACTGGGCCAGAGCTCGTGCGGCATGTCTCCCGAGGTGATGGCCCGCCACCAGGCAACCGCGATCTCGGTGACGCGGGGCACCGAGGGCGTGTCGATGATGCGCGTAGCGGTGAGCGCTTCCCAGACGAGCAACACCAGTACGATGAGCGAAAAGCCCCAGACGCGCCCTTTCATGTGCGTGCACCCCTAGCGCTACCGGGCTGCGTAATGGCCAGATAGAGCCGGTTGCGGTAGTCGGCAAAGCGCCGATCGGCACGACTGGCTACCGGGTTGCGCGGGTAGGGCAGGTCGATCACGACGGCTGGATCCATACGAGCCGGGCGGCCGGTGAGGGCGATGACACGTTGCGACAGGTAGACGGCTTCATCGACATCATGGGTGACGAATACGACGGTGAGTCCAAGCTCTTGCCACAACTCGAGCAGCAGCTGTTGCAGATTGACTCGGGTGAGCGCATCCACCGCGCTGAAGGGTTCATCCATCAGCAGGATGTCGGGCCGACAGGCGAGCGCTCGCGCCAGTGCCACGCGCTGCTGCATGCCGCCCGAGAGCTGGCTCGGAAAGTAGGTTTCGACCCCGCGCAGTCCCACCCGCTCGATCACCGCAGAAACCCGCGTGCGGATACCCGCTTCGTCGGGGCGGTCGGCGCGACGGCGCAGGCCGAACGCCACATTGGATTGCACATCGAGCCAGGGGAAGATCGACTTTTCATACTGTTGAAAAAGGTACACCACCTCGGGTGGTGGCTGATCGATCAGGCGTTGGCCGAGTTGGATGGTGCCAGCCGTGGGCGGCTCCAGACCGGCCAGCATGCGCAGCAGTGTCGACTTGCCGCAGCCCGAGGCGCCGATGAGGGTGAGGAATTCACCTTTCGCGACATCGATGTCCAGAGCGTCGAAGATGGTGAGCACGCCATGCCGTCGGGCAAGTTCGCGCCCGCCCAGCCAGCCAAGCACCTTGCTCGTCGATGCCTGGCCCGTCGCGGCATGATCGGCGGCGGCTGCCATCCAGCTCAGCCCTTCTGGCCCAGGCGACGCATCACGACGCTGTGAAAATACTCCTGCGGCTTGTGATCGTCCTGGATTTCGCCCATCGTCTTGAGCATCGCGATCATCTCGGTCCAGCGAGCCAGATCAATCTTCGATGACCACACGATCATCGGCATCGCCTTGACGATGTCGGCGGGCAGCTTGGTGAATTCGGCCACCACCCCTTGCGTCCGCACCGGGTCGGCATTGACCCAGGTAATGGCTTCATCCATGGCCGTGGTGAAGGCCTCGATCAACTCGACATTGCGGTCGGCCCAGGCGCGTTTCGACCAGAAGGTGCCGATCGGTTGACTGGGCACCGCTTCGGCGTATTGCCAGGCAATGACGCGCCCGCCCCGCTCGCGAATCATGGTGGTGAAGGGGTCGATGGTCACGACCGCATCGGCCTGACCGCGCATCAGCAGATCGCCCAGCGTCGGGTGAGGTGCCTCGACGTACTTCACCTGATCTTTCGAGAGGCCGGCCTTGCGCAAGAGGAACTGGGCGCTCACGGCCTCCTGCGCGTGGAGCGCATTCACAGCCACGGTGCGTCCAGCAAGATCCTTCAGCGACTGGATCGGCGAATCCTTGCGCACCAGCATACCGCCGCTGTCAGGGGGCGAGTCATGGGCGAGTTCGTTCTGATAGACCATCACGAGGTCGAAGCGCCGTTCATTGGCCGCCATCGCGAAGCTTGGAATGGCCAGGGTGGCGTCGACGTTGCCGCCCTGCATGGCCTGTATGCCTTCGGCCCCGGACCGGATGGGTACAAGTTCCACGTCGAGTCCGTGCTTCTTGAAGAATCCTTGCTCCTTGGCGACGTAGGGGGTGGCCATCGCGGCGATCCGCATGACCCCCAGGCGCAGCTTGCGCTCCTGGGCCAGGCTCGCGTCGGCAACGGCGAGTGTCGTCGCAACCGCGATGAACGCAGCAAGGCTGCGACGAAGGCTGTAACGCAGGGGGCTGTGACGCATGAGGCAGGCTCCGCGAGGTGGCGATTGATGCTGCAGGTTAGCCCGCACGATCCATGCCGACCGGGCTGTCGGGCTGAGTCCTTCTAGCCCGCTGGGAGACTGGAATACCACTGGGCGATCTCGTCGCTGGTGGCAAACCAGACATCCTTGTGGCTCTTGATGTATGCCAGCGCCTGATCGAGATACTTCAGGCGAAAGGGCTGGCCGGTGATGAACGGGTGCAGCGACAGGCACATCACCCGTGCGCTCTCGCGGCCCTCGTCATAGAGCATGTCGAACTGGTCGGTGACGATCTGTTGGAAGTCGGGGCCGCTGAGGCTCTTGCCGAGGAAAAGCGGCAGATCGTTCACCTCGATCGAGTAGGGCACCGAAATGAGGCGTCCCTGACGGGTGTTGAGCCTGAACGGCTGGTCATCGGCGCACCAGTCGCAGGTGTAGTCAAGGCCGAGTTCCTCGAGCAGGTTGGGCGTGTTGAAGGTTTCCGACAGGGCTGGTCCGAGCCAGCCGCGTGGCATCCGGCCCGTATGGGTCCGGATGGTGTCGATCACCTCGGTGAGGTAGCGCCGCTCGTCCTCTTCGGTCATGCCGGTCTGGAAGACCGAATTGGTCTTGCCGTGGGCAAGCCACACCCAGTCACGCCGATTGCCTTCCTCGATGATTTGCGGGTACTTCAGGCACACGTCGGAGTTGAGCAGCACGCTGGCGCGCAGGCCGTGCCGATCGAGGCAGTCCATCATGCGCCAGATGCCCACCCGAGTGCCGTAGTCGCGCCAACCGTGGTTCAAGGGGTCGGGGACGAGCCCTGCGGTCGACGGGCTGATGCTGGTCGACCGCTTGTCGACGACGAAATGCTCGATGTTCATCCCGATCCAGAAGGCCACCCGGGCGCCATTGGGCAAGGCAATCGGCGCGCGGTGCTTGATGGGCGAGTAGTCGTACAGGGTATTGTCCATGAGCGCCTCGTGAGGTCGAAAATCCACAGTCAGGATGATACGGCGCGCCGCACCAGCAGAACGCTCTGATCGGACGGTGGCACCCCCCGCGCGGCGACCGGTGGTCGTGCAGCAGCGTCGCCCGCCGGGTTATAGTCAGGGGTCATGTTGCCCGAACTGGGCAGGCTGGCAACCCACTGCAGGGTGCTCGCCCGAATCTGGAGAATGGACCGATGAGCGATTGGCACACCGTTGCCGCTGCTGACGATGTGCCCGAAGGCGGCACGCTGGTCGTCGACTGCGCTGGCAAGACCCTCTGCCTGTACAACCTGGCTGGCGAGATCTTTGCCACCGATGACACCTGCTCGCATGGCAATGCAAGCCTGGGCGATGGCTTCATCGTCGACGATTGCCAGATCGAATGTCCGCTGCATCAGGGCACCTTCGACATCCGCACCGGCAAGGCTGTAGCAGCGCCTTGCAAGATCGACATTGCCAGCTATCCGGTGAAGGTCGACGATGGCAAGGTGCTGGTTCAGGTCTGAGGTCTGAGCCCGAGCCCGAGCCCTGGGTGCAGTGCGGCGAGCCGTAAAGGCTGACAAGAAGGAGAGTGTTGTGGGGACAAGTACCACCATTCGCAGCCGTGCCATCACGCCCCTGAGCGGACGCGAGGTGCTCGATGTCGACCTGCGCGCTCCGCTTGATGCCGCTGGCATCGCGCAGCTTGAGTCCATCTGGCACGAGACCGGCACCATCCTCCTTCGCGGCCAGTCGATCAGCGAGGAAGAACAGGTGCGGTTTGCCGGCTATTTCGGCGAGCCGGCGATGCGCCTGCTCAATCGACACGACGGGACGTCCAAGGGCCATCCGGGCGTCATGTTCATCTCCAACATCCGCGAGAATGGTCAGCTGATCGGTGCGCTGCCCGATGGCGAGATGATGTTCCACTCCGATCAGTGCTATGTCGAGCGGCCGGCGATGGCCTCGATGCTCTATGCCATCGAAATTCCCTCCAAGGGCGGCAATACGCTCTTTGGCAATATGTACGCGGCCTACGAGGCCTTGCCCGCGGCGACCAAGGCGCGCCTGACAGGCCTGCGTGCCATGAATATCTATGACTATGGTGCCAACCCGACCCAGCGTGGTGCGCCCACTGCCGATGCCCAGCAGCATGCGCATCCGGTCGTGCGCACCCATCCGGGCACCGGACGCAAGGCGCTCTATGTCAATCGCCTGATGACCGATTCCATCGTCGGCATGCCGCGCGCCGAATCAGACGCCTTGCTCGCGCAGTTGTTCGATCATCTGGAGAACCCGGCCTGGATCTACGAGCATGTCTGGCAGGTCGGTGACCTGCTCATGTGGGACAACCGCTGCACGGTCCACGCGCGCAGCGACTTCGATGCATCCGAGCGGCGCCTGTTGCGCCGCTGCACCGTATTGGGCGACGTGCCAGCCGAGTGATGTGGCGCCTTCAGACGGGTTTTCGTATCAACCGCACCAGAATGATGGAATCTCGCTCATGAGTCTGCTCGACCTGTCGATCGCCCTTGACGAATACGACCACACCCAGGAAGTCACCAACGGGCGTATCCCGGTGGAGGGCGTTCGACTCCTTTCAATGACCCTGCCGATCGAGGAAATCTTCTATCGGTTTGCCAAGTTCCGCGAGTTCGACATCGCCGAACTCTCGATGGGCAAGTACGTGTCGCTGCGCTCGCAAGGCGACGACAGTGTCATCGCGCTGCCGGTGTTCATCTCGCGCGCGTTCCGTCATTCGTCGATCTACGTGGCCGATGACAGCCCCTTGAAATCGGCCACTGAACTCGCGGGCAAGCGCATCGGCATTCCCGAGTGGGCGCAGACCGCCTCGATCTACTCGCGCGGCATGCTTGCGCACGAGTTTGGCGTGCCACTGTCGAGCGTCGACTGGGTGCAGGCCGGGGTCAATCAGGCCGGTCGGGTGGAAAAGGTGGCGCTCAAGCTGCCTGCCGACATCCGCTACCGCAGTGCGCCCGAGCACTCGATCGATGCCATGTTGCGCGCAGGCGAACTCGACGCTGCGCTCACGGCGCGCCCGCCGGTGTCGCTGGGCAAGGGCATTCGCCGCCTGATACCCGATTATCGGCCAGTCGAGGAAGCCTACTACCGCAAGACCGGCATCTACCCGATCATGCACGTACTGGTGATGCGTGGCGACGTGTTCCGGCGCCACCCCTGGGTGGCGATGAATCTGTACAAGGCGTTCAGTGCTGCCAAGGACCGCTCGGTCGAGCGCATGTCCGAGGTGGCCGCCTCGCATGCACCGATGCCATGGCTGCCCGACTACACCCAGCGCCTGCGCGACCTCTTCGGGCCCGATTTCTACCCCTATGGCCTGGAGCCCAATCGGCGTACGCTCGAAGCGTTTCTGCAGTACGCCTTCGAGCAGGGGGTCTGCCATCGCAAGCTCGAGGTCGAGGAACTCTTTCCGAAGGAAGTGCTCAGTTCGGTGAAGGTCTAGGCGCCCTCTGCGCGCTGTGTACCGGCATTGACCCGGGCCCTCGCCCGGGTGGGCCGACAGGAGGCAGGTGATGAGTGATGCAATCTGGCTGACCGAGCAGGATGTGGTCGGCCTGATGGACCTGAAGGATGCCATCGGCGCCCTCGAGCGGGCGCTGGTGCTGGAGGCTGCCGGCGAGGCTGCCAACATGACCAAGACACTGCTCCAGTACGGCACCAGCAATCTGCACGCTATTGGCGCAAAGCTCGGTGACCTGGTGGGTACCAAGACCTGGGCGCATACCGGCGGTGGTACTTCGCCGCTCCTGATGCTGTGGGATGCCAACAACGGCTCGCTGGTGGCGGTCATCGAGGCGTTTGCCATGGGCAATATGCGCACCGGTGGCATCTCGGGCGTGGCTGCCGACTGGATGGCGGGCGAAATCGTGCCGGTGATGGGCTTGGTGGGCACCGGCAAGCAGGCCCTGTCGCAGGTCGGCGCGATGCTCGCCGTGCGTGACATCGGGCGGCTGCAGGTCTACAGTCCGCGGCCCGAGTCGTGCAGTGCCTTTGCCGACAAGGCGCGTGCCGAGTTTGGCATAGAGGTCGTCGAAGCGGCCTCGGTCGCGGCAGCGTGTGCAGGGGCCGGCATCGTCACGCTGGTGACGCGCGCCACCACGCCGTGCCTTGATGCCGCGATGCTGGAGCCAGGTACCCACCTCAATGCGGTGGGGGCCATTGCGCCCGATCGCGAAGAGTTCGCGCAGGATGTCTTCGATCGTGTCGGGCGTATTGCCGTCGACAATCTGCCCGGTGTGCAACAACTGTCGCGCGAATTCATGACCCGCTTCGATGCGCGCGGCTGGGATGCGGTGCGGCCGCTCTCGGCCTTGATCGCGACCGGCACGCGTCGTGAGGCGCGCGAAGATCTGTCGCTCTTCAAGGCGATGGGCATGGGTATCTCCGATCTGGCCATGGGTACCGAGTTGGTGCGGCGAGCCCGTGCCAGCGGCGCAGGGCGGGTCATTCCGCAACCGCGCAAGGAAAAGCCGCGCGTCTCGCGGCGATCACACTGAGTCGCACGACTTCACGAGGAGCAGCACGATGAATGACTTTCGCAAGGACTTCGCCAAGGTCGATGGCCAGTTTCTGGATCGCAGCGGGGCAAGTGCCACCGATGCCAACAATTACTTTCCGCCGATCGTGGTCACCCGCGAGCAGATCGACGCCGAGGTCGAGCGACTTGCCAGCGCACCGCTGCCCGCCAATGGCCGTCGCGAATCACTCATCGTGCATCCTTTTGCCGAGACCAATGCCCCTGGCATGACGCCGGGCATCCAGGTAAAGCTCTCGGTGTTGAAGCCTGGCGAGAAGACCCTCCCCTTCCGGCACAACGCCACCGAAGTGAACTTCTGTATCCGTGGTGCCGGCCACTGCGTGGTGGCAGGGCGGCGCATCGACCATCAGCAATACGACGTCTGGAATCACCCCTCGTTTGCCACGTATGTGCACGCCAACGACACCCGCGATATCCAGGTGCGTCTCACCTACTCGAATGTGCCGCTGCTGCAGCACATGCAGGTGTATCTGCCTGAAGACGATCCGCAGATCGTGGTGGCGCCCGCGCACGACGAGGCGGAAGCCGCCGACCCGCGTCGCAAGAGCCCGTTTGGCATTTTTCCAATCACCGAGGACGGGGGGCTCCTGATGCCCTACGAGACCCTCATCAATCCAACCCCTGTGCTCTCGCTCCCGCTGCACTTTGCCTGGAGCAAGGTCAAGCCCGAACTGGACAAGCTCGAGGCGCTGGGCAAGGACTACATCGGTCGTCGCCTCTACATGTACTACAACCCGATCACCGGGCGCACCAACGGCATCACGCCTAACTTCTTTGCCACGATGACGATCCGTCCGCCGAAGATCGTCGACCGGCCGCATCGGCATTCGTCGGCCGCCATCAATTACTACTTTCATGGGTCGGGCTTCAGCAATGTGGCCGGTCAGCGCTATGAATGGAAGGCTGGCGATCTGATGCTCTCGGCACCGGGTTGGGCAGTGCACAACCACGCGTCCTACGACGATTACGTGTACGAACTCACCGTGCAGGACCAGCCGCTCAACATCTACATGGAGTCGCTGCTCTGGCAGGAAGACCTGAAAAAGCCGGCGCTGGTGCTGGGTACCGAGCAGGGCTTTGACACCAATCGCGCCAAGGTTGCCTCCTGACCCGGGGCATCACGACTGCCCGGACCTCGCGTCCGGGCCTGCAAGAAGGTAGACCGACATGATCACGTTGCCGAAGAACTTTCTCACCGGGTCGATCCCGCCGCTCATCACCCCGTTCAAGGACGGCTATCCCGATTTCGAGACCTATGGCCGCCTGATCGAACACCAGATCGCCAACGGTACCCATGGCATCCTGGTGAACGGCACGACATCGGAGCCTTCGACCCTCACCCTCGCCGAGCGCAATGCACTGGTGAAGTTTGCGGTCGACGCGGTGGGCAAGCGCATTCCGGTGGTGGCAGCCACTGGCTCGCAATCACATGCCGAGACGGTCGAACTCACCGAGTTCGCGGCCCACGCCGGTGCCGATGCGCTGCTGGTGGTGACGCCCTACTACATCCGCGCCCCACAGCGCGGGGTGGCCGAGTACTTCATCGACCTCGGGCGGCGTAGCACCGTACCCCTCATGATGTATCACATCCCGGGGCGTTCCGCTTTCAAGGTCGAGATGGCCACGCTCGAGCGTATTGCCGAGGCCATCCCGCATTTCGTCGGCATCAAGCACGCGGTCGACGACCATGCCTTCGTGACCGAGATGCTCGCGCGCTTCGGGCCCGAGTTCCGGGTCTTCGTCGGGCTCGAGGAGTTCACGCTCTCGATGATGGCCTTGGGTGCCCAGGGCACGATGAATGCCGCTGCCAATCTCGCGCCGCGCGAGATCGCGCAGATGTGCGAGGCCACGCTCGCCAACGACATGCCGACCGCGCGCGCGCTGCACTACAAGCTCTTCGAACTGATGCGCGCCATCTTCTTCGATACCAACCCGATACCGATGAAGTACATGATGAAACGCATCGGTCTCATCGATCGCAACGAGCACCGCCTGCCGATGGTGCCGGCCACGCCGGAACTCGAGAAGCGGCTCGACGGGGTGCTGGAGAGGGCGGGGCTGATCGGCTGATCGGGCAGGGGCGGGACCCGCAGCGGTTGTCAGCGTCAGCGGTGCCGCGAACGGGCTGAGGAGCGGGTCTCAGCCCGCCGTCAGCTTGGCGTATTCCAGTGCCAGCCACTTGAGGCCGTGTGCGCCACCGAAGTTGATGCGCACCCGTGCGTCACTGCCGCTGCCCTCGGCATCCACGATGATGCCAGCGCCGAACTTCGCGTGGCTCACGTTCTGGCCCACCCGGAAGGGCATGGCTTGTGCGCTCTGGCTCGCCTGTCGCGGTGCGGGCGCAGAGGCCGAACCCGACCACGGGTCGGCATCGCGCTGGCTGCGCGCCAGGGTGGGGGTGAGCCACTTCATGAGGTTGCGCGGCAGCTCGTCGAAGAAGCGCGAGGCTACGTTGTAACGGGTCTGGCCATGCAGCATGCGGGACTGCGCAAACGACAGATAGAGGCGGGTACGCGCACGGGTAATCGCCACGTACATCAGGCGTCGCTCTTCCTCGAGGCCCTCGTCTTCGTTGAGGCTGTTCTCGTGTGGAAAGAGCCCCTCTTCGAGACCGGTGATGAAGACATTGTGAAATTCGAGGCCCTTGGCCGAGTGGGCCGTCATCATCTGTACCGCGTCGCTGCCTTCGCCCGCCTGGTTCTCGCCTGATTCGAGCGAGGCGTGGGCGAGGAAGGCCGCAAGCGGGTCCTGGAACTCGGTGGACGGGTCAGCGCCGGTGGCCGCGGCGCCGGTTGCTGCAGCTGCGCTGATGTTGTCTCGCTCGTTGCCGCGCTCGTTGCCGCGCTCGTTGCCGAGACTGCCTGCTGGCGCTTCGAGACTTGCCGCCTCATCGAAGCCGTTCGAATCAGGCAGTGCTGCATCGAGCACATAAGCCGGTGCCCCGGCCAGCCCCTCTTCCTGCACGAACGATGCAGCGGCATTCACCAGTTCTTCCAGGTTCTCGACCCGGTCGGCGCCTTCGCGCTCGGCCTTGTAGTGGGCGACGAGACCGCTCTTTTGCAGCACGAGTTCCACCACTTCGGGCAGCGGCAGTCCGGCCGCTTCGCTGCGCAGTGATTCGATCAGGCGCGCGAATCCGGCGAGCGAGCCCCCGGCCTTGCCGGCGACCTTCGGGATGGCATCCCACAGACTGCAGCCAGCGGCGGCTGCGGTGTCTTGCAGCATTTCCATCGCGCGCGCACCGATGCCGCGCGTTGGAAAGTTCACCACCCGCAAGAGCGCTGCATCGTCGGCCGGGTTGGCGGCCAGACGCAGGTAGGCCAGCGCGTGCTTCACTTCGAGCCGCTCGAAAAAGCGCAGCCCGCCGTACACCCGGTAGGAAATACCGGCCGAGAAGAGCGCGTGTTCGACCACCCGTGACTGGGCGTTCGAGCGATAGAGCACCGCGACGTCGCGTCGTGCCTGCCCCTCGCGTACCAGCGCCTGCACTTCCTCGACCAACCAGGCGGCTTCCTCGATGTCGCTGCGCGCTTCGAACACCCGCAGCGGCTCGCCATCACCCGCTTCGGTCCAGAGGTTCTTGCCCAGGCGGTTGCGGTTGCTCGCGATGAGCGTGTTGGCCGCCTTGAGGATGTTGCCGTGCGAGCGGTAGTTCTGCTCGAGACGAATCAGGTTCTTTACCTGGAAGTCGCGCTCGAAGTCGGTCATGTTGCCGACATTGGCACCGCGAAAGCGGTAGATCGACTGGTCATCGTCGCCGACGGCGAACATGACGGCCTGCGGGCCGCAGAGCAGTTTCAGCCAGCGGTATTGCAGGCGGTTGGTATCCTGAAACTCGTCAACCAGCAGGTACCGGAATCGACTCTGGTAATGCTCGCGAATCGGCTGGTTGTTGGCGAGCAGTTCATGCGAGCGCAGCAGCAGCTCGGCAAAGTCGACCGTGCCTTCCTTCTGGCAGAGCTCGTCATAGGCCGCGTAGTACTCGGCATAGCGACGCGTGAATTCGTCGTGCACCTCGACCTGCGACGGGCGCCGTCCTTCTTCCTTGGCGTCGTTGATGAAGTACTGCACCTGCCGCGGCGGAAAGCGCTCCTCGTCGGCATGCATCGACTTCATCACCCGTTTGATCACCGCCAGCTGGTCCTGGGTGTCGAGAATGGTGAAGGTCTGCGGCAGGCCGGCATCGCGATGGTGGGCGCGCAGCAGCCGGTTGCACAGGCCGTGAAAGGTGCCTGTCCACATGCCACGCAGGCTCATCGGCACCAGCGTAGAGAGGCGCGTCATCATCTCGCGCGCCGCCTTGTTGGTGAAGGTGACCCCGAGCACCGAGTGCGGACTTGCGTTGCCGGTCTGGATGAGCCAGGCAATGCGGGTGGTCAGCACCCGGGTCTTGCCCGAGCCTGCACCTGCCAGTACCAGTGCATGCTGCGCCGGCAGGGTGACGGCGGCGAGCTGCTCGGGGTTCAGATCTTTGAGAAGGTCGGGCATGTAGGTGGGGTCTGGGGTCCTGTCACCGGCAGGGCGGGCCGGCGATCAGGGCAAGCTCAGGCGCATGATGTGCGCCCGACAGGGACAGCAAAGCGGTTCAGGCGGTCTTCAGATGATCTTCGCGCCGGTCGTACAGCTTGTCATCGGCGTAACCCATGGCTTCGGGCCGGGCGCGACCCAGCATGACCTGAAAGTACACCGGCTCCAGGCTTTCGTTGATGTAGCCGTGGATCACGCCGGGTGGGCACGTGACGCACTCCCACTTGGTCAGACGCATCTCACGCCGGTCGCCCTGTTCGTCTTCGATGAACACCGTGAGAAAACCTTCGAGCACGAAGAAGGTTTCTTCCACTTCATGGGTGTGGGCAGCGTTGCCCTGACCGGGCTCGACATACATGATCGACAGGGTGTGGGCCCTCGCCGGAATCACGCTGGGATCGTCATGCTTGCCCGAGCCACCTGCGCCGATGAAGCGGTGCTGGGCGCGCTTGAAGCCTTCGATCTTCGCATCCTCGAAGGCATGCCAGTCGGCCTTCTTGTCACGGAAACGCCCGGTGTAGCGGGTAGCGATTTCATCGAGCGAAAGGTTGGCGACCTCGGGGGGCATCGGGTGACGAGCGGCCATGGGGTGATCTCCTGCTGAAGGCGTGTGACGAGTGATATGAAAGCCTGTCAGTCTACTCCAGGGGCACGTCTCCGATACCCGTGCGCAGGGCAGATCGGGCCATGCGCACGGCGCATGGCGGTACGCGCACCATGCCCGGGCGATACAATGGTGCCGCTTCAGTCCACGAGGAGATCGCCCAGTGTCTATCGGCTGGCCAAAGGCCCGGCTCAGTGTATTGCCCGGCCCACGTCGCGATTGGGTCCGACCGGCCGCTCGCCTGGCGTGTGCTCTCGTGCCGGTGGTGGCCCTCATGGGTGCCGCGGTGGCCACCGCGCAGGCCCAGAGCTGGCCCACGCGCAGCCTGCGCATCGTCGTCACCCTGTCCCCGGGCTCCACCTCCGACATCGTGGCGCGTGTGATTGCCGACCCGTTGTCGCGCGCGCTCGGGCAGCCGGTAGTCGTCGAGAACCGACCGGGTGCGGGTGGCAAGGTGGCGGGCGAATACGTCGCCCGCGCGGCCCCCGACGGCTATACGTTGCTGGGCGCTTCGATCAGCTCGCACGGTATCAATCCGAGCCTCCTGAAGGATCCTGGTTACGACGCCCTGCGCGACTTCACGCCGGTGATCGCGCTGGCCTCGAGCCCCAATGCGCTGATCCTTTCGCCAGCAGTGCCGGCCACCAATCTGCGAGAATTCATTGTCTGGTTGCGTGCGCAGCCGCCCGGATCGGTCAACTTTTCTTCGGGTGGCGAGGGTACCTCGATGCATCTGGCGGCCGAGATGTTCAACAGCATGGTGGGCGTGCGCGCGGTTCATGTACCGTTCAAGGGGTCGCCCGAGGCGATCACCGCGGTGATGAAGAACGAAGTGGCCTTCATGTTTCCGAATGCGCCCAATGCGATTCCGGCAGGCAAGGGGGGCAAGGTGCGGCTCATCGCATCCGCGGCGGCCAGTCGCCCATCCTGGATGGCCGATGTGCCGACTGTTGCCGAGTCGGGTTTGCCCGGTTTTGAAGTCACGGCCTGGTTTGGTCTGGTGGGTCCGGCCGGGATGCCAGCTGCCGTGACCGAACGTTTGTCCAGTGAAACCCGCAAGGCACTTGCCCTGCCTGCGGTTCGCGAGGCCTACATCAACCAGGGATTCGATGTGATGGGAGGTTCACCGCAGGATTTTGCCCGCTTCATGGCAGCCGAAATCGACAAGTGGGCCAAGGTGGTCAAAGTGAGTGGAGCACGAGCCGAATGAGCAATAACCTGCAGACCCCGGTATCAGCACAGCCTTTGCTGGTGCCTTTCATCGATGGCAAGCGCACGGAGGCAGCGGGCAGCGCTGCGCCGATCGTGTCGCCCAACCGTGGCGAGGTGTACGCCCAGCTGCTGGAGACGCCTGCCGAGCTCATCACGGCCGCCGTGGCCAGCGCCGAGAAGGCCTACCTCACGCATCGTCGCGCCTCGCTGGCACAGCGTTCGCAGTGGCTCAATGCCGCGGCAGGAGCACTCGAGCGCGCTGTACCCGAACTGGTCGAGATGCTCATTGCCGACATCGGCAAGCCGCGCCGCGCAGCCACCTTCGAGGCCCAGCGTTCGGCGGCGTTTCTGCGCATGACCGCTGCTCAGGCGCTGGTGATGGGCGGTGAGACCGTGCCGGTCGACAGCGCCGCCAATGGTGCCGGACGCATGGGGTTTACCCGTCGCGTGCCCTATGGGGTGGTGGCGGCGGTGACGCCTTTCAACGCACCGATCAATCTGCTGGTGCAGAAGGTGGGGCCTGCCCTTGTTGCCGGCAATGCGGCGGTGGTGAAGCCGCACCCCACCGGCACGCGCATTGCACTGCGGGTGGCGGCACTCTTCATCGAAGCCGGCGTGCCACCCGGGCTTTTCAATGTGGTCACCGGCGATCGCGACGCGGCCCGGTTGCTGGTGTCAAGCGAGCGCATCACTGCGGTCACCTTTACGGGAGGCACGGTGGCAGGCGATGCACTGGTGCGCGCGGCCGGTGCGAAGAAGTTCGTCGCCGAACTGGGTTCGAATGCGGCCAACATCGTGCTGGCGGATGCCGATATTGTCGATGCTGCCAAACGCATCGCCAGCGCAGCCTTCGAGGCCAGTGGTCAGCAGTGCATCTCGGCGCAGCGCATCATCGTCGAAGCGTCGGTTTACGAGACCTTTCTCGCCGCCTTCGTGACTGCGGCGCGGGCCTTGCGGGTCGGCGATGCCGCTGACGAAGCGACCGATGTCGGTCCGATGGTGTCCGCAGTGGCGGCCGACCGCGTCATGGGCATGATGCGCGATGCCATCGCCCATGGCGGGCGCTATGCACTCGAACCCAATCGCACCGGGTGCCTGGTGTCACCCGGCATCGTGGTCGATGTGCCGCGCTCGGCACAGATGTGGTGTGACGAAGCGTTTGGCCCAGTGGCGATTGTCGAGCGGGCGGCCTCGGTGGACGAGGCGCTGGCGCTCGCGAATGATTCACCGTTTGGTCTGCAGGGCGCGCTCTTCACCGCGAGCCTTGCCAGCGCGATGCGCTTTTCCGAAGAGTTCGATGTGGGTTCGCTGTGGGTCAACGAGGCCAGTCGCTTCCGCCTGGACATGTACCCCTTTGGCGGCGTGAAGCGATCGGGTTTCGGGCGCGAGGGCGTGCGCTATGCGATCGAGGAAATGTCGCAACTGAAATTCACCGGGATTCGTTTCCAGTAGCCTGGTCTACCAGGGCGCCTTCGATCCGGGCTTGCGGCGACCAACACGCCGCATGTTCACCTGAGCAGAGAGATCCATCCATGAGCATGACACCCGATATTCCGCAATCCGTCCGTGATTTGATGGCCGAGATCGGCCCAAAGTGGGGGACCAATACGAGCGGCCATGTGAAGATGATGGTCGATGCCTTCAGTGTGGTCCTGGCAGAGGTGCCCACCGATGATCTCGAGGTGACCCGCGACATCGTCTATGGGCATGACGATGAGCGGCAGGTGCTCGACGTCTGGCGCACGCCGGGTGTGACTCGCGCACCGATGTTTCTCTTCTTCCACGGCGGCGCGTTCACCGATGGCGAGAAGAACCGTACCCCTCAGATCCACGGCAACATCGTTCGCCATGCGGCCCGCAACGGCATCATCGGCATCAATGTGGAGTATCGGCAGGCACCCAAATGGGGCTATCCGGCAGGTTCGGTCGATGTCGGTATGGCGGTGGCCTGGGCACGTGCAAACGCAGCGGCGTTCGGTGGCGACCCCGATCGGGTGTTTATCTGCGGCAGTTCGGCCGGTGCCGCCCACACGGGGTCGTATGCCTACGACAAGCGCCTGCAGCCGGCCGGTGGCCCGGGTATTGCCGGGCATATCGTGCTCTCGGGGCGGGTACGTGCCGACAACCGGCCCGACAATCCCAATGCAAAGCGGGTCGAGGCCTATTACGGGACCGATGCCTCGCGGTTCGACGATCTCTCGTGCGTATCGCATGCGGCGGCTGACAGCGTGCCTACCTTCATTGCCGTGGCCGAGTATGAAAACCCGCTCATCGATGTCTACTGCGCCGAACTGTTCTACCGGCTTTCACTCGCCAAGGGCGCCTCGCCGCGCTTCATGCGCCTGGTCGGGCACAACCACGCTTCGATTCATGCCCACATCGGTACGAGCGAGAACGTACTCGGTCAGGAACTGATCGATTTCATGCGCACTGGGCGCTAGCGACCAAGCCTAGACCGGCTGGCCGCTCTCGCGATAGCGTTTGGCGGCCTCGAGAGCGGCGGCCACGATGTTCTGGTAGCCGGTGCAACGGCACAGGTGGCCCGAGAGCACCTCTCGCACATGGGTTTCCGTTGGTGAGAGGTCGTCGCGCAGCATCTCGGTGAGTGACATCAGCACGCCGGGCGTGCAGTAGCCGCACTGCAGACCGTGCAGGTCCCAGAACGACTCCTGCAGCGGGTTGAGCTTGCCATCCTTGGCGAGGCCCTCGATGGTTTCGACCTGTGCGCCGTCGGCCTGCGCCGCAAACATCAGGCAGCCGCGGGTGCTGACCCCATCGACCAACACGGTGCAGGCACCGCACACGCCGTGCTCGCAGCCCACGTGCGATCCGGTGAGCCCGAGGTCGTGGCGCAGGAAATCGACCAGATTCACGCGGGTCTCGACCTCGCGCTCGTAGATCTTGCCGTTGACGGTGAGAGAGATGCGTTTGGTATCCATGGAGAGCTGTCCTGACGGCAGGCCCGGGGTCTTTTGACTGACCAGCCGGGCGGTTGACGGTGGAGCGTGATCGGTTGGCCGGATCTCGCTGTTCTCGGGTGACGGGGCTCAGTGCCCGGTCGCGCGCTCGTGCGCAAGTTTCAGTGCACGACCAGCAAGGGTCTGGGCGAGATGCTGGCGATACCAGGCCGGATAGGTCGGGTCTTCGAGCGCCTCCACCTTGGCGCATTCGGCTGCCGCAGCGCCAAAGGCATCGGGCCCCGCGCTGGCGCCGACGAGCAGCGCTTCGGCGGCGCTCACGCGCAAAGGCACAGGGCCCACACCACCCAGGGCCACCACCGCGCGGGTGATCGTGCCTGCGCCATCGAGGGCAATGAGAATGGCTGCCGATGCAACGGCAAAGTCACCATGCCGGCGCGCAAACTCGATGAAGGCATGACCATAGCGCCCCGTCCAGGGCCGAATGCGTACAGCCGTGAGCATGTCTTCGGCGGCCAGCGCGGTGGTCATCATGCCTTGCGCGAAGTCGGCCATGGCCACGGTGCGTTTGCCCGAGGGGCCCAGCACCTCGAGGCTTGCGTCCATGGCCATGCAGATCGTCGGCAGTTCGGCCGAGGGGTCCAGATGGCAGAGGCTGCCACCAATGGTGCCGCGGTTGCGGGTCTGGCGATGGCCCAGTTGCGGGACGGCTTCGGCCATCAGCGGCAGGCGTTCTGCGATGACCGAGGAGAACTCGATATCGCGCTGACGGGTCATGGCCCCGAACACGATCTCGTCGCCCTCTTCGCGGATGCCGCGCAGTGATTCGATGCGCGTGAGGTCGATCAGGTGATCGGGCGATGCCAGCCGGAAGTTGAGCATGGGCACGAGCGACTGGCCACCGGCCAGCAGGCGGGCGTTTTCGTGGCTGCCAAGGAGGCTCAGCGCTTCATCGACTGAACGCGGGCTGTGGTACGTGAAGGGCGCGGGTTTCATGGATCGTGTCCGGGAAAGTGGGCGTTGTCAGACCTTGGACAGGTCGAGGGTTGCTGGGTGGAACAGATCTTCAGGGTGCAAGCGCCTGGCCGACAGCCCTTGCTCGAAATGGTAGCGGGTAAATGACTCGAGCACATGCCGATTGGCTTCCAGCCCGTAGGGCCAGTAATCATCGCCCATCAGTGCGCGGGTTTTCTGGAACTCGTCGACACCCCAGGGCAGGCTGTTGAACAGATGCCCGATCTGGCCCAGTTCATACCAGGCCTGTGCCTTGGCCTTGATGAAGGCCTTGAAGACGTTCACCGCGAGCCAGGGGTGCTGCTCGACCAGCGTGCGGCGGATGCCAATCACATGCATGATCGGGAAGATGCGGGTGCGAGCGAAGTAGTCCTGCTCGACCGTGCGAAAGTCCGGGAACATGCGGGCGACGTTGGGTGCACCACGCTCCAGACACGATGGCGCGCGCGCGCCGATCATGCCATCGAGTTCTCCCGATTCGAGCATCTGCGAGATCGAGCGGTCGTGCGGAATGGGCTGCAGATCGATGCCCGGGGGCAGTTTGATCGGAGTGCGTTCATCGCGACCGGGCTCTTCCTGGCCGCCCTGGCGCCAGTGAATGTCGCCAGGTGCCACACCGTATTCATCTTGCAGGACGCCGCGAATCCACACGTTGGCCGTGATCTGGTACTCGGGCAGGCCGATGGTCTTGCCTTTCAGGTCGGCTGGGGTTCGGATGCCGCGATCGGTGCGGATGTAGATGCCCGAATGCCGAAAGAGGCGCGATACGAAGGCCGGAATGGCCACATAGGCGTTGTCGCCGCGTGCGACCTGCAGGGTGTAGGAGGAGAGCGACAGTTCCGAGACATCGAACTCCTGAAACTTGAAGGCGCGGTGAAACGCCTCTTCAGGTTCGACCGCGGTGCAGGCTACATCGCAGCCATCGATGGTGGCGCGTCCGTCGAAGAGGGCCTTGGTGCGGTCGTAGTCGCAGCAGGCGAGACTGATCTGGAGTTTTTTCATGGTGTCGCGATTCTAGCCTAGCGCCGCGGGCAAGCGATCGCGTGCAGGCGGGCCGATGAAGGCAAAGGCCAGATTGGACGCGCTCATATACCAGCCCAGCATGTGAATGGCGGTTGGAAACGGCTGATCATAGGCTACCCCGACAATCCAGGCTACGACCACGCTGGACAGCACCTGTACCACCCCGAGCACGGCGGCAAACACTCTCACCAGCCCGGAGATCTCGCGCTGCTTGCGATAGAGCACGTAGAGAATGATCTGGACGATGACAAGCACCGCTGCGCCCAGCGGAATGCGGTTGATGCGCAGCTTGGCCGGATCGACTTCAGCCAGACCCGAGATGGCCTGCCAGGAGAACCAGGCGATGGCCACCCCAATGGAGAGCACGAAATTCAGAGTGACCAGACGGCGCAGGCGTTCAAGCATGGGGCGGGAGCGATTGGAGGAAGGCGAGAGGACGAATGGGCATCAGAGCGCTGGGCGAAGGGGCAGGGGGCGCCGCTATAATGATGCGATGACCGATACCCTCTCGCCCCATTATCGCCCTGAAAGCATCGAACGCGATGCGCAGGCGCACTGGACCGCCTCGCGCGCCTTCAACGTGGCTGAAGACCGCTCGCGGCCCAAGTACTATTGCCTGTCGATGTTTCCCTACCCCAGCGGCAAGCTGCACATGGGGCATGTGCGCAACTACACGATCGGCGATGTGCTCTCGCGCTGGCATCGCATGCGCGGGTTCAACGTGCTGCAACCCATGGGCTGGGACGCGTTCGGGCTCCCGGCCGAAAACGCCGCGATGGCCAACGGCGTGCCCCCGGCGCGCTGGACCTGGGACAACATCGCCTACATGAAGAAGCAGCTCCAGTCCCTTGGCTTTGCCATCGACTGGGAGCGCGAACTGGCCACCTGCCGTCCGGAGTACTACCGCTGGAACCAGTGGCTGTTCCTGCGCATGCTCGAGCGCGGTATCGTCTATCGCAAGACCGGCGTGGTGAACTGGGACCCGATCGACCAGACGGTGCTCGCCAACGAACAGGTGATCGACGGGCGCGGCTGGCGCACCGGGGCGCTGGTCGAGAAGCGCGAGATTCCGATGTATTACATGCGCATCACCGGCTATGCGCAGGAACTGCTCGAGGACCTCGATACCTTGCCCGGCTGGCCCGAGCGGGTGAAGACCATGCAGGCCAACTGGATCGGTCGCAGCGAGGGCGTCAACTTCGGGTTTCCCTACACGATTGACGGCACGCGTGGCCTGCTGCGGGTCTTCACGACGCGTGCTGACACCATCATGGGCGTCACCTTCTGTGCGGTCGCGGCCGAACATCCGCTGGCCCTCCATGCGGCAGGCACCAATACCGCCCTTGCGGCCTTCATCGAAGAATGTCGTCAGGGCAGCGTCATGGAAGCCGACATGGCCACCATGGAGAAGAAGGGCATGCCCACGGGGCTCGTGGTCGAGCACCCCCTCACCGGGGAGCCGGTGCCGGTCTGGGTCGGCAATTACGTGTTGATGGGCTACGGCGAGGGTGCCGTGATGGGGGTTCCGGCCCATGACGAGCGCGACTTCGCGTTTGCGAAGAAGTACGACCTGCCGATTCGTCAGGTGGTGGAGGTGCCCGGGCGCACCTACAGCCTCGAGGCCTGGCAGGACTGGTACGGCGACAAGGGCGAGGGCCGCTGCATCAACTCAGGCCGGTATGACGGTCTTGTCTTCGGTGATGCCATCGACGCCATCGCTGCCGACCTCAAGGCGCGCGATCTGGGTGACAAGCAGGTGACCTGGCGTCTGCGTGACTGGGGCATCTCGCGCCAGCGCTACTGGGGTACGCCCATTCCGCTCATCCACTGCGACGCCTGCGGGGATGTGCCGGTGCCCGATGCCGACCTGCCGGTGGTGCTGCCCGATGATCTCGTGCCCGATGGGTCGGGCAATCCGCTCAATCGATCGACCGCGTTCCTGAGTTGTGCCTGCCCGAGTTGTGGCAAGCCGGCGAGGCGCGAAACCGACACCATGGACACCTTTGTCGATTCCTCGTGGTACTACGCGCGCTATGCCTGCCCCGATCAGTCTGCTGCCATGATCGATGAGCGTGCCGACTACTGGATGCCGGTCGATCAGTACATCGGTGGCATCGAGCACGCCATCCTGCACCTGCTCTACTCGCGCTTCTGGACCAAGGTGATGCGCGATGTCGGCCTCACCCGCCATGGCGAGCCGTTCACCAATCTGCTCACGCAGGGCATGGTGCTGAACGACATCTACCTGCGTCGTGCCGAGAGCGGTCGAATCACGTATTTCAATCCGGCCGATGTCGAGGTGCAACTCGATGCGGCGGGCAAGCCCGCGTGTGCCGTCGCTCGTGCTGACGGCCTGCCGGTTGAGTCGATGGGCATCGGCACGATGTCCAAGTCAAAGAACAACGGCGTCGATCCGCAGGCGCTCATCGACCAGTACGGCGCCGACACGGCACGTTTTTTCATGATGTTCACCAGTCCGCCCGAGCAGACGCTCGAGTGGTCCGATTCGGGGGTTGAAGGCGCTTCGCGCTATCTGCGTCGCCTGTGGGCGTTTGCGCACAGCCATGCCACCCGGGTGGCTGCGGGCGGCGTGTCGGCCACCGTACCGGCATCGCTTCCTGCCGATCTGGCGGCCGTACGCCGCGAGGTGCATCTGAATCTGCGCAAGGCCAACGACGATCTGGCCCGGCATCAGTTCAATACCGTTGCCTCGGGTTGCATGAAGATTCTCAACGCGCTGGAACGTGCGCCTGCGACCGATGCTGGCGCACACGCGGCCGTGCTGCGCGAGGGCTTGTCGATCCTGCTGCGCGTGCAGTCGCCGATCACGCCGCACGTTTGTCACCACTTGTGGGTCGCGCTGGGCTTCGGGCCCGACATTCTCGAGGCCGGTTGGCCCGAACCCGTGACCGAGGCGCTCGCTCAGGACGAGATCGACGTCGTGCTCCAGGTCAATGGCAAGCTGCGTGGCCATCTGCGCCTCGAGGCTGAGGCCGCCGATGCCGACTATCGTGCTGCGGCGCTTGCGCACGAGTCGGTGGTGCGCCTGCTGCAAGGGCGTGAGCCCAAGAAGGTCGTGGTGGTGCGCGGCCGTCTGGTTAACGTGGTCGGCTGATGAACCGATCGGGCGCGATACCCGCTCGGTTCGCGTCCGCCATGCGGGGGTGGCTAGCCGTGTCAGGCCTCATGGTGCTTGTCTCGGCATGCGGTTTTCAGTTGCGTGGCACCGTCACGTTGCCCTTCGAGGCGATTGTTATCGAGTCACGTGCCGTCATCGCCAATGAACTGGCCAGGGCGGTCGAGCTTGGATCGTCGACTCAGGTGCGTCGCGACGCGCCGACGCCCGACGATGTGCGCGCTGCACCTGCCGTGTTCGAATTGTTGTCCGAGGGGCAGGACAAGGCCATTCTCAGTCTCAATACCTCGGGCCGGCCGCGTGAATATCAGTTGCGTTACCGGGTGGGCTTTCGCGTGCATGACGGGCGCGGTGGCGAATACATCGCGCCGATCACGCTGATCCTGCGTCGCGATCTGCCGTTCAATGACCAGCTGCTCGCCTCTCAATCCGAGGAGGCTCTCCTCTATCGGGACATGCGCGCCGATCTGGTGCAGCAGATCCTGCGCCGGATGCAGGCTTCGCGCTTGCGCCCGCGCGAAGACTGAGGGCCCGGGCATGCCGACCGTGCGCGCCGATGCGCTCGAGGGCCACCTCGAGCGGACGCTTGCGCCGCTCTACGTCATCCATGGCGATGAGCCGCTGCTTTCCCTCGAGGCGCAAGACGCCATTCGCACCCATGCTCGCAAGGGCGGATGCAGCGAGCGAGAGGTCTATACCGTGGAGCGCGGCTTCGACTGGAGTGCGCTTGCGCATGCCGCAGCCGGGATGTCGCTCTTTGCCGACCGCAAGCTGATCGAATTGCGCATTCCGGGGGGTAAACCCGGTACCGAAGGGGCGGCTGCCATCACCGCCTATTGTGCCAACCTGGTCGAGGAAAACGTCACCCTGGTGTCCTTGCCGCGGCTTTCTCGGGCCGATCAACAGTCGGCCTGGTTTCAGGCGCTGTCGGCCCGTGCGGTACTGGTCGATGTGTTCCCGATCGAGGTTTCACGGCTGCCGCAGTGGATTGCTGCACGCTTGCGTCGGCAGGGCCAGTCGGCCACTCCGGACGCTCTCGAATTTCTGGCCGATGCCGTCGAAGGCAACATGCTCGCGGCTCACCAGGAAATTCAGAAGCTCGGACTTCTCCAGGGCAAGGGGCAGCTCGATTTCGAGCAGGTGCGGGGCGCCGTCATGGATGTTTCGCGCCACGATGTCTATCAGTTGGCCGAGGCGATGATAGGCGGTGATCGTGGCCGCGCATTGCGGGTGATCGAGAGTCTGCGTGGCGAGGGTGAGGCGCCCGCTGGCATCGTCTGGGTGCTGGCCGAGGAATTGCGTGCCGTATGGCTGGTGGCGTCGGCGGTGGCCCGCGGTCGATCGCCCAACGATGCGTTGCGTGAGGCCCGGGTGTTTGGCCCGGCACGTCAGCAGGGTGTTTCGCGTGCGGCGCGACGTCTCGATGGCGAGCGGCTCGGGCAGGCGCTGCACCGGGCGGCCCACTGCGAGCGGGTGGTGAAGGGGGTGGCCCAGGGCAATGCATGGGAGGAGATCACCTTGCTGGCGCTGGCCCTCTGAAGATTCTGGCGCCCGACGATCCATCTTCATCCGTGGTTCAGGCACCTGCCTGCAGTTTAGAATCAGACTCCTGCCTCACCGCTCACAGGATTCCTTGATGGACGTCGCGCACCTGATGCAGGACATGGGACGTCGCGCCCGCGCTGCGGCGCGTGTGCTCGCCCGTGCCGATACCGCGTCGAAGAATCGGGCGCTCATTGCCATCGCCGCCGCACTGCGCTCGGCCGCGCCCTCGCTCATCGAGGCCAACCAGGCCGATCTGGCGGCCGCACGTACAAGTGGGGCAGATGCCGCTTTTGTCGATCGACTCACGCTCGATGCGCGTGCCGTTGAGGAGATGGCGCAAGGGGTCGAGCAGGTGGCCTCGCTCGATGACCCCATTGGTCACATCACTGATCTGGCCCAACGTCCCAGCGGCATCCGGGTGGGGCGCATGCGGGTTCCGCTCGGGGTGATCGGCATCATCTACGAATCGCGCCCCGACGTGACGGCTGATGCCTCGGCGCTCTGCCTGAAGTCGGGCAATGCAGTCATCCTGCGTGGTGGCTCTGAAGCGGTTCGCTCCAACCAGGCGATCGCCGAGTGCGTGCAGGCCGGCTTGCGCTCGGCCGGGCTGCCCAGCGATGCCGTTCAACTCGTGGGTACGACCGATCGTGCCGCGGTGGGTGAGTTGTTGCGATTGCGCGAGTTCGTCGACATCATCATTCCACGTGGGGGCAAGTCGCTCATCGCGCGCATCATCGCCGAGTCGCAGATTCCGATGATCAAGCACCTCGATGGCGTCTGCCATGTCTACATCGACGCTGCCGCCGATCCCGACAAGGCGATCCGCATCGCCGACAATGCCAAGACCCAGCGCTATGGCACCTGCAACACGATGGAAACGCTGCTGATCGATGAGGCCATCGCGGCGCGTGTGCTGCCGCCACTGGCGGCGATCTATCAGGGCAAAGGGGTCGAGTTGCGTGGCGACCAGGCTGCCCGCGCGCTGGTGCCAGGCATGGGGTCAGCCACCGAGGCTGACTGGGGCACCGAATATCTGGCACCGATCCTGTCGGTGCGGGTGGTCACCGGGATCGACGAGGCCATGGATCACATCGCGCGCCATGGTTCTGCGCACACCGACGCCATCGTCACTGAAGACCCGGCTCGAGCCGAGCGCTTTCTGCGCGAAGTCGATTCCAGCTCGGTGATGGTGAATGCCTCGACCCGCTTTGCCGATGGATTTGAATACGGCCTGGGTGCCGAAATCGGCATTTCGACCGACAAGCTCCATGCTCGCGGTCCGGTCGGGCTGGAGGGGCTCACCTCGCAGAAGTTCGTGGTGCTGGGCGACGGTCAGGTACGCAGCTAGTCGGGCGTGCCGCGCGCGCCTGCGTCGCGGGTGGTCGCAACGCCCTCGAGCTCAGCAAGCAGCGCCTCGATGGTGGGAACCACGCTGTAGTGGCGACTGAAGTCGGCCCTGAAGACGTTGCTTTGCCGGCCCCGGCTGAAGAACTCGAGCAAAGGGTCCCAGAACCCGAATTCGTTCACCAGGATCATCGGTTTGGTGTGGATGCCCAGTTCGTTCCAGGTGATCATCTCGCTCACTTCGTCCAGCGTGCCAATACCACCGGGCAGACCGACAAAGGCGTCCGAGGCCAGTGCCATCTGCAGCTTGCGTTCGGCCATGCCGTCGACGATCTGGTTTTCACCGATCGACAAGGCCAGCCGTTCGCGTGTCACCAGCACCTGAGGCATCACGCCCAGCACCGGTGCGCCCCCCGCCCAGGCCGCACGGGCGGCCGCACCCATGAGACCATTGCCTCCGCCACCGTAGACCAGTTGCCAACCGCGGGATGCGACGCCTTCTCCAAATCGGCGTGCGAGGTCAAAATAAGGCTCCGGCAGGCTGACCGAGGCCGAGCAGAAGAGGCAGACGCCGAAGGGCTTCACCGGAGTTCCAGGAGGTATGAACGTGCCCGAATGCTACTGGATAAGGTGTGACACCGGCGTGCACCCACGCAGCCGAAGGACACGGTCGTGACCCTGTCCCGCATGGATCCTCCCGCACTGCTCGGCATTCTGGGCGGAACCTACGACCCGATCCATTTCGGACACCTGCGCCTGGCCGAAGAGGTCGGCGACGCGCTGGACATTGCCGAACTGCGGCTCATTCCGTCGGGCACGCCGCCCCATCGCGGCGCACCGGCCGCCAGTGCCGCCGATCGGCTGGCGATGGTCCGTCTGGCCATTGAAGGCAATCCGCGCCTCACCGTCGATGATTGCGAGGTGCGGGCGGCCGACGCGTCAGGTTCACCCACGGCGAGTTACACCGTCCTTACGCTGCAAGCCATTCGTGCCGCCATCGGCCCGGCGCGCGGGATTGCACTCCTGATGGGGGCAGATGCCTTTGCCGGCTTTGCGCGGTGGCATCGCTGGCAGGCGTTTGCTGCGCTCACCCACCTGGTGGTGACCACACGCCCCGGTCACGACGGGTTCGACAACCTGGACGGGCCGCTGCGCGATTTCTGGTGGCCTCGGGTCACCCGCTCGAGGGCCGATCTGCACGCCCGGCCTTGCGGATCGCTCTATTTCCAGCCGATCACCGCACTGGATATTTCGGCAACCCGGATCCGGTCTCTGCTTGCTGACGGGTCAAGTACCCGGTACCTGATGCCCGAGTCAGTGCGTGACTATGCGGTTCGACACCGCCTCTACCAGAGCGTGGGCGAGCGGGGCAGTCGTGTCTGACCGCCTGCCGGGGCCGGGCTTCCACTGTGGGTCTGCGCATGCTCATTGGTGCCTCTGGCCAATGTCGCTTATAGTCGGGCTCGACTCCCCATCCGAGGTCATCCCAGATTGGACATCCGCAAGAAGCAGAAGGCTATCATCGACGCGCTCGAGGACGTCAAGGGCAAGGAGATCGTCGCGTTCGACGTGAGTCATCTCACACCGGAGTTCGACCGCGTCGTCATTGCCACCGGAGATTCGACCCGTCAGGTGAAGTCTCTTGCGCGCAGTGTCCACGACCGCATGCGCGAAATGGGTGAGCGCGTCCACGGGATGGAGGGAGAACAGGAAGGCGAGTGGGTGCTGGTCGACACAGGCGATGTTGTCGTGCATGTCATGCATCCGGCCATCCGCAAGTACTACAACCTCGAAGAGCTCTGGGGTCACAAACCCATTGCCGATCATGTCGAGCCGGCTGGCCCGACACGCAAGCGTACCGGTGCCAAGAAGGCGGCTGCCAAAACGGGTGTGGCGAGCGCTGCCAGCAAGGCTGCGAGGAAGACACCCAGCAAGGCCGCGCCTGCCCGCGCTGCAACGGGTACCGCTGGCGCTGCTGCACGCAAGCGACCCGCCCGGGAAGGGGCGGCTGGTGCTTATGCGGCCAGCGCAGCGCCTGCGCGCAAGACCCCGGCACGGACTGCGGCACCAGGCACTGCAACCCGTACCTCGCCTGCTCGCAAGTCGCCTGCCCGCAAGACTGCGCCGCGAAAGACAGTGGCGCGAAAGACAGTGGCGCGAAAGTCAGCCAGTTCGCGCGGTGCCGCCTGAGCCTGATCGCTCGTAGTGCGCCTGCTCATTGTGGCTGTGGGCCAGCGTCTGCCTGGTTGGGCGCAGGAGGCAGTCGACGAGTATCGCAAGCGCCTGGGTCGGGCCACGCCGCTCGAACTGATCGAGGTTGGTGCCGAACCGCGCCGTGGTGGGCGTACGCCAGCGCAGATGATGGCCGCAGAGGCGCGCCGCATCGAGGCGGCGATCCCGGCTGGCGCCGGGCGCATCGTGCTCGACGAGAGGGGTGCTGCCTGGACGACCCGGCGTCTGGCCAGCGCACTCGAGGGCTGGCTCGCCGAGGGGCGTGACCAGGCCTTTCTCATCGGCGGACCCGACGGGCTCGATCCGGCGCTGAAAGCCACCGCCACGCTCGCCTTGCAGCTGTCTGCATTCACGCTGCCCCACGCCATGGCCCGGGTGCTCCTCGTCGAGCAGATCTACCGGGCACGTTCCATTCTCGACAATCACCCCTACCACCGCGAATAGATGGCCTCACACCGCATCATCCTTGCCTCGCAAAGTCCCCGCCGGCGCGAGTTGCTCACGCTGGCAGGCGTGGCCTTTGAAGTCATGCCGATGGCCATCGACGAGACCCCCCATCGTGGCGAGGCGCCAGATGCTTACGTCCTGCGCCTCGCGCGCGAGAAAGCCCGTGCCGCTCTCGTTGCCCTTTCTGCCGAGGCCGCCGCAAGTCTCGCCTGTGATGCAGAAACTCTGGCCGAGCCGATCGTGATCGCCGCAGACACCACGGTGAGCGTCGATGGCGACATTCTGGAAAAGCCCCTTGACCCCGAGCAGGCTCGCATCATGCTTGGCCGCCTGTCGGGGCGCCGCCATCAGGTTTGTACTGGCGTCGCCCTCGCCCGTGGTGCATGGCTCGAGGCCTTCCTCTGTTCGAGTACCGTGCAGTTCGCAGCGATCGATGCCGCCAGCATTGACGCCTACGTGGCGACAGGTGAGCCGATGGACAAGGCCGGTGCCTACGCCGTCCAGGGCGGTGCCCAGGCCTTCATCGAGCGGATCGAGGGCAGTTACACCGGCATCATGGGCTTGCCGCTGGCCGAGACGCTCGAACGCCTGCGCCTCCTCGTTCACGCACCGCGTGAGGCAAACGGCTAGTATCGACCGATGGCTGACGACATCCTCATCAACTGGACACCTCGCGAGACCCGGGTCGCTGTGGTCGAGTCGGGCATCGTCCAGGAATTCCATGTCGAGCGTACCGCCGGCCGCGGCCTGGTGGGCAACATCTACATGGGGCGGGTGATCCGGGTGCTGCCGGGCATGCAGTCGGCGTTTGTCGATGTCGGACTGGAGCGCTCGGCCTTTCTCCATGTTGCCGACATCTTCGAGCATCGGCATGCTGATCATGCAGGTGATGCGGCTGCTCCTGCGCGACCGATCGAGCGCATTCTGAGCGAGGGGCAACCGCTTCTCGTGCAGGTGATCAAGGATCCGATGGGAACCAAGGGTGCGCGGCTCTCCACCCAGGTGAGCATCGCTGGGCGACTGCTGGTTCATCTGCCGCAGGAAAACCACATCGGCATCTCGCAGCGCATCGGCAACGAGGAGGAGCGCCTCAAATTGCGCGAGCGGCTGCAGACGCTGCTGGGTCCGGGCGAGTCGGGTGGGTTCATCGTGCGCACCATGGCCGAAGCCGCTACCGAGCCCGAACTGGCCCGCGACGTCGATTATCTGCGCCGACTCTGGGAGGACATCCGGCGCCGTGTGGCTACCGCAGCTGTGCCCAGTCTGCTGCATCAGGATCTGTCGCTCGAGTTGCGCGCGTTGCGTGACATCGTCAACGAGAACACCGGCCGGGTGATCATCGACTCGCGCGAGAACTTCGCGCGTCTGCAGGCCTTCGCCCAGGATTACACGCCTTCGGTATTTGCCCGTATCGAGCACTACACCGGGGAGCGACCGCTGTTCGATCTCTATCAGATCGAAGAGGAGATCGAGCGTGCGCTGGTGCGCCGGGTTGATCTCAAGTCGGGCGGCTACCTGATCTTCGATCAGACCGAGGCCATGACCACCGTGGATGTCAATACCGGGGGGTTTGTCGGGGTGCGCAGCTTCGATGACACGGTGTTCCGCACCAACCTCGAGGCAGCGCACGTGATTGCCCGCCAGTTGCGCCTGCGCAATCTCGGGGGCATCGTCGTGCTTGATTTCATCGACATGGACAATGTTGACCATCAGGCGCAGGTGCTCGCCGAGCTTCGCAAGGCGCTTGCGCGCGACCGCACCCGCATGACGGTGAACGGCTTCACCCAGTTGGGCCTGGTCGAGATGACCCGAAAGCGCACCCGCGAGAGCCTCGCCCATGTACTGTGCGAGCCCTGTCCAACCTGCAGCGGGCGCGGCGAAATCCGCACGGCGCGAACCATCTGCTACCAGATACTGCGCGCGGTGACGCGCGAGGCGCGGCAGTTCAATCCTCGCGAGTTCCGCATCCTGGCCGCACAGAGCGTGGTCGACCTCTTCCTCGAGGAGGAGTCACAATCGCTTGCGATGCTCGAGGACTTCATCGGCAAACCGGTATCGATGCAGGTTGAAACCAGCTATAGCCAGGAGCAGTTCGACGTCGTCCTCATGTGATGAATGCGGGTCAAAAACGCCATCCGGTAGCAAGCTGGCCGTCAAGACCCGGCGTCGGAAACCGGCTCGGGGCGACAGGATATTGCCCTCGAGGAGCGTTTCATCGATTGCGCGTGCGGCATGGCACCGAACCTTTCGGGCCGTCGGTCTGGGAGCACCCTGCGTGTCACAGGGGCATGCCTGCCCGAAGAGGCTATCATCGCGCGCTTGGCGACCGATGACCTGCCTTCGCGCGGGAAGCACTCATGCCCAACCGGCTGCAGCACGAAACATCTCCCTACCTTCAGCAGCACGCTGACAATCCGGTCGACTGGTACCCCTGGGGCGCCGAGGCCTTCGAGCGCGCTCGTCGTGAGGGGCGTCCGGTATTGCTGTCTGTCGGCTACTCGACCTGCCATTGGTGTCATGTGATGGCCCATGAGTCGTTCGAAGATCCTGGCGTTGCCGCTTTCATGAACGACCACTTCGTCTGCGTGAAGGTCGACCGCGAGGAGCGACCCGATGTCGACCAGATCTACCAGGCGGCCTACCAGTTGCTGGCCCGCCGCGCGGGGGGCTGGCCACTCACGATGTTTCTCGACGCCGGGCAGATTCCCTTCTTCGGCGCCACCTATCTGCCGCGGGTGCCCCAGCACGGCATCACCGGATTTGTCGATGTCATGGATCGCGTGTTGCTGGCCTGGCGCGAGCGGCGCTCGGACATCGAATCACAGAATGCGGTGATTCTCGAGGCGATCAGGCGCACCGATCGCCTCGGCCAAGCGGGCGCATCAGGCAACCGGTCCCTGCCTTCGATCGAACTCGTCGACATGGCGGTCTTTTCCCTGGTCGAGCGGGCCGATCGCGAGCACGGTGGCTTTGGCGGCGCGCCGAAGTTTCCGCATCCCATGGCGCTGGATCTGTGCCTGCAGCAGTTCGCCCGTGCAGGCACTCACGCAGGTGCCCATGACGCCGCGGCAGTGGCCCTGCTCACGCTGGACCGGATGGCCGCGGGGGGTGTCTTTGACCAGCTCGGTGGCGGATTCTTTCGTTATTCGACGGATGCCACCTGGACCATTCCGCACTTCGAGAAGATGCTCTGCGACAACGCGCTTCTCGTGCCACTGTATGTCGATGCCTGGCGGCTCACCGGTGACGTGCGCCATCGCGAGGTGGTCGAGCGCACTCTTGACTGGATGTTGCGCGAGATGGCCTTGCCCGGTGGGCTGTTTGCCTCGGCGCTCGATGCCGACAGCGAGGGCGAGGAGGGCACCTTCTACCTCTGGCAGCCTGATGAGGCGCTCTCCGCGGTCGTGCCGGCCGACCGTCCCTTCGTCGCTGCCCATTACGGCCTTGATCAGGCCGCCAATTTCATCGAGACCGACCGCCAGGCCTGGCATCTGCGTTGTGCAATGCCGGTCGCTGCCATCGCCGCGCGCGTGTCCGAGTCGCTGGCCGAGGCTGCTGCGGCCGCAACCGATGCCGATACTGCCGCAGCAACGACAGGGGCGATTGCGGGGCTGGCAGCCAGCGATGCAGTGGCGGCCGATCTGGACTATTCGGGGGTGATCGGCCCACGGCTTGAGCGTGCCCGCAAGCGTTTGCTGGCGGCGCGCAATCGTCGGCCGCGACCTCACCGGGATGACAAGGCGCTGACCGCCTGGAACGCATTGGCGATCCGTGCCCTTGCCAGCGCAGCGCTGGCATTTGATCGTGATGACTGGGCTCAGGCAGCGCGCCAGGCGTTTGATTTCATCGTCGATGAGATGATGCCCGAAGGGCGACTGCTGGCGACTCGGCGTGATCAGCAGGCGCAGCTTGGTGCCTATCTGGATGATCACGCCTTTCTCCTGCAGGCCGCGCTGGCCTTGCTCGAAGTGCGGTTCGATCCGGCGCTGATCGTGCAGGCGCAGCGCATCGCAGCGCAATTGATCGGTCGCTTCGCCGATCCGGTGGCCGGGGGCTTCTTCTTTACCAGCCATGATCATGAGCAGTTGATTCATCGTCCGCGCTCGGGCTTCGATGCGGCAACCCCGGCCGGCAATGCGATTGCGGCGCACTCGCTCGCGCGGTTGGCACTGATTGCCGGCGACCAGCAGGCTCGGGATGTCGCCTGCGGCACGCTCGCTTCCTTTGGTGATGCCATGGCCGAACAGCCCTCGGCTTTTGGCGCGATGCTGAGCGCGCTCATCGAGCAGCACGAGCCACCAACCCTCGTCGTGTTGCGCGGCAGCGCGCGTGCGATACAGCCCTGGCGCCGCCATCTGGCCCGTGGCTACCGGCCCTCGGTCATCGTGCTGGCGCTGAACGAGGCGTATCCCGCCGAGGCCCTGCCCGCGCTGCTCGCCCACCCGCTACCGCGCCGCGGCGTGGTTGCGCATGTGTGTCGCGGCACCGAGTGCCTTGCGCCGATCGATAGCCTGGAGGCGCTCGAGTCGGTGCTGGGCAAGCCCAGTATCTTTTCGGCGGTGCCTTGAGTAACATCAAGGTGATTGCCCTGCGCGGGGTGGTCGTATCAGGGTCGCCCCCGGTCTCATTCAGGCGATCCGGTGTACCGCTTCGCCGACCCATGCATTGACCCACCACCCATGCTGAGTTGCATGCCCATGCCGACAGGACTGACCATGACCGTTCCCACGCCCGTATCACGCTGCATCGCCGCGCTGACGCTTCTGTCTGCCCTGGGTCTTGTGTTGCCGGCTACCGCTGCCGAGCCCGATCCGGGTCTGCGCAAGAACGGCTGTTATGCCTGCCACAAGGATGATGGGCGGATGATCGGACCCGGATTCAAGGAAGTCGCAGCCAAATACAAGGGCGATGCTGGGGCCCCTGAGCGGCTCGCGGGCAAGGTGCGCCTTGGTGGCAGTGGTGCCTGGGGCCAGATGGCCATGCCCCCCCATCCGGCCATCGCCGATGCCGAGTTGAAGGCGATGATTGCCTACGTGCTTGCGCTTTAGCCAACAGCGCAGGTCCAGCCTCGCGCCGGCTTGAAAATTCTGCCGTTCGTCCCTTGATCCATGGAGCACTCCCGATGAACAACACGCCCGTCCTCCTGCAAGCCGTTCGTGCCGGTCGCCAAACCGGTTCTGGCCCGCTCGCTGGCTTGCTCCTGATCGGCTTTCTCGCGCTTGCCGGCTGCAGTCGCGAGGCAGACAAGCCGGCCGCCGTTGCAGGCCCGGTCGAACGGGTGGTGAAGATCGGTCTGGCCGCTCCGCTCACTGGGTCCGAGGCCCATGTGGGCGAGGACATTCGCAACGGCGGACAGTTGGCTGTCGATGACATCAATGCGGCTGGCGTGCTGGTGGCCGGTGAGCGCCTGCGAATTGAACTCGTTGTCGAGGATGACGAGGCCAATCCGACCAAGGCTGCAACCGTCGCGCAGTCGCTTGTCGATCGCAAGGTGGCCGGTGTGGTTGGCCACTTCAATTCAGGCGCATCGATTCCCGCCTCGCGCATTTATGCCGAGGCCGGAGTGCCGCAGATTTCGCCGGGCTCGACCAACCCGAAGTACACCGAGCAGGGCTTCAAGACAGCCTTTCGCGTCGTTGCCAATGACAATCAGCAGGGTCCGACGCTTGCGCGCTTTGCACTCGACAAGCTGCAGGCCAGGACGATTGCCGTCATCGATGACTCCACCGCCTACGGTCAGGGTCTGGCCGATACCTTCTCTGCGGCTGTCATCGCTGGTGGTGGCAAAGTGCTCGTGCGCGAGCACACCACCGACAAGGACACTGATTTCAAGGCCATTCTCACCTCGATCAAGGGGCGCAAGCCCGACGTGATCATGTTCGGTGGCATCGATCCACAGGCAGGGCCGATGGTGAAGCAGATGGCTCAGTTGGGCATTCGTGCGCGCTTTCTTGGCGGTGATGGCATTCAGACGCCCAACTTCGTCAAGCTGGCTGGCGATGCCGATGCCGAGGGTGTCTATGCCTCGATGCCCGGCCTGCCCAAGGCACAAATGCCGGGTGGCCAGGCCTTCTTCGATCGCTTCCAGGCGCGCTTTGGCAAACCTGTCGAGCTTTTTGCGCCCATGGGCTATGACGCGGTGCAGGTTCTGGTCGATGCGATGAAGCGCGCAGGCTCGGTTGATCCGGCGCGATTTCTCGATGAGGTCGGCAAGACCCGGTACAACGGCGTGATCGGGCCTATCGCTTTCGACGAGAAGGGTGATCTCAGAGACGCGCCGCTCACCATCTACGTGGTGCGTGCGGGTCAGTGGGAGCCGGTCGAGACGATCGGGGGTGCCGCCGCCGCCGCGCCCGAAGCCACGCCCGCCCCCACCCGCTAGCGTCTCTTTCACCGGTAATCGGCTCGCCATCCCCCAGCCCTGCCGGTTGTGGACATCTTCATCCAGCAGCTCGTCAATGGCGTGGTGCTCGGCAGCATCTACGCCCTGGTCGCGCTGGGCTACACCATGGTGTACGGCATCCTGGGGCTGATCAACTTCGCCCATGGTGATCTCGTCATGGTGGGTGCCCTGTCGGCGCTTGCCTTGCTCAAGGTCTGTCTCGCAGTGGGCCTGGGGTTGCCGGCCTCGCTCGCCCTGGCGACCCTGGGCGCGGTTCTGCTCTGCGGTGGTCTGGGGGTGCTGATCGAGCGCGTCGCTTATCGCCCGCTGCGCAGTGCCCCCAAGCTCGCGCCCCTCATCACGGCCATTGGCGTGTCGATACTCATCGAATACGGTGCGGCGATGATCTGGAGCAAGCAGTACCTCGCCCTGCCACCGGTGATTCAATCCACCACCTGGCAGCTTGCCGGTGCGGCGATCACCGATCTGCAAGTGGCCATCGTGGTCATGGCCTCTGTGCTGATGGCCGGTCTGCTCTGGCTGATCAGGGCCACCCCGCTCGGTGTGGCGATGCGTGCCACCGAGCAGAACGCCGAGGTGGCCGGACTGATGGGCATCGATACGCATCGGGTGATTGCCATCACCTTCCTCATCGGATCGGGGCTGGCCGCGCTGGCCGGGATCATGGTGCTGCTCTACTACGGCGTGGCCCACTACTTCATGGGGTTCATGCTGGGCCTGAAGGCGTTTACCGCTGCCGTGCTGGGGGGTATCGGCAGCGTGCCTGGCGCCATGCTCGGTGGCTTGCTGCTTGGCCTGATCGAGAGCCTGGGGGCAGGCTATGTGGGCGAATTGACCGGTGGCGTGTTCGGCAGCAACTATCGCGATGTCTTTGCCTTCATCGTCCTGATACTGGTGCTGGTTCTGCGCCCGGCCGGTCTGCTCGGCACCGCCTCCGGTGAGCGTGCATGAACCTGCCACAGCGCATTGCGCAGTGGTGGGTGCATGGCCAGACTTGGCCAGGTGCGAGCTGGACGCGCCGGCTGCTGGTCGTTGTTGCGCTTGCCCTGCTGCCCTTTCTGCTCGAGGCGGTGGCCGGGCGTGCCTGGGTGCGTATTGCCGACATCGCGCTCATCTACGCGATGCTGGCGGTCGGGCTCAATCTGGTCGTGGGCTTTGCGGGCCTGCTCGACCTGGGCTACGTTGCGTTCTTTGCTGTGGGCGCCTATGCATATGGGCTCCTGGCCTCGCCGCAGTTCGGCATTCATGCCAGCTTTCTGCTGTTGCTGCCGCTGGGGGCGATTGCCGCCGCGTGCTTCGGTGTGCTGCTGGGTGCCCCTACGCTCAAGCTGCGTGGCGACTATCTGGCGATCGTGACTCTGGGTTTTGGCGAAATCATCCGCATCTTCCTCAACAATCTCAATCAACCGGTGAACATCACCAACGGCCCTCAGGGCGTGACCCTGATCGATCCCCTGTTGCTTGGGAGCTTTTCCTTCGGCAAGCCTCACAGCATGCTGGGCGTCACTGTTGCCCCGGTGCATGCCTACTTTTATCTGCTTGTCTGCATGGTTGCGTTGAGCATGCTGGTTGCCCGGCGCCTGCAGAATTCGCGCATCGGCCGTGCGTGGGCCGCGATTCGCGAAGACGAGACGGCTGCCCGCGCCATGGGTATCGACACGCGCAATCTGAAGTTGCTGGCGTTTGCCCTGGGCGCAACCTTTGGCGGCGTGGCCGGTGGTCTCTTTGCCGCGGTACAGGGGTTCGTGAGTCCCGAGAGCTTCACCCTGCAGGAGTCGGTCATGATTCTGTGTATGGTGGTGCTGGGTGGGATGGGTCATGTGGCCGGCGTGGTTCTGGGGGCCATCGTGCTCACCGCGTTGCCCGAAGCGCTGCGCGTGGTCGGTCCTTTGCAGAAAGCCGCTTTCGGGCATGTCTGGATCGATCCGGCTGATCTGCGCATGATGCTCTTCGGGCTTGCCCTGATCGTGATGATGCGATGGCGACCCGCCGGCATGTGGCCTGCGCCGGGCTGGGCCAGACGCACACCGTCGGCTGTCGGGTCCAAGCCGCAGGTGGCCGCCAGAGGTCGTGATGACGCTCCTTGAGGCCCGTGGCATTGCCAAGCGTTTTGGTGGCGTCAATGCTCTGGACGGCGTATCGCTTGCGATCGGCAAGGGCCAGATCTATGGCCTCATCGGCCCCAACGGCGCAGGCAAGACAACCTTCTTCAACTGTCTCACCGGGCTCTATCGGCATGATGCCGGCCGCTTCTGGCTCGATGGCGTCGAACTCGATACCCGCAGCCCCGATCGCGTGGTGAAGAGCGGCATCGCGCGCACCTTTCAGAACATTCGGCTGTTTGCCGGGTTGTCGGTGCTCGAAAACGTGATGGTGGGACGCCATGCGCGCTCAGGCGTCGGGGCGCTGGGCGCCGTGTTGGACACCCGGGCGTTTCGCGCCGAGGAGACCGCGGTGCGAGCCCGGGCGCTCGAGTTGCTGGGCTATGTCGGTCTGCAGGCGCGTCGTGATGAACCGGCCCGCAATCTTCCCTACGGCGACCAGCGTCGTCTGGAGATTGCCCGTGCGCTTGCCACCGATCCGCGTCTGCTTGCGCTCGACGAGCCAGCTGCGGGCATGAATGCAACCGAGACCGCGGTGCTGCGCACGCTGCTCGAGCGCATTCGCGCCGATGGGGTCACCTTGTTGCTGATCGAGCATGACGTGAAACTGGTCATGGGCTTGTGCGACCGGGTTGCCGTGCTCGACTTTGGGCAATTGGTCATCGAGGGTGAGCCCGACACGGTGCGCCGCGATCCAGCGGTGATTGCGGCCTACCTGGGCGCTACGGTCGGAGATGCGCCATGACCGCTCTGCCTGCTCCTGATGACCGGGCTGTTACGGATTCGACGGCTGCAAGGGCAGTGGCTGCACCTGTCCTCGAGGTGCGCGATCTGCACGTGAGCTATGGCGGTGTGGCGGCCCTGAAGGGCGTCGACCTGGCGGTCTCGGCCGGCGCCCGCGTGTGCGTCATCGGAGCCAACGGCGCCGGCAAGTCGAGTCTGCTGCGTGCCTTGGCGGGTCTGGAGCCTTTGGCGGGTGGTTCGATCTGCTGGCGCGGCGAGCGTATCGACCACCTGCCTTCATTTGAACGTGCCCGCCGTGGCATATCTCTCGTTCCTGAGGGGCGCGGTGTATTCGCGCGCCTCACGGTGCAGGAGAATATCCGCATCGGGGGTCATGCTCGGCGCGGGCAGTCGATGACGACAGACATCGATCGTGTCTACAGCCTGATGCCGCGACTCGCCCAACGACGCACGCAACTGGCTGGAACCCTCTCTGGCGGAGAGCAGCAGATGCTGGCGATCGGTCGTGCGATGGTCGCGGCGCCCGAACTGCTTCTCCTCGATGAACCGAGCATGGGGCTTGCGCCAATGATGGTCCAGACAATCTTCGAAGTCATTGCCGGCATCGCACAGGCGGGCGTGACCATCCTGCTGGTCGAGCAGAACGCGCGTCTTGCTCTGCGATCAACCACCTGGGCCTGGGTGCTTGATGGTGGACGGGTGTTGCTCTCCGGCGACAGTTCGGGCCTTGCAGACGACCCTCGTGTACGTGCCGCCTATCTGGGTGATTGAGAGGGCTGAGCGCCGGCTCGGCCCAGTGTGGGCATTGGCGGGCTGCCTGCTCTTCGCCTCGCCGGGGTGGCCTGCCTCTGCGGGCACTCGTGCCGAGGCGCCTGAATCCGCATCGCGGTCGGCGCCCGCATCAGTGTCCGACGCCGCGCTGGACTTGCCGGTGCAGTTCCAGCGAGGGCCTGTCGTCATCGAGTTGGGTGCCGAAGCGGTACTTGACCTGCCCGCTGATTTTGCGTTTCTGCCAGCGATGGAAACCCGGTCCTTGCTGCGTGAATGGGGCAATCGACCCAGTGATCGCACCGTGGGCATGGTCGTTCCGACCCGGGAGGGTGCGCCGCCGCCCTGGTTCATGGTGATTTCTCATGTGCCCGAGGGGCATGTCGATGTCACTGACACGCGCGACTGGGATCGTGACGCGATGCTGGTTGCCATCCGCAAGGGGCTCTCGGGCAACAACGCCGTGCGCCGCGAAGAGGGTGCTGCGCAGACCGAAGTGCTGGGCTGGGCGCGACCGCCGCGCTTCGATGCGGCCTCTCACAGGCTCACCTGGGCGCTGTCGATTCGCGACAAGCCGCCCAAGGCAGGGGCATCGGCGGCGCCTGTCGATCCTGACGATGAGCCCGATGAGGATCCCGATGCCGAGCTCATCGCCAATGACAACACCATTTTGCTCGGACGTCGCGGATACCTGAACGCGAGCGTTGTGTTGCCTATCCTCGATTATGTCCGGCATGCCGGCGAGATCGCCACGCTGGTGGCGGCGATTCGTTTCCGCAGTGGCGAGGGGTACACTGATTTCGATGCTGATACCGATCGCCGATCGCAGCGCGCGCTTTCTGCCTTGCTGGTGGCCGAACCGGCTGCACGAGCCGGCTGGCTTGATCGTCTTCTTGCCAGGCGTGTCGAGGTGGCTTACGTGCTGGGTGCGGTGCTGATCGGCGGTCTGATCGGCGCAGTATCGAGGCTGCGCATGCGCAGTGCAGCCCGACGTGAGGTGCGCCCCCCGCTCGATTGAAGGACGAACTCCATGACCATCCCCAGTCCCCCAATCCACGCAGGACACACCGCGCCCGAGGTTTCCGCCTTGCATCCCGAAGGGCCCTGCTTCGTGTCGCACGGCGCACCGACCCTCGCCCTGGCCCCCGGACGTACCGGTGCTTCATGGCGCGCACTGGCGGCTGGCCGTGCGCGCCCGCGCGCCATTCTCATCGTCTCGGCCCACTGGGAATCGCCCAGCCCGATGGTCAGTGCCGCTGCTCGCCCCGAGACCATTCACGACTTTGGTGGCTTTCCGCCCGCCCTGTATGCCTTGCAGTATCCGGCGCCGGGTGCGCCAGCACTGGCGCTGCGGGTAAAGAGTCTGCTCGACGAGGCGGGCATCGGCTGCGCGATCGACTCGACACGGGGTCTCGATCACGGCGCCTGGGTACCGTTGCTGAGCATGTACCCCGATGCTGACGTGCCAGTGACGCAATTGTCGATTCAGCCGCATCGCGATCCGGCCTGGCACTACCGTGTAGGACAGGCCCTGCGACCGCTGGGTGCCCAAGGGGTTCTGGTGCTGTGCTCCGGCAGTCTCACGCACAACCTGCGTGATGTGCGCTGGCAGGCTGGCGAAGGCGCTGTCGAACCCTATGCCCAAGCGTTCAGCGACTGGTTTGCCACACACGTGCAGGCGGCCGATGTGGCGGCGCTACTTGACTACCGTGCCCGTGCGCCCGGTGCCGAGAGGGCCCACCCCAGTGATGAGCACCTGCTGCCCTTTCATGTGGCCCTTGGTGCGGCTCAGGCCCCGGCCGCGGTGCGCCGCATCGACAACGGATTTACCCTGGGCGTGCTGGCCATGGACGCCTACGTGTTCGAAGCCGAGCCTGCGCCAGCCTGAGCCTGCGGGCTGTCGGCGCTGGTGGTGAACGAGTCGGCGTAGAACTCGTCGGCGGGCAGGCCGCAACGGGTCGTGAAGTCGGTGCGGGCACTGTTCACCATGATCGGCACGCCGCAGGCATACACCTGATGGCCCGAGAGGTCGGGAAAGTCGGCCATCACCGCCTGATGCACGAAGCCGGTGCGACCGGTCCAGGCGCATTCCGGGCCGGGCTCGGAGAGCACCGGAACATAGCGGATATGGGGGTTCTCCTGTGCCCATGTCGCCGGCACATCGGGCAGGTAGATGTCGGAGCGCTTGCGTGCGCCCCAGTAGATCGTCATCGGCCGGCTGATACCGCGGCGGATCGCATGTTGCACGATCGACTTGATGGGTGCAAAACCGGTGCCGCTTGCCACGAAGACGATCGGCTTTTCGCTGTCCTCACGCAGGAAGAAGCTGCCCAGGGGCGCTTCCATGCGCAGGATATCGCGCTCCTTCATGCGCTCGAACACATGGTCGGTGAACACCCCACCGGGCACATGTCGGATGTGCAATTCCATGAGCTCATCATCATGGGGCGCGTTGGCGATCGAGAACGCGCGGCGCTGGCCGTCCTTGAGGATGAACTCCACATACTGGCCAGCGAGGAAGACCAGACGGTCGTTGGCCGGGAGCTTCAGCTTGAGGATCACCACATCATGGGTGACCTTCTCGATCGACTGCACCCGGCAGGGGATCTTGCGCACCACGATGTCTTTGGCGGCACCGATCTCGCGCACCTCGATCACCAGGTCGGTGAGCGGGCGCGCGCAGCAGAAGAGGGCGTAGCCGGCGTCGCGCTCGGCATCGCTCAGTACCGTGGGCGTGTATTCGCCCTGATCCACCCGCCCCTCGAGTACGCGACCCTTGCACGAGCCACAGGCACCGTTGCGGCAGCTGTAGGGCAGGTTGAACCCCTCGGCAAGCCCCGCCCGCAGAACGGTTTCACCCTCGGGTGCGTTGTAGACATGGCCGCTGGGCTGAATGGTGATCTGGAATGGCATGGGAATCGGCGAATACAATAAAGGGATGGAAAGAATCGAACCCTCGAGTCTGGGGCCTGGCACGGTGCTGGTCATTGGTGCCGGCAATATCGGGCAGCGCCTGATCGCGTTGCTTGCCGGTCATTGTCCGGTTGTGACGGTCACACGCCGGCATGATCAGGTGCCGGTGCTCCAGAGGCTTGGCGCTCGCGTTCTGCTGGCCGATCTCGATAAGCCCGACAGTCTTGCCGGGTTGGCCGGTATCGCCGATGCGCTGGTGCATCTTGCTCCGCCGCCGGGTCAGGGCGATGTCGACACGCGGACAGTCAATCTGTTGCGCGCACTGACCTCTGAACCCCTGCTCGAAGGCGTTTCGATGTTAGCACAGGGCCTGGCGCGGCCTGAGCCCACGGCGGCCGAGCACCGTCTGCGACGTCTTGTCTATGTCAGCACGACTGGCGTCTACGGGGATTGCGCTGGCGCTCGTGTCGATGAAACCACCCCGGTTGCACCGCAGTCCGACCGTGCGCGCAGGCGCGTCGATGCTGAGCGGCGGTTGCTCGATTGGGGTGAAGCGCAGCAGGTGCCGGTCACGATTCTGCGGGCCCCCGGCATCTACGCGGCTGACCGTTTGCCAATCGAGCGATTGCGTGCCGGCACGCCCGTTCTGCGTACCGAAGACGATGTGTACACCAACCACATTCATGCAGACGATCTGGCGCGCATCTGCGCCGCTGCCCTTCGAGGGAGCGCATCGGGTGTCTTCAACGCCTGCGACGACAGCGATATCCGGATGGGCGATTACTTCGACCGGGTTGCCGATGCCTTCGGGCTGGCGCGGCCGCCGCGGGTTGCGCGTGCCCAGGCGCGCGCGAGCATCCCGGCGCCGCTACTCTCGTTCATGGGCGAGTCGCGTCGGATTGCCAACGACCGTCTCAAGCGAGAACTGGGTATAGTCCTGCTCTACCCGACCATTGACGAGGGTATCGCCGCAGCGGTGCGTGATCGCGCGAACCGGGGCGGCTGACATACCCGACGGGCCAGCCCGACCGGCGCCGTCGACCAGGCCAGCATGGCCGACACGACCTCAGGGTCGTGATGACAAGGACCATAGAGGAGACCTCGATGAAATTGCGCATCGCATTGCCCGTCCTGCTGGTGGTCGCCACCTTGCAGAGCCCTGTGGCTCATGCCGATATCACCATCGGCGCGACGCTGTCGCTCACCGGACCGGGTTCGTCGCTGGGCATTCCCGAAAAGCAGACGATGGAACTCATTCCAGAGATGCTGGCCGGGCACAAGGTTCGTACCATCATCCTCGATGACCGCAGCGATCCGACCCAGGCGGTCGTCAACGCCCGCAAGCTCACGGCCGAAGACAAGGTCGACATCATCTTCGGCGCGACCCTCACGCCGACCTCGCTCGCGATTCTCGACGTGATCGGGCCGGCCGAGACGCCCACCGTGAGCCTCTCCGGGTCGGGCAGCATCATCATTCCGCAAGAGGGCAACAAGCGTTTTGCTTTCAAGCTCGCCCCCAACGAGCCCATTCAGGGCGCGCGCATCTTCGAGCATGCGACCAATAACGGCATCGGCACCATTGCCTACATTGCGCACGCAACCGCATTCGGCGAGTCCTTCACCGAGGAGATGCAGAAGGTGGCCGGACTGCGCAAGGTGCGCACCCTCGCCTGGGAGCGCTTCAACCCGACCGATACCAGCGTGACACCGCAGGTGCTCAAGGTGCTGGCGACCAATCCCGACGCGGTGCTGATTGCCGCATCGGGCACTTCGGCTGCGGCGCCGGTGATCGAACTGCGCCAGCGCGGGTATCGCAAGACGATCTATCTGAACCAGGGCATTGCCAACAACGATTTCCTGCGTGTGGGGGGCAAGTCGCTCGAAGGCGCGGTGTTCCCGGTGTCGCCTGTCCTGGTGGCCGAGCAGCTGGGCAACGACAATCCCATGAAGAAGGTGGCGCTCGAGTATGTGCGCCTGTTCGAGGCCAAGCACGGCAAGGGCAGTCGGTCGCTCTTTGGTGCAACCGCCTGGGATGCCTGGCTCATCATGGCGGCCGCGGTGCCGACGGCACTCAAGGCTGGGCAACCGGGCACGGCGGCTTTCCGTCGCGCCTTGCGTGACACCATGGAGCGCACCCAGAACTTCGTGGCGACGCAGGCCGTCTTCACGATGAGCCCCACCGATCACAACGGCACCGATCAGCGCGGCCAGGTGCTGGTCAAGATCGAGAACGGCGGCTGGAAGCTGCTGCAGGAATAGCCCAACCGGGGCCGCTCCCGGGCCGCGCAGGTGCTCGGGAACGGCACGGTCACCGCGCTGTGTGCAGCCCTTATCCGCCAGACCCGCCCGCGCGCGTCCTGAGCATCAGGTTGCGCGCGGGCGGCGGCCAGACGCTCAGCGCATTTTCTGCAGCCGCTCGGCGGCATCAATGGCAAAGTAGGTGAGGATGCCGTCGGCGCCAGCACGCTTGAAGGCGAGCAGGGCTTCCAGGACGCAGCGATCCTCATCGAGCCAGCCTTGGGCAAAGGCTGCCTTCAGCATCGCGTACTCGCCGCTCACCTGGTACACGAAGGTGGGCATGCGGAACTCGTCCTTTACCCGGCGCAGGATGTCCAGGTAGGGCATGCCCGGTTTCACCATCACCATGTCGGCCCCCTCGGCGATGTCGAGCGCGACTTCGCGCAAGGCCTCGTTGGAGTTTGCCGGATCCATCTGGTAGGTCATCTTGTTCGACTTGCCCAGGTTGGCAGCCGACCCCACGGCGTCGCGGAACGGTCCGTAGAAGGCCGAGGCATACTTGGCTGAGTAGGCCATGATGCGGGTATTGATGTGGCCACCGGCCTCGAGTGCCGTGCGAATGCGCCCGATGCGCCCGTCCATCATGTCCGAGGGGGCCACGATATCGACCCCTGCGGCGGCCTGGGTCAGGGCTTGGGCCATGAGGATGTCGAGCGTGATGTCGTTCAGGATGTACCCCGACTCGTCGATCACGCCGTCCTGACCATGACTCGTGTACGGATCGAGCGCCACGTCCGTCATGATGCCCAGTTCGGGAAAGCGCTTCTTGAGGCCGGCGACGACTCGCGGTACCAGACCCTTGGGATTGGTGGCCTCGCGCCCGTCGAGAGTCTTCAGCCCCGGTTCTATGACCGGAAACAGCGCGAGGCAAGGGATACCCAGTTTCAGCGCGCGCTCGGCGACGGGCAGCAAGGTATCGAGTGTGTAACGCGCCACACCGGGCATCGACGCGATCTTCTCGGTGCGTTTCTTGCCCTCCATCACGAACACCGGGTAGATGAAGTCGGCAGGGGTAAGCACATGCTCGCGCATCATACGGCGCGAGAAGTCATCGCGGCGCATGCGGCGCATGCGCAACATTGGAAAGGGTGCGGTGTTCTCCATGTCTCCTCGCTGGGCGATGGCTGCCTGTGGCAGGCCGATGGTGGGGGTCTCTGTCTGTCTGGTCTGCATCAATTCCGGTGGACATACTGACCCCGGAACCGGTGAACCAAACCTGCAACTCGCGTTCGAACGGGGTGGTGGTGCAAATCACCTCCCGCTTCTCCTCCCTGAGCGGGAGCCCCGGTCCCCCCGGGGCGTTTCCATCCCCGGGCAGGTTAGCTTCAGCCCGGGGATCTTTCTTCTGCAGGGCCTGATTCGAACCAGGGTGCGATGGCCTGTTCGGCCTCTTCGACACCCGTTGCCTTGAGGCTCGAGAACAGTTGTGCCGTGTGGTTCGTTCCCCATTGTGCCAGTGCACGCCGGGTGTCGCCAAGGGTCTGCATGGCGGCACGCCGCGCCAGCTTGTCGCTCTTGGTCAACAGCACGTGCACCGGGCGCCCGGTGGGCTGAAACCAGTCGAGCATCTGTCGGTCGAGCTCGCCCATCGGGTGGCGAGCGTCCATGATGAGAACCAGGCCTACCAGGCTCTCGCGTGTCTGCAGGTAGGTCGAGAGCACCTGGCCCCAGTGCGCCCGCACGTTGGCGGGAACCTTTGCGTAGCCATAGCCGGGCAGGTCGGCGAGCAACGCACCGGCGCGCAAGCGAAAGAAGTTGATCATCTGAGTGCGGCCCGGCGTCTTGCTGACGAAAGCCAGACGCTTGTGACGCACCAGCGTATTGATGGCACTGGACTTGCCGGCGTTCGAGCGGCCTGCAAAGGCGACTTCCGGCGGCCCCGGCGGTGGCAGGTCGGGCAGGCCGTGTGCCGACAGGGCATAGGCCGCATTGAGAAACATCGACATCGCGGAGGTCTCGCCTGCAGGGAACTGACCGGACATCTTACGCGGGTGGCGGACGATCGGATGCGCCTGCCCGCTTTTCCCCTGTAAAATGACGGGTCTGGCCTGTACCGCATTCTGGGAGAGTATCAATGAAACTTCGTCTGGCATGTGCCACGCTGCTGCTTGCAGTGGCCGGGACTGGCAGTTCCTGGGCCGAAGATGTGCGGCCCGCCGCCGCGAAGGGCGACGCAGCCAAGGGTGCCGAGAAGGCAGGCCAGATCTGTGTTGCCTGCCACGGTGTCAATGGCGTCAGCATGATTCCGCAGAACCCCTCGCTCGCCGGCCAGGGAGCCGACTACATCGCCAAGCAGTTGCACAATTTCAAGGGCGAGCCCAAGAAGGATCAGGCGCGCAACAACGCGATCATGGCTGCGCAGGCGGCGATGCTCTCTGACGAGGACATGCGCAATATCGGCGCCTACTACGCCTCGCAGAAGCCGCGCACACTCGCCGCGCGCAACAAGGATACTGTCGCACTGGGCCAGCAGATCTACCGTGCCGGCCTTGCCGATCGGGGGGTGGCTGCATGCGCCGGTTGTCACGGTGCCACCGGTGCCGGTCTGCCGTCGCAGTACCCCCGGCTCGGCGGTCAGCATGCCGAGTACACCGAGGCGCAAATGAAGGCCTGGCGTTCGGGAGAGCGTGCCAACGATCCCAATGCGATGATGCGCTCGGTGGCTGCGCGTCTTACCGACCGCGAAATTGCCGCGGTTGCCGATTACATCGCCGGTCTGCACTGAGTCGGATGGTTCAGCGGGGCGCGCGCTTCGTTTTGGTCATGTCGGTTGTGTCGCAGTCCGGTTTTCGATCCAGATCTCGATCTGCAGCAGGCTCCCCCAGGAGGGTGCAATGATCATTCGTTCAACCGACGATATCGCGCCGTCCGAGATCACGCCGCAGGCCGTGCACGCGCGCCGGCGCGAACTGATGGTTGCTCTGGGCGCCGGCCTCGCCGGAGGTGTCCTGGGTGCACGCTCTGCTGCCGCCGCGGAAACGCCGCAGGCCGAGCTTCTTGACGGTGTCACCCGCGGGCGTTTTGCAACGAGCGAGGCACAGACCACATTCAAGGATGCGACCAGCTACAACAACTACTACGAGTTCAGCACCGACAAGTACTCGCCTGCGGGCCTGGCCAAGCGCTTGCGGGTGCGTCCGTGGGAGGTGGTGGTCGATGGCGAGGTCGCCCGCCCGCGCACCATCGGCATTGACGAATTGCTGCGTCTGCCGCGCGAGGAGCGGATCTACCGCATGCGCTGTGTCGAAGGCTGGTCGATGGTCATCCCCTGGGTGGGTTTCGAATTTGCGAGGCTGGCACGACTGGTCGAGCCCACCAGCAAGGCCCGATACGTAGAATTCATCACGGCAAGCCAGGACACCATGCCCGGCCTCAGCTACCGCGTGCTCGACTGGCCCTATGGCGAAGGCTTGCGCCTGGATGAGGCGATGCATCCGCTCACCATCATGGCCATCGGCATGTATGGCCAGGTACTGCCCAATCAGAACGGCGCGCCGATCCGCCTGGTCGTGCCCTGGAAGTACGGCTTCAAGAGTGCCAAGTCGATTGTCCACATCCGGTTCACCGCAACCCAGCCGGGCACGGCCTGGAACAAGGCCGCTGCGAACGAGTACGGCTTTTACTCCAACGTCAATCCCGAGGTCGATCACCCGCGCTGGAGTCAGGCAACGGAGCGGCGCATCGGCGAGTTCCGCAAGCGCCCGACCCTTCCCTTCAATGGTTACGCCGAGCAGGTTGCGAGCCTCTACACCGGTATGGACCTGCGCAAGAACTTCTGAATGAAGGTCATCGCCTTCGTCGCGGCGCTGCTGCCCCTGATGCGCCTGGTGGTCCTTGGCGTCACCGACGAACTGGGTGCCAACCCCATCGAGGTGATCACGCGATCGACAGGTACCTGGACGATGGTCATGCTGTGGATCGCCCTGGGCATCACGCCGGTCAGGCACCTGACAGGTTGGCACTGGCTCGTCGATCTGCGTCGCATGGCCGGGCTGTTCGCCGCTTTCTACGGCACACTGCACCTGACGACCTATGTGTGGTTCGACCAGTTCTTCGATGTCCCGGCCATGTGGCACGACATTCTCAAGCGACCTTTCATCACCGTTGGCGTCGCTGCTTTCCTGCTCTTGATACCGCTTGCGATCACCTCGACCGACCGCTGGCAGCAGCGCATGGGCACGCGCAACTGGCTGCGCCTGCATCGTCTGGCCTATGCCTGTGCGATCCTGGCCGCGCTGCATTTCGTATGGCTGGTGAAGCGCGACACGCGCGAGGCGCTTGTCTATGCCGGTATCCTCGGGCTGCTGCTGGCCCTGCGCCTGCCGATCGTCCTGCGGCGCCGTCACCGACGGGTACCGGTGCGCCGGCAGTGACGCTCGCGGCCCTGTTGCCATAGCCGAGACCCACCCGACCTGACTCGTCCAGTCGACGACCAGTGCCCTGCAGTGATCAGGGCCAACCTGGAGACATCATGACTGCTTCATACCCTTTGGCGCCCAAGACCGTGCAGTGGCAAGTCGATGCGCGCGGCATTGCCAGCGTCACTCTGAACAGGCCTGAGCGCAGCAACGCGATGAATGCGCTGATGCTGGGCGAACTCGCCACGCTGCTGCGTGCGCTCGATGCCGATACAACGGTGCGGATGGTGGCCTTGCGTGGTGCGGGCCGGCACTTCTGCGCCGGCGCCGATGTGGCTGCCGACGCCGCTCCTGATGGTGCAGTTGATGGGAGTGCCGCTACGGCCACGGTGGCAACCCCCACCATTACCCAACTCTGCGATCAGCTCGATCGCTTGTCCAAGCCGGTGATCGCTGTGGTGCACGGGGCCTGTGTGGGCGGCGGGGTGGCGATCGCAGCCTGTTGCGACATCGTCCTGGCCGCCACCGACGCCTTCTTCGCCATTACCGAGGTACGGCTGGGTTTTGCGGCTGCGCCTCTCATGCCCTTCTTCGTGCGGGCACTGGGCAGTCGCAGTGCCCGCCGCTATGTACTGACCGCCGAGCGGATGACGGCTGCCGAGGGCTTGCGCCTGGGCTTCGTGCATCGGGTGGAGCCGCGCGATGCACTGGATGAAGCGCTCGCGGCACTGGCCGATGAGATCCAGCTCGGCGCGCCTGGCGCAATCGCTGCCTCGAAAGCGCTTATCGCGCGGGTCGAAGGCCTGCCGATCGATGCGCAGACACTCGATAGACTGGAGGCGGAGTTCGAGTCGTCACACCATAACGAAGAAGCCCGTGAAGGGGTGGCGGCTTTTCGCGAGCGTCGGCGGCCTGGCTGGTATCGGGCGCCGTGATCGTGGGCGAGGCTGCCGGCGTGTGCATCACTGCAAGGCTCCGGCAAGGACGGTGACGTCGCCCGAGGCCTGTCAGCCCCCGATGAGGTGTTCTCCGCGAAAGAGGTCCTTGACCGATTCACGCTCGCGGATGAGGTGCGTCGTGGTGCCATCAACCAGCACTTCTGCCGCCCGCGGGCGGCTGTTGTAATTCGAGCTCATGCTCATCCCGTAGGCGCCGGCCGACATCACCGCGAGCAGGTCGCCTTCTGCGATCGAGAGCGCCCGCGCCCGACCCAGGAAGTCGCCGCTTTCACAGACCGGACCCACCACGTCGTATTCGATCGGGGTGCCCGCGCGTTGCGATACCGGGCGAATGTCATGCCAGGCTTCATAGAGCGAAGGGCGCAGCAGGTCGTTCATGGCGGCATCGACGATCGCAAAGTGTCGCTCGGCACCCACTTTCAGGTACTCGACGCGGGTGAGCAGCACCCCGGCGTTGCCGACGAGCGATCGGCCTGGCTCGAACAGCACCTGCCAGGGCCGTTTGCCCAATCGCTGCCAGACTGCCTCGATGTAGTCGGCCGGGATGATCGGCTCTTCATCGCGGTAGCGGATGCCTACCCCGCCACCAAGGTCCAGGTGGTGGATGCCGATACCCTCGGCAGCCAGTCCATCGGCGAATGCAATGGTGCGCTCGAGGGCTTCGAGAAACGGGGCCAGTTCGGTGATCTGCGAGCCGATATGGACATCGACGCCAACGACCTCGAGATGGGTGCTTGCGTGAGCATGCCGGTAGAGTGTCAAGGCCTCGGCAAACGGTACGCCGAACTTGTTCTCGCGCAGGCCGGTCGATATGTAGGGATGGGTGCCTGCATCGACATCGGGGTTGACCCGGACCGAGATGCGCGCCCGCGTGCGCTGGGCGGCCGCGATTGCCTCGATGCGCAGCAACTCCGGGTATGACTCGACGTTGAAGCACAGGATGCCGGCAGCCAGCGCGCGCTCGATGTCCTGGCGGCTCTTGCCCACGCCTGAAAACACCACTCGAGCCGGATCACCGCCGGCTGCAATCACCCGCTCGAGTTCACCCGCCGAGACGATGTCGAAGCCTGATCCGAGCTGTGCGAAAACCTCGAGGATCGCAAGGCTCGAGTTGGCTTTCATGGCGTAACAGACGAGGGCGTTGCGTCCGGCCAGGGCATCAGCCCAGGCGCGCCAGGCGCCTGTGAGGGCCGCGTGCGAGTACACGTAGCAGGGCGTCCCGTATTGGTCGGCCACGCTGGCCAGGGACAAGCCCTCGACGTGGAGGCCCTCAGTCTGCTGGTTGAATGACATCGCGTTCTACCGGAGTGGTTGATCGTGCCGGGACGTCCGGCTGGGGCATGACAAGCGGCCCTTTTGTGCCGCAACCCGCCAGCATGCCACTGATCATCAGCGCACAGGCAGCCAGAACGGCCCGAACGGCCAGTCGTTCGAAAACCGGATCCTGCACGCTCGTGGGCCCCCTCAATCGCTGCCCTGCAGTGTTTCGGGGGATCGTACAGCGCCACCCTGGCCCGTCAGGCCCGACGTGGCTGCGGTTGCCGTCCCCGGGATACTCTCGCGATAAAAGTACTCGCTCATGTCTCCGCGCGGGTCTTCGAGCCCGGTGGCGCCGTTGATCTGCACCGCGATGACCCCCTCGGGAACCGCCCGGACACCTTCCGGAACACCGCGCAGGGCCCGTTCCATGTAGGACATCCAGATGGGCAGTGCGGCCACGCCGCCGGTTTCGCCGAGTTTGCGTGGCGTGTCGTAGCCCACCCAGACGATCGCCACCAGGCTTGACTGATAACCGCAGAACCAGGCATCGTTGAATTCGTTGGTGGTACCGGTCTTTCCGGCCAGGTCGGTGCGACCCAGCGACAGGGCGCGCGAACCGGTGCCACGCCGAACCACTTCGCGCAGCATGCTGTCCATCAGGAATGCATTGCGCTCGTCGAGCACCTGCCGCGCCTCGCCTCCCGCTCGCACCGGGCGGGCCTCGGCCAGCAGCTTGCCATGGTCATCGACAATCTTGCCGATGAGGTAGGGGTCGACCAGATAGCCCGAATTGGCAAACGTGCTGTAACCCCGCGCCATCTGCATGGGTGTGACCGAACCAGCGCCCAGTGCCAGCGTGAGATAGGGGGGGTGCTTCTCGGCTTCGAAACCGAAGCGCGTGATGAAATCCTGCGCATAGTCAGGCCCTATCCCCTGCAGGATGCGCACCGATACCAGATTCTTGGAGAGCGCCAGCGCCGTGCGCATGCGCATCGGGCCATCGAAGCGGCGGTCGTAATTCTTCGGCTCCCAGGCCTGGCCACCGGTCTGCGCTGCGCTGACCGTGATCGGTGCATCTTCGATGATCGTGGCTGGGGTAAAGCCTTTTTCCAGTGCGGCCGAGTAGATGAAGGGTTTGAAACCCGATCCCGGTTGACGCCAGGCCTGGGTGACATGGTTGAACTTGTTGCGCCCGAAATCAAAGCCCCCGACCAGCGCACGCACCGCGCCGTCCACCGGACTGATCGAGACCAGTCCGGCCTCGACTTCGGGAAGCTGGATGATCGACCACACGCCTTTTTCATCACGCAGCACGCGGACGACGGCGCCGCGCCGAATGCGCTGCGAGGCGCTGGCTGCCGGTTCGAGTCCGCGCTGGGCGAAGCGCAATCCGTCGCCCTGCACGGTGATGGCATCGCCACCACGCATCCAGACCTTGACGGCTTTGGGGGTCGCTTCGAGCACGATCGCAGCTTCAAGACCCTCTACCGTCGGGGCATCGGCGAGCAGTTCGTCGTATTCGTCTTCACCGGCGCCCGCCGGCAGGTCGAGCATGCGCTCCGGGCCCCGATAGCCATGGCGACGATCGTAGTCCATCAGGCCACGTCGGACCGCCTGCCAGGCGGCGGCCTGATCGGCGCGGGTCAGGGTGGTGTAGACCCGATAGCCTTTCACATAGGTATCGCCCGGATACCGTTCATGCATGGCCTGTCGGACCATCTCGGCGACGTGTTCGGCGTGCAGTTCAGACGCCGGTCCCGCCGGGCGTACCGTCACCGGCGCTGCCCGCGCATCGGCCAAGGCCTTCGCGTCGACCTCACCCGTTTCTTCCATGCGACTGAGGACCCATAGCTGGCGCGATCGTGCTCGCTTCGGGTTGGCGATGGGGTTGATGCTCGAGGGGGCCTTGGGTAGTCCAGCCAACATGGCAGCTTCGCCAAGGTTGATGGCACCGATCGGCTTGGCAAAATAGGTCTGTGCGGCGGCTGCGAAGCCGAATGCGCGCTGCCCGAGGTAGATCTGGTTGATGTAGATCTCGAGGATCTGGTCCTTGCTGAGCGTCGACTCGATCTTGAACGCGAGGAGGACTTCGTTCAGCTTGCGCGAAAAGGTCCGTTCCGGGCTCAGAAATACGTTGCGGGCTACCTGCATCGTGATCGTGCTTGCACCTTGACGCGGTCGGCCACTGGTGAAATTGCTGAGTGCAGCACGGGCCACGCCGACAAAGTCGACGCCGGTGTGATGATAGAAACGCGTGTCTTCGGCAGCCAGTATGGCCTGCTTGAGGACGGCCGGAACGTCCTTGAGGCGCACCAGCGTGCGTCGCTCTTCGCCGAACTCTCCGATCAGGGCCCCGTCAGCGGTGTACACGCGAAGCGGAACCTTGGGCCGATAGTCGGTCAGGGCCTCGATCGAAGGAACGTTGTCATACGCCAGAATCACCGTGAAGGTGATGACGGCACCGCCGAGCAGGGCAAGTCCGGCGATGACGCCGAGCGGAAATAGAGCCCAGCGAGTCCAGTTCAAGGCGTGCGGTCGTATGGCGACAGGCTTTCCATTATAGGGCTGGATGCGACGTTTTGCCGATCAATCTGACCAAGTCCTGATAAAGTACGATATAAATATAACTTAACGTTCGGGTTTTTCAGGGGGTTTGCCGGGCTGCCGACCGCGCGTCGCGACCCATACCCTGGCCTCGGACGGGCAGACGCCCTAAACGGCCCGGTTGCGAACCGGGTCCAGTCAACGGATCAGGCATGCGCTCGCTTGCAGAATTGTTCGCGCTCAGGTCGCCACCGGTCATCGGCCTCGACCTCAGCGCATCCTCGGTGAAGATGGTTGAACTGGCTCCCGCAGGGCGGGGCGAGTTGTGCCTCCAATCGTATGCCATCGAGCCCCTGCCGCGCGACGCCGTGGTTGATGCGGGCATCGCCAACCTGGACGCCACGACCGAGGCGATTCGACGCTGCTACAAGCGCATGGGTTCACGATTGAAGCACGTCGCAATGGCCGTCCCCGGCGCTGCGGTGATCACCCGGAAGATCGTCTGCCCTGCCGGCCTCTCCGACGACGAAATGGAGGCAACGGTCGAGAGCGAGGCGATCCAGTACATTCCGTTCGCGCTCGAAGAGGTGAACCTCGATTTTCAGGTGCTCGGACCCGTATCCGACAACGCTGAGCTTGTCGAGGTGCTGGTCGCGGCCTCGCGCCGGGAGAAGATCGAAGATCGTATCGCTGCGGCAGAGGGGGCCGGCTTGATCGGTCTCTTGATGGACGTCGAGTCGCATGCGCTCCAGACAGCCTTCGAACTGGTCCGCCCTCGCTTGCCGGCGCAGGCACGCGACCAGAATGTAGCGGTGGTCGATATCGGTTCGTCGATGACCCAGGTGACGGTGATTCGCGGACCTGAAGTCGTCTACGCGCGCGAGCAGGCGTTCGGTGGCAATCAGGTCAATATTGAAATCCAGCGACTGTACGGGCTGTCGCTCGAGGAAGCCGAGACCGCCAAGAAGGGCGGCGGCCTGCCAGGCGGTTACCAGGCTGAAGTGGTCGAACCGTTCATGCAGAACGCCGCCATTGAAATCCAGCGCGCGCTCCAGTTCTTCCTGTCCTCGAGCGAGTACAACCGCATCGAGCACATCGTGCTCTGCGGTGGCTGCGCGACGATTCAGGGGCTGGAAAGCGTGGTGGCGAGTCGAACACGCATCGCCACCCTCGTCGCGAATCCGTTTGCCAAGATGCAGGTCGCGGCGAAAATCAATCTCAAACGCCTGATGGCGGACGCACCGGCCCTGATTACTGCTTGCGGGCTGGCGATGCGGAGTTTCGACTGATGAGCACCGTGCGACTCAATCTGTTGCCGCATCGCGAGCAGCGGCGTGTGCGTCTGCGCCGCCAGTTCTGGGTGTTTGTGGCGGGTTCACTTGCCTTGGCACTGCTCGTCGCCGTGACGGTGCACGGTGTGCTCGACACCATGATCGACAAGCAAGCTGCCCGCAATGCATTTCTCAAAGCGGAAGTCGCCCGCGTCGACAAGCAGATCGAGGCGGTGAAGCGCATGCGTGAGGATATCGATGCGCTCGTTGCACGCAAGAAGATCATCGAGGCCTTGCAGACCGATCGCGGGCAGTCGGTTGCTCTGCTCGATGAACTGGTGCGCCGGATGCCCGAAGGCGTGTACCTGCGCTCGGTTCGGCAGGAAGGTCGCAGGGTGAGTCTTGTCGGCGTTGCACAGACCAATGCGCGCATTTCTTCCCTGATGCGCAACCTCGAGGACAGCGGCATCTTCGAGAACCCCGTTCTGGTCGAGGCAAAGACCATCGAGCGTGCCGACCGTCGCCTGGCGGAATTCAGCATGATCACAAGCCTGCGGGTGGAGCGCAGCACCGCCACACCGCCTGCTGCGGCCTCCAAAGGGTAGTGGCATGAATCTCATCGATCAATTTCGGGAGATCAACCCGCGCGATCCGGGGCTCATGCCGACCGTGCCCAAGGTGGTCGTTCTGCTTGGTCTGCTCATCGTGCTCGCAGCAATCGCCTGGCTTGTGGACTGGTCAGATCAGCTCGATCGTCTCGACGCGGCAGAGGTGACCGAAGTCGAGCTCAAGAACACCTACAAGAACAAGGGCTCCCAGGCAATCAATCTGGCGGCGTACGAGCGCCAGTACAAGGAAGTGGATGTGACCTTTGGCGCGATGCTCAGGCAACTGCCTAATCGCCAGCAGGTCGAATCCTTGCTGGTACAGATCAACCAGGCGGGGTTGCAGCGCGGCCTGCAGTTTGACCTGATCAAGCCGGGCGCCGAGATCGTTCGCGACTTCTACGCCGAACTGCCCGTCCAGATCCGAGTGAGCGGTGGGTACCACGACCTGGGGGGCTTCACGAGCGACGTCGCACGACTCTCTCGCATCGTCACCCTTGGCGATCTCACGCTCGCCCCGCAAAAGGACGGCTCCCTCATGATGGATGCCGTGGCGCGGACATTCCGCTATCTGGACGAAGAAGAGTTGCTTGCGCAGCGCAAGGCGCAGCAGGCGGCAAAGGCGCGCAAATGATCCGATCGCGTCCTGCCTCCCTGCAGGCCATGTCAGCACGGGCGCGCCGCTTCGCGCTGGGGGCGGGCGTATGCCTCGCAGCCAGCCTGGCCGGCTGCGGAGGCGGAAACGAAACCGAACTGACCCAAGAGCTGGCGAACCTCACTCGCGATGCCAAGGGCCGTGTCGCCCCACTGCCCCAGATGGCGCCCTACCAGCCCCCGGCCTATGAGGCAAGTGATCTGGCCGATCCGTTCAGCGAGAAGCGCATTGCGCCTGCCAACCGGATCGAAAGCGGCTCCAGTTCCGCCGGCGCGTCGCTTGCAGCCAGGCAGAAGTCGCGTCCTCGCCAGCCGCTCGAGGCCTTCCCGATCGAATCCCTGAAGATGGTGGGGACCCTCACCGTGAAGAATCAGCCAAACGCGCTCATCAGACTCGAACAGGCCATCTATCGGGTCAAGGTGGGCGATTACATCGGACAGAACATGGGCAGGATAACCGCCATCTCGCTCGATGAAGTGACGCTGCGAGAACTGGTGCAGGACGCCACGGGTGTCTGGGCCGAGCGTGAGACCAGCATGACACTCCAGGATACAGAGGGCTCGAAACGATGAAATCCCTGACCCGCTGGCTTGCAGTCCTGCTGTCGGCTGCCATCGTATTGGGTGGCACCGCTGCCCGTGCGCAAGCCGACCGAGACAATGTGCTCGAGGCGGTCGAGGCAAGCGTCACCGCCGGTAGACTGGTGATGCGTGCACGCTTCAGTCAGCCGCTCAAGGGTGTTCCGGCCAACTTCTCGGTCGTGCAACCGGCGCGCATTGCATTCGATATTCCCGATGCCACCAGCGATCTGAAGGGAAACCGCCAGACCTTTACCGGTGGAGACCTGCGATCGGTCGCCACCACTCAGGTGGGCAATCGCTTGCGGCTCGTTCTCAATCTGAATACGTTCGGCGCCTACGAGGCTGCCATCGATGACCGCGTGCTGGTGGTGACGATCAGTCCGCCATCCGGCCGTGCCAGCGGCGGCCGATCCGAGGCAGGTCGGTTTGCTGCTGCAACTGTCGCTCCAGCACAGGGCGCCACTGCGTTGCGCGATGTCGCCTTCAGGCGCGGTGAAGGGGGTGTCGCGCGCATCGTGATCGATCTGTCGGACGCCAATATGGGCATCGATATCCGCACCCAGGGCACCAACCTGGTGGTCGACTTCCAGGGTGCCGAGGTGCCCGAGCGATTGCGCAAGCGTCTCGACGTCACCGACTTCGGCACCCCGGTGCAGTCCATCAGCACGTTTCCGCAGGGCTCCAATGCCCGGATGCTGATAGAACCCACCGGCAGCTGGGAGCACTCGGCCTACCAGACCGAGCGCCAGTTCGTGGTCGAACTCAAACCTGTTGTGGTCGATCCCAACAAGCTCACCCAAGGCACGCGCGGTGGCTATACTGGTGAAAAGCTGTCGCTCAATTTCCAGAATATCGATGTGCGCAGCGTGCTGAACGTCATTGCCGACTTCACCGACCTCAACATCATCACCAGCGATACCGTTCAGGGCAGCATCACCTTGCGGCTGAAGGATGTCCCCTGGGACCAGGCGTTCGACATCATCATGCAGACGCGCGGTCTTGACATGCGCAAGAGCGGCAATGTGTTGTGGGTGGCGCCACGCGATGAGCTCGCCACCAAGGAAAAGCTGGAACTCGAATCAAGAGCCCAGTTGAGCGATCTCGAGGCGGTTCGTACCGAAACCTTCCAGCTCAACTATACGAAGGCCGAGGGCATGATCAAGATCCTCACCGACGAAAAGCAGCGACTGCTTTCGCGGCGGGGGAGTGCGGTGATCGATCCGCGAACCAACCAGATCATCGTCCAGGACATCCCGACCCGTCTTGCCCAGTTGCGTCAGATCGTTGCCACCCTCGATGTGCCGGTGCGGCAGGTGATGATCGAGGCGCGCATCGTCGAGGCGAGCGACAACTTCGGTCGCACCCTCGGTGCGCGCCTGGGTGTCAATTCGATCAATCCGATCGGTGGTGGCAATGGCGTGGCCATTTCCGGCAATTCGATTGCTTCGTCAAAACTGTCCGGACAGCTGCTCACGACCGTGACCCCGGATATCAATACCGACGCGATGAGTGTCAATCTGCCGGCCACCAAGACCACGGGTGGTGCGCAAGTGGGCCAGATTGCGTTCAGCCTGTTCAACGCCGGTCTGACCCGCTTTCTCAATCTGGAGCTCAATGCGCTCGAGTCCGATGGCAAAGGCAAGATCATCTCGAGTCCTCGCGTGGTGACGGCCAACCAGGCCGAAGCCTCGATCGAGCAGGGTACCGAGCTGCCCTATCAGTCGGCGACCTCCTCCGGGGCCACTGCAATCTCATTCCGCAAGGCCGTGCTTTCGCTCAAGGTGAAGCCGCAGATCACACCCGATGGCAACGTGATCATGGACGTCACCGTTCACAAGGACTCACCCGGGGTTGCGACCAGTTCGGGGACCTCGATCGACACCAAGAATGTGGTGACCACGGTCCTGGTCGAGAACGGCGGAACGGTCGTGATCGGCGGCATTTACCAGCAGACCGAGTCGAGCCAGGTCAACAAGGTGCCGCTCCTCGGTGACATACCGTTGCTCGGGTTCTTCTTCCGCAACACCTACAAGCAGGACAACAAGACCGAACTGCTGGTCTTCATCACGCCGCGCATCGTCGACGAGCGAGTGAGCATGCGCTGAAGCCCACTGGCTGCGCCGCACTCCGACGGCGCTCTGGGTGGCAGACAGCGATCGCACGGGCAGCCGGCCGGCGACTGGCGCCTGACGATAGAATCCGCACCATGCGTACATCGACCAACATTTATCTGGTCGGCCTGATGGGGGCCGGCAAGACCACTGTCGGGCGCGCCTTGGCGCGTCGTCTGGGCAAGCGTTTCATCGATTCCGATCACGAAATCGAAGCACGCACCGGGGTCCCGGTGGCAACGGTGTTCGAACTCGAAGGTGAGGCCGGATTTCGTACCCGCGAGGCGCAGGTGATCGCCGAACTGTGCCAACCCGACCAGACCGTCCTCGCCACTGGCGGGGGCGCGGTGCTCGATGCGGGTACCCGTGCTCGACTTGCCGAACGAGGCTTCGTGATATACCTGAGAGCGGCGCCGCGTGACTTGTGGATCCGCACTCGCAACGACCGCACGCGGCCTTTGTTGCAGACCGCCGACCCGCTGGGGCGGCTTGAGGATCTGTTTCGTGCCCGAGACCCTTTCTATACTGAGGTGGCCGACCTCATCGTCGACTCGGGCAAGCAACGCTCGAGTCTGCTTGTCACCCGAATCCTTGGCGAACTGCCCGAATCATGCATAGTCTCCGTGTAGCGCTCCAAGAGCGCAGTTATCTGGTCCACGTCGGGGCCGGTGCACTCGAGCGCACTGATCTTCTCGATCCGCGCATCGCTGGCGGACGGGTGGCGCTGGTGACCAATGCCGTGGTTGGTCCGCTCTACGCCGAGCGTGTCGAGGCTGCTCTGGCGCGCAGCGGGGCAGCGGTGCTGCGTATCACCTTGCCCGACGGCGAGGCTCACAAGACCTGGCAGAGTCTTGACCTCATTCACGATCAGATGCTGGCGGCGCGCTGCGACCGCCACACCACGATCGTGGCCCTGGGTGGCGGGGTGGTCGGGGATGTGGCCGGGTTTGCAGCGGCCACTTTCATGCGTGGTGTGGCCTATGTACAGGTGCCGACCACGCTCCTGTCACAGGTTGATTCCTCGGTGGGCGGAAAGACCGCCATCAACCATCCGCGCGGCAAGAACATGGTGGGCGCCTTTCACCAGCCGGTGGCCGTGCTCGCTGATCCGATGACGCTCGAGACGCTCCCCGCGCGCGAACTTGCGGCCGGTCTGGCCGAAGTGATCAAGCATGGTCTGCTGGCCGATGCCATCCTGTTCGAATGGCTCGAACAGCATATGGAGCGCCTGGTCGCCCGCGACCCGGAGGCACTCGCCCATGTCATTCGTCGCTCGGTCCAGATCAAGGGCGCCATCGTGGCCGAAGACGAACATGAAACCGGGGTGAGGGCGCTGCTGAACCTGGGGCATACCTTCGGCCATGCCATCGAGGCAGGGCTGGGCTTCGGAACCTGGCTCCATGGCGAGGCAGTGGGGGCGGGCCTGGTCATGGCGGCCGAGTTGTCGCGCGCACTCGGGTATCTGGGTGAGTCTGAAGTGGCGCGTATACGGGCGCTCGTCGGGCGTGCCGGATTGCCTGTGGCCGGGCCGGCGCTGGGCGTCGAGCGGTACTTTGAATTGATGAGTGTGGACAAGAAGGCGCGCAACGGCGCATTGCGGTTCATTGCGCTCGAGCGACTCGGCCAGGCCTGCATCAGCGATGGCACGCCGCGTGCCGCCGTCGTCGGTGCGATCGAGGCCGCAACCGCCTGATCCGGCGGTCGCCGGGCATCTCGCTTGATGGCGCTTCGGCTGAGCGTTATAGTTTGAGGTTCCCCTTGCCATGTTGCACCGCCTCATTACGGCGTCGGCCGTAGCGCTTGGGCGGTTTCTGCACCCCCCGACGGGAGGAAGTAGCATGAATGAGCATCACCCCCTGCCGCCAGCGGCCCAGGGTCTGTATGACCCGCGCAACGAGCATGACGCCTGTGGCGTGGGCTTTGTTGCGCATATCAAGGGCGTGCGCAGCCATGCGATCGTGAAGCAAGGGTTGCAGATTCTCAAGAACCTCACCCACCGCGGTGCCGTCGGGGCTGACCCGCTGGCGGGTGACGGTGCTGGCATCCTGATCCAGATACCCGATGCCTTCCTGCGCGAGGAAATGGCCGCGCAGGGCGTGAAACTGCCCGCGCCGGGTTCCTATGGTGTGGGCATGGTGTTCCTGCCCAAGGAGCCTGCATCGCGCCTGGCGTGCGAAGCTGCGATCGAACGCGCCGTCCGGGCCGAAGGCCAGGTGCTGCTGGGTTGGCGCGACGTGCCCGTTGACAACGCAGGACTGGGCGAATCGGTGAAGCGCATCGAACCCGTGGTGCGTCAGGTCTTCATCGGCCATGGCCCGGATGTCACGGTCACCGACGCGCTCGAGCGCAAGCTCTACGTGATCCGCAAGTCCTCGGGCCATGCCATCCAGGCCCTGCACCTGGCGCACGGCAAGGAGTTCTATGTGCCGTCGATGTCGGCGCGTACGCTGGTCTACAAGGGCATGCTGCTCGCCGACCAGGTGGGCGCTTACTACCGAGATCTGCAAGACGCACGCGTGGTGTCCGCCCTGTCGCTCGTGCACCAGCGCTTCTCGACCAACACCTTCCCCACCTGGGACCTGGCGCATCCGTTTCGCATGATTGCGCACAACGGCGAGATCAACACCCTGCGCGGCAATGTCAACTGGCTTCGCGCGCGCGAAGGGGCCATTTCAAGCCCGGTGCTGGGCGAGGATCTGGACAAGCTCTGGCCGCTCATTTACGACGGTCAGTCGGACTCGGCATCGTTTGACAATGCGCTCGAACTGCTGGTCATGGGCGGCTATTCGATCGCCCACGCGATGATGATGCTGATTCCCGAGGCGTGGGAAAAGCACACGATGATGGATCCTAGCCGACGCGCGTTCTACGAGTATCACGCGGCGATGATGGAGCCTTGGGATGGGCCGGCTGCGATGGCCTTTACCGACGGCCGTGTGATCGGTGCCACGCTCGATCGCAATGGCCTGCGCCCGGCGCGCTATATCGTGACTGATGATGATCTGGTCATCATGGGTTCCGAGAGTGGCTGCCTGACCATTCCCGAAGACCGGATCATCCAGCGCTGGCGCCTGCAGCCCGGCAAGATGTTCCTGATCGACACCGAGAAGGGTCGCATCGTCGATGATCGCGAGTTGAAGGACACCCTCGCCGCAGCCAAGCCCTACCGCGAGTGGATGGAACGGATCCGGATCAAGCTCGATGATCTGCCGGCTGCGGCCGAGCCGCGTGCCGCGCTCAGTGAGTCGCTGCTCGATCTGCAGCAGGCGTTCGGCTACACCCAGGAGGACATGAAGTTCATTCTCGGGCCGATGACCGCGGCTGGGGAAGAAGCCACTGGCTCGATGGGCAACGATTCTCCGATGGCTGTGCTCTCGGGCAAGAACAAGACGCTCTACAACTACTTCAGACAGCTGTTCGCCCAGGTAACCAACCCGCCGATCGATCCGATCCGCGAAGACCTGGTCATGTCGCTGGTGAGTTTTGTCGGTCCCAAGCCCAATTTGCTGGGTACTGATGTCATCAACCCGCCGCTGCGGCTCGAACTCAGCCAGCCTATTCTCGATTGCGACCAGATGGAAACCATCCGGCACGTCGAGAAGTACAGTGAAGGAAAATTCCGATCGTTCGAGATCGACACCACCTACCCCACCGACTGGGGCAAGGAGGCCATCGAGGCACGTCTGGCGAGTTTGTGTGCCCAGGCCGAAGACGCGGTTCGTTCGGGTTTTTCGGTGCTCATCATCTCCGATCGACGCATGAGCCGTGAAGCGGTGGCCATCCCTGCCTTGCTGGCGCTCTCTGCGATTCATCAGCACCTCACCAACAAGGGTCTGCGCACCAGCACGGGCCTTGTCGTCGAGACCGGCTCGGCGCGCGAAGTGCACCACTTTGCCCTGCTGGCCGGCTATGGCGCGGAGGCCGTTCACCCCTGGCTTGCCATGGCAACGGTCAAGGCGCTGCCCGGGGTCGACCCCGACAAGGCGGTGAAGAACTTCGTGAAGGCCATCGGCAAGGGGCTCATGAAGGTCATGTCGAAGATGGGCATCTCGACCTACATGTCCTACACCGGGGCGCAGATCTTCGAGGCCGTGGGCCTTGCCCGTTCGCTGGTTGATCGCTACTTCACCGGGACAACGACCCATGTGGAAGGCATCGGCCTGTTTGAACTGGCCGAAGAAACCTTGCGCATCCATCGAGCAGCCTTTGGGGATGACCCGACTCTGATCGGGGCCCTCGACGCTGGGGGCGAGTACGCCTTCCGCGCGCGTGGCGAAGAGCACATGTGGACGCCCGATGCGATTGCGAAGCTGCAGCATTCGACGCGTTCGGGCAACTTCTCGACCTACGAGGAATACGCGAAGATCATCAACGACCAGTCGCGTCGCCACATGACCTTCCGCGGTCTGTTCGAGTTCCGTACCGATCGGGTCACGCCAGTGCCGCTCGATGAGGTCGAGCCCGCAGCCGAGATCGTGAAGCGCTTTGCAACGGGCGCGATGTCTCTGGGTTCCATTTCCACCGAGGCGCACTCCACGCTTGCGATCGCGATGAACCGCATCGGTGGCAAGTCAAACACCGGCGAAGGCGGCGAAGACCGCAACCGTTATGCGCCGATGCAACCGGGCGAGACGCTGGCTTCACGCATCGGCCATGGTCGTATCGAGGCCGACATCGCCTTGCAGCCCGGTGACTCGCTGCGCTCCAAGATCAAGCAGGTGGCATCGGGGCGGTTCGGTGTGACTGCCGAGTATCTGGCGAGTGCCGATCAGATCCAGATCAAGATGGCGCAAGGGGCCAAGCCCGGTGAAGGCGGGCAGCTCCCCGGGCGCAAGGTCTCGGAGTACATCGCGCAACTGCGCTATTCGACCCCCGGGGTCGAGCTCATATCGCCCCCACCGCACCACGACATCTATTCGATCGAAGATCTGGCGCAACTGATTCATGATCTGAAGAATGCCAATTCGGCCGCCTCGATCAGCGTGAAGCTGGTGTCGGAGGTTGGTGTCGGCACGGTCGCAGCCGGGGTCTCCAAGGCCAAGGCCGATCACGTCACCATCTCCGGTCATGACGGCGGCACCGGCGCATCGCCCTGGTCATCGATCAAGCATGCCGGTTCGCCCTGGGAACTCGGACTGGCCGAGACCCAGCAGACGCTCGTTCTCAACCATCTGCGTGGCCGTATTGCGGTGCAGGTCGATGGGCAGCTGAAGACCGGGCGCGACGTGGTGATCGGCGCCCTGCTGGGCGCTGACGAGTTTGGCTTTGCGACTGCGCCTTTGGTGGTCACTGGCTGCATCATGATGCGCAAGTGCCACTTGAACACCTGCCCGGTGGGCGTTGCCACGCAGGATCCGGTGCTGCGTGGCCGCTTCCAGGGCAAGCCCGAGCATGTGATCAACTACTTCTTCTTCGTGGCCGAGGAAGTGCGGCAGTTGATGGCGAGCCTGGGGATCCGCCGTTTCGACGACCTCATCGGTCGTGCCGATCTGCTCGACATGAAGCAGGGGGTCGAGCACTGGAAGGCCAAGGGGCTCGATTTCACACGTATCTTCCACCAGCCTGCCGTGCCTGCCAGCGTGGCCAGGCGCCATGTCGATGGCCAGGACCATGGTCTCGAGGCGGCCATGGACCAGCGTCTGATCGAACTGGCAGCACCTGCGCTTGAGCGCGGCGAGAAAGTCGAGATTGCGATGCCCGTGCGCAACATCAACCGTACCGTGGGCACCATGCTCTCGGGGGCGGTGGCACGTCGCTATGGCCACGACGGCCTGCCCGACGAGACGATTCATCTGCGACTTGCCGGTACCGCCGGGCAGAGCATTGGTGCCTTCCTGGCCAAGGGGATCTGGATCGACCTCGTGGGCGAGACCAACGACTACTGTGGAAAGGGGCTTTCGGGCGGGCGCATCAGCGTGCAACCATCGCCCAACTTTCGTGGCGAGCCCACGCGCAACATCATTACCGGCAATGTCGTGCTCTATGGTGCGATTGCGGGTGAGGCCTACTTCCGTGGGGTGGCCGGTGAGCGGTTTGCGGTGCGCAATTCCGGTGCCCAGGCGGTGGTTGAAGGCGTGGGTGACCACGGCTGCGAGTACATGACGGGCGGCACGGTCGTAGTGCTTGGCGAGACGGGACGCAACTTTGCCGCAGGCATGTCGGGTGGTCTGGCCTACATCTATGACGTGACGGGTGAATTCTCGCAGCGCTGCAACCCGGCCATGGTCGATCTGGAGCCGGTGTCGACCGAGGCCGAACAGCGGGCGAAGCTCTCGATCGATCTGTGGCACATGGGCCGCGCCGACGAAGAGCTGCTCATCGAACTGGTCGAGCGCCATGCTCGCTTCACCGGGAGTGCCCGTGCCAAGGAGATCCTGGCCGACTGGGCGGCCGAGCGGCAGCACTTCGTCAAGGTATTTCCGAAGGAATATCGCCGTGCGCTGGGTGAACTTGCCCAGGCGGCCCGCAAGGCTGCGGCCTGAGCCGCGCCGCGCAGACTCACAAGGGACAGACAATGGGCAAGGTCACCGGATTTCTCGAGTTCGCTCGAGTCGAGGAAACAGCCGAGGCGAAGGACTCGCGGGTCAGCCATTATCGCGAGTTCGTCGGACACCTGAGCGACGCCGAAGCCAAGGTGCAGGGTGCCCGCTGCATGGACTGCGGCATCCCGTTTTGCCAGAGCGGCTGCCCGGTGAACAACATCATTCCGGACTTCAACGATCTGGTGTTTCGCCAGGACTGGCGTGCCGCGATCGAGACCCTGCACTCGACCAACAATTTCCCGGAATTCACCGGGCGCATCTGTCCGGCGCCGTGCGAGGAAGCTTGCACGCTTCGCATCAATGACGAGGCCGTCGGCATCAAGTCGATCGAGCACGCCATCATCGACAAGGCCTGGCAGGAAGGCTGGGTCCAGCCGCAGCCTGCTGCCGTGCGCACCGGCAAGCGCGTGGCCGTGGTGGGCTCTGGCCCGGCCGGCCTTGCCGCCGCCCAACAACTGGCGCGGGCCGGGCACGATGTCGTGGTGTTCGAGAAGAACGACCGTGTCGGCGGCTTGCTGCGTTACGGCATTCCTGACTTCAAGATGGAAAAAGGCCTCATCGACCGGCGCGTCGATCAACTGCGTGCCGAAGGGGTGGAGTTTCGCACCCGCACTCGCGTCGGCATGGCCGCCGAATTGCCCAAAGGGGTGGGTGACCGTTCGACCGCAGTCGTGACCCCGGCCGAACTCGATGCGCAGTTCGATGCCGTGGTGCTGGCGGGCGGTGCCGAACTGCCGCGCGATCTGCCGGTGCCTGGCCGTGATCTGGACGGTGTGCACTTCGCGATGGACTTCCTGCCGCTGCAGAATCGCCGTGTGGCCGGTGATGACGATGTGCCTGCGCTCAATGCCAAGGGCAAGCATGTGGTGGTGATCGGCGGCGGCGATACCGGGTCGGATTGCGTCGGGACATCAAATCGACACGGGGCCGCGTCGGTCACGCAATTCGAGTTGCTGCCGATGCCCGCCGATCTTGATCACAACCCGGTCTGGCCCTACTGGCCGGTGCGCCTGCGCACGTCGTCTTCTCACGAAGAAGGCGTCAACCGTGACTTTGCGGTGGGAACCAAGCGGTTCAATGGCAGCAATGGCCATGTGACCAGCCTCACCGCGGCCCGGCTGGAATGGGTCAACGGCAAGATGACCGAGGTGGCCGGCAGCGAGTTTGAACTGCCCGCCGATCTGGTGCTCTTTGCGATGGGTTTCGTGTCGCCGGTGCAGACCGTGCTCGAGTCGTTCGCGCTTGCGCGTGACAGTCGTGGCAACGCGCTGGCCCCGACCGAGGGCAGTGCGGCCTATCGCACCTCGAGCGCCAAGGTCTTTGCAGCAGGCGACATGCGACGTGGTCAGTCGCTGGTTGTCTGGGCGATCCGCGAAGGCCGCCAGGCAGCCCGCGCCGTTGACGAGTTCCTGATGGGCTCATCGGTTCTGCCGCGCTAGGGTCGAACCGGACTGCAACCGTGTTGACCGCCGGTGGGCTCGAGCTCACCGGGGCGTGATGACTATCGCGTGACCGGCACGTCACTGGGCGCTGGCAGCGATATCAGTCGCGGTTTCGAGGGCTGTGTCGCTTGCGGCCATGCGAAGCGGGTCTGGTTGGCGGGCAGTGTCGAAGGGTCGGGCGGCATCGGCACGAGTGCCACTGGCGGCATGTAGCCCGGAGGCAGGGGGATGCCCGGTGCACCGCCTTTGGCCGGGTCGCCCGGTCTGGACCCGGGTGCCGGCATCATGCCCGGCGCTATCTCCATGGGTTTGCCTGTGCCTGGGGGCGCCGAGGGCTGGACCGTACTTGGTGCAATGGCATTGACGACCGTCACATTCTGCGCATTTGCAGGGGCGCTCTTGCCGTAGTTGACCGTACCGGTCTTGTCGGTCCAGCGATAGACCTGTCCGGTGCTTGCTTGGGCCTGGGCGCGATGTGGCAGTGTTGCCAGGGCCAGTGGCAGCACCAGAGCGAGCATGTGAAGTCGGCTGCAGATTTCTCGCATGGATGTCTTCCCTTGGTCTAGCGGATGGTGTTGTCGCCCGACAGTCGAGGACGCAACGGGTTCCCTTGCACACCGGGCAAAGCCATCCCCGCCCGTGGTTGCAACATCGTTCCGCCAGGCACGCCTGGCGGCATATGGGGTCTCACCACCACCACGGCTGGCCCGTAGCTGACGCCGTAGCGAGCCGCGAGTGTGCGCGGATCATTGCAGTCGGCCCACATCTCGCGCTCGCACTGGGCCTTCCATTGGGCGAGTTGGGCCGCATCGGGCTGGCCCGCAGGATAGCCGCCGGGACTGCTCCAGGGTGTCTGCGCAGCACTCGGTGGGTAGGCTGACATGCCCAGTGGTGGGGGTGGGGCTGGCGGCGTCATGGACGGCCCTGGCGACGCGAATCCAGTGCTGGTCGTCACGCGGGTGCCGGGGCCGTCGTTGGAAACGGGCGGTGTGTAGACATTGATCGTGCTCGAGTCGACGCGCGTCGTTGCGACGACACCTGCCGGCTTCTCGCTTGCATAGTGCACGGCACCGGTCGAGTCGATCCATTTGTAGATGTCGGCCTGCGCCAGAGGGGCCGACAGCACAAGCGCAAGGGTGCAATACGCGAGCGTCTGCATCACAAACCTCGTCGAGTTGGGCCATCGTTGCTGTTATCTGCCAAGCATGCCACAGCGCGAGGTTAAAATCTCGTCATCTTCCGATGGGGCTCCCGATGAACGTCGTCATCCTCGCTGCCGGTCAGGGCAAGCGCATGCACTCGGCGTTGCCCAAGGTGCTGCACCCGGTGGCGGGGCAGCCCATGCTCGGGCGCGTGATCGAAACGGCCAGGCGCCTGGTTGCGGGCGGTTCGGCGGGCTCGCCGGATGCTGCACGCATCATCATCGTGCATGGGCATGGCGGTGAGCAGGTCCGCGCTGCGCTCGAGGCCCCCGATCTGCACTGGGTCGAGCAAAATCCCCAGCGCGGCACCGGTCATGCGCTGCAGCAGGCCGTCCCGTTGCTCGAACTCGCGCAACCTACGCTTGTCCTCTATGGCGACGTGCCTCTGACGCGTGTCGAGACCTTGCAGGGTCTCGTGGCGCAGGCGGTCGGAACACTCGCTGTGCTCACGGTGACCCTTGCCGATCCGCGAGGCTACGGCCGTATCGTGCGCGAAGCCGGGCGCGTCAAGCGCATCGTCGAGGAGCGCGATGCCAGCCAGGCCGAACGCGCCATCACCGAGGTGAACACCGGCATTCTGGTTGCCCCGACAGCCTCGCTGGTGCGTTGGTTGCGCGATCTGCGCAACGACAATGCACAGGGCGAGTACTACCTCACCGATGTGATCGCGATGGCCGTTGCCGAGGGCCTTGTAGTGGCGACCTGTCAGCCGCGCGATGCCTGGGAGACTGCGGGTGTCAATTCCAGGGCGCAACTGGCCGAACTCGAGCGCATCGCGCAGCGCGTGACGGCCGATGCGCTGCTCGAGCAAGGTGTCACCCTGGCCGACCCGGCACGATTCGACGTGCGCGGCGAACTCGTTTGCGGCCGGGACGTCTCGATCGACGTGAATTGTGTGTTCGAAGGGGTGGTGCGCCTTGCCGACAACGTGGTGGTGGGTGCCCACTGTGTTCTTCGCAATGTCCAGGTTGGCGCAGGCTCGCGCATCGAACCGTTCAGCCATCTCGACGATGCAGTGGTGGGGGAGGCCTGTCGCATCGGACCCTATGCGCGGCTGCGCCCTGGCACCGTGCTCGATCGTGACGTGCATGTCGGCAACTTTGTCGAAGTGAAGGCGTCGCGGGTGGGCGCCGGCTCGAAGGCCAATCACCTGGCCTATGTAGGCGACTCGATTGTCGGGGCGCGGGTCAACATCGGTGCCGGCACCATCACCTGCAACTACGATGGCGTCAACAAGCACCGCACCGTGATCGAAGATGACGCCTTCATCGGCTCGGATACGCAGCTGGTTGCCCCGGTGCGGGTCGGGCGAGGCGCTACCATCGGCGCAGGCACGACACTGACCCGCGATGCCCCGCCCGATCAACTGACCGTCTCGCGGGCGAGGCAGACCACCATCCCGGGCTGGAAGCGTCCGGCAAAAACTCCGAAAAAGGGATGATTCCATGTGCGGCATCGTGGCGGCGGCCTCCACGCGCAATATCGTTCCGCTGCTGATCGCTGGCCTCAAGCGCCTTGAATACCGCGGCTACGATTCGGCGGGCCTTGCGGTGCTCAACCCCGACCTCAACCGGGTGCGCAGTGTGGGCCGTGTGGCCGAACTGGAGCGGGAGGCCAACGGCCTGGTCGGCACCACCGGTATCGCACACACCCGCTGGGCAACCCATGGCCGGCCGGCCGAGCACAATGCGCACCCGCATGCCAGTGGCGATGTGGCCCTGGTGCACAACGGGATCATCGAGAACCATGACGAGATCCGTGCGCGACTGAAGGCGGTCGGCTATGTGTTCCATTCGGAAACCGACACCGAGGTGGTGGTGCACCTGGTGCATTCGCTGATGGTATCTGACGGGCACGACAAGCCCCGCGGGCTGTTTGATGCGCTGTGTGCCGCAACGAAGGAACTGCGTGGTGCCTACGCAATTGCGGCGGTTTGCGCGAGGGAGCCGGGTCGCATCGTCGGTACCCGGCGCGGTGCACCCATGGTGCTCGGCGTGGGCGAGGGTGAGAACTTCATTGCCTCCGATGCCTCGGCGCTGATCGGGGCGACGCAACGCGTGGTCTATCTCGAGGAGGGCGACTGTGTCGAGGCCACTGCAGCCACCTGGCGTGTCCTCGATGCGGCCGGCATCGCCGTTGAGCGGCCGGTGCGGCTGTCCCAGCTTTCGGCCGAGGCGGTCGAACTCGGGCCCTACGCCCATTTCATGCAGAAGGAAATCTTCGAGCAGCCGGGAGCGTTGTCGGCCACGCTCGAAATGGTGGCCAACGCGCGCTCGCTTGCCCCCAACCTCTTCGGTGCTGATGCCGCGCCGGTCTTTGCCCGCACCAAGGCAGTGCTCATTCTGGCCTGCGGCACAAGCTACAACGCGGGCTGTGTTGCACGCTACTGGCTCGAGCAACTTGCCGGCATTCCCTGCGCGGTGGAGATCGCGAGCGAATACCGCTATCGCGACAGCGTGGCGCTGCCGGGCACGCTGGTGGTCACGATTTCGCAGTCGGGTGAAACCGCCGACACGCTGGCGGCGCTCGAGCATGCCAAGGCACAGGGCCTCACCGACACGCTCACGATCTGCAATTCACCTGAGTCGGCGATGATTCGCCAGTCGAGCCTGCGCTTTTTGACCCGCGCCGGCCCCGAGATAGGCGTGGCCTCGACCAAGGCCTTCACGACGCAGCTCGCATCGCTCTTCGTGCTGGCACTCGTGCTCGCGCGTGTCGGCGGGCGTCTTGAGGCTGACCTGGAGGCCGAACTGCTGCAGGCGCTGCGCCACCTGCCGGCGGCAGTGGCGCGGGTGCTCGCGATCGAGCCCTTGCTGCTGCCCTGGGCGGCGGCCTTTGCGAGCAAGCATCACGCGCTCTTCCTCGGGCGGGGCATTCACTACCCCATCGCCATGGAAGGTGCGCTCAAGCTAAAGGAAATTACCTATATCCATGCCGAGGCCTATGCGGCAGGCGAACTCAAGCACGGACCGCTGGCGCTCGTCGATGCCGACATGCCGGTCGTTGCCATTGCGCCCAATGACCGCCTGCTCGAGAAGTTGAAGAGCAATCTGCAGGAAGTGCGCGCGCGCGGCGGCGAACTCTATGTCTTTGCCGATGAGGGGGCCACGATCGCCGAGGCTGATGGGCTGCACGTGATTCGGCTCACAGACCACGCCGGGCTGCTGTCGCCGATCCTGCATGTGATTCCGCTGCAGCTGCTGGCGTATCACACGGCGCTCGCGCGGGGAACGGATGTGGACAAGCCGCGCAATCTGGCGAAGTCGGTGACGGTGGAGTAACCCTGTTGGGACCTGCTCAGCATAGTCCCGGCAGATAGTACGCAAAGGGACCTATCGTCAGCTGCGGTCCTGTCACCCTTGACATTCGACCGTTGGGTGCTTACCAACAGGAACTTATTTCCACAGTGTTCTCGCTGAGGTCACAGGGATGGAATGACCGCCAGATCGCTAACCGCTTCAATGAGACCGGATACCAATCCATTCAATTAAATTATGAACAAAAATTTCAAAATTCATGGAGATGCTCCATTCAATCAATGCAAATCTATTTTTGAATTAATAAATACCCTGCATACGTCAAAATCGGCATTTTTTGCCGCACATGACGAAAAAAAATACGAGAAACAGGGAAATACCCCAAGAGTAACCGCCTTTTACTTACCTCAATTCCATGCAATTCCCGAAAATGATATAGCATGGGGGAAGGGGTTTACAGAATGGACAAACGTCACAAGAACGCTACCCTATTTTCCGGGGCATATTCAGCCTTATCTTCCTTCTGACTTGGGATTCTATGATTTAAATAACAGTGAAATATTAAGATCTCAAATTGACCTGGCAACACATTATGGTCTAACTGGATTTTGCTTCCACTATTATTGGTTCCAAGGCAAAAAAGTATTACAAAAACCGCTTGAAAATTTTTTGAAAATAAATCCAAGAAACTTCGAGTTCTCCGTCTGCTGGGCAAATGAACCGTGGTCGAGACGATGGGATGGCAGCGATCGTGATGTAATAATCCCCCAAAATCATTCATTTGAATATGATAAGAATCTTATATTTGATTTAATTCCATTAATGGAAAGAAGCAATTACATCAGGGTCAATGGGCGCCCTTTGCTAATATTATACCGACCAAGTTTATTAGGTGGAGATTTAAAGCGGACGGTAGAGTTTTGGCGTGCCACAGCAACAAAGAAAAATTTAGGCAATCCCTTAATTTTGAGTGGACCTTATGGCTTGAGCTCAGCTCAAATGTCGATCAACAATGGCGTACTTGATGGCTATGTACAATTCCCCCCGCACGAATTTTTGAAATATGGGATTAAAGCAAACATACAAAGCATGCCATTCCTTATCAACAACCAATTCAAAGGTGGTTTGCATGACTCTGTGATGGCAAAAAACTACTTCACAACAGCAGACTACGGTGGTAATTTGGTATTCAAGTGCGCATTTCCAAGCTGGGATAACACAGCCAGAAAAAGAGAAAACGCTGCTATTTTTTGCAATTCAACCCCAAATAATTTTGAAGAATGGATGAAATCCAATCTGAAATCCGTAATAGCAGAACCTAGATATGATGGATTAACCTTTGTAAATGCGTGGAACGAATGGGCAGAAGGGGCAGTCCTTGAACCAAGCAGATGGTATGGTTATGCGTACTTAACGGCTTTAAAAAATGCCTTAACTTTTACATCTTGCACTGATAATTAATTACCATCCGGTCGTTCCCAGCAAAGAAACCCACCGGTCACGGTGGGTTTCTTTGCTTCATCAGTCATAAATGAGGTTTAAATTTAAGTCACGCTTTGAGGTACTCACAAACTGACCCCCTTAAGTCCTTGGCATCCACGCCAAATCCTGAACAACGTCCTTCAACTCATCAATTGTCTTGAAGACGAACTTCGCGTTGATCCACTCCTTACTCGAGTCCTGTCCTGAAACATCTACAACATAGCCGTTTTGGCAGTTGGTGGTGCTGTAGTTCTCATTGACTTTGGCGAAGTGGTCAATCAATTTGATTTGCTTTGTCATATCCTGATCCCTTGTTTTTTTCTTTGGGTTGCCGGTCACATGACCGGTGAGAATATTTAGGGCAGCACTATTTCCCACCAAGCCTCTCCTGCAGCAAATCCGAGACCGATCCCCGGTGTCATGCGATGGAGTCGGTCCCGAACACCATGAACACCATGAGCGGGATGGGCGCCTGATTGACGGTATCACTTGGATGTCGCTGGAGCAGATCGATCTGCTTTCAGACGAAGAAAAGAAGGTTGTCGTCACCAAGATGATCACAACCATCACGGCGCACTTCGACCCGTCAACGAACAAGCACCGTGTCGAGGTGACGTTCTCTGAGACGGTCGCTCGCCTGCTTGCCGTCCCTTCCGGCGATCAGCATCCCTCGACGGACGCAGGGGACCCGGACGATGATGGCGGTGCGTGTCTCTGGTCGAACAGGGAGGAACGGGTGGGGGAGACAGCTGCAAAAAAGTCTCGGGGCAGCGGGGTAGACTCTGCTGCCGACCATGCTTATCCTGTCACGGTGGAGTAACGCCTGCCAACGAAGGCGCACGCAGCGCCCGTCGGTTGACCGACGCCTGCTCGGCTATGATCACACCCCTCGATTCAAAGCGCGATCAGGGGTGCTTGCCGATGCTGAACCTTGGACACTGGCGCGTTGATCGCCTGGCCGACATCGACCCGGTGAGGCTGCCGGCGGGCCGCGGTTTCCCGCAACTCAGTCAGGCCATGCTGCGCGAGCACGCAGACCGGCTTGGTCCCCGGTTCATCGACCCGGTCACGCTCGAACTGCTCATCAGCTTTCATACCTGGGTGTTGCGCCGCGACGGCCTTACCATTCTCGTCGACACCTGCATCGGTGATCACAAGGACCGCCCGGCGCGGCCCGACTGGCACCAGCGTGATACCAACTGGCTCGAGCGTCTGGCCGCGCTTGGCGTGAGCCCCGAGAGCGTCGACAGGGTGATGTGTACCCACATGCATGCCGACCACCTGGGCTGGAACACGCGTCTCGAGGGTGGACAGTGGGTTCCGACCTTCCCGAACGCACGCTACCTGATGGCCGAGGTCGAATACCGGCACTGGGCGCGGCGCTACGAGACCGAGGGTGCGGGCCTCAATCACGGCTCGTTTGCCGACAGCGTGCTGCCCGTGGTGGCTCGAGGTCAGGCCGACATGGTGAGCATGTCACACCGGCTCGAAGGCGGTCTCTGCCTCGAACCCGCGTCCGGGCATACGCCTGGTACCGTTCTCATCCATGTGGAGGATGCGGGTCACCACGGGGTACTCACGGGTGACATCCTGCATCACCCTTTTCAATTGCGTGAGCCGGCCATGCCGAGCGCCTACTGCGAAGATCCGGTCGAGGCGAGTCGGGTACGCGTGGCTCTGTGCGAGCGATTCGCCGACACCGCTACGCAGATCCTCACCGCCCACTTTCCGGCACCCTCGGTGGGACGTATCGTGCGCGACCGGTCGCATTTCGATTTCGTCTTCACGGGTGAGGTCCGGTCGTGACGGCCCGGCGCCGTTCGCTCGTGCGGCGCGATGCCGGTGTCGCGCTCGTTGCCTTCGGGCTCTCGTGTGCGCTCATCGGGCCAGTGTGGGGCCAGACTGCTCCAACGACTGCAGCGGGCGAGTATCCGGCGCACCCGGTGCGTCTCATCGTGCCCTTCTCGGCTGGGGGTGCCAGCGACGTGATGGCGCGTCTCATCGGTCAGCGACTGGGTGAGCGCTGGAATCAGCCGGTGGTGGTCGAGAACCGGGTCGGCGCCGGTGGCAATATCGGCATGGAAGCGGTGGCGCGGGCACCGGCTGATGGCTACACCCTCGTCCTGATGAACAACGCGGCGGCAACCAATGCGGCGATGAACCCGCGCCTGGCCTTCGATGTGACGCGTGACTTTGCCCCGATTGCGCTGGTGGCCTCGACCCCGATGATGCTCATCGCTGGCAGCACGATACCCGCTACCGATCTGGCTTCGCTGACCGAATATCTGCGCACGAACCCCGACCGGCAGGCCTACGGTTCATGCGGCCTCGGTGGCCCGCAACATTTTGCGGCCGAGCTCTACAAGAGCCAGACCGGCGTGCGCGTCACGCACGCGCCTTATCGAGGCTGTTCGCAGGCCCTCGCCGACGTGCTCGCCGGGCAGATAGGGCTTGCCATGGTGAGTGCCAATGTGGCGATTCCACAAGTGCGCGCCGGCCGCATTCGTGCGGTGGCGTTGACAGCACGCAACCGCTCGCCTGCGGCGCTCGAAGTGCCGACCTTTCGCGAGTCGGGCATCGCCTCTCTGCGCGACTACGCGGTCGATGTCTGGTACGGCGTGATGGCCCCGGCTGCTACCTCGCCCGAGGTCCTCGCCCGGGTTGGCGCCGATGTGCGTCAGATTCTCGATCAACCCGAGATGCGGCAGAAGATGGCGGCAGCCGGCATCGATGGGCTCACCGGTGATGGGCGAGAACTCATGGCCCTCTTGCGCGCTGATATCGAGACCTTCAGGCGCGTGGTGCGCTTTGCCGATATCCGGCTCGAGTGATCGGGCGGCGATGGACGGGTCAGCCTGCCTGGCCCTGTCCTCAGCCCGACGCCACTTCTCCCTCATCGCCGACCTTCAGTTCGCCACTGTCGAGCACCAGCGCCCTCAGACCGGCTCGACCTTCAAACGCTTCTTCGAATCCGGCATAGCCGGTGAGTTGCCCGGGCCTGGGGCAGGGTACCGCCAGGTCCAGACCCATAAAGCGAACACCGTTGACGCTGAACGCCCGACCGACGAGGTCATTGAGTTCGCCGGAACTGATGCCCGAGAGCACCACATTTCGGCGTGTCTCGCCTGGGGCAAAGCAGGGGCGTTCAGCCCCGGTCTGCCAGTCATTGGCCGTATCGATGCCAGAGAGAGCGATGAAGGTGATGTCGCGCCGCTTGATCGGTTCGAGTGACGAATAGGCGCCCACGCCGGCAGCGTAACGGTCACCTTCGATGCCCACACCAGCGATGACCTTGACGCGACTCTGGCTCTGCATCGGAGCGCCGGCGGTCGGGCAGGTGAACAGTGCTTCGATCGAAAAAGTCATGGGGCGGATTCCAGGCGTGCGATCGCGCGATCGTATCGGCCCGGCCAAGGCGATGCAAACCCTGACGATGCGAACCCGAGGGGCGCTGGTAGACTCCACGGCAGCGGGGCCCCTTCGAGCACGCTCTCTTGGCAGGAGACAGGATGATGACGTTCATGCGACGTGCGAGCGCTGCCTTGCTGCTTGCTTGCGCAAGCCTTTTTCCAATGATCGGTGAGACACAGGAGGTGACTGTGCGCAAAGCCGTGCAGTACGCTGTCCATGATGGGGTGGCACTGAACTTCGATGTCTATTCCCCGCGCTCGACCGGACGTCATCCCGCCGTGATCGGATTGCATGGCGGTGCCTGGAAGATTGGCGATGCTGCCACTTATGCACGCTGGGGCCAGTGGCTGGCGCAGCGTGGCTATGTGCTGGTATCGGTCGACTACCGTCTGGTGAAGGGTCGTCAGAACCTCTACCCGGCTGCGGTCCATGATGTGCGTGCCGCCATCCAGGCGGTGCGCGCGCGAGCTGACGAGTTTGGTGTTGATCCGGCCCGTATCGCGCTCATGGGCGATTCGGCTGGGGCGCATCTCGCTGCACTGGTGGCGCTGACGGCCGACTCGCCGCTCTGGACGAGTGCCTATCCGGGTGATCCTCATGCCCAGGTGAGCGCGAAGGTCAAGGCCGTGGTTGCTGCCTATGGCGTCTACGATATGGTGGCGCAATGGCAGCACGATCAGATTCATCGGCCACGCGACAACATCACCGAGGGGTTCCTCGGCGTGAGTCCGGCTCAGGACCGGCGTCGCTTTCATGAGGCCTCGCCACTGACCTACACCACCATCGACAACGCGAGCACCTCGTTCCTGCTGACCTGGGGCACGGCCGACGATATCGTTGATCCGGTCTCGCAGTCGGAAGCGTTTCTCATCGCCTTGAAGCAGGCTGGTTTCTACGTTCGAACGGTGGTTCATCAGGCAGCACCGCACTTCTGGATCTGGGATCCGGTCGATGAGGTGGGAAGCCACAATGGTTTCCTCGCGCCGCGCTTGCTGCGATTCCTGTCCGACCGACTCTAGGGCAGGGTTTGCGGCCCTGCCCTGGAGGGCGCTCACAGGGCAGGGCCACGGGCGGTGCCCGGTTCAGCTCAGAGCGCCCGCTCCACATTGACCACGACGCGGCGCAGCTTGCGCGCCTCGCCTGGGTCGAAGTTCGTGCGTGCGTGCAACACGCAGCGGTTATCCCAGATGAGCGTGTCCCCGAGCGTCCAGCGATGTTCGTAACAGAGTTCCGGCCGCTCCTGATGGGCGAAGAGGGCTGCCAGCAGATCGTCGCTTTCGCTGCGTGGCATGCCCACGATGTATTCGGTCATGAGGCGATTGGCGTAGATCGCCTTGCGCCCGGTGGCTGGGTGCGCCTTCACCAGCGGATGCGCGGCGCGCAAGGCCTTGGCTGACGGAGCCGTCTGGCTTACGGGTGCCGTGTTGTCGGCGTGAATGCCCGGGTCGTAGGTGTTCATCGCCTCGCGGCCTTCGATGCGCTGCCTGATGGCATCGGGCAGTGTGTCCCAGGCGGTGTACTGATTGGCAAAGATCGTGTTGCCGCCCCGCGAAGGGATATCGATGGCGTAGAGCATCGTGGCCAGGGTCGGCTGCGGCATGTAGCAGCGGTCGGAGTGGAAGAACATCTCGCCATCGGGCAGGGCTCCGACGTATTGGCCGTTCTCCTTCTCGTTGGTGACGTACATCACCGCCGGGTGGGTACGGTTGTTGAGGCCGTAGTCGCCCAGTGTGTGACCCAGTTCGCCGAAGTACTCGCCAAAGCGGATCTGGGTCGCTTCGTCCAGATGCTGCCCTGGCACCAGCAGTACGCAGTGCTCGTAGAGCAGCGCGCGAATCGCGAGAGCCACCTCGCGCTCGATCGGTCGCGAGAGGTCGATGCCATGTACCGCGATGCCCAGGGCCTCGGAGAGGGGGGAGGTGTCGAGCCTGGCAGTCGGACTCGCGCCCATCGGCGTTGCAGATGCATTCATGCAGTTCTCCCTGTGTCGGGCAATCATCTTCACAAGCATACCAGCGCAGGCACCCCATGCACTGAGGCCATCCGGCATGCCGAGTGGCCCTCCAGGTTGCATAATTCACCTTGCGGTCTGCGGCGCGCCTTGCGGCGGCAGACTGATCGACCGGCACCAGAACCGGTCGCCCTGCCTTGCTGGAGACATGTCGATGGTCTGCCCGACGTACCGCCTGAATGTTCGTTTGAGGAACGCGTGGCTGCGCGCACCGTTTTGCGCGCCCGTTGCGGCGGGGTTGCGATGACCGCCATGAGCGTGTCCTCGTCCGGCATCGGCAAGTCCGTTCCGCGTCGTGAAGACGCACGCTTGACCACCGGGGGTGGTCGCTATAGCGACGACTGGCGTTTCGAGGGTCAGGCTTTCGCGGTGATGGTTCGTTCACCGCATGCTCATGCGCGCATCCGGTCGGTTGATGCGCGGGCCGCCATGACCTGCCCGGGCGTGATCGCTGTCCTCACCGGTGCCGATGCCAGGGCCGACGGGCTCGGTCCGATCCCGCATACGCCCTTCGGTCTCGGGACGGCCGACATTCCGATGGCCAACAGCGACGGCACACCCTACCGGGTCGTGCCGCATCAGGTCATCGCGCATGACAAGGCACGCTTTGGCGGCGAGGTGGTGGCGATGGTGCTGGCCGACTCGGTTTCGCAGGCGCGCGATGCTGCCGAGCGGGTCGAGGTCGAGTACGAGGTGCTGCCGGCGGTGACCGATACGCTCGAGGCCTTGCGTGCGGATGCGCCCCGGGTCGATGACGCAGCCCCTTCCAACGTCTGCCTCGATGCGGTGCTCGGTGATGAGGCTGCCACCCGGGCCGCCTTTGCGCGGGCCGCCCATGTGGTGCACTTCGAGACGCAGGTTCAGCGGGTCACCGCGATGCCGCTGGAGCCCCGTGCATCCACAGGCCTCTTCGACGCTGCAACCGGGCAGTACACGCTCTACGCCTGTTCGAGCGGCGCGGTACGCCTGCGCAACGATCTTGCGACGGTGCTGGGCGTCACGCCCGATCGAGTTCGTGTCGTCATCGGCGATGTGGGCGGCCATTTCGGGGCACGCGGGATGATCACCCCCGAGTGTGTGCTGACCGCATGGGCGGCGCGGCGCATTGGCCGACCGGTGAAGTGGACATGTGAGCGCCACGAGGCCTTCGTGAGCGATTACCAGGGGCGCGATCTTGCGGTGAGCGCCGACCTCGCGCTGGATGCCGAGGGCCGGTTCCTCGCCATGCGCGGATCGAATGTGGGCAATCTGGGCGCCTGCACCGGCAATTTCCAGCCCCTGCAGAAGGGGGTCGAGATCATGTCGAGCCTCTACCGCGTACCGGTGGTGCACTTCCGCGCCCGAGCGGTGGTGAGCAACACGCCACCGACCCGGCCCTACCGCAGTGCCGGACGCCCGGAAGTGATGTACGTGATGGAACGCCTCATCGATCTGGCTGCCCGCGAATGCGGTTTCGATCGGGTGGAACTGCGCCGATGCAACCTCATCGCGCCGCACGAACTGCCGTATCGAAACCCGTTCGGGATGGTGTACGACAACGGAAACTACGCCGATGCCATGGAGCAGGCCCTGGCGCTGGGCGACTGGGCCGGCTTCGAGACGCGACGTGCTGCCGCGCGTGCGAACGGCCGCTGGCTGGGCATCGGGGTCGCCAATTACGTCGACACGGCTACCGGTGCGCCGCGCGAACGGGCCGAGGTCACGGTCTGTCCCGAGGGTCGGATCGAGGTCGTGATCGGAACGGTATCGACCGGGCAGGGTCATGACACCACCTTTGCCCAACTGATCAGCGAGTGGCTCGGTGTTCCCCTCGATGAGGTGGTGATTCGCACCGGTGATACCGCGTTCGTGTCCGTGGGCGGCGGTACGCATTCCGGCCGCGGCATGCGCCAGGCGAGCATCGTCATCTGGAACGCAAGCCGCGAGATCATCGAACGAGGCACGCAACTCGCAGCGCGTCTGCTCGAATGCAGCGCAGCCGACGTGCGCTTCGAGGCTGGCCGATTCCATCTGAGCGGTACCGATCGTGCCGTGGCTCTGTACGAGGTGGCTCGAGCCGCGCAGGCCATGCCCGGTCCCACTGACGCTGCGCCGGCGGCGCTCGCTGCCGTCTCCGACATCGTGAACGACACGGCCGCCTACCCTTATGGCGCTCATGTCTGCGAAGTGGCGGTCGATGGCGAGACCGGAGTCGTGTCGATCGAGCGCTACACCGCGGTCGACGATGTGGGGCGTGCGGTCAATCCGATGATCGTCGACGGCCAGACCCACGGGGGCATCGTGCAGGGCGTGGGGCAGGCCCTGATGGAGCATTGCGTGCATGATCCGGACTCGGGGCAGTTGCTGGCCGGATCCTTCCTCGACTATCCGATGCCGCGGGCTGACGGATTTCCCTCGTTCCAGACCTGCATCAGCGAGGTGCCCAGTTCCAGTCACCCACTGGGCATTCGCCCGGGTGGCGAGGGCGGTACCACCCCCGCGCTGGGGGTTGTCATCAATGCGGTCGTTGATGCGCTCGCCCATCTGGGGGTGCGCCATGTCGAGATGCCGGCCACCGGACAGCGCGTGTTCAGCGCCATTCAGGCGGCGCGGCAGGCCACAGGGCAGGAGGTGAGATGAAGTCGTCATCGTCATGGGGGCGTGCTGGCATTCCGGGCCTTCTCGGCAGATTGGGGTTGCCCGAGCGAGCCTGCGCGCTCGGCGCTCGGCATGCCGGTGTTCTGCTCGCGCTCGTGGCGCTGCTGGCACCCGCCCTTGCGGTGGCACAGTCGGCAGCGTCGTGGCCGGCGCGGCCGATCCGGGTTGTGGTGCCCTATGCCGCGGGTGGCTACTACGATTCGATCGCACGCATCACCGCGCCGCGCCTCGCCGAGGCGCTGGGTCAGCCCGTGGTGGTCGAGAACCGTGTCGGTGCCAGTGGCATCATCGGCACCGAATACGTCGCGAAGGCTGCACCCAACGGCTACACCGTGATGGTCGGTGGCATCGGACCGCATTCGATCAATCCGAGTCTCTTTGCCACCTTGCCCTATGACCCGGTGCGGGATTTTGCACCGGTGATTCTGGTGGCCGTCACGCCCAATGTGCTGGTGGTGCATCCGAGTGCGACCTGGGCCAGTCTGAGCGATCTGCTCGCTTCGGAGCGTGCCCGATCGGGCGCGATGAATTACGGCTCTGCCGGGTCGGGAACCTCGGCGCATCTGGCGGCAGAAATGTTTGCGGCGGCTGCCGGCATCCGCATGACCCACATCCCCTACAAGGGTAGTGGCCCTGCCGTGCTGGCCATGGTGGCGGGCGAGACGGACCTGCTCTTTGGCACCGCGACCGATGTGCTGCAGCAGATCCGTGGGGGCAAGTTGCGGGCGTTGGCGGTGACCAGCGCGCGGCGCCTTGCCGCGCTGGCCGATGTGCCCACGCTGGGCGAGGCCGGCGTCGCCAATGCGGTGGCTGCTGGCTGGTATGGCTATTTCGCCCCCGCGGGCACACCGCGCGATGTCATCCAGACGCTCAACGAGGCGCTCAATCGCATCCTGCAGATGCCGGCTGCACGCGAGCAGCTTGCGGTACAGGACACATCCGAGGTCGTGGGTGGCACACCCGAGCAGCTGGCAGGTTTCCTGCAGACAGAGATTCTCAAGTGGCGCGAGGTTGTGCGACGATCAGGGGCGAAGGCCGACTGACATCCATCGGCCGTTCTGGCTGTCCGGATCGAATCTCATGCACCTGCATCGACTTGTCGCGATGTCTGTCCTGTCGGCGTTCGTTACGCTGGCTGCATCGCCCGCCTTCGCGCAGACGGCCGGTGCGAGCCCTTATCCGACCCGCGCAGTGCGCCTCGTCATTCCTTACGCGGCGGGCGGCGTCGCCGATATTCTCGGACGCATGCTGGCCCAGCGCATGGGTGACGCCTTGGGGCAGCCTTTCGTGGTCGAGAACCGCGCCGGTGCTGCCGGCACGGTGGGCTCCGACCTGATTGCCCGCGCTGCGCCCGATGGTTACACCCTGATGGCCTCGACCATCGGCGCTTTTTCAATAGCCCCGCATATGCTCCGGTCGATTCCGTATGACCCGGCCACTGCCTTCACCGCGATCGGTGGCGTGGCGCGATCGACCAGCATGCTGGCCACGGGCTCTCAGCAATCCATCCGTTCGGTCGCCGAGGTGATCGCACTGGCCCGAGCGGCGCCGGGTCGTATCACCTACGGCTCGGCAGGTATCGGCAGCATCGGGCATCTGACCGGCGAACTGCTGGGCATGGCTGCGGGCGTCGAGATGACGCACGTGCCCTACAAGAGTGCGGGTCTTGCCCTTCCGGAGGTGGTGGCGGGGCGCGTTACCCTTGCCATCGATACCCTGCCTTCGGTGATGCAGTACCTTACCGCGGGCAGCGTGCGTCCGCTCGCCATGCTCTCGCCGACACGCGTGGCTGCCGTGCCCGATGTGCCCAGCATTGCCGAGGCAGGTTTTCCGGAGGCGGTGCTCGAGTTCTGGTCGGCGCTGCATGGACCGGCTCATCTGCCTGCGCCGGTTGCCGAGCGGCTGGCACAGGCACTGGCGCGTGTGCTGGCGCAACCTGACCTGCGGATACGCTTTGCCAATCTGGGTGCCGAGCCCTGGCCCATCAGCGGTGCCGCCCTCGATGCAAGGGCCCGGCTCGACCATGAGCGCATCGGCAAGGTGGTGAAGGCTGCCGGCATCCAGGCCGAGTAGCCCTTCGCCATCGCCGAACGAACCTTGCCCGTGTCGACCGATCTCGAGGGGATTGCTCACGGCTGGCCAGGCCTGGCGATGATGCTTGCCGTGCTGGTCTATGTGGTGTTTCTCGTGCTGACCTTGTGGTTTCGCGGCCCGGTCTTCAACGGGCGCGGCTTGTACCTGCTGCGCAGCTTCTTTCCGAACTGGCGCTTCTACCATCGTGTCACCCATCGGGCCGTGCTGTGCACCCGCTATTGCAACCGCGCCGGTGAATGGAGCCACTGGCAACCCGGGTGGCCCCGTGCGAGGCGCCGGCTGTCGACCCTCTTTCACAACCCGGCCGGCAATCTGGCGCTGGTCGAGCAGAGTCTCATTGAACATCTGAGCGCAGATGTTCAAGCGGCAGACGATGGCGCTGCCGTTGCGAGTCTGCCCACCTACCGGTTGGTGTCAAGACTGGCGCGAGCGCGCGTCGCCGCCTCGTGTCTCGAAGAGCCGCCTGTCGCCTGGCAATTCCAGTTGTGTCTCGTGCCGCCCTACGACGATGGGCTCGCAGGCACCGAGGTGCTGACGTCGCCCGAGTACACGTCGTGAGTCTCTCGACACTGTCGAGCGCAGTCAGACTCACCGAAGTGCTATGGGCCCTGAGTCTCCTCGTCCAGACAGCGGAATATCTGCGTCTCGAGGCGCCCCTGGCGCGCGAGGGTGTGTGGCAGTGGGCGATCCAGCGTGAAGAGCTCGCGCGGGCGCCCTCGGCCTTGCGCGCGCTGCTCGATGTCCTCCAGACCGAGCGCGTCTGGCACGCGCACCTTCTCATGCGCGCGTTGCTCGGTGTGTGCCTGCTCGCGGGCTTTGTCCATACCTGGATGGTGCTCGTGCTCTTCCTGGGCACGGTCGTCATCCTGGTGCGCTGGCGCGGTGCGTTCAATGGGGGCAGCGACTTCATGACGCTGGTGGTGGTGACCGGGCTTCTCATCGGACACGCTGCGACGCCCTGGGTGGGAGCGACCATGGCCTGGCGTTCCGGGCTCGGATACATCGCCGTTCACACCCTTACGTCGTACTTCCTGTCGGGCGTGGTGAAGTTGCGTTATCGCGGCTGGCGCACCGGGCGCGCCTTGACCAGCCTGCTCGAGGGGGGTCTGCACGGGCCCTTGCATCGCAGCAGTGTGTTTCGCGGCAAGCGCGTTGCATGCGTGCTCTCGTGGGTCTTCATCCTCTGGGAATGTTCGGTGCCCATCGTGATCTGCGGACCCCGCTGGGCACTGGCATGGTGCGCTGTCGCCCCGGTCTTTCATTTCATGGTGTACTGGCACTTTGGGCTGAACCGTTTCTTCTGGGCCTGGTGTGCAGCCCTGCCCGCGCTTGCCGTGGCGTTTCATGCCTGACCTCGATTGCTCCGGCACGAGGGTTCCGGCCCGAGGTAGGTACGACCTCTCACTGGCTGGCTGCGATAGACTTCGGGCACCCACGCCGGGACACGGCGGCAAGCCAGGGGGCGTCATGAATACCTTGATGAACAAGCGGGTCTATCTCGTCTGCCTCGTTGCCGAACTCATCTTTCTCGTGATCCGCTGGGAGCCCATGTCGCAGGCGAGTGGGTCGCCCTGGGTCGAAGCCATACTCAGTGCGCTCTTCGTGCCCGTCTTTTGGGCGCTGGGTATCACGCTCATCGTCAATTGGGTTCGCAAGTCTCCGCCTGCAGGTTGATCGGGCTGTGGCCAGCGCGTCGGCGCGATACCTGTCATTGCGCAAGCAATATCCTGTTGCATGGGCGTTCACGCCTGAGTGTGTCAGGCTGATCGAAGGCGCGTTAAGCAGGTCTTGTTCTTCGATCAAGGATTCAGCCATGACACCGATGGGACGCTCTCTGGCAGCGGCGATACTCCTTGCCGGCCTCTCCGGCTGCATCGTTGCACCGCCCTCCGCCTATCCCCCGCACGGGATCATTGTCCCGCCCGGGGTGATGTACGCGCCACCCCATTACGCGCAGCCCTCTCCCGACTGGTCGTGGATGCATCACCCCTCCGAGGGCTGGGGCTGGCATCACCCTGAACGTGGTTGGCACCGCGGCTGGCGTTAGCCTGGCCTGATCGACGAGCGCTCGCCTCGCGGCTTTCTTCAGCCGTGTTGTGCCGCCTGCCCATAGCCCCTCACGAGGCTTGCGGGGTGACTTCGCGGCACAGGGTCAGTCGCAGAGCCAGCGTCACTGCGAGCAGCGTCACGGCACTCAGTGCCAGTGACCAGTGCACCCCCAGCAGGCTACCGAGCAAGCCCACCGAGATGCCGCTGAAGGTCCGCAGACCGTTGACCGCCATGTTGAACAGTCCGATGACCCGGCCTCGCGAGGCAGGAGGCGCATGCATCTGGACGATGGTCTGTGCCATCGAGCTGTAGGCCAGCATCAGGAAGCCGGCCAGGAACATCATGCAGACCGAGACCACGAAGCTGGTCGACAGCGCAAAGCCGATGATCGCCAGACACCACAGCAAAACCAGCGTAGCCGCGGTGTTGGGTGCCACTCGCAGCATGCCGCGGCTCTCGAGCACGATGCTCGCGACGATGGCGCCGACCGCGTTGGAGGACAGCAGCAGGGTATATGAGAAGTCGGCCCGTTCCGCCCCCAGGTCGTGAGCAAACTGGGGCATCTGGGCCTGGAAGGCATTGCTGACGAAGAACGATGCCGCACCGCCCAGCAAGAGCATGGCGATGATGCGCCGATCATGGCGTACGGTGCGAAGGGTCGCGGGGATGTCGCCCAGACCCGGTCGAGGTGGAGCAGCGCCATCGGCCTGCCGGTTGCGCCCGAACCGCGTGAAGCTGCACCAGGCGATTGCTGGAATGAACAGCATGGCATTCACCAGAATGGCCCAGGCAGGGCCGAACGCCAGCATCAGGCCCCCACCGATGGCCGGCCCCAGCAGAATGCCCAGCGTGCGCGCGGTGGCATTCAAGCGGACAGCGCTGCTCAGTTCCTCGGGCTTCACCATCTCGTGGAGGATCACCTGTCCTGCAGGCGTCCAGAGCATGCCTGCCATGCCGTGTATCGTGAGCAGGGCCACCACATGCCAGTAGGCAAGGTGGCCACTGAGAAACAGTACGCCCCAGGCGAGCGAGGCAAACATGAAGAGGCCCTGTGCGATCTGGATGATGCGCCGCCGCGGGTAGCGATCGGCCAGACCTCCTGCCCAGACCGACAGCAGCAGAAAGGGCATCCAGTGCGTGATGACCGCAATGCCCCCCAGCGTTGCCGATTGGAATTTCTCGAAGATCACCCAGTAGCTGATGACATGCTCGATGTTGTCGGCTGTCATTGCGATGGCGCTGGACAGGAAGAACGATCGGTAGTCCGGATTGCGCAGGGCGGCAAAGGACCGGGTGCTTTGCGAGGGGGGCGACAGGCTTGCTGTCATTTCGCCACCGCTGTCATCGACTTCATCATCGTCATCATCCGATTCGGCGCGGGCCATGGCGATGCATGGCGCAAAAAGCGGCTGACTGAGCCTGCGCTGCTGTCAGGTCCGGTGCGCCAGCCGAATCATGCCTGACCCGCGCGCTGGTGTGTCGCCCGCTACCGCTGGTGCGGGCGGCTCTCCGCCTGTGTGCGGTCCTGGGAATTGGCTGCCGAGCGGGGCTTCCCGCCGGGTGAGGCGGGGTTTCGCACGTACTGTGATTGAGGCTTGGTCGGGAGGTATGATCTGTCCGACGACGCTTCAGGGTGGTCCGACATGTTCAAGCTCTCGCGTTTAAAGTGCCTTCGGGTGCGTCTGGCAGGTGTCCGTCAGCCCGCGAAAGCTGCTGCGGTCTGCTCGGTCATCGCCTTGCTGTTTGGATCGACGCCTGCCGGCGCACAGCCCTCAGCCGCAAGCTACCCATCACGCAACGTCACACTCGTCGTGCCGCTGGCGGCAGGCACCGGCATGGACACCGTGGCGCGCCTCTATGCCGAGCGTCTGGCGCAGTCGCTCGGCAAGCCGGTCATCGTGGAGAACCGGCCCGGTGCTGCCATGATGCTGGCGAGTGCACAGGTCGCCCGGGCGGCGCCGGATGGCCTGACCTTGCTGGTGGGCTCGAGCGCATCGATGAGTATCAATCCGTTTCTGTACAAGCAGGTCGCCTATGACCCGGACCGCGATTTCATACCGATCGCGCTTTATCTGCACTCGCCGTTCGTCCTCGTCGTCAATCCGTCGCTGCCAGCGCGCAGCGTGGCCGACCTGGTAAAGGTAATTCGCGAGAGCAAGTCGCCGCTCAGCTACAGCACCCCGGGTGCGGGCCTTGCCCAGCATCTGGCGATGGAATTCATGAAGCAGAAGTTCGGCCTCGAAATTACGCACGTGCCGTACAAGAACAGCCCCCAGGCCGTCTCCGATGTCGTGGCAGGTCATGTCGACATGGCCTTCGCTGAAGCCGGGCTTTCGCTGCCCCTCGTCCGCGACGGAAAGCTGCGAGCGCTGGCCGTTTCTTCACTCACGCGCTTTCCTTCCCTGCCCGAGGTGCCCTCGTTTGCCGAGGCCTCGGGCGTGGCCGATTTCGAAGCGCTGGGGTGGCATGTGCTGCAGGTCCCCGCGGCAACGCCGCGTGAAATCGTCAATCGTCTGCATGAGGCCATGAAACGCATCATGGCCGTCCCTGACATCCAGCAGCGTATTTACGGTCTTGGATTGATTCCGCATGCCACACCCTCGATCGAGGGTGTGCAACAGTACATGCGTGCCGAGAGTGAAAAGTGGGGAGCGCTCGTCAAGAGCCTTGGTCTTCTGGGCTTGCAGTAGCAGCAAGGAAATCATCGGCCGGTCGCTCGGCGGTCTCGCAGGCATCGTTCAGCGGCGCGACGTGATGGGTGCACGCCAGGCTGATAAGATCGGGCAACACAAGGAGTTTGCGGCAGGCCTTCGGGCTGACGCGGGGAGACGTTTCGGGTGGCGCCATTGAGTGAGTCGACCGTGCAATGCCACGGTGTTTCGGCGGAAATCTTCGAGCAGGGTTCGGGCAGACCGGTGGTCTTTCTGCACTCGGGGGACGGGCTTGTCCATTGTGCGCCCTTGATCGAGGGGCTCTCTCACTCGGCGAGGGTCTTGGCACCCTCGCATCCCGGGTTCGGTCATACTGCGCTGCCGAGCGCGTTTCGGTATGTTGATGACCTGGCCTACTTCCATCTCGATCTCCTCGATCAGCTTGGGCTCGACGATATCGTTCTGGTGGGTGCATCGTTCGGTGGCTGGATTGCGCAGGAGATGGCGATCCGCAGCACCGCTCGCATCGGGCATCTGGTGCTCATCGACGCGCTCGGGGTCCGCCTCAGTGCCGACGAGACAGCGGTTGAAATTGCCGACCTCTTCGCGCTTCACCCTGATGAAGTCGCGCGGCGCAGCTGGGTCCAACCGCAGCGCTGGGCACGCAATGCGACCCAGATGAGCGATGACGAACTGCTGGTAGCCGCGCGCAACCGCGAGTCACTCAGCCTCTTTGGCTGGATGCCCTACATGGTCAATCCGCTCCTGCGTCGCTGGCTTCATCGCATCGATGTACCCACGCTCGTGTTGTGGGGTGAAGCCGATCAGATCGCCAGCGCCGAGTATGGTCGTGCCTGTGCCGCTGCCATTCCGGGGGCTGTCTTCCAGTTGATCGCAGGCGCCGCCCACTATCCGGGCGTCGAGCAGCCTGCGGCGGTCGCCAGCGAGATCGTTCGTTTCGCAGGGCTGCCTGCTTGCGTTCCTGCATCGACCGCTGCTTTGGCTGGCGCGCAGGCTCAGGCATCGCTCTAACCCCAATCATCGGAGATCATCGTGCGCGTCTGGCAATTCACCGAACAGCCGTATCACCCGGTCTGGGACGCAGTTCCTGGTCCGCTGAAGAACGTGCTGCCCAACAGTCACATCGACCCGCGCATCGCTGCCGATCTGTACGACCAGTACCTCGACCAGTGGCAGATGTGTGATGACCTCGGGATCAACATCCTCATCAACGAACACCATGCCACGGCCACCTCGATGTCGGCCTCGTGCACGCTGCCCCTGGCGGTCCTGGCACGCACGACGAAGAAGGTACGGTTGATGTCTCTTGGCATCCCGATCGCGAACCGGCCCGATCCGGTACGAGTGGCTGAAGAAATTGCCATGATCGATTGCTATTCGCGCGGCCGATTCGAGATGGGTTTCGTGCGTGGTGCGCAGTACGAGGTGTTTGCGGCCATGGGCGACCCGGTTACCCAGACGCGGCGGTTTGGCGAGGCCTATCGGCTGATCCTCAAGGCCCTCACGACGCACGATGCGCCCTTTGACTGGCAGGGCGAATTCTTCCAGTACCGCGGTGTGAACATCTGGCCCCGTTGTTACCAGGATCCGCATCCGCCGGTCTGGATGGTGTCGATCGGTGCGGGCCCGGGTGCCTGGATTGGCGAGCAGCGGGCCCGGGTCGCCACGTTTCTCACAGGTCGTGATTCGAAGAAGCTCTTCGACGGCTATCGCAGTCGCTGGATCGAACTGGGCTGGGGCATGCCGCCGCCTGAGCAGTTCGGCTACATGGCGATGATGGCTGTTGCCGATACCGAGGCCGAAGCCAAACGTCGCGCCTGGCACATCGCGGGATACACCCGTACCCAGACCCGTCTGGCGCCGCAGTTCAACAGCCCGCCCGGCTATACGCCGGCCCGCTTTGTGGCGCTCGATCAGCGCCTGCGCACCGACCCGGCCTATGTGGCCGAGAGTCGCACCGTGCAGCGCTCGGATGGCTCGCGCGTACCGCTCTACGACGCCACCATCGATGATCTGATTGACGCGCATGTGGTCTTTGCCGGCACGGCCGATCAGGTGTTCGAGCAGGTGCGTGCCTACAACCGGCACGTGGGTGGTATTGGCAATCTGCTGATGATGGGCCAGGGCGGCGACCTCTCGCATGCCGATACCGTCGACAGCCTGCAACGGTTTTCGCGCGATGTGCTGCCCCGGTTGCAGGACTTGCAGGTGGGTGACTATCAACCGGCCCCAGCCACGCCTCAGCCGATTGCTGCCTGATCCGGCGGGTTCGCCTGTCGGGCGTCCTTCAATCCTGCAAGGGGATGCGCGCGGCCTGAACCACGCGTGTCCACCGACTGTTCTCGTCGGCCACGTAGCGCGTGAACGACTCGGGGGTGGTCGGCGCGCTCTCTGCCCCGACGACCGCCAGTCGTTGCCGGACCGCTGGCAGGTCGACCACGGCGGCCACATCCACGGACAGCTTGTGTGCAATCTCCGATGGCAGTTGTGGCGGACCGAAGAGGCCGAACCAGCTCAGCACATCGACCTCCGGCAGACCGAGTTCGGCGGTCGTAGGCACCTCGGGCAAGAGCGCGTGTCGTTTCGATCCGGTCTGGGCGAGGCTGCGCAGTTGCTTGGAGTCCATGTATCGGCGTGCAAAGTCGGGGCTGGTCGGCACCATCTCGACCTCACCGGCCACCACGGCCAGCATCATCGGCGAGCCCCCCTTGTAGGGGACGTGCAGCATCTCGACCCCCGCGGCAGAAGCCAGCATCTCGACGGCCAGATGAAGGGCGCTGCCGACGCCTGCCGACCCATAGCGGATGGCATTGGGGCGAGCCTTCGCCTGCGTGATCAGCGCGGTGAGACTGGCGGCCGGCAGTGCGGTGGGCACGACGTAGACGATGGGTGAGCGTGCAATCAGCGCGATCGGCGTGAAGTCACGGGCCGGGTCGTAGGGTGGCACCTTCTTGAGAACCGGAAGGATGGAGTTTGACACCACGAGCAGCGTGTAGCCATCGGCGTTGGCCTTGCCGGTGGCGTCGATGCCGATTTGTGCGCCTGCGCCCGCGCGGTTCTCGATCAGCACCGGTTGACCCAGTCGGCCCGAGAGTTCCTGCGAGATGGCGCGGGCTATTGCGTCGGTCGTGCCGCCCGCCGTCGAGGGCACGATGATGCGAACCGGGCGTGTCGGATAGGTCTGGGCCGAGGCCGTGGCGCAGGCCATGATGCAGAGGAAGGCGAGCAGGGCCGGCAGGCCAGACGACCCTGAAGGGGGGTGGGTCAACGGCGTCTCCTCATCGTTTCTGGTGGCTTCTGCGGTGTGATGGCCGCCCGAGCGAGTGCCTGTGGTGTCAATGGCCTCGGCCGAGCAGTCGCAAGGCGTTGCCGCTTTCCATGGCGGCGAGGGCCCCGGCGTCGAGTCCGAGGTGCGCAAGATCGCTCACCGCCGACTGCACGCGCGCGTCGCTGGCAAAGGGAAAGTCGGTGCCAAAGAGTATGCGCTCGGGCGAGGTGAGTTCGAGCAGCGAACTGAAGGCCCATCGGTTGGCGGCCAGCGCGGTGTCGAACCACAGCTTGCGAAATTCGGCGATGACACCTTGCGGCGTCTGTTCGCGCAAGGCCGGGTTGTTACGCGTGAGCGATTCCAGGCGGCCCGCGAGAAACGGCAAGGTGCCCCCGGCATGCGAGAAGATGAACTGGATGCGCGGGTGGCGCAGCGTCACGCCGGCGAGGACGAGGCTGGTGATCGTACGGGTCGTGTCAAAGGGAAATTCAAGCGTCGACGCCGAGACACCCGGCAGGCAGGCCGGACAGGCTGGGCTCGCCGGATGCACGAAGACAATGGCACCGCGCCGATCGAGTTCGGCCAGCAGGGGCTCGAAGAAGGGGTCGCCGAGATAGCGCCCCTCATGATTGGTGAGCAGGCAGATGCCGTTGGCGCCCAGCACATCAAGGCTGTACGCCACCTCATCCAGACTTGCATCGAGATCGGGCAGTGGCAGGCTGGCAAACAGGCCGAAGCGATCGCGATGATCGCGCGCCATCTGGGCTGCATATTCATTGCAGCTGCGTACCAGGTGGGTCCGCCAGTGTTCGCCCGCGGCGTTGTCGGCGGTCGAGAAGCCGGGTGATGAGATCGACGTGATCGCCCTGGCAATGCCGGCGCGGTCCATCACGTCAAGCGCGTGCTCGATGCTCCAGCGCGGCAGCATCCCCGACGAGGAAGGGGATGCAATGCGCTCTTCTCCGACCATCGACACGTAGGCCGGGGGCAGGATGTGGTGGTGTACGTCGATGCGATGCACGGCGTTTGGATCCCGAGTCGTGGCTTGCTGCAGCCGGCAGAGGTCTGCCCAGTATAATCGCCGCCATCGCAATGATCCGTGGGTGGCTCTATCCATGTTCCTGCTTGAACATGATGGCAAATCGCTGCTCGCGCGTTGTGGCCTGCCGGTTGCCGCCGGTGTGCTGCTCGATACGGCGGACTTCGATCCGAGCCTGTTGCCGACCGGCCCGTGGATGGTGAAAGCCCAGGTCGCCGCGGGTGGTCGCGGCAAGGCGGGCCTGGTGCGGGCCGCCGATGACCTCGCTGCGGTACGTCGCTGCATGGCCGACATGCTCGGGGCCACGCATCGGTCGATGATCGTGCGTTCCTGCCGGGTCGAGACGCGCGTTGCGCAAGCGCACGAGGCTTACCTCAGTTTCACCCTCGATGCGCAGGCCGCTGCCGTGCGGGTGATGCTGGCGGCTGATGGGGGTGTGGACATCGAGGCGCAGGCGCAGGTGGCCGGCGCCGTGCGCAGCCTCGTTCTGGCACCCGAAGCCGATGCCCTCGATGCTGGCATCGCCCGGCTCGTGGATGGCCTGTCGCCGCGGCTGTCGGCTGCCCTGGGCGACGCTGCCCGCCGACTGGCTCGGGTGTTTGTCGACGAAGACCTCACGCTGCTCGAGATCAACCCGCTCTTTGTCCTTGTCGACGGCACCTGGCTGGCCGGTGATGCCCGCATCGTCACCGATGACAACGCGAGCTACCGCCAGGCGGGCCTGCGTGCCCTGATCGATGATCGGGCGGTGGCCTACCCCGAGGCCTGGCGCAAGGAGCACCACGGTTGTGATTACGTGGTGGTCGATCCGCAGGGTGATATCGGTCTTCTCACCACCGGTGCCGGGTTATCGATGATGCTCATCGACGAGATGCGCGCTGCCGGTTTGCGGCCGCACAATTTTCTCGATGTGCGCACCGGGGGCTTGCGCGGCGACCCGACCCGTCTGGTCGACGTGCTGCGCTGGATCAGCGAGGGGCCACGGGTCAAGGTGCTGCTGGTGAACATCTTTGCCGGCATCACCGATCTGGGCGAATTCTCCAACCTGCTGCTCGAGGCGCTGTCGCGGGTGCCGCAGTTCAAGGTGCCGGTGGTCGCGCGTCTGGTGGGCACCCGGGTCGACGCGGCGCGGACTGTGCTGGCAGCGCGCGGCATCGCCTTGCATACCTCGCTCGATGAGGCCCTGGCGCAGGTGCGGGTGCATCTTGCTGAAGGGGTGCCGGCATGATCGATCCGGGCGTTGATCGCAATACCCCCGTTCTGGTTCAGGGCATCACGGGTCGTGCGGGTCGCATGCACGCCCGGCGCATGCGCGATTACGGCACCCGCATCGTCGCCGGGGTCTCGCCACGCGCCGAAGTGGCCGATGTCGATGGTGTGCCGGTCTATGCCACGTGCGCCGAGGCCGTTGCAGCAACCGGCGCGACGGCCAGCGTGCTGCTGGTCGGAGCGGCACAACTGGCCGACGCCGTGGCCGAAGCCGTGGCGGCCGGCATCCGCCTCGTGGTGACGCCCACCGAGGGGATGCCAGTGCACGATGCGCTGCGCACCCGTCGCCTGGTGCAGGCTGCCGGGGTCACCTGGATCGGTGCCTCGACCCCAGGCATGGCGGTTGCCGGAGAGGTCAAGCTGGGCTTCCTTCCCGAGGCCTCGCTGTTGCCCGGCCCCCTGGGCCTCATGTCCAAGAGCGGCACGCTCTCGTACGAGTCGGGATACCGACTTACTGCCGCGGGTGTCGGTACGTCGGTCTGGATCGGTGTCGGCGGCGATCCGGTGAAAGGCACCCGCTTTGCCGAACTGGTGCCCTTTTATGCAGCGCACGCGGGCACCGAGGCCTTGCTGATCGTCGGTGAAATCGGTGGCAGCGAGGAGGAAGAATTTGCCCAGGCGCTGATCGAGCATGCCTTTGCCAAGCCGGTCTTTGCCCTGATTGCCGGGCGCAGTTCACCGGAAGGCATCACCATGGGTCATGCCGGCGCGCTGGTGCATGGCCGGCACGGCAGTTACGCCGCCAAGGCCGAAGCGCTCGAGCGTGCCGGGGTCACCGTGTGCGGCTCGCTCGACGAGATGACGCGGGCGGTAAGCGCCTGGCACGCTGCGCGCGCCTGACCGGCTGACGGGCGCTCGCGCCAGGCGGCGCACCCTCGGGTACCGCGGACGGGACTCCCGGCGTTGCGCTGGCAGCGGGGTTTCTGCCGCCCCCCGGGATGACCGGCAGCAGCAGGTACGAGGCTGTGGCGCCGCCCAGGTGAATCGTGTTGTCCCCGGTGTTGTAGTCGGCGCTGTAGTGCGTGTAGGGCGCGCTTCCCACGCCATCGCGCGGCTGGATATCGAGGCGTATCCGGTGTCCGCGGGCAAACACCATGCAGGTCGGCCAGATTTCCACCTGCAGTTGCACGACCTCGCCCGGCTTTAGCGCCTGCCGCTCGTCGTGGACATGCCACGGGCGCCAGGGTTTTGACAGCACCGGGTCGAGCTTGCGGTGCGAGGCGCGCAACCAGCCCTTGGCCACCGGCACCGGCTGACCCTGCTGGCCGATTTCCCAGACGTCGTTGCCGGCCGCATCGATGTTGCGCAAGGTCGCGTAGATGTCCAGGTCTTCGGTCGTGCTCGAGACCCAGAGCACGAGGTTGATCGGCCCGGTGATCTCGGTGTCTGCCTCGAGCGGTTCGGTCTCGAACGATACCCCCGAGGGCACGGCCGGTCGGGTCGCGGCGGCCGCGCTCCACGAGGGTGTCCCTGCCTTGCGATCAAAGCCGGTGGCCGACCAGGTCATGCGCGACGCACGTGCGGGTGCCACGGTGCCGATGCGGCCGGGTAGCGGTGTCGATGCCTGTGACGAGGGGCGACGCACGGGCTGAAGGTAGAACGGTGTCCAGACGGTTCGTGCGAGCGGCCATTCGTTTTCATGCCGCCAGAAGTCGGCGCGTCCGCCCCCGGTGCGTATCTGCAGTTTCACCGGCGGTTCGCGCATGAACCCGGTGTCCTTGCCCTTGAGCCAGTGATCGAAGAAGCGCAGCTGGTCCTGGCGACCCTCTGCCGAGTGGAACGGATGAAAGTGGGTGCCCGCATGCAGGCGCAGCTTCTTGTGAGGGGATGCCGCGCGCAGCCACGCCTCGGTATTGCCGCGAAGGTGCAGCCCCATGCCGCTCCAGTTGCCTGCCGAGAGCATCGGCATGTCGATGGCATCCCAGGCGGCTTGTCGTCCCTGGTACCGGCCGGCATCGAGACTCTCGCGCATGTACTGCCAGAGCCAGTCGGTGGCGAAACGGTCGGGGTTGTGCGTCTGTGGCTTGCCCAGCAGGTGATGTGCGGTGTGGATGTTGATCCAGCTGCCAAGGAAACCCAGGTTGAAGAGGCCGCCGTGATAAGCCCAGTCGCGATAGAGGTCGGCTGCACCCTCCCAGGGAATGATGGCCTTGAGCGAGGGCGGCCGCAGGCTGGCCACGAGCCACTGGTTGATCGCGTGGTAGGACACGCCCAGGGTACCTGCCGCCCCGGTGCACCAACCCTGCCCGGCGGCCCACTCGATGGCATCAAAGAAGTCGATGGCTTCCTGCAGCGTCAGCAGTTCGGTCCTGCCGGGTGACCGACCCGAGCCCCGCGTGTCGATGCGCATCAGCGCGTAGCCCTGGGGGACCCACCATTGGGGATTGGCGGTCTCCCAGTTCATGTGCGGGTTGTCCTTCTCCTCCAGATCGGCTGGGGGTGCCCAGTGCTTGTCCTTGTGGTAGGGGCCCATGTTGATGATGACCGGCACGCGTGCCCGACCGCGTGGGCGAAAGACATCGGCGCGCAGGCGAACACCGTCGCGCATCGGCACCTCGACATCCTTGTCGACAAGGATCTTCTTCCAGACGTCACTCATCGACACGAATCCCCGCTGCCCGGATGACATTGGACCAGCGCGCGATGTCGGCGCTGATGCGTTGGGAAAACTGCGCCGGCGTGCCGGTCTCGGGCTCATTGCCCATGGCGAGCAGGCTCTGGCGCATCGCCGGTTCGTTCACGATGTCGTTCAATGCAAGGTTGAGTCGACTGATGAGTGCAGGCGGCGTGCGTGCTGGCGCGAGCAGGCCGTACCACGAGATGGCTTCGAAGTCGGGCAGTCCCGACTCGGCCAGCGTGGGCACGTCGGGGGCTACTTCACTGCGTCGCAGGCTGGTGACGGCAATCGCCCTGATTCGCCCGGCTCGCACCGCCTGCAGCACCGTAAAGAGGCCGGGTACCGAGAACTGCACTTCGCCGGCAATCTGGGCGAGGTTCGACGGCCCGATCCCCTTGTAGGGCACGTGACGCACGTCGATGCGAGCGGCGGCCTTGAACATCTCGCCTGACAGGTGATTGGGTGTTCCCACGCCACCTGAGCCAAAGTTGAGTTGCCCCGGCTTTGCGCGCGCCAGTGCAATGAGATCGGCCACACTGCGAACCGGCAGGTCGGGGTGCACCACGAGCAGGTTGGGGAGCGTGGCAATCATGCCGATCGGTGCGAAGTCGGCCACCGGGTCGAACGGCAGTCGTGCGTAGAGGCTCACGTTGCTCGCGTGGCTCGCATAGGCCAGCAGCAGCGTGTAGCCATCGGGTGCAGCGCGCGCGACGGCCTCGGTGCCGATGTTGCCGCCGGCACCAGCACGATTGTCGACGACAACCGGTTGTCCCAGGCGATCGGACAGTTTCTGACCCACCAGTCGGCCGACCAGATCAGTCCCGCCGCCGGTTGCGAACGGCACGATGAGGCGCAGGGGACGCGCAGGCCAGGTGCTCTCGGGTGCCTGCGCGTTGGCCATCGTGGTGGCGAGCAAGCCCATGGCGGCAACGCCCGCGGTGAGCAGTGCAGGTATTCGGCGCAAGCCGAGGCGACGCAGACTGACGACTTGCATGTGGGTTGTCTCCCCGACCGGTTGTTGTGCGTGCTTGCTTGACGTACTTGCCCGGCATGCCTGTCCTGCGTGTCCGGATGTGCCGTCGATTATGCCCTTCGATGACGATGCGTGTTGCCGTTCGCGGCGAGTCGGGTTGACACCCCGGGAGTCGCGGCCTATCGTCGGCCGCGCGCTCATCGTGGCGCTGCTGTCATGCCACAAGAAACGATCCCAGGAGCGAGACACCCATGCATGGATCACAGACTGATCTCTGGCCGCCGAAGGTTGCGGATGCACTGCCCCCCGCGGGTCGCCGTGTTGCCGGGGTCGCGCGTGCAGCCATTCTGGCCGCGGCCCTGGTCGGCCTCTGCCTGTCGCAGGCGCCTGCTCGGGCGCAGTCTTCAGCGCAGGTTCAGAACTATCCCGATCGTCCGGTGAAGGTCATCGTGCCGTTGACGCCCGGCGGTGGTACCGACACGATCGCGCGGGGTCTCACGCAGCGCCTGTCCACGCTTTGGGGGCGCAATGTCTACGTCGAGAATCGGCCCGGTGCCGGCACGATTCCAGGTGCCGAGGCAGCGGCGCGAGCGCCGGCCGATGGGTACACGCTCTTCTTCACCGAGCCTGCCACCTTCGTCATCAATCCGCACCTCTATCGCAAGTTGCCCTACGACCCGATTGCGGATTTTGCCCCGATAACCGTCGTGTGCTGGCTCTCGCCGGCCATCGCGCTCAGCAACGCGGTGCCGGCGCGCAATGTGGCCGAACTGATCGCATACGCCCGACAGAATCCGGGCAAGCTCTCCTACGGGTCGTTCGGGAATGGGTCGTATTCCCACGTGAGCATGGCGCACTTTGCCCAGATGGCCGGCATCGACCTCCTGCATGTGCCGTACAAGGGCTCGGCCGGCGCGATGCCGGCGATCATCGCCGGTGACCTCTCGATGATTCTCATCAACATGAGTGTCTTCGAGTCGAGCCTCAAGGCCGGGCGACTGAAGGTGCTCGGGGCCGCGACCGAACGGCGTCTGCCGGTGCATCCCGATCTGCCAACCGTGGGCGAGACGGTGCCCGGGTTCTCGATCAATGCGTGGTTCGCGCTTGCTGCCCCGGCGCGCACGCCCGAGGCGATCCTTGATCGCATCCATGCCGATGTCCTGAAGGTGCTCGGTGACACGTCCTTCGTCGAGACCTTCCTGCGACCCCAATCGGTCGAGCCTGGCGGCATATCGCGTGCTGCGTTTGTCGAATTGATTGCGCGAGAGACGCCCGTCTGGGGAAAGATGGTGCGTCAGGCGGGCATTACCCCGGAGTAGATCTGGCCCCCGCGACGGCGCTCTCGCCGATGAGACGTGTACGGTGCTTGTTTGATCGCCCTGAACCCAACCGATGAGACACAGCATGCTGTCTGACCTGACCCAGCCGATGACCACCGGCGGTTTCCTGCGCAATGCGTGGTACATGGCGGGCTGGGTCGATGACTTCTGCCAGGCGCCCCTCACGCATCGCACGATGCTCGATGAGCCGATCGTGTTCTTCAAAACCGGGAGCGGCCAGTGGGTTGCGCTGGAGGATCGCTGCGCGCATCGCTTTGCACCACTGAGCCAGGGGCATCTGCTCGAGGGTTGCCGGGTTCAGTGCCCGTACCATGGTCTGGAGTACGACGCGACGGGGGCCTGCGTGAACAATCCGCATGGCGCCGGCCGCATTCCGCCGAGCGCGCGGGTGAAGGTCTGGCCAGTGGTCGAGCGGCATCGCGCACTCTGGGTCTGGATGGGGGAGCAGACGCCACAGCCTGATGCGATCCCCGATTACTCGATTCTCGATCACGCACCGACATTGCATTCGACCCGGCTCGATTACCTCTCGATCCGTGCCAACTATCGGCTGATCATCGACAACCTGCTCGATCTCAGCCATACCTCCTACCTGCACGAAGGCCTGATCGGCAATGCCGATACGGTTCGCTCCGACACGCAGTGCGAGGTCGAGGGGAGTGACGTGATCGTGACCCGACACGCGCGCGACGCGAGCGCACCGGCGATCTTCGCCCAGTGCTGGCCCGATCATCCGCCCCGCGTCGACAAGGTGACGCGCATGCGCTGGATGGCCCCGAGCAGCTTGCGACTGCTCAGTTGCATCTGTGAACCCGGCCGCGATCCGATGACCGGCACCGGCTTTCATGCGCTGCACATGCTGACCCCGGAGAGCGCGCAAACGACGCATTACTTCTTCACCGCGGTGCGCTTCGGGGTGAAGACCGACGACCTTGCGCTCGATCTCGAGTTGCAGGAGAAGATTGCCCGGATGCGTCGCTTTGCCTTCGAGGAACAGGATGCCCCGGTCATCGAAGCACAGCAGCGTTATCTCGATTGCGCCAACCGTGTGCTCGAGCCCGTGCTGCTTGAAATCGATGTGGGCCCGGCGCGCTACCGTCGCATTCTTGCGCAGCGCATCGAGGCCGAGCGCCGCTCGCTGATCAGGCCGGTCGTTGCCCGCTAATCGGGCCGCGCGCCCGAGGTGCGCACGATGTCACGGTAGCGGGCGATCTCGCTGCGAAGAAAATCGGCGAAGGCATCCGACCCTGCGAGAAAGATGTCGGTGCCGCCGGCTTCGAACGTCTTGACCAGTGCCGGGTCGCTCAGGGCTGCGCGGAATGCCTCGTAGAGGCGCGCCGCAATCGACGCCGGCAGATGGGCCGGGCCGAAGATGCCCTGCCAGGCAGGCAGCACGAAGTCGGGGTAGCCTGATTCGGCCATGGTGGGTACATCGGGTGCCCAGGTCGAGCGATGGCCTGCCGTGCTGCCCAGCAGCCTGATGCGACCGCTCTGCAGTTGCGAGAGCACGCTCTGGTAGGGGTAGAAGATCCACTGCACATCCCCCCGCACCAGATCGATGAGCGCGTCGGCAGCGTTCTTGTAGGCGACATGGTGCACATCGAGTCCGGCCCGGCTGGCGAAGAACGCTCCGGCCAGATGAATCGACGAACCGACGCCGGTGGAGGCGTAGTTCAGCTTGCCCGGACGTGCCCGAGCATAGGCGATCAGTTCGCCCAGGTTGCTGGCGGGTACCGTGCTGCTCACGGCGAGCAGGAGCGGCTGGCTGGTCAGCCTCGCAACCGGCGTGAAGCTCTCCACCGAATCGTAGGGTAGCGGCGGACCGAAGCTCGGGTTGATGGCGTGCTGCGTGGCCGAGAAGAGCAACGTGTAACCGTCGGGCGCGGCCCGGGCGACATTGAGGCTGGCCGGTATCGCGGCACCGCCCGGCTGGTTTTCGATGATGACTTCCTGACCGAGGAAGCGCGGGAGCAGTCGTGCGATGCCCCGTGCCGACACGTCGGCGCCTGAGCCGGGCGAATAGGGCACGATCAGTCGTACCGGGCGGGTTGGCCAGGTCTGGGCGTGCGCGCGGCCTGTGACCAACGGGGTTGCCATCCCGGCAGCCAGCAGTGCCCCTGGCAGGGCCATCATGCGTCGTCGCAGCGGGTTGGGTACCGGCACGGGTTGTCTCCTCGATGTACGACAGCTTCTGCTGCGCATGGTAGCAGCCCGGCTGATCGGGATGACGAGTGGGCAAGACCGGTGTAGAACGCAGCTTGCAAGGCCCGACCAGGCCTCTTGCGGGGTGGTATCCGGCCACCGGGCGGATGCCAGCGTTTCAATGACAAGACCCTTTGACGGAGACAGCCTTGGTTTTCCCTGTTCACCTGACTCGGCGCCTTTGCGCGCTTTCATGTCTGATCGTGCTGGTGCCGTCGATATCGGCGGCTGCAGGCCTGCACCGCACTGCTCAGTTGAGCGCGGCGCTTGCCCACGAGGCCGTGGGCGCGGCTGTATCGACCTGTTCCCGCAGCGGCTACGCGGTGACCGCCATCCTTGTGAATGCCGACGGCGTACGACAGGCCATGCTGCGCGGCGATGGGGCCGCCGTCCACACCATCGACAGCGCCTACGCCAAGGCCTACACGGCAGCCTCTCTTGCGCCAGTGCGCAAGGAAGACTCCACCAAGGCCATCTTCGAGCGCATGAGCAAGGCGCCAGGCATGACGACCGCGGGCCTGGCGAGTCTGCCCAACATCAACTTCACCCCGGGTGGTGTCACCGTGATGTCGGGAAGCGAGGTCCTCGGTGGTATCGGGGTGGGTGGCGCCCCGGGTGGCAACTTCGACGACGACTGCGCCCGCGCTGCGCTCGAGCAGATTCGCGATCGGGTGAGGTGAAGCGCGCCCCCTTGACCTTTGCGCAGGCGTTGCTGAAACGCCGGCGCTCGTTGCGGTGGTCCTGCCGATTCACCGCTGGCACGAACAGGAGATGATCATGAGCGCCAGGCGCATGCTGGCAGTCGCCAGCGCGGGTTTGCTGTGGGCCGCAACGGCAGGCACCGTTCAGTCACAGAGCTATCCGGTGAGGCCCATTCGGGTCGTCGTGCCGGCCACCGCTGGCGGGCTGACCGATCTGCTCGCTCGCACGCTCGGACAACGCATGTCGACCTCGCTCGGTCAACCCGTCGTCATCGAGAACCGGCCTGGCGGCGGTCAGATGATCGGCGCCGAGGCCGTCGCCCGTGCAGCGCCCGATGGCTACACCTTGCTGGTCTCCGACAGTTCGACCTTCGTGATCAATCCGCATCTGTATCGCAAGGTGCCCTACGACGCCATCCGCGACTTCACGCCGCTCGCGATGATCGGCAGCAATTCGCCTGTCATTGCAGTCAATGCCACGGTGCCGGTGCGCACCTTGTCCGAGTTGGTGGCCTTTTCGCGGGCGCGCCCCGAGGACATGCGCTACGGATCGATGGGCAATGGCTCCTATCCGCATATTGCGCTCGAGCAGTTCAAGCGACTGACCGGTGCGAGCATCCTGCATGTGCCCTACAAGGGTGCTGCCCCGGCGGTGGCCGATCTGGTGGCTGGCCACATCACCATGATGCTGGGCAACATCACCACCTTTGATGCCCTCGCGGGCGAAGGCAAGTTGCGCCTCGTTGCCACCGCCACGCCGCGGCGCCTCGCCAGTCACCCCGAACTGCCCACCGCCAGCGAGTCGGGTCTGCCCGGTTTCGAGGTCAGTGCCTGGTGGGGGCTGCTCGGGCCCGCAGCATTGCCGACCGATGTCATCCGCAAGCTCAACAGCGCGGCCAATCAGGTGCTGGCCCTGCCCGACTTTCGCAAGAGCTTCCTCATGGCCAACGGCATGGAGCCGATGCTGATGAGTCCCGAGGAGTTCGCCCGCTTTCTCCAGGCCGATCTGCGTCAGTGGGAGCCGATGGTGCGGCAGTCGGGGGCGACCGTCGACTGAGCGCCCGCCGGGTCGTGCATCAGGCGCTGACGATCATCCTCGGATCGACCAGTCGGCCACGGTCCACCACCAGGTCGCCGTCGAAGCGGATCGAGCAGTTGCACATCGGCATGTCGATGTGGCCACGCGTCTTGCGCCGGATGCCGGGGCCGGTCGAGAAGAGGAAGTTGCCGGCAAAGCTGCGCATCGCTACGGCGAGATCGTCGTGGCTGTTGCCGTAGGTGAGGATGTGATCCCAGCGCGCGCGTGGATTCAGTCCGAACCCCAGGTGCGACACTGCAAACGGATCGAGGTCGTCGGGATCCCGCTTGTTGCTGGTGAGCCAGTCATCGAAGGCTCTCGCATCGACACCGCCTGAAATGTGACGAATGAAGCCTGCCTCCACCTCGAGGCGAATGGGGCTCTCGACCATGCGGATGTAGGGCAGGATCCAGACATCGCCCGGTTCGATCATGACGACACCCTCGGCGCTGCCTTCATCGGGAAAGTCGGCCACCATGCCAAAACCCCACTGGTCGAAATGCCCCGGCTCATCAGCGTAGCCATAGTAGCCGCGCACCTCGGTGTCCCCCGGACGCCCGCGAGTGAAGTGCAGATCGGTTCCGGCACTGCTGGTGACCTGCACCCGCATCGTCTCTCGATAGCGTGTTGCCGCATGCTGTACCGCCTCCTTCAGCCCCGGAGGTGACATCAGGTTCGCCAGCTGATCGGGACTGGCGATGATGGAGAGAATGCGCCCGCCGTTACCGCGCAGTTCCGACAGCCAGCGCGACAGATTGGGCGGAAAGAAGGTGCATACCAGATTGGCTGACAGCAGGGCTTTCATGACCCCTTCGCCGTCGGCGGGCGACCCGTGCGCGATGCGGGCGAGGTCGACGGTCTTGGGGATGCACACCTCGAACACGATGGCTGCCAGCGACTGGGCGGCTGCGAAGGCTGCATGCACCATGTCACGCGACGTTGTCTGATCGGTGAGGAGCACGAGCGTCTCCCCTGGAGCAAGCCGGCACAGCGTGAACTCTCTTTGAAACAGCAGGCCCAGTTCTGCCGCGGTGGTTCTCTGGGTATTCATGGGTGCGTTCTCCTGCGGGAGGACAGGGCCGCTGGATTACTCGGCCGGGATGTTGGCATCGCGTATCAGGCGGGCGTACCGCGCGAGGTCAGAGACCATCGTCTCGCGCATCGCCGCCGGCGTCGACACAAAGGGGTCGTAGCCCTGGCGAATGAGGCGCTGTTCGGCAAATTCGGGGTTCTGCACCGTGCGATTGAGTTCGCTGCCGATGCGATCGATGATCTCGGCCGGTGTGCCCGCCGGCGCCACCAGACCCAGCCACGAATCGAGGCCGTAGCCAGGCAAGGGACCGGCTTCGGCAATCGTCGGTATGGCGGGTAGCACGCGGGTGCGCTGCGAGTCGACGATGCCCAGCGCACGCAGTCGTCCCGCCTGGATATGCCCCAGCACCGGACCGAGTGCCGCGAAGGCCGACATGATCTCGCCACCGAGCAGGGCCGATATCACCGGCGATGATCCCTTGTAGGGCACATGCAGCATGTCGATGCCGGCCATGCGCTTCATCAGTTCACCGGCCAGGTGAAATGGCGAGCCCACGCCCGAACTGCCGAAGGTCAGCTTGCCGGGTTGCGCGCGTGCGAGCGCCATGTAGGCGCTCACGCTGTCGACGGGAACGCCGGGATGGACGACCAGCACGAACGGGGCTTTGGCGATGAGACCGATCGGCGCGAGGTCGCGCAGCACATCGTAGGGCATCTGCCGTACCAGGCTCGGATGGACCACATGCGTGCTCGAGATGATGCCGATGGTCTGCCCGTCAGCGGGTTGCCTCACCAGATGGTCGATACCCAGACGGCCGTCGGCACCGACCCGGTTCTCGACCACGAACGACTGATTGAAGGCAACGCGAAACTGATCGCCCAGCAGTCGCGCGAGGTAGTCGTACGAGCCCCCGGGCGGCAGCGGCACGACAAAGCGCACCGGACGCTCCGGCCACACACCGGCGGCTCGCGCCTGCGCTGCAAGCAGGGCTGGCAAGGCCAGCAAGGTCGCCAGAGCGCGCCGCCGTCGCGATTCAAGGGCGGGCACCTGCGCGTGATGCGTGCTGGTCGGGGGTGAATCGTCAGCACAAGAACGCTCGGCCATGGCCGCATGCTCCTTTGTTTTCAGCTGCGAGATGCCGTGCCCGTGCGGCTTTGACTGTGCACGACGCCGGGCCTTACTCGCGCGCAATGCCTGCGCGTTCAATGAGGTCGGTCCAGCGCTGCGTCTCCCGAACGATGAAGGCGCCAAATGCCTCGGGCGTCGTGGGTGCTGGGGTGAGGCCCATGCCATTCAGTCGTTCGACGAAGTCGGGCGCGCCCAGCGTGGTGCGCAGCGCCCGATTGAGGCGGTCGACGACGGTGGCCGGTGTCCCCTTGGGTGCCAGGATGCCAGTCCAGGTGGTGACCACGAAACCGGGCAGGCCCGCCTCGGTGGCGGCTGGCACCCCGGGCAGAGAGCTCAT
>CAIKRR010000058.1 GCA_903829815.1 uncultured Pseudomonadota bacterium | reverse complement strand
TGGAATTCCCCCGGCTCTCCGGACACTACGCTAACCCCGCATAGCTCCTTTCGAACTCGTTGGGGCTGATTTGTCCGAGCGTCGAATGTCGCCGCCGGGAATTGTAGAACGCCTCGATGTAGTCGAAGATGTCGGCGCGGCCTTCATCGCGGGTTCGGTACACCTTTCGGTACACCCGTTCCTTTTTCAGCGAGGCGAAGAAGCTCTCGATCGCCGAGTTGTCCCAGCAGTCACCCCGCCGACTCATGCTGCAAGTAATGCCTTCGGCGGAGAGCAATCGCTGGAAGTCCTCGCTCGTGTATTGACTGCCCTGGTCAGAGTGATGAAGCAGTTCGGTGGGCTTCCCTCTTCGCCATAGCGCCATCATGAGCGCGTCGAGTACAAGCTGCGCCGTCATCGTGGGCTGCATTGACCAACCCACGACACGACGACTGAACAAATCGATCACGACCGCCAGGAACAACCATCCTTCCCCGGTCCAGATGTACGTGAAGTCGGCCGCCCACTTGCGGTTCGGTGCTGCAGCTGTGAAGTCGCGTTCGAGCACGTTCGGTGCGATGCTGTTCTCGGGGCGCTCACCGGCATCGGTGGGCTTGCGCCGCGGCTTTGCCTGGCCACTGATCTGCGCCGACCGCATCAATCGCGCTACACGATTCTCGCTGCAGCGTTCCCCGGCCACCACCATGTCTTTCCATACGCGAGGTGAACCGTAGGTCTGACCGCTTAGGGCAAAGCTCTCTCGAATGCGCGCCAGAAGGCTCACGTTGGCCACTGACCTGGCGCTCGGTGGTCGTCCAAACCATTCGTAGAAGCCGCTGCTCGACACTTCCAGCAGCCTGCACATTGCGCGCGTCGGCCACACCGATCGATACCGGGCTACAAACGCGAACTTCACGTCGGATCCTTGGCGAAGTAGCCCAGCGCTTTTTTTAGAATGTCGCGCTCCATTCGGACCTTCGCCAGCTCGCGGCGTAATCGCTCGTTCTCTTGCTGCTGCGCGGCCTTCAGTGGCAAGGCTTGATCCTTCTCGTATTTCCCCGCCGCGAAGTTGTCGATCCACTGCTTCAGTACTGATCGTTCCAGCCCCAGGTCGCGCGCTACGGCGCTCATTGAACGACCAGGTTGCTGCGCCAGCTTCACCGCCTCACGCTTGAACTCCGCTGTAAACGCCCGCCGTGTCCTTGTTGCCATCGCACACCTCCAGCTGCCATAGTGGCATTAATGGATGTGTCCGGGAAACCGGGGGAATTCCACAAGGCCTGCCCTTGTTCTACTCGGAACAACGCGCGGGGTTTGACGCCAACACCTTGGCCCAGTGGTTCCACTGGATGTACCGCAGGGCCGGCATCACCGGTGCCAGCAGCCACTCGGGGCGCCGCACGTTCATCACCCGCTTGGCCAGCCAAGGCATCGGTGTCCGAGTTCTAGCCAGTCTGGCTGGTCACAGGAGCATCGCCGTCACGCAGGCCTACATCGATGTCAACGACGATCAGCGGCGGCACGCCGTGGAACTGGCCTGACAGGTAACGGACAGGCCAGAAGGGGGGTGTTTTTCAAAACGCAGGGTTTTTGGCAGTCTCAGCGCCGCTCACCGTGAAAAACCCTGCGTTTCAGAAAACACCTACCTCCAGTTCATCCTCTTCGCCGGGGCCCCGGGGATTTGCCCTTCAAGGACCGCTCATGCTCCTCCAGAAGAGCCAGCTGCTCACGCTCCTCAGGCGTAGCCTCTGCCTTAAAGCGCGCCAGTAGCGCATCTTCCATTTGCCTGATCGCGCGGTCCCTCGTGCTGATTCCTCGCACCAACTGCCCGTCCATGCGCCGCAGGTCAGCACGCGTGAGCTCATTGTTGGCGAAGTTCCGTGCTTCTTGCGCGGTCTTGCCCAGTACTTGGGCCTCGGTCAGTGCGTCGAAGTAGATGCGTGCCTGTCTCAGCTCAGCCTTGCGCGCTAGCTGTTCCATTTCCGGGCCCATGTGGTCCCAGGCTGTCTGCCTAGCCCGTCGGAACACCTCGATCCGGACTTCCCGCTTGCTCTTCCAGCCCAGTGCCTTCTGCTCCTCCACAGTTCTCGCGCTGGTGGTCTTTCGCAACTCCTGCTGATGCCGCCACCCCTCTTCGAGCTCCTGCTGTTGTGCCGGGGTCAGCAGACTGCGTATCTCTCTCGCTGCGATCTCCTCGCCGGCCTCTAGTTGCCTCAACCTTTCGGTCAGCCGCGACAGCACATCTGTGGCTTCGAGTTTTGGCATGGCACCACCGGCTTGGGGTCGGGATCAGATCAGTCGTCACTTGGATCAGCGCAAGTTTGCCAGTACAAGGCATGCGGCAGGGCGCAACGGGGGAGAATGCTACTTTCCTGTTGTTCTTAAATATGTTGCCCTGATTACTCACAACCCTTGTATTTGCGTGCTTCACAGGCCTTGGCCATGCGCTGGGCTTCTGCGATCTGTTGTTGCGTCATTTTCTTTGCTATGAGGTCACGGCTCGTCGACAGGATCTCCGACGGACTTGGACTTGTCGCGGCTGCGAGATTGGCCCACATGTGCGCGCGCAGGTAATTTTGGGGCACTCCGTTGCCATATTCATAACAAATACTGAGGTTGAACCATGCATCCACATTGCCCTGGGCAGCTGCTAGACGGTACCACTTCACCGCTTCTCTAATGTCTCGAGGCACACCATTGCCATTGTTGTACATTGCCCCGAGGTTGAGCTGACCAGTGGCATCGCCCTGATCCGCAGCCAGCCTGAACCATCTCGCGGCTTCTGAGTAGTCCTGTGTAACACCTTGGCCTTTTTTGTACATAATACCGAGCTTGACCTGAGCAGCAGCGTGCCCATCAGCCGCTGCTCGTTTATACTTTATAAGGGCATTCGCGTAGCGCTCTGTAGAGTAGGAATGTTCAGCGTCTTCATAATCACCGGCGCGAACAGATATAGAACCAATGACAAATAATAAAGAGCAGACGGTAGCGATCAACTTACTCAACATCAGCATTCTCCACAAATTGCCGTATTTTCGTTATCCCTAAAGCGTGTCATAGTCTAGCTCATCGCCAGTGCGGCTACGTTGTGTTGGCTAATCGGTGTCGCGTTTACTACTGCCGTAGCGGACGCACCCATCAAAGTTAAGTAGGTTCAGTCATAGGCGAGATTGGAGGTTGGGGCGAGGCACGGAACCACCACGCACACCAGCGTGCGTGTGGGTCATCACCGGTCGCCGCCTTGCGCCAAACGGGTCAGCCTCGCCAGATACCGCTCACGCTGGATTCGCTCCCGATGTTTCTGGTCCGCGATCTCGCTGTTTGCGGCGCCTACAGGACAACCCAACCAGTGCGCTGGCCAGCCACGACAACATCCGAAGCCCTGCTCGAAGCATTCGTGATGTTGGCATCTGTGTGGTCCCTGACAGGATGTAATGGAGCGGAACTGAAGCGCTGGAGTCACGACGGTGGCCAAACTACAGCGCACCGTCGTGTAAAACGACACCACTGGGTGAGTCCAACGCGATCCTACACGGTTGGCCTGATGGTGACCCTGCTGTGATCGAGTACTAAGATCAATGAGCTCGCACAGACGGATTGCGGGAAGCCTGTGGGTTTGGGAACCCATCCATGCTCTGGAGGGTCACACGCCTGAGCCATGGAAAAGGTTGATATTTATTACGGTCGCCGGCGCTCACCGAGGCCGAGTGACCGTGTCGCGCCACCCGGGGCGGAGACACACAGGGATGTCATCGACGATCAGCGCCGGCACACGCGGGAACTGGGCGAGCAGTGGAGTGAGCCCGAGGCCGAAGGGGGCCGTTTTTCGAAATGCAGGGTTTTTACACGGGCAGGAATGCCAAGCTGAGCCTGCGGAGTCATGCAGAAAGCTGGGGCGCGGCGGATCCTGCCAAAATTCCCAGATCGCCTTACTACAGAGTTTACTACCGCAGAAAAACGTCAATGTAATCAAGCGCTGATGGCGGGATATTGCTATTCGCAATGCGAAGGTCAGGAGTTCGATCCTCCTCATCTCCACCAATCTAAAAGCCCAACTGTTCTCAGTTGGGCTTTTTCTTTGCCCTAAACCCCGCATTTACGGGCCATTCCACCTGCTCAGGCGTGGCCGCGGCAACCACTTGGCCCCCCTCGGTGCCACCCTCCGGGCCCAGATCGATGATCCAGTCGGCGTCGGCAATCACATCCAGATCGTGCTCGATCACCACCACACTGTGGCCACCATCCACCAACCGATGCAACACACGAATGAGCTTTTCGACATCGGCCATATGAAACCCGACCGTGGGCTCGTCCAACACATACCGGTGTGAGGTGTGCGAACACGCCGCGCAGCGCCTGCTGAAGCGGCAGCCGCAGGGGGCAGGCCTTGACGCGAAAGATCGTCTCGCACCTTGCTGAGTTCTGTCACCAGCTTGATGCGCTGCGCTTCTCCGCCGCTCAAGGTCGGGCTGATCGGTTCGGGTTTCAAATTCCTGCGAAACGTCCTTGCGGAAAATGGTTGGGACGCGCAATGAGAGAGCGTAGCCTGCGGCGATTATTCGCCCCATTCACCGCATAACACACGGAGAATGGCTTGCATTTGCAGCGAATCGGATGTTTAATCTCCGCATGAATAGCGGAGAAAAACTCTACATCTGGCAGGCCGACGACTGGCCGAACTGGCGCTACGACCTGTCGGCGCTCACTGGGCCGTTGACCGAGGTCAGCCGCGCCCAAGGCGTGCTGCTGGGCCGTCTGGCCGACGTAGGGCTGGCGCTGCGTGATCAGGCCAGTCTCGCGGCCTTGACCGAGGACGTGGTCAAGACCAGCGAAATCGAAGGCGAGGTGCTGAACGTGGAATCCGTGCGCTCGTCCATCGCGCGGCGTCTGGGCGTGGACATCGGCGCGGTGGCCCCGGTGGACCGCCATGTCGAGGGTGTGGTCGAGATGGTGCTCGACGCCACGCTACTCGCTGCCTCCCCGCTGACCTTTGAGCGCCTGTTCGGCTGGCACGCGGCGCTGTTCTCGACTGGGTATTCGGGCATGAACAAAATCGCCATCGGCCAGTGGCGCGATGATGCCGATGGACCCATGCAGGTGGTTTCCGGCCCGGTGGGACGGCGCAAGATTCACTTCCAGGCGCCGCCCGCCGATGTGCTGCCTGTCGAAACGGCACGCTTCCTGACGTGGGCGAACGAACAGACCGGCGAGCCTACACTCGTCAAAGCGGGCCTCGCGCACCTGTGGTTCGTGACGCTGCATCCTTTCGACGATGGCAATGGACGTATCGCCCGCGCCGTGGGCGACCTGTTCCTGGCCCGCGCAGACGGCAGTCCGCAGCGCTTCTACAGCCTGTCGGCGCAGATCCAGCGCGAGCGCAAGGACTATTACGATGTGCTGGAGCGCACGCAGAAGGGAGCGCTCGATGTCACCGGCTGGCTGTCGTGGTTCCTCGGTACGCTTGGGCGCGCCATCGCCAGCGCGCAGTGCACGCTGGATGTCGTGCTGGTCAAGGCGCGTTTCTGGCAACGCTGGGCGCTCATTGCTCGAGGGCGGCCGTTGAACGAGCGACAGGTGAAGATGCTCAACCGCCTGCTCGACGGCTTCGAGGGCAAGCTCACGAGCAGCAAGTGGGGGGCAATAGCCAAGTGCTCGCCCGACACCGCGCTGCGAGACATCACGCAGTTGCTGGAACTGGGCGTGCTGAAGAAGTCGCCCGGCGGCGGGCGCAGCACCGGCTACGAACTGGTGGATTGATTCGGCCAAATCGTCGAATCCACGTCCTCAAGGCCGAGGCGTTACTACCTGGATCGGAAAGCGGACGCGGGTTCGGTTCCCGTTTCCGCCACCAATACCAAACGCCTGACCGTTCTCGGTTGAGCGTTTTCATTTGCGCGAGGCCCGCGCCATGCGGGGGCCAGGCCCATCCCGCGTGTGCCGCGCCCTTCCGGCGACGGTGCCGAACAGGGCAAGGTTCGATGACGTACACCCGGACGCGGCTCAGCGGCCCAGATGTCGCCCCAGAAACTCGAGCAGGCGCGGTGCGATGAAGTCGTTGGGGCTGCCGGTCGCGCAGCGCACCACGTTGCCGGTTTCGACCTTGCAGTCGGTCGGCACCGCGGTCTGGCCGGTCAGCGAAGACCGCGAAAACCAGAAGTGCCCGACATTCGGGACAGGCGCTGCCACAACCGTTGCACCGGCCGCGCGCAGGGCCTCGACGAAGGGCAGGCTCTGACCTTCAGCCGGCACGATCGGATCACGCTCGCCCCAGGTGACGAACCACGGGGTCGTGACTCCGGCGTTGGGAAACGCCACATCCTTCAGCGTCGGGCTGCTCTGCAGCAGGTAGTTCATCGGTGAGGCTTCGAGATAGGCAGCCGGAACCTTGTCAGGTGCGCCCCCGAAGAGTTCGTCCAGTGCGGTCTTTTCGAGCGCGTTGGCATCGAACCCTCGCTTGGTCCAGGTCCACCAGTTGGTCATGCTGAATACGCCATAGGCCGGAATCACCGCCTTCACGCGGGTGCTCTCGCGCCCGAAGGGGTCGTCCGGATAACGATTGGCAAAGGCGGGCCAGTCCTGGGTGAGGGCGAGCATGGCCGACAATTGTCCCCCGGCCGAATCGCCGCCCACGGCAATGCGCTCGGGATCGAGATCGAGCGTCTTCGCGTTGCCTCTGAGGTACTGGAGGGCTGCCTTGCAATCGAGCAGGGCCTTGGGCCAGTTCGATTCGCCTGGCTTCGACAGGCGATAGTCGATCGAGAAGACGAGGTAGCCGCGCTCGGCGAGGTAATGGCCCCAGCTCGCGTTGTAGGCTGACTTCGAGCCAACCTTCCAGGCACCACCGTGGATGAGGACTACGGCCGGGTGCGGGCCGGCACTGGCAGGCTGGTACAGATCGCCCAGCAGGGCCACGCCATCGTGCGTGGCGAAGCGCACGTCGCGGTTGACATTGACCCCGGCGGCGTCGACCCTCGTGAGGGCAGACATCATCAGCAGTCCGAGGAAGAGGGCACGCAGTTTCATCGATCCTGTCTCCTTTCGATGACGGGGGTTCAACCGTTGAACATCGAGCCGCGAAATGGCGACACCGGCTGGTGCACGCTTCGCGTGAGGAAGTTCGACTCGGGTTCTCCGGCGCGCAGTCGTGCCAGCCATTCGGCCGGGTCGAATTCCACGCCGAGAGGATTTTCGGCATACCCGGGTCCGAACATGAAGGCATTGGTCTCGGCAACGCTGGGGTAGCTGTCGACCTGAAATTCCATCTGGTTGCCATCCGGGTCGGCGTAGTAGAGCGACACCGTCACGCCGTGATGCAGCGGCCAGTAGGGCGTGATGCCCATCTGCTTGAGCCGGTCATAGGTTTCGAGAAGGTCGCGCACCGAGGTGTAGGTGTAGGCGACGTGATCGACACCCACCGAGCCTTGCCGCGAGGTCAGTCGTCCCTCGGTGTCGAAGACTTCGAGGTTGACGAAGGCGAAGCGATGATGCTCGTCATCGTAGGTCAGGAAGGCCAGTGCCGGATTCTGGAACTGCACCGTGGCGCCGAACACCTTCTGGTACCAGTCGATCATCGACGCGAATTGTCGGGTGCGATACACGACATGACCGAACTTGACGGGTTTGATGATGTCCATGGGGTGTCTCCGGGTGTGCCTGATCGTCGCGGGCTCGTCGAATCGTCTGCGGGACTGCTGCATGCTCGCTTGCCGTCGATGCCTCGCCACGACGCCGAGCTTACTGCAATAATCTCCATGCGGGGGTTTTCGCCCTGAGGCGCTTCCAGTGCAGGCCACCCGGTCGGAATCCGTGGCCGCGCTCGCTCGAAAATGTACCGAAACCACCCTGTCGCGAGATGACCAATCCTCTGGATCATCGAGTCAGGGTAGCAGCCCTGCGCCGTGAGGAGATGCGGTTGCATCACCTGTTATCCGGTCTGCAACTCGCTTCTGCGCGCTCCATCCATGAGGTGGAAGTCGAAGATGGGGTCAGGAGCGACACCGACAACTCGAGATGCTCCCCAGGAGCCACAGGCACCCGGCTGATGAGCAGGCCGAGGCCGGGCAGGAATGCGAAAGTCAGTGGCTGATAGACTTGAGGCTGGGTGCTGTCCGGGCTGCCCGACAAACCTTGGCCGACCTTGCTGCCGAGTTTGCAACCGCAGGAAAAGTCAATGTAATCAAGCGCTGATGGCGGGATGTTGCCATTCGCAATGAGAAGGTCCGGCGTTCGATCCTCCTCATCTCCACCATGAATTCAAAGACTTGGTGCGAGGCCGATGCCAAGTTGGAAACCTGACTGCTCCCAGCTCTGCGCTTGCTCGAGAAACCGCCTGAACCGCCCATCAGGCAGTGTCACCAGACCGTGCCCTTGGCCGAGTGCACCGGCGCCGAACCTGCGCCTTCGGACTTGCGCAACTGACAAAAGAGGGCGGGATACACGCTCGAAACCTGCCAGCGTTCGGTAGCGCAGGCATTGTCGAACCCGCTGCAACATGCCCGCATGAGGAGATCGAGCTGTGCCAACCGTCAAGAACATCTGGAAGATGCCTTACCAGCAGCAGGATGCAGACAATTTCGAGCACTGCCTCAAGGGCTTCATTGCTGAAAAAACCGATCCTCGAAACCTTCAAATGGGCGTGCTGCAGCCGAAGCTGATCACCAACCCCAGACATCCGGTCAATCAGCCAGGCGCCCTGGCACATCCCTCCGGCAGATTCGAAAGCCCCCACTGGACCCGACTTCGCACGACGATACAAGACCTCCGGGCTCTGTACGCAGATGGAAAGAGCGACAAAGCCTTCGGGACGAATTTGTGGCTTCTGGAACTCGGCAGATATGTCGCCTTCACCTGCGGCGGCCAGCTTTGTCCCGGCCCGGCGAAACAGTTCAGGGGTGCACTGGCCAAGCTGGGCCTGGCTCAAACCGGTCTCGAACGGGAAGATCATTACAAAGGCGATGTCAAGCAACTCAAGGATGTCTTCCGCATTACCCTGGTGGGCAACACCAACGCGATATACCGGGCCATGGCGCTCAAGATCACGCAGACATGTACCCCTGAAAACGGCATGTCGATAGCAAAGAATGTGACTCGCGTCCCGACCGGTGACCCGTACGGATACTCCGATACGAATATCGTCGCGATCTTGCCCAACAAGCGGTTTGGCGAAATTCAACTCAACAACAGAGCCATCCTGTACGGGAAGATGTCCGCTGAAAGCTTCTGCAGGAATATTCTCCAGATTCCATCGGCCGGAGGTGTACTTCCAGCGGAATATCAAAAGTTCGCCGACGATTACGGGCTCATGGGCGGCAGAGGCCATCTGTTCTATGAGGTCGGCGAGCGCGGCGGTCACACGGCTGCAGACATAGCCAGAGCCCGCAGATTGAGCACGGAATATTACGCTGCGCTTCGCTCACCTCCCGAGTCGACCGAGGCGAGGAACCGGCTGAACGAAGAGGTCGAAGCGTTCTACAACCAGTTCCACACCTAGACGCCTGCGACCGTTACTCCCGCGGCCGGCAGACCCCCGACCAACGGCGAGGCGTTTCAGGCCGCGGCGTCCTGACGGGTGGCGAGGTACTTCCAGCGAGGGCGCGGAGGCCAACCCGGCATGCTCCCGAGAGACTGCTCCCTACCGAGGTCACTTATACTCTCGCTCGTGCACATTCCGTCAGGTTCGGTACCTGCCCCCCGGACCGAACGAGTGGCCGCGATCGCTGAAAAACGCACGGAAACGACACCACCTCGAGATGGCCAATCCTCTGGATCATCGAATCAGGGTTGCAGCCCTGCGCCGTGAGGAGATGCAGTTGCATCTCCTGTTATCCGGTCTCGAACTTGCGTCTGCGCATTCCATCCATGCGTTGGAAGTCGAGGATGTCGTCAGGCAGGCTGGGGTCTCGCGCGGCACCTTCTACAAATACTTCCCATCCATTCCCGGATTGTATGGCGCGCTGTCCAGGCAACTGATGCTGGAAGTCGCTGCCATGATGGACGATCTGGTGCCCCACGGTGTCGATGCCGCAACGCGCCTCGCATCCACCATCCGGATATCGCTGCGGCTTTTTGTCGATGTCCCGATGCTGGGTCGCTTCTTTCGGCAGATACAATGGCCGAGCCAGGGCGATGATCACGACATATTCCATGTCATTGTTCGAGACGTTCAGGCAGGCATTCGAGAAGGTGTTTTCACGAACATGCCCGTGTCGATCGGCGCGAGTATCGCGATCGGCAGCTTGATGGGGGGTGTCCACACCCTGCTTGTCGACGGAGATCAGGCAGGCTTCGAGGACAGTGTCGCCCATCAGGTGCTGATCGGGCTCGGTGTGGATGCCGCATCGGCCAGTCATGTCTCGCGACGGGCACTGCCCTGCCGCCCCCTCGGTGTTGCACCCGGTATTCTGGGAAAACTGGCTGAATTGGGTGTATTGCACGCTGGTGGACCTCAGCAAGTCAGCAGGCGCCAGCGGGGCGGTTCCGGGAAAGGTCGACCGTGACGCCGATGCCTTGCGCCTGGCATGTCATGTCTGGGGGCACGAAGCGGTGCGCCCGTTCCGGCGGACCGCGCCGATATCGGTACGATGGCCCGGCGCAGATTGCGCTTCGATAATCCAGTGCCATGTTCGATGGGAGGGGATGGACGAATGCTGGCCTTCGTGTCCGGGGTTTTGCTTTCTCTTGCCATTCATGCCGCCGGCCTGTTCGCCGCGGCATGGCTTGATGGGCGAGTGGCTCGGTGGGGCGTCCTCGTTTTCAGCCGTGGCAGGAGAGGGCGAGGCCTCGCATGCCAACCATAGTTCATCACCCGTTCAGGGCCGACGAAAAAACGATCGAGCAGATCGAAGACAGGATCTTGCTGGGCGCCTCGGCCCTGGCCAGCAAGGCTGAGATCGACCAGATCAAGGTTGAGGATGTGGTGAGGGAGGCCAGCGTGTCTCGACCTGCACTTCGCCGCTTGTATGGTTCCGTCGCTGACCTCTTGCGGGTCCTGGGACGACGATTGACCAATGAATTGACGGCCAATTGTCTGGCCCAATCGCCGGAGATGCCTGACGTGGTCGTGCGGGTAGCCACCAAGACCCGATGGGCGCTGTTGACCGTCGCTGAGTTTCCCGTCGTGACCCGCTTGTTGCTGAAGGCCGAGTGGCCCAGTACGGACGCGCGGCACCTCATGTATCGAGATGTCGAGAGGGATGTCGTCGAGGGCATCAGGCAAGGCGTTTTCGCCGACATGCCGCCCTCGATCGGCGTCAATCTTGTACTGGGCTGCTTGAGGGGGAGCGCCAGAGACATCATCAACGAGGGATGCAGCAACGATTACATCAACCAGGTGGTGTCTCGCATACTGCTCGGCCTGGGCGTCGACAAGGCGATCGCGCATGCCGTGATGAATCGCCCGGCCCTGGCATTGCCGCCGATGCCATCGCGCGGCCTGGCATCCAGCGTGCTGTCACTCCAGGTGCCGCGAGGGAACCCTCCCCGGGAGTCGGGGTCGAGTGCGGCGGCCCAGTCTTCCGACGCCTCCGCCGGGAACGAGACCTGTGGTCCTCAGGCCGGCACCACGGTTATGCGCTGAATCAGGCCCAGATCGGCATACTGCAACATCTGACTTTGGAGGATATGGGGTCCTGCGAAGTCCTTGAACCTCATCCTGATCGTCGCCGAGGTCGGGATTTCGGGCGTGCCGCCCGCTGGCAAGCTCAAGGTGTCGCACCAATAGGGGTCTATCGGCGCGCCATTGACCTTGATGACGTACATCGGATTCACATGGATGTGAATCGAGTGACCGATGCTGTTGCAATTGAACACCGTCCACTCTTCGACCGCATCGAGAATGACATTGTGGCCGATCACATTGGCGGGCTGTACCTGATAGTTGTGGGTGGGCGATGCGACCGGCGGACGGACATCGGTGTTGCCCACTGCGACGCCTGTCAGTCTGGAGAGTGCAGCCATCGCAACCGCAATCGATTGCCCGACCGACTCTTTCGCGGTTGAGGCCGCGGTCGTTGCCTGCGCGAAGGCGGCGCCGAGTGCTGATCGGGCGTTTCGCGTGGCACCGATAGCCTCATTGCCCACCATGTCGAAGACGATGCTTCGCTTTCGCCCGCCCGCGCTCGCAAGCTCGTGGTCGGTAATCGGATTCAGAAATTCGCTCACAGAGAGCGGGGTCTGTGGCAAATCGAACGCCGCGGTGCCTTCGACGACGACGATCCTCGCAAGGATCTGCCCGGGCAAGGTGGCAGACTGGCGGCCTCGAGCCAATTCCAGGGGCAGCGACCTGAGCAGGTACGTGCCGGGCGCCCCGCCCCGGAGCAGTACGGAGGCGCGATTGCCGGGCCCCAGCATCAATCCTTTGCCGTCCCTCCGCGCTGCGTCCGGGTGTTCACGCCACGAAGCTCTTTCCCATCCGTCCGTCGTGTATTCCAGCAGCGTGTGGTCGTCGAGACTCAGGTTCAGCGCGTTGAAGATCTGGGTATTGATGAGCCGCCATCGATGGACCTCGCCCGTCTGCATGACGATCGTCGGATGACGTACGCCGTTGATCAGGACCGGTTGACTCTCCGGGCCGTCGGCATGGGCAGAACGCACCCCATGGCCGGTCGGATGGACGGCGATCTGGGCGAAGTTCTCGAGCGTGCCTGCCTTGACTCCGTCGGTATCGCCGCTGTCGCCTGCTGAATAGTAGGGTGCCTGAAACAGAAAGATCAGTTCCCTCGCTCGTGCCATCTCCGGCAGCCTGTCCATCGGACCACGGACCATGAGCGCCCCACACATGAGGCTGCCCGTCTGCAGGGCACTGCTGCCATGGTATTGGGGGTGGTAGTAGAACGGGCCCGCGGGGTGGTTCTCGGGTATGTCGTAGACATATTGTCGGGAGTCCCCGCGCGGCTGAATGCCGCCGGAGCGCGAATCGACCACATGGTCGCCGTACTCGGGGGGGGTGCGCTCCGGGTAGAAATTCGGCGAGACATGCAGCCCGTGGGTATGGAGGTTGGTCGTGTTGGGACTGATGTAGTTTGTGGGGTCTCTGAACCACCGCAGTGGCGGGTTGACCGGAAGGTTGTTGACTACCCTGATGCGCAACTGGTCCCCCCCTGCTACCACCAGGGTCGGCCCTGAGACGCCGGGCCCGTGCTCGTTGCAGGCGTACGCGCGCAGGGACACGGCCTGGCTCTTGCGCGCGATCGATCCGGCCAATCGGGTCTCGAAATAGGATGCCCTCAACGTCAGGTCGAGCAACCCATCCCGGGCTTCGAGCACCATGGGCTGAACGAAGGTCTCCTGCGGTTTGCCGGACTTTTCGGGTGGTCCTTCGCTGCAACCGCCAAGTCCCGGGGGAATCAGGGTGGTCGATGCCATGGCGGCGCTCACCCGCAGGAATTGCCGGCGGGCGGGTTCGATGTCAGTCGGGTCTGGCACGATCGCCTCCTGCAATCGCGAGGAGCGCATGTGGGCTCATCTGCCTCGGATTCGCGCTTCCCAACTGGCCGGACTCATTGCAGCCCCAGCCGAGAAGGTCCGATTCTCCCGTTGCCACCACATGCGCTTCTCCTGCGGCAATCGCGCGAACGCCCGACAAATGCCGGATGACGGTCGGGGCGTCTCGGGCTTCAAGGTCGCCGTGGCCCAGTTGGCCAAAGCCGTTCCAGCCCCAGGTATAGACTCGTCCCGATCTGCCGAGCGCGACCGAATAATGCATTCCGGCCGCCAGGGCGCTCGTCGGTTCGGGCAGATCAATCGGCACCGGCTCGCTCATGAACGCCTGCGCGCTCCGGCCCTTTCGCTGGTTGAAGGAGACCTGGCCGAAGTGATTGCTGCCCCAGCCGAAAACCTGGCCTGACGCGGTCAACGCCAGAACATGGGTAGAGCCTGCTGCGATGGCCTTGACCCGTGAACCGAGGCTGATCGACTGCGGGCTGGTAGCGCTCTCGAGATGGCCCAGTCCCAGTTGGCCGGCGCTGTTGCTTCCCCAAGCGTGCAAATGGCCCTCGGTCGACAGAGCCACCATGAAGGCGTCGCCAATGGCAATCGCCTGGGTTGCCGGCAGACGGACGACACCGGGTCTGGCGTTGATCGTCGCCGCGGTACGTCCCAGAGCGCCATCCGTACTCATGCCCCAGGTGTAGAGATCGCCCGACTGATCGATCGCGGCATGGAGCAATTGCCCCGCCACGACCTTCGAGGCATTGCTGATCCCGTCCACGAGGCTCGGTTCCTCGGTAAAGCCACGCTTACCGTCGAGGCCCACCTGACAGAAGCCCCAGATCAGGGTCTGCCGGGTGTCTGAAATGCCCAGGCTCACACCGTAACCCGCCGAGACGTCAGCATAGCGTGAGGACTTCGCGACGTAGACCGGCTTGGCGTCGGTTGTCCTGAAGGGGCTGCAGATGTCCCGATCGGGTGTGCTCATGCGGCCACTGCCTGCGCCGCCCCAGCCCAGAACTTCGCCAGTCCTCAGGCGTGCGAGGGTATGGTCCTTGCCTGCCGAGATGGCCGCGATCTCATGGCGCGAGGGTCGGGAGACTGGCATGCGCGTCTCACCGACCGATCACGGGTAAGGTGCGTTGATGTAGATGGGGTAATTGGTCTCTCTCATGGCGTCAGAACCCAGTGCCTGGAAGTAGTTGACCTTGCCTCTGAAGCAACCGACCGAATAAGGGTATTCATTGTTGAGGACATAGTGATACGTCGTCTTCAAGGTTCCATCGGGCATGGTGATTTCAGACGTCGTTCCATGGCACTGATCAAGCTGTGAGTTCCTCATCATGTTGCCATCGCTGCCGCGCGGGCCCGTGATGGGAAACCCGTCCAGAGCAAATCCGAAGACGGGTGACTGGCCCGAGATGCCCTGATCAGGGAAGCACTTCCAGGAGTAACCGTGGAGGTGATACTGGTTCGAATAGGGATGGCCCCAGCACTGATCCAGCGGCAGTGCATTGATCGGGCTGTACCAGTTGCCAACTGCGTCGTTGGCGTATTCGACATGCCAGACGGCTCCTGTCAGCGTGATGCCGACAATCAGCGAATTGATCGGGTAATGGCCTGTCGCCACAGGATTGAGCGGTACCTGACTCACGAGGTCATAACGGGATATCGGGATCTCGTCAGACTGTCCGGACGGCGTGTAGGGGTTGCCGTCGGGATCGACCCCACCCGGCAATGCGTGATAGTAGGCATACGCCGGTGTGCCTTGCTGGACGGGAAAGATACCCATCCGGGTACTCGGCAGGCCGTTGCCCGAGAAGTAGCGATAGTCGGCATCGGTCGTCATGCTGAAGATACTGCCGGCCCTGTCGTAGTACCGTGCGTCCACCGCTCCGTCCACATAGGGGATCTGGGATATCGTGATGATGTTGGTGACCGTGTTCGTCCATGGCGTTGCAACCTGACTCACGGTAGGCGCAATACCCGCCAGGTTGCCGAAAGCGACCTGGCTGCTGAAGTCGATGCACTGAGCGTCCGGGGCGCAGGTGTGGCTGCTCACCCCGTTCAGTGCCGTGACCATGACCGTAGGTGTGCCCGGGTCGTAGGTATAACTCGAGTTGGATCCGCCGCATGCAACCAGAATGGCGGCGGCGGAAAGCATGAGGCCCAGAATCGCGCTGGGTCTTCGCCATCCTTGAGCGGCGAACCGTGAGCTCGTCATGAATGCTCCTTGATGATTCATAATGTACACGATGTCATTATGAATATGGTGTGTCGAAAGCTCAAGCAGCCAGGGGCAAAGCCGTGACCTGCTTCCTGTTTTTCAGCTTTGTTGAGCCGTGAAGTGATGGCTTGCGCGAGCGAGGGGGTGATGAGGAAAGGCAGGCCCGCGCTCGTTGAGGCCTTGCCAGGGCCCCTCGTTTCGCGTTGACCCGCACTGCGCGTGTCGCTAGAGTCTCGCCACGCCGGCGTGCCGTGATGCGCCTGTGCTGCTTGCTGTGTTCCGTGCCGCGCACGTTTGCGGCATCGCCCCGCCCAAGGCCGTCCTTGCCCGAGTCTTTTGCGATCTGCCTGAGCGTCGCCGCACCTGCACCATGAACGACACTGCACACACCGCTGCGACACATGCCTTCGCCACGACGTCGCTGCGCGAGGTGGTCAATGAGGCGCTGGCGGCGTATGGCGCTCACGACTGGACGCGGGCCGAGGCGCTCTGCCGGCAGGGGCTCGCAGAGCGTGCTCAGACCGTCCAACTGCTCACGGTGCTTGGGGCGATCACGCTTCAGACCGGGCGGCCTGATGAGGCGGCCGAGTGCTTCGGGCGCGTGGTTGCACTGACGCCTCGCAGTGCCGATGCGCTCAACAATCAGGGGACGGCGCTTGCCGAACTCAATCGTCTCGCGCAGGCGCTGGCGGCATTCGATGCGGCCATCGAGCTTGCCCCCGGACTGGTGAGTGCGCACTCCAATCGAGGCCTCGCACTGCGAAAGCTGGGTCGGCTGGAGGCGGCGCTCGCGAGTCTCGATCGCGCCATCGCCCTCGAACCCCGCATGGCCGACGCGCATTTCAACCGGGGTCTGGTGCTGGAAGTGCAGCGGCGCCTTCCCGAGGCGGTAGCAAGCTTCGAGCAGGCCATTGCCCTCGAGCCGGATCGCAATTATCTGCTGGGCATTCTGATCCACACCCGCATGTTCATGTGCGACTGGCGCGACCTCGATCGGAGTCGTGCCTTGCTTCACACAAAGGTAATGCGGGGCGAGCGGGCATGCTACCCGCTGCCCTTTTCGGCATTGGTCGATTCGCCGGCGGCGCAGCGCCGCTGCGCCGAAGTGCACGTTGCGGCCTGTCATCCGCCCGACGCCTCGCTGGGCCCGTTGGTACCCAAACCACCGGCAGCCGACCGCCGGTCCGGGTCGAAGATCCGTATCGGCTATTTTTCAGCCGATTTTCGAAATCACGCCGTATCGTTCCTCGCGGCGGAACTCTTCGAGTTGCATGATCGCACCCAGTTCGAAGTCATCGCCTTCGCCTTCGGCCCCGATGTGCGCGATGCGACGCGTACGCGGCTCGAGCGGGCTTTTGACCGTTTCGTCGATGTGCGAGGGCATACCGATCGCGAAGTGGCGCTGCTCAGCCGCTCGATGGGCATCGATATTGCCGTCGATCTCGGTGGGTTCACCCAGGACAGTCGGACTGGCATCTTCGCTGCTCGCGCGGCACCGGTTCAGGTGAGCTACCTCGGTTATCTGGGCACCATGGGGGCACCCTATATCGACTACCTGCTGGCCGACAGGACGCTGATACCGTCCGAGACGCGACCGCATTACTGCGAGAAGATCGCTTACCTCCCGAGCTACCAGATCAACGACCGGCGGCGCGTGATCGCCGATCGCACGTTCAGTCGTGCCGAGCTCGGCCTGCCCGACGCGGGCTTTGTCTTCTGCTCGTTCAGCAACAACTACAAGATCGTGCCCGAGACCTTCGATAGCTGGATGCGCATCTTGTGCTCGGTCGACGGTTCCGTCCTGGTGCTCCTCGCCGACAACCCCTGGGCTGAAGCCAATCTCAGGCGCGAAGCGCAAGCGCGTGGCGTCGACCCGGGCCGTCTTGTCTTTGGCAAGCGCTTGCCCATCGACGAGTATCTGGCTCGCTACCGAACGTTTGATCTCTTTCTCGATACGCTGCCCTACAACGCCGGAGCCACGGCCAGCGACGCCTTGTGGGCCGGCTTGCCCGTGCTCACCTGCATGGGGCAATCGTTTCCGGCGCGCATGGCGGCGAGCATCGTGCGAGCGGCGGGGCTGCCCGAGCTCGTCGTTGCGTCGAGGCAGGCCTATGAAGACCTCGCGGTCGCGCTGGCCCGCGAGTCTGCGCCGTTGGCTGCGCTGCGACGCAGGCTGGCAGGCACTCGGGGTTCAATGCGCCTCTTCGATGCCCTCGGTACGACCCGGTCGATCGAAGAGGCCTATCGACGGATGCTCGAGCCAGACCGGTAGACAGTGACAACCGTCGGGCGTGTGGATCCAGGCGTGCCCGCTGCGCCCTGGCCTGCCGAACGCTGCATTGCGCTGTAGCGGGTTGTGCCGAAGGTGAACGCCCGATCAAGAAAACGCAATCTGGCTCCGAACGGATAGGGATAAGCTACGGTTCGGCATTGGTTGAGGTCGCAATAACCGTGCAGTCATGCCGGATGTCCGGCGGCTGGCCTGTGGCGAGTGCCAGGAGGAGTTTGGCCGTGCCAGATCTCAGTGGGCAAATGTTGACGCATGTGCAGACGCTGATTGCGTCCCACAAGAGTCTGATGCATGAGAACCATCCGCGTTGGGATGGCATCAATCGCATCGGGCGATACCTCGAGCGCAATCGAGCCAAGATCATCAAGACAGCGCTGAAGACGGTAGCCACCGGGGTCCTCAGTGGTGGTGTCGCCGTCGGGTTTGCTTTCGTTGCGCTGACGGCGAAAACTGTGGTCATCTATACCTACCGACGGTATCGGAGCGGCGTTGCGACCGCAGCAGTCGGCGCTTTCAGGTCGACCAGCGGATTTACGCAGGCCATAACGCCTGATCAGACACGAAAGACCCACGACGGCCGCGGCAATGTCGGGCGTACCTCAGGGAAAACCATCAAGCAGTTCAGCCGCGACTTCATGTCGTCCCCCGCCACCAGCAAGTCCTTCTGGAATTCGCTGCGGGGCAAGCCGCAGCCTCCCGTATCCGTTCTGCAGGAGGCCGAATTCCTGATCGAACATGGCGCGCTGACCCAGGTCATGAATGCTTTTGCCGACCTGGACAACGATGCCCGTGCGCTCGATCGCGTGGCAAGCGCGTGCGCCGCAGGCAAGTACAGGAGTTGTGATCAGGCCTGGCAACTGATGGAGTATGTCGAGCGGGTCAACGCACGTATCGATGCCCTGGCCGATGCGATCGAACTCATTCAGGACGTGGTCGAGTACAGCGTGATGTGTACCAGCATGTACGACAGCGAGTTCGCTGCGACCCAGACACGTATCAGGCGCTGGATCCTGAAAAAGACCCGGCATGGGCGGACCCGCAATGCGCTCCTCAACGCTGCCGCCAATTCACGAGGTGTCTTCAACAGTCACTTCAGGCAGGGTAACCATCTGGCCTGGGCGCGCGCTGCGATTGGGCTCCCCGGCAATCCGGATCATGTCTCTGAAGAAGAAAGCATGTTCGATGATGTCGGCGAGCGTGCCCGCGATGTCATTCTCGAGTACGGGCAGAACCTCGCACTCAGTGCAACGAAAGTGGCTGGGGATGGTGCCGACTTTGCCGACAAGGTGTATACCGGGTCGTCCGAAGGCGCCATCGAGAGCATGAGTGCCGGAGCCGCCGATAGTGCTGCAACCGGCGCCGGCATCCTGATCGATGTCGTCATCGACGGCATCGAGCACGTGCTGCGCAAGAGGGAACTGCGTAAGGTGACCGAGAAGGCTGCGGCGGGCAATACGGCCTCTGCACCGCCGTTGATCGTGACGCTGGGCGCCTATACCTCGGAAGACTGCAAGGCAGTCCGCACGGCAGCCAAGCAGATCATCGGCAAGTTCATCACCAAACTTCGACATTTCGATGAGGCTGACAGGGCGCTTGCCCACCTGGTGGAAGCGACAGGACCGCAAGAGCTTGCCGAAAAATTGCTTCGCCGCCAGAAATTGCGAAGCCAAGTGGCTGCACTGAGCGAATCGTTCTACCTGTTTCACGAACTCACGGTCGGCCGGGCGATCGCGATCCAGGTGGCGGCTCGAAAGATCTCGGCGCAGCAGTACCCGGCGATCAGTGCCTGGATGACCGCTGCAGCCCATTCGCAGACTTGCGACGGGCTGTGCTGCTATCGCTCATCGGCCGATATGCTGCCGATGACGCTTGAGTTGATGGGAATGACCTTTGCAGATCTTGCAAAAGGGCCTTTCTGGGTCCCGCGAGCGCGCCTCGAGCAGCTCTGGAGCGATGTGCCATTCATGCCCGTACCAACGGCGGTGGCCGGCCAGCGCTCGCTGTTCTACGAGGTGTGGAAGCCTTACCTGCACAACTACAACTGAGGTGCTCGCAGCGACAGCAAGCCAGCAGGCCGCGCTGCCTTCGACATGACGTCAGGATCTGTCCGGACCCATGACCGGGCTGCCTCAGATGAACCCTCTGCCAGTATGACTGGCATCGAATCCGCTGCGGGTGTGAGCAGCATCCATCAACGGATGCGCCGTGGTCATCGAGCCGCGCAGTGGCCGCAACGCGCTTCAAGGCCACTGCGCGACCATCAAGGACCCTTTGGGTCGCTGCCTCTGGTCTTTGTCAGCCTTTGACCGACCTACCAGAGTTTGCGGCTGGCGATGTCGGCGCCCTGCCGCAGGGCCTGGAACTTGGCCCATAGCACTGTCGGGTGCACCTCGGTGGTATAGGTGGCCTGCGAGGAAAAGCCGCAGTCGGCGCCTGCGAGCACGTTGTTGCGACCCACGAGGTTGGTGTAACGCAGCAACCGTTCGGCGATGAGTTCGGGGTGCTCGACGATGTTGCTCGCATGCGCAAGCATGCCCGGCGCGATGACCTTGCCATCGGGCAGTTTCACCCGCTCGAACACATGGTAGTCGTGCTCGTGGCGCGGGTTGGCCGCCTCGAATGAGTAGGAGCCGGCGTTCACCATCAGCACGAACTCGATGAAGTCACCCAGCTGCACCTCGTTCACGCGTGGCCCTTCGTTGATGCTGTAGCAGGTGTGAAAGCGCACCTTCTCCTCAGGGATGCCCTTGAGGCCCGCGTTGATCGATTCGATGTAGATGGTGGCGCGGCGCCGCTTCGCGGCCATGTCGAGCGCATCGTCGATGAAGATGTCGGGCAGGAAGGGGTCATCGACCTGCAGCAGGAGGCCTGCATCGACGATGGCGCGGTATTCGGTCGCCATGGCCTGACCCACGGCATGGAAATACTCTTCCTCGGTGCGGTAGTAACCATTGCGGCCGATGCCGCTCGTGCCGATGGCCGGCATGAAGGCCATGGTGGCACCTGATTGCTTCATGGCCGCTTTGAGATTGGCAATGTCGCGATCAAGCGGCGCCCGATCCTTGTAGCGTACCGGACCAACGCAGACCTGCGGGGCAAAGCGAGCCACCATGCCGCCCAGCATCGCGTCGTTGAAGTAGCGCTGGTAGTACTCGGGAAACATCGCGGTTTCCTTGGGCCACCAGTTGATCTTTTCGTCGGGGCGCCCCTCGAACCCTTCGAGCCGGTCTTCGACGTAGCTGAAGAAGCCCGGCTTCGGAATCTCTCCGTCAGACACGATGTCGATGCCCAGATCGACCTGCTTCTGGACGATGCTGGCGACTTCCGTGGTGACCAGCGCGTCCCAGACATGCGGGTCGACCGATTCGCCGGCGATCTTCCTCTTGAGGAGGTCGAGGATGTTCTTCGGGCGGGGAAGGCTTCCCACGTGGGTCGTGCGAATCCGATCGATGTTCTGCTGCAGTGCCATGCCTGTCTCCGGTCGTTTTTATGGTGCCACCACCGGAAAGTGTAGGGCAGATCGGTCAGCGTTGCGCGGGGGGGCGCTGCGCCGGGCGCGCCATGGTGAAGATGGTGTCGAGCACGCCGTATTCCATGTAACCCAGGCGCGACAGTACGCCCAGGCCCCTCAGGTCGACTTGCCCCTCGCGCAGGATGGCATCCTCAATGTAGACGCCTACCACGCGTCCCAGAATGATCGAGTGCGGGACTGCTTCGCCGGCCTCGTTGGTGAGCGCGGTGGTGCTCACGTAACGGCATTCGAGCGCTGCTGGTGCTTGCGCCACGCGGGGCGCGCCAACGTTGATCGACGCAGCCATCGCAAGACCGGTCAGCATGGGCTCGCTCTCGTGCGGGCCGAAGTTGGCCGACGATTCGTTCATCGCTTCGCGCAATGTCCAGGTGGCGAGGTTCACCACGAATTCGCCCGTCTCCTCGGCGTTTCGCATCGAGTCTTTGCGCCCCGCACTGCCGAACACCACGTGCGCCGGGTTGCTGCACACGGCGGCAAAGTAGCTGTAGGGCGCGAGGTTCACGACCCCGTCTTTCCCGACCGTTGAAATCCAGCCGATCGGCCTGGGTACCACCAGCGACAGAAAGGGGTCGTGAGGCAGGCCGTGGTCGCGCTTGCGCGGGTCGTAGTGCATGGGGTCGTGATCCGGTGATGACGGGTAGTTGCGGCCAGCCGTGCGAGCCGCTCAGAGTGCCGCGATGGCCTGTACTTCGACCAGGAAGGGCTCCTGCACCAGGCGATCCACCATGAGGAGGGTGTTGGGCGGGTAGGCACCGGTGGGGAACATCTGCGGAAATTCGCGCAGCCGAAATGCCATGAAGCCCGGAATATCCTGCGAGTGAACCAGATAAGTCGTGAACTGCACGATATTGCCCCAGCCGGCGCCGACCGATTGCAGCGCATCGCCCAGATTGGCGAACACCTGACGGCACTGCCGATCGAAGTCTCCGGCACCCACCACCGCTCCTTGCTTGTCGCAGGAGAGCTGTCCGGCGATGAAGAGAAATTCGCTCGCCTTCACACGGGTGATCTGCGAGTACTGACCAAGGGGCACCCCGAGGGAGGGTGGGTTGAGAATCTGGATCTCTGCCATGCTGCAACTCCTGTGCAAGGGTAAATCGGCATCATAGCCCGATGCTTGGCCGACCCGGCTTTCAAGAGACGCCACGCGGCGACGCAGATGGGCTATCTTCACCCCCCAGCGCATATTCGCCCTACCCTTGGCTTTCCTTGCAGGAGACATCGTGAAGACATCCCGACTGGTCGGTTTCATTGCCGGCATCGCAACGCTGCTTGCCTGTTCCCTGGTGATGGCACAGAACCGCTCGCACCTGAACACGATCCTCGAGCGCGGCTCCCTGCGCGTTGGTACGACGGGCGACTTCAACCCCATGTCGGTCCGAGACACCACGACCAACGAGTACAAGGGGTTTGACATCGAGGCGATGGAGCAACTGGCCCGCGACATGGGGGTGAAGCTCGAGTGGGTGCCAACCGAGTGGGCGACGCTGGTGCCAGGCATTGTCTCCGACCGATACGACCTCTTTGCCGGTGGCGCCTCGCTCAACATGGCACGCGCCAAGACCGTAGCCTTCACCGCGCCTTATATCGAAGCCGGTACCGTGCCTCTGGTGCTGAAGACCAATGCCGTCAAGCTCAAGTCCTGGACCGACATCAACCGAAAAGGTGTGACGGTGGCTGTCCTGATGGGTACGGTGTTCGACGAGCAGGCGAGGGCACACTTCCCCCTGGCCAGCGTGAAAGCCGTCGAGAAGCCGGCCAACGGATTCCAGGAAGTGCTGGCTGGCCGAGCGCAGGTGACGATCACCAGCAACATCGAAGCGGCTGCCCTGGTACAGACCTATCCGGCGCTGGCGGTGGTGGGTGCCACGAGCGATATGCGTAACAAGCGTCCGTTTGCCTATCCGGTGCAGCAGGGTGATCCGACCTGGCTCACCTTTCTCGACAACTGGATTGCCCTGAAGAAGTCCGAGGGTTACTTCGAGCGACTCGAGCAGAAGTGGCTCGGCCGCAAGTAGGCCGCAGGACAGTCGCGGCGGCGGGCATCTGCGTGTCGAGTCGTGTGGCCGAGGCGGCTCGGGTCGCTGCGCCGGCCACACGGATGTTGACAACAGTGTCCGTGCTGGCCGCAGCCCTGGTGCTGTCAGGCTGCGCCGGCAACGGCAACTACACCTGGGGCTGGTACGTGCTGGACCCGACCCGGGACAAGGGCGCCTCGAACCTGCAATTCCTCCTGGCAGGGCTTGGGCTGACCGTGATGCTCTCGGCCTGCGCCATAGCGCTCTCGGTCGTGCTCGGGGCCGCGCTGGCCGCTGCGGCGCGCTCACCTTGGGCCGTGCTGCGAACGGTCAGTCGGGGCTACGTCGAATGCTTCAGAGCGGTACCCCTGCTCGTGCTCCTCCTGTGGGTCTACTACGGCTTGCCTGTGGTCATGGGCGTGCAGTTCGGCGCCTTTGCGGCCGGGGTTCTCACGCTTGCCCTGTCCGATGCGGCCTTCGAGGCCGAGGTCTTTCGGGCCGGCCTGCAATCGGTGGCGCGAGGTCAGCGTGAGGCGGCTCAGACGCTCGGACTCACACCCTGGCAGGCCCTGCGATTCATCGTTTTTCCGCAGGCAGTTCGTACCGTTCTGCCGGCCCTGGGCAACCAGTTTGTGTATGTGCTCAAGATGTCTTCGCTGGTTTCGGTGATTGGTCTGCAGGAACTCACCCGTCGCGCCAACGAGGTGAATGTGACCGAGTATCGCCCGCTCGAAATCTACAGTTTTCTCGTGCTGGAGTATCTGCTGCTGATTCTGGTGGCCGCCTGGGGGGTGCGTGTGCTCGAGCGTCGCCTGGCCGGAGGGGCGCGCTGAAGGCTTGGCGCGCACGCCCGGTTGCTCCGGTGCGAGGCTTTGCGCCGCGGCGGGGGCTTGTCAGTGCGCGAGGATGCGGGCAAGAAATTCCCGGCAGCGCTCGGTGCTGGGGGCCTCGAAAAAGCGCGCTGGCGGTGCGCTCTCGACAATGCGTCCGGCATCCATGAAGACCACCGTGTCGGCGGCCCGACGCGCAAAACCCATTTCGTGGGTCACGCAGATCATGGTCATGCCTTCGCGGGCAAGATCTTCCATCACATCGAGCACCTCACGGATCATTTCCGGATCGAGCGCCGAGGTGGGCTCATCGAACAACATGATCCTCGGGCGCATGCAAAGGGATCGCGCAATCGCCACGCGTTGCTGCTGCCCCCCTGATAGTGCTGCCGGGTATTTCAATGCCTGCTCCGGAATGCGTACCCGCTCCAGGTAGTGCATGGCAAGCGTCTCGGCCTCGGTGCGGGACATACCGCGCACCTTGATCGGTGCCAGCGTGAGGTTTTCAAGAACGCTCAGATGCGGGAACAGGTTGAATTGCTGAAACACCATGCCTACTTCGCTGCGCATCCGTGCTCGCTCGCTGGCCTCGTGGCCCACTTCGACCCCGTCGACCATGATGCGTCCCTCTTCATGCTGCTCGAGTCGCGCGATGCAACGTATCAGGGTCGACTTGCCCGAGCCTGAGGGCCCGCAGATCACGACCTTTTCGCCAGCGCTGACGCGCAGACTGACCCGATCGAGCGCCCGGAAACTGCCAAAGCACTTGGAAATGGCGTCGATCTGGATCATGGGGGGTGATTCGGTTGCCAAGGTGCCAGGCATTCTGTGTCGCTCCTGCCGCGTGTTCGCAATTATGATCGGACAATGGGTACGCGCGTCGATGCGTGCATGCAAGCATCGTCGTGTTGTTCAGCTTGCTGGCCGTTTGTGAGAAGGATGTCTGCCATGGCTTATGCAACTGCGCGCCAGATCGAAGTCGGGGAAATCCCGGTCATCGACATGGCGCCTTTGAACTCGGTTGATCCGCAGGCGGTGCACGCGGTGGGTGAGCAGATGCGCGCCGCGGCCGAGACCATCGGCTTCTTCTATGTCACCAACCATGGCATCGACCAGGCACTCATCGACCGCACTGACGCACTGGCACGCCAGTTCTTTGCCCAGCCTGTCGAGAGAAAGCGCGCGGCAAGACCCACCGACCGGCATCGTGGGTTTCTCCAGGTGGGGCAGGCAAAGATGCATGACAAGGCCCGGGTCGATCTCAAGGAGAGCTTCATCTGGGGGCGTGATGTGGGCGAGGACGACCCCGAATACCGCGCGGGCAACCGGATGGTCGGACCCAACCGCTGGCCCGACTGGATGCCCCAGTTGCGGCCTGCCTTGAACGCCTATCTCGATTCGGCACACGTCTGCGCCGAATCGCTGCTGAAGGCGCTGGCAGCAGGTCTTGCCATTGCGCCCGATTACTTCACGCGACGATTTGCCAGGCCGATCTCGCGCGGTACGCTGGTCTATTACCCGCCGCAGGACCCCGATGCCGGTGAAGACCAGTTCGGTGTGGCGCCGCACACCGACTACGGCGTCATCACGCTGCTGCATCAGGATACGGTGGGTGGTCTTCAGGTGATGACCCGTGACGGGCAGTGGGTCACGGCTCATCCGATTCCGGGCACGCTCGTGATCAATGCCGGTGATCTTCTGGGTCGCTGGACGAACGATCGATTCAAGTCCAATCCGCATCGTGTTGTCAACAGTTCCGGACGCGAGCGCCTCTCGATCGCCGTGTTTGCCGATCCGGATTTCGACACGCCGATCGTGCCCGTGACCCGACCGGGGGAATCCGCGCGGTATCCCGAAGTGACCTGCGGGGATTACATACTCGGCCGCTTTGACGCCGCGTTTGCTTACCGCCGCGAGGGGGGCAACGCAGGCCCTTGAAGGCTGCTGAGGCAGGACTTCAAGGGGTTCGTCCTGCAGAGCGCGACGCTATGGGGTTGCCGTTGCCGCTGTAGTGCCAAAAGTCTTGCGGTACATCTCCTCGATGTGCTCACCGACCGTGCAGGGTGGATAGAGTGGTGTACCGCTCGCGGGCATCATTGCCGGCAGGCATTCGACGCGCGCGTGGTAGTCCAGGTCGTGAAAGAACGCCAGCGAATAGCGATGGCGCTCCGGGCTCGCGTTCTTCACTCGGTGCAGGTTGGAGTGATAAAGGCCGTTGGTCCAGCGCGGCATCATGTCGCCAAAGTTCACGAGCAAGGTGCCTTCGATCGGCCGTGCCGCAATCCATTGGCCGCTCGCGTCGCAGACTTCGAGTCCTCCGGTGCTGTCCTGGAGGAGCAGGGTCAGTGCACCCCAGTCGGTATGCGCACCGCAGCCGATCTGGTTCTGCTCCACCTTCGCGGGTTGGGGGGGGTAGTGAATGAGGCGCAGCGTGGCGATCGGATCCTCGAGCGCGCCGTTGAAGTAGTCTTCGGGCAGTGCCATCGCCAGGGCGAATGCGCCCAGCAGCATCTCGCTCACCGCCTTCACTTGCAGGTAGTAGGCTTCGATCGTCGAGCGGAATGTGGCAAGACCCCGTGAGTTGTCCGGGAGCCAGCGGTTTGCGCCATATCCCGGAACTCCGCGCCTGACATAAGGGTGGTCAGGCCCCAAGTCTGATCCCATGAAGAAACTCTCCTTCAGATCGGGGGCCGATCCGATATCGAGTGTCTGCCAGGCCATCGGCTCGTACCCCCGACGAATAGGCGACTGTGCAATATCCAGTTGCATCAGTTCTTCAACCGGGCGATCAAAGAAGATACGCGTCTGCTCGAGCACGGCGGCGGTCAGGCTGTCCGGGATGCCGTGATTGGCGAGGTAAAAGAAGCCACACACCTGCGCGTGCCGATGCAGCGCGCTCGCCACTGCCGCCCGATCAGTGCCATCAATCCAGTGCGCAAGATCGATGACGGGCAGTTCATCGACGAGTGACGGGGCAGAGTATGGAATCACGAGCTTCAGGCTCCAGGAGAGAGGTTTTCTGGCGACGCCCGGCAAGCATAGGCACACCGATATTTACGAATCAATAAGTTTGTCGAGCGATCGCCTGTGCGGCCACCGGTCTCTGCTATGTTGCCCACCGATTCCCTGCCCTGGACCGTGCACGGATGTTCGCTGGAGGACCTCTGTCGATGGTTGCTGTAAAGGCCAAGAATCTCGTGCGGTTCATGGGATGCCTGCTGCTGGCAGGGTCCCTGCTCGCCTTGGTGAGCCCAACTGTAGAGGCGAACGAGGAAGTCGAACGCCGATCCGCCGCTGTCGTTCGGCTCGATGATGGGCGTCTGGTCGCGCAGGAACTCGCTCGCATCATGCGTCGAGGAGAACTGGTAGTGGCCGTCATTGGTTCGCCTGCGCCGCCGTTTGTCGATGAAAAGGACGGACGGCTGGTCGGTTATGACGTCGAACTGGCCACTGCCATTGCTGCCACCCTTCGGGTTGGCGTGCGCTTCGATCGAACGGCGATGACCTACAACCAGATCACCGAAATGGTTGCTCAGGGGCGCGCTGACATGGGGCTGAGCAAGCTCGCGCGAACACTGGCTCGTGCGCAAATGGTCCGGTTCAGTCATACCTATCTTCACATTCCGCATGCACTCCTCTTTAACCGGGTGGCGCTGGCGAAGATTGCCGGTGACCGGCCGGTGCCCGCGATGGTGCGCAACTTTTCGGGCGCGTTGGGCGTGATCCAGCAGTCGGCGTTCGAGGACTTTGCCGTTGCCAATTTTCCTGCTGCCAAGTTGGTCAAGTTTCGCAACTGGGACGCTGCCGTCGAAGCGGTGAGGCGCGGAACGGTTGCCGCGATCTATCGCGATGAAGTGGAGGTCAGGGGCTTGCTGCAGGCAGATCCGAGCCTTGCCCTGACCTTGCGCAGCGTGACGTTTACCGATCTGGAGTCGGCGCTGGCCATAGCGGTGAATATCAAGGATGGAGCGTTGCTCGCATACATCAACGAATTTCTCGATTCGATGCCGAACAAGCCCACCGTCGTGTCGATTCTTGACCGAAACCGAAAAGAGGCTGGTCGGTGAGTGTGTCGGAACGATTGCATCGGGTTCAGCAGATTGCGCTCAACCCCTGGGTGATCGTGTCTTGCATCGGCCTGGGCGGACTGCTCGGGGCGTGGCAACCGCGCTTCTCGCTGGGGCTTGCTGTCATCGGAGAGGCTTACATCGACCTGCTGAAGATGATTGTCTTGCCCTTCATGATGTCTTCGGTCATCTTCAGTCTGCAGACCCTCTTCCACGAAGGGGGGGCGGGCAAGATCGCGAAGCGGGTTCTGTGGGTTTTCGTCCTCGTGTCAGCGATGGCTGCGACGGTTCCCGGGCTGGGACTGATGGTCTACAACCCCGGCGCCAATCTGCCCGAGGTGACCCGCGCTTCGCTGGGAGGGTTGGTGGGCGTGGACGCCGATCGTAACAACGTCGAGATGGCCTTGCGTGGTGCTGATGAGCCAGTCAGAGCCCTGACTGCCCGTGATGTCATCACGTCCTTGATCCCTTCCAATATCTTTGCCTCTTTGGCCAATGGCGAGGGGCTCAAGGCACTCATCTTTGCCTTGCTCTTCGGGGCTGCCGCCGGAGGCGTACCAACCCGTGTTTCCGATGGGTTGAAAACTTCGCTGGAAACCGTCTATCGCACATGTCAGACGCTTACCCGCTGGGCGAACCTGCCGGTGCCGCTGGTGCTTATTTGCATGACGGCAAGTCAGATCGCGACCACTGGTATGGAGCCGCTACTGGCGATGACCCGCTTCGTGCTGGCTTTTCTTGTGTTGAGTGTGGTGATCATGGGCCTCGCCACCCTCGTTCTCAAGCGGCGGGCGAAGTGCAGTCTGCGCGAGGTGTTTTCTGCAATGCGTGAACCATTCGCGCTTGGCATTGCCACCAACAACAGCGCGACGTGCATGCCGGCGATGATGGCAGCTCTGGCTGACGACTTGAAGTTTGCGCGATTCAGAGTCGAGTTGCTGGTCCCTCTCACGGTCTCGATTCTCAGAGCGGGGGTTGTGGCCTATCTGGTTTGTGCAACGATGTTTGTCGCTGCTCTCTACGGGCGTCAGATATCGGCCGAAGAGTTTGCGCTCCTGATGCTCGTGTCGGCGCTGACCGGTTTTGCGTCTGCAGGCATGGCGGGGACCGTCACGGTTACCCTTGTCGGCACTGCCTGCAGTTATCTGTCGGTGCCTTTCGAGGCGGCTTTCATTCTCTTTGCCGCGGTTGATCCGTTCTGCGCGATGGTCCGTACGGCTACCAACGTGGTCGTTGGGTGCGCAGCCATTGCCGTCGTCTGTCCCGAGCCACTGAAGCTCTGACGGACACCCAGCGATGCGCATTTCGGCGGTCCACATGCGGGTTATTCCTGATCAGGTGCGAGTGAACGGCTTTTGCCCAGCGCGCAGTCGCCGGAGATCGCCTCGTGGGTAGGCCCGTTTCCGCTGAGGCAATCAGGCGCCTCGGGTCGCGAAGTCAGAACGCGCTCGTGCTCACCGTGCTGGTGGTCGCCGGCGCTTTGGCCGGTTGGGCCTTGCCGCACTCGACGTTCACGGGCCTGCTGGCTGACTTGCTGTTTTTGTACGCGAGTCTCCTTCAGATGCTTGCTGTGCCGTTTGCCCTCGTGTCGGTGGTTTTCGGTCTGCGTCAGATGTATGCCTTGCCGAAACCAGGCTTGCGAATGCTGGGGTTCGTCGTGGCAGGCATGATGGCGATGATCCTGTGCGCGGTACTCGGGGTTGGCATATCGGCGATCGGCTCGATCGGCGCCAACCTCACCGAGGGCGATCTGGGTGAGTTCGGTTTGCTGGTGAAGCAGGTCGAATCAGACACGCGCATGGCTCTCTTTGGTCCAGAGTCGGTGGTCACGTCGGGCATTCATGTGCCAGCCTTGTTGTCCGACAATGTCTTCAATGTCATCGCCTTTGGCACGCTGCCGTCGATGTTGGTCGTCGCAATCGTGTTTGGTCTGGCGTTTGCCTTGCAACCATCGGAGCGTGCACGGGTACTGGCAAATCAGCTTGAAGCGGTTTACAGGACCCTTGAGCGCCTGATCGACGGCGTCAACCTGATGCTTCCGGTTGCTGCGTTTGCGCTGGGAGCGTTCACCGCTGATGCGCTTGGCGTGAAGGGCGTTGGGGTCATGGCAGGGTTTCTGTGCGCGTTCGTGGTTGCCTCCTGCATCACGGTCGCCATCTGTGTCTGGGTGGTGGCGAGGCAATGCGGGCGACCCTTCGCTGATGCATGGGGGGCGCTTCTCGAGCCCATCAAGGTCAGCCTGGTTTCGGGTGTGTTGATCGCATCGGTCCCGGCCTTGATCGAGGCGCTGAGTGCTCGCCTGGGGCTGCGTCGGTCAGTCGTTGAGTTCAGCTTGCCAAGTGTCCCGCTCTTCTTCAGGGCGGGAGAGGTCGTGCTTCTGGCGGTGGCCGCTGTCTTCTGTTTCGGGTTGTACGGTCGCAGCCTGGAATTGTCCGACGTCCTCATGATCTGTCTGCTTGCGCCGACCGGTGCCTTTCTTGCGATCGGCATGCTGGGGCCAGCAATGATCACGGCGGGTGCGGTTGCGCTGGTCTATCTCGATATTCCGGTCCAGACCGTGCTCCCTGGCGTCATTTTGCTCGATGTGGCCACGGTCGGCCTGCGGAACACGGTGACTGCGATGGTGTCTTGTGCAGTTGTTGCGTGTGTGTCGCATGGGCTCGAACTGGAATCGATCGAACCCGTGTCGCAGAAGGAGGCGGAAACGCTTTACTTTGTGCTGAGCCGAAGGCAGGTGATGGCTGGCGCCAGTCTGCTGCTGGTGGCCATGGTCTTCACGATATTTGCCGGGATCGGCGCTGGCATGCAAGGTGCCTCCCGCGTGCCGGGTGCTCGATCGCCGCTGGTTTCAACAGGCGAAACAGCGAACTGACAGGTTTTCGTGTCGTAGCGACCCGTGCTGTTCCTGATCTGGCGCTCTTGTGCACGGATGTTTGCACGGGGTGCAGCACGGGTCGGGCTCTGTCCGGGGCTGCTTCATCGGCGCCAACGCGCCCACCACCGGCCGGCACTCGTCACGCCTCGTCGCCAGAGCCCGGGCCTACCTGGTGCCGGTGCCAGGATGGGTGGCCCTGACGCATCGTCGTTCGGCGTCTCCTGCTGATTCAGCGGTTTGTCAGCAAGGGCCGGCGGTTCGGCATCGAGCGGTCGGGCTACCGAGCCGTCCCCTGGAGCGATGAACGTCGCCGGCTCTGCGGGGCTCTCGGGCACACGTCCTGTCCATGAGCTTATCTCGCCGCGGCCGCTGGTTGAGCTATCGGGCAGGGACTGGCGTCCCACGCCAGAAAGAGGAAACGTATCGTTTTCCTGGAACCAACTGTCGGTGTCGATGCTCGAGATGGGTGTCGTCTTTGAAGCGGTTGCCGAGACGCCTTCTCCTGGAAATTCGGGTGGTGTAGAGACAGCCCCATTGGCATCGACTTCGACATCTGCGTCTGCGTCTACATCGAATTCGGCATCTATATCTGGGTCGCCATCGGCGTCGGCGTCAGCATCTAAGTCCGTCTCAGCGTCGCCATCGCCTTCGGCGTCAGCATCAGCGTCAGCGTCAGCGTCGCCATCGCCTTCGGCGCCAGCTTCCGCATCTGCATCTGCATCTGCATCTGCATCGCCTTCAGCATCGGCATCAGCGTCCGTCGCAGCGTCGCCATCGCCTTCGGCGTCAGCATCAGCATCCGCATCCGCATCGCCTTCTGCATCAGCATCAGCATCGCCGTCTGCATCAGCATCAGCATCGCCGTCTGCATCGGCATCGGCATCAGCGTCCGTCTCAGCGTCGCCATCGCCTTCGGCATCCGCATCCGCATCCGGATCGCCTTCAGCATCAGCATCAGCATCGGCATCGGCATCTGCATCGCCTTCAGCATCGGCATCGCCGTCTGCATCGGCATCAGCGTCCGTCTCAGCGTCGCCATCGCCTTCGGCGTCAGCATCCGCGTCAGCGTCAGCGTCGCCATCGCCTTCGGCGTCAGCATCTGCATCGCCTTCAGCCTCGGCATCCGCTTCGGCGTCTGCCTCTACTTCTGCATCGCCTTCGGCATCTGCTTCCGAGTCTGCTGCGCTGTCGGAGTCGCTCGCGGCGTCGCCATCGGCACCGCCTTCTGCGTCCGTGTCAGCGGCTGCGTCAGCATCCGCATCCGCATCGGCATCGGCATCGGCATCGGCATCGGCATCGCCACCTGCGTCAGCATCTGCATCTGCTTCCGAGTCTGCTGCGCTGTCGGAGTCGCTCGCGGCGTCGCCATCGGCACCACCTTCTCCATCCGCGTCAGCGGCTGC
>CAIKRR010000057.1 GCA_903829815.1 uncultured Pseudomonadota bacterium | reverse complement strand
GTTCAAGGCCGATGAGCGCGGCTTTCTCGACGAGTGGCCGCTGTCGGAGGAGCAGAAGCAGGCGGTACTCGCGCGCGATCTCAATCGCTGCATCGACCTGGGGGGCAACATCTTCTTTCTGGTGAAGATCGGTGCCACCGACGGGGCGAGCGTGCAGCAGGTGGTCGGCAGCATGAGCGGCAAGACGGCCGACGAGTATCACGCGATGATGGTGGCTGGTGGGCGCCCGATCGGGGGCAACCGGTCCATCGTCGATCCGGAGCGCTGAACATGGCACGCGTCACTGCCGGTGTATTTACCTCGCATGTGCCGGCCATCGGTGCTGCCATTGATCAGGGTCGTACCACGCAGCCCTACTGGGCACCGCTTTTCGAGGGCTATGAGCCCTCGAGGCAGTGGGCGCGCGAGAATCCCGCCGACGTGATCCTGCTCGTCTACAACGATCATGCCACCGTGTTCACGCTCGATGTCGTGCCCACCTTTGCGATTGGAACGGCGGCCCGCTTCGAGCCTGCTGATGAGGGTTGGGGTGCGCGTCCGGTGCCGGTCGTCCACGGGCATCCCGAACTGGCGTCACACATCGTCCAGTCGGTGATCGGCGAGGATTTCGATCTCACCGTGGTGAACCGCATGGCGGTCGATCATGGTCTCACCGTGCCCCTGTCGCTCATGTTCGGCCAGCCCGACGCCTGGCCCTGCCCGGTCATCCCGGTGGCGGTCAACGTGCTGCAGTACCCGGTGCCGAGCGGCCGGCGCTGTCTGGCTCTGGGGCAGGCCATTGGTCGGGCCATCGCCTCGTTTCCGGCCGATCTGCGCGTGCAGGTCTGGGGTACCGGCGGCATGAGCCATCAACTGCAGGGCCCGCGTGCCGGCCTCATCAATCGGGAATTCGACCAGGCCTTTCTCGATCGCATCACGGTCGACCCCGCCGCCGCGGCCGCGATCGATCATGTCGAGTACGTGCGCGAGGCGGGGAGCGAAGCCATCGAGCTCATCATGTGGCTCATCGCTCGAGGCGCCATGCCGGCCAGGCCTTCGGGACAGTCGCCGCGATGCGTGCATCGTTTCTATCACGTGCCCGCCTCCAACACCGCGGTCGGTCATCTGATCCTCATGCCCTGACGCGCCGCAGGCCAGCCATCTGGTAGCATCGAAGACCCTCTCGTCTCCCCAGCCCCTGTCATGCCCGTCATTCGCCTGCCCGATGGCTCCACCCGGTCCTTCGAGGGCCCGGTCAGCGTTGCCGAAGTTGCTCAGTCCATTGGCAGTGGTCTGGCGCGTGCCGCGCTCGCCGGCAAGGTCGACGGGCGTCTGGTCGATACCAGTCATCGCATCGACGACGATGCGGCGCTTGCCATCATCACCGAGCGCGATGCCGAAGGGCTCGACCTCATCCGGCATTCGACCGCGCATCTGCTTGCCTACGCGGTGAAGGAACTCTATCCCGAAGCCCAGGTGACGATCGGTCCGGTCATCGAGAACGGCTTCTACTACGACTTTTCCTACGTCAGGCCCTTCACCCCCGACGATCTCGTCGCGATCGAGCGGCGCATGAGCGAACTCGTCCGGCGCGATCTGCCTGTGGTACGCGAGGAGTGGGCACGCGACGATGCGGTGGCGTTCTTCCGTTCGATCGGCGAGCACTACAAGGCCGAGATCATCGCGGCCATTCCTGCCGGCGAGCCGATCGGTCTGTACCGCGAGGGCGACTTCATCGACCTGTGTCGCGGGCCGCACGTACCCTCCACCGGACGGCTCAAGGTCTTCAAGCTGATGAAGGTTGCCGGTGCCTACTGGCGCGGCGACTCGAAGAACGAGATGCTGCAGCGTATCTACGGCACCGCCTGGGCGAAGAAGGAAGACCAGGAGGCCTATCTGCACATGCTCGAGGAGGCCGAGAAGCGCGATCACCGACGTCTTGGACGGGTGCTCGATTTCTTCCATGTGCAGGAAGAGGCGCCGGGCCTTGTCTTCTGGCACCCGCGTGGCTGGACGCTCTGGCAGCAGGTCGAGCAGTACATGCGTGCGGTCTATCGCGACAACGGCTACCACGAGGTGAAGTGCCCGCAGGTGCTCGACCGCTCGCTCTGGGAGAAGACCGGGCACTGGGAGAACTACCGCGAGAACATGTTCACCACGGCCTCCGAGAATCGCGACTACGCGATCAAGCCGATGAACTGCCCGGGTCACATCCTCATCTATCGCACCGATCTGCGCAGTTACCGCGATCTGCCCCTGCGCTATGGTGAATTTGGCGCCTGCCATCGCAACGAGCCCAGCGGGTCGCTCCACGGCATCATGCGTGTGCGCGGATTCACCCAGGATGATGGTCACATCTTCTGTCAGGAAGACCAGATCGAGGCCGAAGTGGCGGCCTTCATCGCGCTCCTGCGCCGGGTTTATGCCGACTTCGGTTTCAGCGACATCCTGTACAAGCTCTCGACCCGGCCGCTGCGTCGGGTGGGCTCCGACGAAACCTGGGATGTCGCCGAGCGCGCTCTGGCTGAATCGCTCGATCGGGCCGGCGTGCCCTGGGAAGAACTGAAGGGTGAGGGTGCCTTCTACGGTCCCAAGATCGAATTCTCGCTCAAGGACTCGATTGGCCGGGTATGGCAGTGCGGCACGATTCAGGTCGACTTCTCGATGCCCGGACGACTCGGTGCAGAGTACGTTGGCGAGGACAATGGGCGGCGGGTGCCGGTGATGCTGCATCGCGCCATCCTTGGCTCGATGGAGCGTTTCATCGGCATCCTGATCGAGCATCATGCCGGTGCGATGCCGGCGTGGCTTGCGCCGGTGCAGGCGGCGGTGCTCACCATCTCGGAGGGGCAGGCCGATTACGCTCGCGAGGTCACGGCGGCACTTGGCGCGGCTGGGGCGAGGGTCGTATCCGATTTGCGGAACGAGAAGATTACCTATAAGATTCGCGAACATAGCATGCAGAAGTTGCCTTTCCTGATTGTCCTTGGCGAGAAGGAAAAAGCGACTGGACAGGTGGCTGTCCGTGCACGCGGCGGCGAGGATCTCGGACAGATGTCGGTGTCCGGATTTCTGGCCCTTTTGCAGGGACACATCTCTGCGAAGACGCTCTGACACGGCCGGCTCTACAGAGAACCACCAGGAGAACACAACATCAGTCTCGATCGAGCGCAGCGCATCAATGGCGAGATCACCGCGGTAGAAGTACGTCTGGTCGGTGATGACGGAGAGCAACTCGGAATCATGCCGGTGCGTGATGCCCTGAGGCTGGCAGAGGAAAGCGAAATCGATCTGGTCGAGATCGCGCCCCTGGCGACCCCGCCGGTCTGCAAGCTGATGGACTTCGGCAAGTTCAAATACCGTGAGCAGAAAAAAGCCCACGAAGCCAAGCTCAAGCAAAAGCAGATTCAGGTCAAGGAGATCAAGTTTCGCCCCGGTACCGATGAGGGTGATTACTCGATCAAGCTGCGCAATCTGATCAAGTTTCTGGAAGAGGGCGACAAGACCAAGGTCACCCTGCGTTTCCGTGGTCGCGAAATGGCGCACCAGGAAATCGGCCACCGTCTGATCGAACGGGTCAAGAATGACCTCGATGCGTTCGGTGTGGTCGAGCAGTACCCGAAGATGGAAGGACGCCAGCTCGTGATGGTGCTCTCGCCCAAGAAGGTGGTTCTGAAGAAGAAGGATGAACGTCCCGGTGAGTCCGATGCGTCGGATGAAGGGGGGCGGGCTCCGGCAGCCGAAGTGGCTGCGGATGCGCAGGTGAAGTAGCAGGACGGCACGGAGCGAGTCTCCGCGCCATGCGGAGGCCCGCTGTCGGGATGCTCCGCGATACAACAAGTCGAGCCACGGTCATCAAGCGCCTTTGTCTCTGAAGGCCACCGGGTGAGATGTCATAACAGGAGCAGTCATGCCCAAGATGAAGAGCAAGCGGGGGGCGTCGAAGCGATTTCGGCCCACGGGGTCTGGTGGGATCAAGCGCACCAAGGCTTTCCTGCGCCACATCCTCACCAAGAAGTCGACCAAGCGGAAGCGCAACATGCGCGGTATGACGCAGGTGCACCCGACGAACATGAAGTCGGTTCGCGCCATGCTTCCCTACGCCTGAGCGGCGTATTCGCACAGGCTTTTTCCGCACTGATCAACACCTCAAGGGGATGACCTCATGCCTCGCGTAAAACGCGGCGTCATAGCACACGCCAGACACAAGAAAGTTATCGATCGAGCCAAGGGTTTCCGTGGCCGTCGTGGCAACGTATTCCGTATCGCCAAAGAAGCGGTGATGAAGGCCGAGCAGTACGCCTACCGTGACCGGCGTGCCCGCAAGCGCGACTTCCGCACCCTCTGGATCGCCCGTATCAACGCGGCCTCGCGCGAGCATGGTCTGTCGTACAGCAAGTTCATGCACGGCATGCAACTGGCGGCGATCTCGATCGACCGCAAGGTGCTGGCCGACATGGCGGTCCTCGACAAGCCCGGCTTTGCGAAGATCGTGAGCGAGGTCAAGGCCAAGCTCGGCGTCTGACCAGGCAGGCGAGCGTCCGCATGAACGACCCGCTGGATTCGATCGTTGCGCAGGCGCTTGCACAGTTTGCCGTGCTCGAGGAGCCTGCACAGCTCGAGCAGGCCAAGGCAAGGTTCCTCGGCAAGTCCGGTGCCATCACCGACTTGCTCAAGGGCCTGCGCGATTTGCCGGCTGACGAGAAGCGCGTCGCTGGTGCGAGCATCAATCTCGCCAAGGAACGCATCGAACAGGGTCTGAGCGAGCGCCGCGAGGCGATCGCCCAGGCCCGGCTCGACGCACGCCTGCAGGAGGAGGCGCTCGATGTGACGCTGCCAGGCCGGCGCCGCGGCGCCGGTGGCATCCATCCGGTGATCCGTACCTGGCAGCGCGTCGAGTCAATCTTTCGCTCGATCGGTTTCGATGTGGCCGATGGCCCCGAGATCGAGTCCGACTGGACCAATTTCACGGCCCTGAACAACCCCGAAAATCATCCGGCGCGTTCGATGCAGGACACCTTCTACGTCGATGCGAAAGATGCATCGGGCCTGCCGCTTTTGCTGCGCACCCACACCAGCCCGATGCAGGTACGGCATGCCCGCACGCATACCCCACCGGTCAAGGTGATTGCGCCGGGTCGCACCTACCGCGTCGACAGTGATGCAACCCATTCGCCCATGTTTCACCAGGTGGAAGGCTTGTGGCTCGACGAGCAGGTGAGCTTTGCCGACTTGAAGGGTGTTTATACCGAATTCCTGCATCGGTTCTTCGAGACCGATGCGCTGCGGGTGCGGTTCCGGCCTTCGTTCTTTCCGTTCACCGAACCGTCGGCCGAAATCGACATGATGTTCGACAGCGGGCCGCTCAAGGGCCGCTGGCTCGAGATCTCCGGGGCCGGGCAGGTGCATCCGGCGGTGATCCGCAACTTTGGCTTCGACCCCGAGCGCGTGATCGGTTTTGCCTTCGGATCGGGTCTGGAACGGCTGACGATGCTTCGCTATGGCATCGGTGATCTGCGCCTGTTTTTCGAAGGCGATCTGCGTTTCCTCAGCCAGTTCGGCTGATCTTTTCGCGAGTGACTGGCGATGCAGTTCTCTGAACACTGGCTGCGCTCGATGGTCGACCCCGACCTCACGACCGAAGCCCTCTCTGACCTCCTGACCATGTCAGGTCTTGAAGTCGAGACGTGCGAGCCGGTTGCGCCCCCACTGGATCGTGTCGTGGTCGCGGCTGTTCTCTCGGTTGAGCGTCATCCGGGCGCCGACAAGCTGGCCGTCTGTGTCGTCGATGCGGGTGAGGGTGCAACGCGCACCATCGTCTGCGGCGCGCCCAATGTGCGTGCCGGCTTGCGCGTGCCTTGCGCCTTGCCCGGTGCAAGCCTGCCAGGTGGCATCGAGATTGCCGTCGCCAAGGTGCGTGGCATCGAGAGCAGTGGCATGTTGTGTTCGGCGCGTGAACTGGCGCTGTCCGATGACCATGGCGGCCTGCTCGAACTTGCAGCCGACGCCCCGGTCGGGCAGTCCTTTGCGGCCTGGTACGAACTGGACGATCATCGCTTCCTCATCAAGCTCACACCCAACCGGGCCGATTGTCTGTCGGTGCTGGGCGTAGCGCGCGAAGTGGCGGCACTCACCGGTGCGACGCTCGTGCCGCCACCGACCACGGCGGTGCCGGCCTCGCACGATCGGCGCCACCCGGTGCGCATCAGTGACCCCGCCTGTGGGCGTTTCACCGGACGGGTCATCACCGGTGTGAACCCGGCGGCCCCGACACCCGAGTGGATGCGCCGGCGTCTGGAGCGTGCCGGGCAGCGCCCGATCTCGGCCCTGGTCGATGTCACCAATTACGTCATGCTCGAACTCGGTCGTCCGCTGCATGTGTACGACCTCGATCGGCTGCAAGGGCCGATCGACGTGCGCATGGGCCGCGTGGGCGAGCGGCTCGAGTTGCTCAACGGGCAAACCATTGACCTTGCGCCCGATCTCCTGTGCATCTGCGATGAGCGCGGCCCGATCGGCCTTGCCGGCATCATGGGGGGCGAGAGTACCAAGGCGGGTGATGCCACCTGCAATGTCTTTCTCGAGTCGGCCTTCTTCGCCCCCGAGGCGATCGCCGGGCGTGCCCGGCGTCTGAATTTCACATCGGATGCCTCACACCGCTTCGAGCGGGGCGTCGATTTCGACAACAACCGGGCGGGCGTGGAGCGCGCCACCCGGCTCATCCTCGATATCTGCGGAGGCGAGCCAGGCCCGGTGGAGGACCTCAGGGCCGGGGTGCCCTTGCGCTCGCCGATTGCCCTGCGGCCCGAGCGGGCGCGTCGCGTGATGGGTGTGCCGGTGAGCGATGCCGAGATGGTTGCCATTTTCGAGCGCCTTGGCTTGCACCCGGAGACTGAAGCCAGCGGTGTCATTCACATCGTGCCGCCGAGCTATCGCTTCGACCTCGCCATCGAAGAAGATCTCATCGAGGAAGTGGCGCGGGTTTACGGTTTCGATCGCATTCCGGCCGCGCCGCCCCGTGCGCCCGCGCGCATGCTGGCTGCGCCCGAGACACAACGATCGTTGCATGCGTTGCGCGCACGCATGGCCGATGCAGGCTTTCAGGAAGTGATCAATTTCAGTTTCGTCGATGCGGCCTGGGAGCGAGACTTCGGTGCCGGGAGCGATGCAGCCATTGCGCTCCTCAACCCCATCGCCAGTCAGCTCTCGACCATGCGCACCACGCTCATGGGTGGCCTTGTTGCCAACGTGAAGTTCAACCTCAACCGGGGTGCGACACGCGCTCGTGTGTTCGAAGTCGGTCGCGCCTTCCTGCGCGATGGATCGGCGGTCGATGGCCCCTTTGCCGTTGCCGGCATCCGGCAGCCGCAGCGCATTGCCGCCGCCGCCTGCGGTCCGCTCGACGAGGAACTGTGGGGCAATACCCGACGCAATGTCGATTTCTTCGACGTGAAGGGCGATCTCGAGACCTTGTGCGCACCGCTCGTGCCGCGTTTCGTGCCTGCGATGCACCCGGCGCTCCATCCGGGGCGCTCGGCACGTGTCGAACTGGCGGGCGAGGTGATCGGCTGGGTCGGTGAACTGCACCCCCAGTGGGTGCAGGACTATCAGCTGCAGTTGGTGCCGGTACTCTTCGAAGTCGATGCCGAGCCGCTGCAGCGACTGCGTTTTCCGGTGTCGGCCGAGGTGTCGAAGTTTCCGGCCGTGGTGCGCGATGTGGCCTTGCTCGTCGATGAATCGATCCATGCGCAAGACCTGCTCGATGCGCTCGAAACCGATCGACCGACGTCGGTCAGCAGCCTCTCGTTGTTCGATATCTATCGCGGCAGCGGTATCCCTGAAGGGCGAAAAAGCCTTGCCTTTCGGGTAGTTATGCAAGATACTCAACGCACCTTAACAGACGTTGAGGCCGATGCTGTACGTAGCTGGATCGTGTCTGTTCTGAAGCAGAAATTCGGTGCCGAGGCCCGCTGATCCGGTGATCGGCGTCGTACGATCCTGCCGGTTTTTGTGAAGGTTTGAGTGAAGACCTCCGGGTGGCCCGTGTGTCGAGTTCGGGGATGTGATTTGCAGACTGTCGATGGGACCGATGCGCCGTCAGTGCCGCTCGGTTCCAGGCCTGATTCGCCCGGGGAGCGATGATGACTTTGACCAAGGCCGAACTGGCCGACATGCTGTTCGAGAAGGTCGGGCTGAACAAGCGTGAGGCCAAGGATATGGTCGAAGCCTTCTTCGAGGAAATCCGTGGCGCTCTCGAATTGAACCAGAGCGTCAAGCTCTCGGGCTTTGGCAACTTCCAGTTGCGCAACAAGCCGCAGCGCCCCGGGCGCAACCCCAAGACCGGCGAGGAAATTCCGATCACGGCGCGCCGTGTGGTCACCTTCCATGCCAGCCAGAAACTGAAGGTGCTTGTCGAAGAAGCCCATCATGGAAAACAGCAGCGCGACGTCGAAGCAGCGCTCAACGACTGAGCTGCCACCGATTCCGGCAAAACGCTACTTCACCATTGGTGAAGTCGGCGAATTGTGCGCGGTCAAGCCGCATGTGCTGCGCTACTGGGAGCAGGAGTTCACCCAGCTCAGCCCGGTAAAGCGACGCGGCAACCGTCGCTACTATCAGCACCACGAAGTGCTGCTCATCCGCCGCATTCGAGAGCTCCTGTACGAAGAGGGATTCACCATCAGCGGTGCCCGCAATCGTCTCGACGGTGCAGCCCTGGCAGCAGTGACAGCCCCGCTGGCGCCGGCAGCCACTCCCCTCGCGATGGCGACGCGGGTTTCGGGCGTGGTCGATGAAGGGCTGCGGCAGAAATTGCAGCAGGTCATCGATATCCTTCGCGCCTGATCGGTACGAAGCCCGGTCTTTCGGTTAGAATCGTCAGTTCGGTCGGGGCGTAGCGCAGCCTGGTAGCGCACCTGCATGGGGTGCAGGGGGTCGAGTGTTCGAATCACTTCGCCCCGACCAATTCGGTACCTGTCTTGAGGTCCTTCGGTTCGAGGAGACACCGTGCCGGCTCCCATTGCCTCGCTCGCGCAGAGCCTCCATGACGTCGTTGTTGCAAACCGCATCCTCGCCCATCAGGGCGTTGTCGATGCCTACGGCCACGTGAGTGTCCGTCATCCCTTTCATCCCGACCGTTATCTGCTCTCGCGTTCGCGCAGCCCCGAACTGGTGGAGCAAGCCGATATTCTCGAGTTCATGCTCGATGGCACTCCAGTGGCGAGCGATGCACCGGCGCCTTATGTCGAGCGTCATATCCACGGGGCGGTCTACGAGCGCCGTCCCGACATTCATGCGGTCGTTCACAGCCACGCCATCGACGTGCTGCCATTCACGATCGGCGACATACCTCTGCAGCCGGTGATTCATGTTGCCAGCGACATGGGGCTGGAGATTCCGGTGTGGGATATCCGCGATCGCTTTGGCGACACCAATCTGCTGGTGTCCAATATCGCGCAGGGACGTGACCTGGCAGCGTGTCTGGCCGGCCATCGAGTGGTGCTGATGCGCGGCCACGGTTTCACCGTGGCGGGCCGCACCATTGTCGATGTGGTCAAGGCCGCAGTCTATCTGCCGCAGAATGCGCGCGTATTGAAGGAGGCGCTCCTCATGGGGGCGCGGGTCAAGGCGCTCAATGCCGGCGAGATTGCCGTGCGCGACAGGGTCGACCCATGGTCGCCCCAGATGCAGCGTGCCTGGGAGTACTGGGCCTTGCGTGCCGGGGTGAAGCCCTGGCTCGACGGTGCCTGATGGTTCATGCGGGGTTTCGAAATGCTCGGGGAGGTTCATGTGCGCAAGGGCCTGTCAGGGCGGGTGGTTCGCTTCGGTGCTGGTGACGCTTGCGACCGTGCTGGTGCCGGTGGGTGCCTCGCCTGGCGTGCGATTCCGGTCAGAAAGTCAGGTGGCACCCAGCCCGTGCTGAGCATCGACGCCTTCCCCGCCTTTGACCCCACGACCATGGCACCCTGATCCGATGGCGCTACGTGCAACGATCTACAAGGTCGAGATCGAGGTCAGCGACCTCGATCGATCGCATTTCCAGACCGCATCGCTCGCGCTCGCACGCCACCCCTCCGAGACCGAAGAGCGGCTCATGGTGCGCCTGCTCGCCTGGGCCCTGCATGCCGATGAGCGCCTGGTGTTCGGTCGTGGCATCTCGAGCGATGACGAGGCAACGATCTGGTTGCATGATCTCTCGGGCAATATGGCGCTGTGGGTCGAGGTGGGGCTGCCCGATGAGCGCGTGCTGCGCCGTGCCTGTGGGCGTGCCGAGCGTGTGGTGCTCTACATCTATGGGGGCCGTACGGCGGCGCAATGGTGGGAGCGCAACGCGCATGCCTTCGAGCGGCTCGACAACTTGAGCGTGATCGAGGTGCCTCAAGCAACTTCGCTGGCCATGACGCGACTGGCCACACGCAATCTGCGGGTTCAGGCAACCGTGCAGGACGGACTTGTCTGGCTTACCCTGGGCGAGGAGACCCTCAGCATCGAGCCCCTGGTGCGCTTGCGCGGCTCACGCTGACCGGTCTGCCGTTGCCGGCTTGGCCGTGACCGAATCTGCCGTGACTGCAGCAAGATCGTAGTTCCGGCGATTCACCTCGCTCAGGTACTCGCCAAACGAGGTGGGTGGGTAGCGCGGAGGGTCTTCGGGCGAGGTGCAGGTGGGCAGACAGGCGAGCTTCACATCGAGTCGGGTGCCGAAGAAGAACGGAATCGAATACCGCGTGCGACCGCTTGTGTTGATCACGCGATGGGGCGCCGAACGGAACTGCTCGTTGGTCCAGCGCCGGCACATGTCGGCGTTGTTGAACAGCAGGCAGCCTTCGAGGGCCGGGGCCTTGATCCACTGGCCCTCGCGGCTGAGGATTTCCAGCCCGGGAATCTTCTCCTGGGCAAGGAAAGTGCCATAACCGTAGTCGGTGTGAGGACCGATGCCGAACTGGCCTTCGATGTCCGGATCGTGCGGTGGATAGTGCAGCAGGCGCAGGTTGTTGGTAGCAGGCTGAAAGGCCGGGTGCGAGCCCAGGTAGTCGAGCGGCAGACCGAGCGCGCGGGATTGCAGCGGGAGCATGGCGAGCGCAAGCGCTGACATCGCCTCGAAATACTCGAGCGTCGTTTCCCGAAAACCCGGCAGGTCGGTCGGCCAGCGGTTGTCGAATACCCAGGGCTGTCGGGCCAGCCGATCCGGGTGATCAGCCGGATAGTCGCGCCGGATGTAGAACGAGGCACTGCGGTCGGACGCCACGCTCTTGCCGTGAACCGAGGTGCGCTGGGTCTGTCCTCCCAGCGGCAGATAGCCCACGATCCGGTCGACGATGCGCGAGGCCAGCTTTTTTTCCAGCGCCAGGCTGTGGAAGCGCTCGGTCTCGATGAAGACCCGATCGATCAAGGATTGCGCGATACCGTGATTGCGCAGGAAAAAGAAGCCCAGCGCACGACTGGCCTCGCCCAGTTCGGCGGCCGTGCGCTCGAGTGCACCCGTCTCACCGGCCAGGTAGGGGCCGAGGTCAATCACCGCGATCTCTTGCATGGATGTGTCCTTGAAGTGCCCACGATGGTCTCGCACTGGTCGGGCTTTCGCAAACAGCGGGTTTGCTGCGTTGCGTCGACCTGCGTGATGCACCTCGGGGCGACCTGCGCAGTCAAGTCCTGTTACAGTTCGCGCCACGGCTCAGGCCTGCGGCTCGATCCGCCCGGCCCCGTGCGCCTGATATGCCTCATTCGCATCATCACAAGGAGATGAACAGAGATGATTGGTCTCACCATCAATGGCAAGAGCCACAAGGTCGATGCCGACCCGACGACCCCGTTGCTGTGGGTCCTGCGCGAGCAGGCAGGCCTCACCGGTACGAAGTACGGTTGCGGCATCGCCCAGTGCGGCGCCTGCACGGTTCACCTCGATGGCGCTGCGGTCCGCTCGTGTTCAATTCCGGTTGCGGCGGCTGCAGGGCGCCGCGTCACCACGATCGAAGGACTTGCCAGTGGCCCGAAGCTGCACAAGGTGCAGCAGGCCTGGCTGGACAACGAGGTGCCACAGTGTGGCTACTGCCAGTCGGGCATGATCATGGCCGTCGCTGCCCTGCTCAAGGACAAGCCCAAGCCCACCGATGCCGACATCGATGCGGGCATCACCAACATCTGCCGCTGCGGGACGTTTCAGCAGGTCAGGCAGGCCATTCACGCCGCTGCTGCTGCGCGCGCCTGAGGAGACACGCCATGAACGACATGAATGATCTGGTCGGCATGAATCGTCGACGCTTTGTACTCGGCTCAGCCGGCGTGGGTGGTGGTCTGGCGCTCGGTCTGCAGTTGCCCCTGGCAGCTCCTGCCCAGGCGGCAACGCCCGCTGTGGTACCCGAGGTGAATGCCTGGGTGGTGATTCGGCCCGATGACACCGTGGTCATCCGCATTGCGCGGACCGAAATGGGGCAGGGCACGCTCACCGGTCTGGCCCAGCTGGTTGCCGAAGAACTGCAGTGCGATTGGTCCAAGGTCACGACCGAATACCCCACACCGGGCGAGAACGTGCGCCGCAAGCGCATCTGGCGCGACTTCTCGACAGGCGGCAGTCGTGGTATCCGTGCCTCCCATGAGTATGTGCGTGAAGGCGGCGCGGCTGCCCGCATGATGCTGGTCAAGGCTGCTGCCGATCGCTGGAATGTGCCCGCTGCCGAGTGCAGCGCAGCCAACAGCATCATCACCCACGGGCCGAGCGGGCGCAAGATCAGCTACGGCAAGGTGGCGCTCGATGCCTCGAAGCTCGAGGTGCCCAAGGACGTCAAGCTCAAGGACCCGAAGGACTGGACGATTGTCGGCAAGCCGCTCAGGCGGCTTGACACCCGGCCCAAGGTCATTGGTGCGCAGGTCTACGGTGCCGATCTTCGCTTGCCGGGGATGCTCAACGCCGCCATTCGCGATTGCCCGGTGCAGGGCGGTACCGTGCGCAGCTTTGATGCCTCGGTCGTGCTGGGCATGAAGGGTGTGCGTCACGTGTTGCAGGTCGGTCGTTCGGCGGTCGTGGTGGTTGCCGATACCTGGTGGCAGGCCAAGACGGCACTGGCGGCGCTGCCGGTTGACTTTGACGAGGGTCCGAATGCCAAGGTGTCGAGCCAGGACATCGAGCAGCGTCTGGTCGAGGGTCTCACTGCTGCCGAGGCCTTTGTCGGCAACAGCAATGGCGATGCGAAGGCGGCGCTCGGGGGCGCAGCGCGCACCGTAGAGGCCACCTACGCTTATCCGTTCCTGAACCATGCACCGATGGAGCCGATGAATGCCACCGCGCTCTACACCCCCGAGAAGCTCGAAGTCTGGGCGCCGACGCAGAACGGCGAGGCATCGTTTGCTGCCGCCGTAGAAGCATCGGGGCTGCCCGCCGACAAGGTCGATGTCTACAAGATCAACCCCGGTGGCGGCTTTGGTCGTCGCGGCTTCCAGGACTATGTGGTGCAGGCGGTACTCATCGCCAAGCAGTTGCCGGGCGTTCCGGTCAAGCTGCTCTGGTCGCGCGAAGAGGACATGACGCACGGCCGCTACCACCCCATCATGCAGGCAAAACTCGTGGGTGGATTCGACGCGCAGAACAATCTGACAGCGCTGCATCTGCGCTTGTCGGGTCAGTCGATCCTTGCCGATGTGTTCCCGGCCAATCTGGTGAATGGCATGGATCCGCTCACCTTCCAGGGCTTGGCCCAGCCGGGTGAGCATGGTTTCGGCTACACGGTGCCGAATCTGCTGATCGACCATGCGATGCGCAACTCCCATGTGAAGCCTGGCTTCTGGCGCGGTGTGAACGCCAACCAGAACGCCATCTTCCTCGAGTGTTTCATCGACGAACTGGCTGAGGCAGCGGGCAAGGACGCGATCGAATTCCGTCGCATGCTCACGGCCAATCACCCGCGCAATCGCGGCGTGCTCGAGGCGGTCGTGGAACGGGTGGGCTGGAACAAGCCGGCTGCGCCTGGCATCTTCCGCGGTGTCGCCCAGATGAAGGCCTTTGGCAGCTTTGTGGCTGCCGCGGCCGAAATCTCGGTCGAGGGGGGTAACAAGGTCAAGGTGCATCGCATCGTGGCGGCCACCGATCCGGGGTATGCCGTCAACCCGGCCCAGATCGAGCGCCAGATCGCCGGCTCGTTCGTCTATGGCCTGTCGGCGCTCTTCACGGAAGAGTGCACGGTGAAGGATGGGCGCATCGAGCAACAGAACTTCGATACCTTCCCGTCCATGCACATCCGTCACATGCCCAAGGTCGAGTCGATCGTCATGCCCACCGGCGGCACCGAGCCCTGGGGCGGGATTGGCGAGCCGACCATCTGCGTGGCGGCGCCGGCGGTACTCAATGCGTTCTACCGGGCAACCGGCAAGCGCATTCGCAGTTTCCCGTTGAAGAAGCACGGCATCACCTTTGCCTGATTGAGGCAAGGCATGCCACGGGCGGTGCGGGGTCGATGCCCCCCACCGCCCGTTTCTTTTCAGCGCGTCACTCGGCGCGGATGCCGGCTTTGCGCAGAAACTGGGTCCAGCGCTCGGTCTCGGTCTTCACCAGAGCCGACCCTTCGGCGGGCGAGAGCGTGCTCAGGCGCCAGCCGCTGGTTTCGAAGCGGGCCCGAAGGGTCGGGTCAGCCATCGAACGGATGAATGCGCGGCGCAGCTCATCGAGACTGCCTTGGGGGGTTCTTGCCGGCGCAAAGAGCCCGATCCAGCTCTCGAACACCAACCCTTCGAGTCCCGACTCGACACCGGTCGGTACGCTCGGCAGCAGGCGGTCACGGACTTCGCCTGAGCTTGCGATGGCCTTGATGCGGCCACTGTCGACCAGTGGTCGTGCCGTGGTTGTGTTGTCGAAGAACAGGTCGACCCGGCCGGCCAGCAGGTCGGTATAGGCTGGCTGGGCTCCCTTGTACTGCACGTCGAGAAATTCGATTCGCGCCAGATTGGCAAGCAGTGCTGCTGCCACATGCTGGCCGCTACCCAGTCCGGCGGCAGCCATCACCAGCTTACCCGGGCGGGCCCGCGCTTCGGCGATCACGGCCTGCAGGCTTGACTGCGGCAGGTCCTTGCGTGCGACCAGCGTGTAGGTGAAGGAGCCCACCATGCCCACCGGCGTGAAGTCGGCCACCGGATCGTAGCCCGGTTTTTCAAAGAGTCCGGCGTTGAGCGCCAGGTTGGCCAGTCCGCCAACGAGGAGCGTGTAGCCATCGGGTGCAGCGGCGGCAGCCAGTTGGGTGCCCAGCAAGGTGCCCGATCCGGCACGGTTTTCCACCACCACAGGCTGGCCGAGTTCGCCAGGCAGTTTTTCGGCAAACACGCGTGCCACGAAGTCGTAGCCACCACCGGGTGCCGAGGGCACGATGATCCGCACGGCATGCAGTGGAAAGTCCTTGGCGGTCCCAGGCCCGGCAGCAAGGCAGGCGAGGATGCCGCTCGCCAGGGCACCCAGCACGGCGGGCAGGCACCGCAGACTGCGCGCAGGCCGTGATGGCTTCAGCCAGAGCAGGGCGCTCATCAGAATTCGATCACTTGACGCACGGCCTCACCGCAGGCCAGTCGATCGAATCCGGTGTTGATGTCCTCGAGGGCGAGGCGAGCACTCAGCAGTCGGTCGACCGGCAGACGTCCCTGACGGAAGAGCTCGATGTAGCGGGGAATGTCGCGCGAGGGGACACAGGTGCCGATATAGCTCCCCTTGAGCGTACGTTCTTCGGCTACCAGAGCGACCGCCGGCAAGGCAAAGGCCGCCTCCGGTGGTGGGAGGCCGGCGGTGACCGTCATGCCGCCGCGCCTTGTCACCCGCCAGGCCGTATCCAGTGCGCGTACTGAACCGGCCAGTTCGAACGCGTATTCAACGCCGCCACCGGTTGCCGCACGCACCTGGGCGACGCAATCGGGGTCACGCGCATCGAACACATCGGTGGCACCCAGTTCGCGGGCCAGCTCGAGCTTGGCTGGAGCCAGGTCGATCGCGACGATGCGCCGCGCGCCGGCTGCGTGCGCTCCCATGACCGAAGCAAGGCCTACGCCGCCCAGCCCGATGACAGCCGCCGAGCTGCCGGCCTGCAAGCGTGCGGTGTTGACCACGGCACCGACACCGGTGAGTACGGCACAGCCGAACAAAGCGGCGTGGTGCAGAGGCAGATCGCGCTCGATCCGTATCAGCGAACGGCGCGACACGGTGGCGTATTCAGCGAATACCGAGCATCCCAGATGGTGGTTGAGCGTGACCTCTCCGAGGCTGAGCCTGCGCTCGCCACCGAGCAGGGTGCCGCTTGCATTGGCTGCCGCACCGGGCTCGCACAGGGCAGGTCTGCCCTCGGCGCAGGGGGCGCAATGACCGCAGCTGGGCACGAAGACGAGCACGACATGATCGCCGCGCTGAAGGTCATGGACACCATCGCCCAGTGCCTCGACCACGCCGGCCGCTTCATGCCCCAGCGCCATGGGCATGGAGCGTGGGCGATCACCGTTGATGACCGACAGGTCGGAGTGGCACAGACCGGCAGCACCGATGCGCACCAGCACTTCACCCGGTCCGGGGGGCGCGAGTTCGACCGCCTCGATCACCAGCGGACGCGACTGCGCATAAGGGGGTGGGGCGCCCATCGCCCGGAGGACTGCGGCTCTGATCTGCATGATGTGTCTCCGGCGGCCCTGAGCCATCAGGGGTTTGAAAGGCTGCGCCCGGCCGATGCTCTCTCGCAGCGCGGGGCCGCCTCGATGCTACGGGGGGTGCACCCGGGGCGCAAGCGGCGGGCAATGCGTGACCGCCCGCCTGACGTTGCCGATGAGGCCGGGCAGTCGGTTGCGTGTGCGATCATCTGCGCCAGCGGGCCCATCGGGGCCTGTCAACCCTGATCGGCCCGTCTCCGGCCGTCCAACCCGAGCCTTGCAACCCAGCCTGCCGTGCCATGAACAGCCACTTGCCGCCTGCGAGCAGCCCCTGCCGACTCAGACGCTGGTCACTGCACTGCTATACCTTGCCTTATCTGCGCGAAGTGCGCTGGGCCAACGCCGTCGAGTCTTCGGGCCGTTATGCGCTGTTGTGCATCGAGGATGAGGCCGGTCGTCGTGGCATTGCCGAGGGCACGCTCAAGGACACCTGGAGCGGGGTTTCGGCACGTTCACTGGCGGCCGCGCTCGAAGACATCGTGATGCCCAGGCTGACCTCGGTTGATCTGGCCGATCAGGGTGCTGTAGCGCGTGCGCTCGAGCCGCTGGCCGAGAACCGGATGGCCCGCGGGCTGGCACAGACCGCCTGCTGGACTCTGGCGGCGGCGCTGGCTGGCGAGCCACTTTGGCGGCTCTGGGGTGGCTCTGGCGTGGTCGATCTCACCTGGACGGTGACGCGCCAGAGGCCGCTTGCGATGGCCCATGAGGCGGCTCAGGTGTGCGAGCGTCATGGCTTTCGCCACCTGAAGGTGAAGGGTGGTCAGGGTCGCCGGGTCGATCTCGATGCACTGGCCGAAATCCGGGCAGCAGTCGGTACCGGCGTGGCGTGCTCGGTTGACGCCAACAGCGCCTATGCGATCTCCGAGGCGCCGGCGTATCTCGATGCGCTTGCCGACGCCGGTGTGACGATGGCCGAAGACCCCTGTCCGCTGGCGCCCGATCGTGCCTTTGAGCACTTGCAGGCACGCAGTCAACTGCCCATCCTCATCGATCGCAGTTGTACTTCAGCCATGGATGCCAGACTCTATCTCGAACGCGGCGCCCGAGCGCTTTCTGCCAAGCCGGCTCGCGTGGGGCTCGGTGAAACGCGCGCCATCAGCGCGCTGGCACGGAGTGCGGGCGCCCAGGTGGCCGTGGGCATCTACGCCGAGAGTGCTCTGGGGACGCTCATCAGCCTTCAGCAGGCAGCGGCGATCGAGCCCTCGCACTCGCTCGCTGCCGAGCAGACCTTCTTTCTGGGCATGGCAGCCCAGGTCTGTCAGAGCGCACCCTGCATTCTCGATGGGGCGGTGCAACTGCCCGCTACCGCTGACCTCGCCGCCGAGGTCGACTGGGCGGCGGTGCAGCGGCACGCCCTGTGCGCGCCGCTGCAGGTACTGCTGGGCTGAGTCTTGCGCGGCGATACCGATCGATACCGATCGGCTCAGGCGTCGCCGTTGATCGCGGCAAGTCGCATGTCGATCAGCGCCGCCTGTCCCCGTGCAATCGCAGCCAGACCTCGAAGCAAGGCGGGCCGCACCTCGGCGGGCTTCTCGACGACCTCGCCCTGGCCGCCGTAGGCCTGCATCAGCATCGCGTAGTCGGGGCGAGGGGCGATCGATGTACCGGTGAAGTTGCGTGTACGCACCGCACGCCCCTTGGGGAAGTGGATGGCGATATCAGTCTTCTGAGACAGGTAGCCGGCGTTGTCAAAGAGTACGACAAGGATCGGCAAGCCGTGTTCCTGGCAGACCCCGAAGGCACCGGTGATCGGGTTGTAGTTGAACGACCCGTCGCCGATCGTCAGGATGACGGGCCGCTCGGGATAGGCCGCCTTCACGCCCAGTGCCACCCCGGTGCCCATTCCGAGTCCTCCCAGGGTCGACTCGTAGTACCCGCCGGGTTTCACACGAGTGAGTGCCTGCGCGAGGACCGGCCGGTGGGTGATCGTCTCGTTCACGACCATCGCATCGGTGGGCAGCACCGCGTTCAGTTCATGGGCCACCCAGCGGGTCTCGATCGCTTTGAGTGCGCCGGTCGAGGCAAAGTCGGCCAGGGTTGCTGCGCGTCGTGCCTCGTGCACCTTGCCCCAGCGCTTGATCGCCGCCGCGCGCGCACCGGCCGGTATCTTGCGGGCCACGGCGGCGGCCAGTCGCTCGAGCGAGCGCTCGGTGCTGCCGGCCGCAACCATGTGCGACGGGACGCCCAGATAGGGGGTGTTCTGGAAGAAGGGGTCCTCGCCGATCTTCACGATCCGGCACGCCGGATTCGGATTGCGCGAGGGTGGGTGCCAGGGCAATTTGCAGTCCACCAGCAGCGCCAGATCGGCGTCCTTCAGGTAGCTCTCGACATGCTCGGTGCGACCGCTGCCGGCGTAGAGGGGATGCTCGCGCGGAAAATTCACGTAGCTCGGATGCCAGGCCTCGACCACCGGCGCGCCCAGTCGCTCGGCCAGTTTCACCAGATGACGCACTGCTGCGGTGCTCTCGCCGGCGTCCTCGGTGATGATGATCGGATGCTTCGCCGCCACCAGGGCTTCTGCGATCTCGCGAATCGAATCATCATCGGCCTGCGGCAGCCGGCTCGTGCTCGCCACCGGCGCTTCCTTCTTCATGGTGGCAAAGAGATATTCCATCGGCACCGACACGAAGACCGGGCCGCGCGGTGTGGCCGTGGCGATCTGGCAGGCACGTTGTATCGTATCGGGCACGATATCGGGCAGATTGATGCCGAAGCTCCACTTCACGCAGGGCTCGACCAGTCGAGCCGGGCCGCCCACGTCGGCCAGTACCCGATGCCATTGGGGACCGGGGTCTCGGTCGTCATACTCGCCAAAGCCTATCGATTCTCCGGCCAGAATCACCATCGGAATGCGTTCATGAAGGGCCTGGCGCATGGCCATCGTGCCGTGCAGCGACCCCACCGTCGTGTGAATGACGACCGCCGGGAGTTTTCCGGTCGCTTTCGCATAACCCACGGCCATCGCGACGGCAGTCTCTTCATGACGTGTCGACAGGTACTCGGGAATTTCTCCCTCGGCCCAGGGCCTTGCCAGGGCTTCCCAGAGTGCAGCCCACTCCGATCCGGGCGACGCGAAAATCCGTTCGACTCCCATGCGGCGAAGGCTGACCAGGACTGCTTCGGCGCCTGTCATTCCCTTGATGGCCATCAGTGTCTCCTGCTGTTCGGGCTCTCTAGGGTACCTGCTGCCTGGACAATCCACCAGAAGCGGCAGGGTCCATGCCGATGAGGCGAGGCGCAGGGTGCCGACACCACAGCCGAGCGGGCGGTGCCGTTTTCCGGATCGCTGCAGCATCTTTCCCACTTGAATCCCATGGGCTGGGTGGGCAATATGGGGGGTGACTCATCGCGAGCAGTTCTTTGCCGTCGCAACCGGACAGGTCGCTTCCCGGCCGGCCATGCCGCGAGGGCTGCGGTGACTGCTCGCGATATCGTCGCGGCGCAACGAGGGGTAAGCTCCGATGACCCAGTCGATCGATCTGCTGGCTGACATATCGGCCTTCTGCCGCCGTCATGGGCTGGCCGAATCGACCTTTGGGCGGCTGGCCGTCAATGATGGCAAGTTCGTCGCGCGCCTGCGTGCCGGTGGGCGGGTTCGGCATCAGACGCTGGTTCATGTCCAGGCTTTTCTGGCCTCGTCGGCCGTGCAGCCCTTGCGTACCGTTGCGGTGGGGCGCATGCCAGCAGGGGCCGGTGCCCGCGATGCGGCGCGCGCAGCTCCGGGGGATGCCGCCGGGCTGGCTGGCCTGAACACCCAGGCGCGTACCGGCTCGACCATCGGCGCGACCGCCAGCGACACCCTCAGCGCGACGCGTTTTCGCTTCTACGACAACCGGCAGAAGTATCTGCTGTTCGTGAACACCTGCAGTGAAAAGTCGGTGATCGCCCGCCGAGTCGGCCTCGAACTGGCCAACCTGCGCCCGCGTCCGCCTGCGGTGCGCGTGTTCGATGCCGGTGTCGGCGATGGCACGGTCCTCACGCGGGTCATGCGCGAGATGCACCGACGATTTGCGACGCTGCCGTTCTACATCGTCGGCAAGGAGATCAGTCTCGAAGATGTCAGGCTCACCCTTGAGAAGATGCCCGATCGTTTCTTCGAACACCCTGCCTCGGTACTGGTGCTGACCAATCTGTCCTATGCTGAGTCTCCCTGGTTGTTGCCGCGCTCGGTTGCCGATGCCAGTTCGATGGTCTGGCAAGAGCTTGCCCTCACCGGTACCACCGCACATGAATTCGAGCAGCAGATCACCGAACTCGATCCGTTTCTCGCGCGCAACTGGACCGTTCGCACCAGTCCGATCACGGGTAATCCACTCTACGAGCGCCCGGTCGTCCTGGTCATTTATCGAGATGACTACCGCTTCTTGCTGAACGACACCATTCCGCGGCGTGGCGCGGTGCGTGCCGACTACGATCTGGTGATTGCCTCGCAGCCCTATCGTCTGCGGGTACCGGCACGGTCCAAGGCCGATCGGGTTCTTGCCCCGCTTGCGCGCAGCCTGGGGCCGGGCGGACGACTGCTGGGCATACACGCGCGGGGTGCCGATCCGGGGCTTGATCTGGTGCAGCGCATCTGGCCCGGCGAAAACCCCTACACCAGTGACCGGCATGACGTGTTGAAGGCATTGAAGACGAGCCTGGGCAGCGCAGCGCACAATCTGCACTTCAACGCCTATGCCGATGGTCGTTCGATCTTTCGCTACGACATGCATACGCTGCCCACTGAAATAGGCAATTCGATCGGCACCTCGACGCTGTTTGCCGCCTGGAATGCGGCGGTCTACGTGGCCCAGATCGAAGACCAGCGCCTGAACGAGGTGCTCGCCGATGGCCGCTACCTCGAGGCTACGCGTGAGGTGCTGCGCGAGCATGGGGGTTTGTGGTTTCAGGACGAGTCATTTGTGGTGTCGCGGTCGCGCAACTGAATGGGCTTGTGCCTGCTCGTGTGTGCGCGCACTCGATGGCCGATCAGGTCATCGATTGCCTGGGCACCTCTGGCGCAGTGATCGCCTGGCCGGAGTACGATGATGGGGATTCGGTGAGGAGATTCAATTGGCAACATCACGCAAGCAAGTGGCGAGGCCGTCGGCCCAACCTGCCATGACCGCAGGGCAAAAAGCCACTACCCAGGCAGCAGCGCAGGATTTCGGTGTCGATGATTTCAGGCGACTCCTGAGCCATCTGGGCGAAGACCCGCAGCGTCAGGGTCTGATCGAAACCCCCGACCGGATGTCGCGTGCCTGGGCGCACTGGACGCGCGGGTATGCGCAGGATCCGGCTTCCATTCTCAAGACATTTTCTGATGGTGGCGAGCGCTATAACGAGTTGATCGTGGTTCGGCGCATCCCGGTGTACTCGCATTGTGAGCACCATCTGGCACCGTTTTTCGGGCATGCGGCCGTCGGCTATCTACCCTCAGGTCGGATCGTGGGCCTGTCCAAGTTGAAGCGTCTGGTCGATTGCTTTGCGGCGCGACTTCAGGTGCAGGAGCGACTGACGCAGCAGATTGCCCAGACACTGCTTGAGCATCTGGACGCAAAGGCGGTTGGCGTGGTTCTGCGCTGCCGTCACATGTGCATGGAGTCGCGCGGCATCAGTGTGTCGGGTGAAGAGACGGTGACCTCTGCCATGCTGGGGGAGTTGCGCAACAGCGACGCGTTGCGGGCCGAGTTTCTCACGCTGACTCAGCCCGACTGAGTGTTCGAGGGGTGCCTTCGCACCCCTGTCAGGTCCTCAATACGAAGCGACGAGTTTGCCTCCGTCGCCGACTGCGACATAGGCGCCCAGGGCAAAGAGCGTGGCCTGCAGCGTGCCCGAGGGGGCAGTCCCTGGCGAGGACCAGGTGAGCCCGTCGTCGCTGAAGATCACCGTGCCGGCGTCGCCCACTGCCATGAAGCGCGAGCCAAACGCGATGCTGCGCAGGGTGGTTGATCCGGCCGGGGTGCTGGCAGCTCGAGACCAGGTGGTCCCGTCGGTGGTTGAATAGACGGCACCGCCGTCACCGACGACAACCGAGTAGGTGACCCCGTTGGCGTTGGCTGCGACGCCGCCAGCGCCACTGCGCAGGTTCGCGCCGCCACTCACCGTGTAGTCGCTCCAGTTGACCAGATCCGGACTTGTGAAGAGTGCGCCGTTGTCGCCAAGGATCGCGTATACGCCCGGCAACGTCCCTGCCCAGTTGAGATTGCCCGAGGTGGGGATGACGCCCGCCCCCTGCTGGGTCCAGGTCACGAGGTCGGGTGACGTGAAGACCATCGCGCTGGGTGTACCGCCCGTTGCCACGCTGACCGCCGCAAAATAGCTTGAGTTCCCATAGCCCAGCTTGCGAAAGGTGACGTTGGTCTGGGCCACCGTACCGCCACCGGCAAGGTTGAATACCACCCCGGTTGGCTGTATCCAGTTGATGGCGTCGAGGCTATAGGCAATCGCGCCGTTGTCTCCGGCCACGACAAAGGCAGTGCCAACCCAGGCCGCCGCATTCAGGTTGCTGCTCAGGGTTGACGCCTGGGCGGTCCATGTGGGGGCTTGTCGCAGCGCCGCAGCATAGGGTAGATCGTTCGAGGTGTAGATCGCGCCATTTGCGCCGGCCGCAAGGTAGGTGCCACTCTGGTAGGGCAGCCAGTTGGTACCGGGTGCAAAGGCAAGGGTTTTCATGTCGGCCGTTGAAAAACCGCCTTGCCCGCTGTAGTCGTTCCAGACGCCTCCAGCCAGTCGCGGCGTGACGGTGAACACCGCGCTGGCTGGACCCGCCGGGCTGCCATTGGAGGTCGAATTCATGATGAACGAGTACGCACCGACCGTGTTGAGCAGGCCACCCAGTATCTGCGGCGAGTAGGCCGGGTGCACGGATACCGCATGCGGCAGGTTGAACCAGTCCTTGATCGAGATGCTGGACGAGTTGGCACCGAAGAGCCAGTAGGAGAGGCTCGGATCCTGCTGGAAGACCGCTACCACCTGCCCGTCACCGGCGGTGACCGATGTGACGATCGGCTGGTCGGACGGGGCTTTCGATCCACCGCAGGCCGCGAGCAGTCCGAACGCGACAGGTGCGATCAGAATGCGAAACCGGCGAGCAAAGCCTGACAGAGGCAAACGGACCATGCGTGGAACGCTCCGACAAAGGTAATCCTGATTGTCGCATGACTCACCGGGGCGGCGTGTATCGCGCCCCGCTACCGGGCGCGCTGGCTGCGTTTCAATCCATTGCCGCCCTCAGGCATGCTTGCCCTCATGCACATAATGCGATAGCGTGCGCCAACGGCGCGGGTTGCCAACGAATCAGGGTGGACAGCATGGCAGAAGCGTTTTCACAGTCGATGATCGAGGTGAATGGGTGCCGCACATCGGTGCGCCGAGGCGGTGTTGGACGCACACTCCTTTACCTGCACGGGGCGAGCGGTGCGCCTGGCATTGCGCCTTTCATGAGTGACCTTGCTCGCGATTTCGATGTGGTCGTGCCCGAGCACCCCGGCTTTGGTGACTCCGACGAGCCCGCCTGGCTCGACAACATCCACGACATGGCCTTCTTCTATCTGGACTTCCTCGAGCGCCTCGATCTGTCGGATGTGATTCTGGTGGGTACCTCGATCGGTGGCTGGCTCGCGCTCGAGATTGCGGTGCGCAGCACCGCCCGCATCGCTGCCATTTCGGTGGTCGGACCTTCCGGACTCTATGTGCCCGGCCTCAGTCGCGGCGACATCTTTCTGTGGTCGCCCGAGGAGCGGGTGCGCAAGCTCTTTGTCGATCAGTCGATCGCTGATCGCATGCTCGCGCAAGTGCTGACACCGGATCAGAATGAGGCGATGATCAAGAACCAGTACACGGTGGCCAAACTCGCCTGGGAACCACGGCTTTTTGATCCGCACCTGTACAAGTGGTTGCATCGTATCGATGTGCCCACGCAGATCCTCTGGGGCGAGTCGGACAAGGTCATTCCTGTGGGTTATGCGGCCGAATTTGCCCGCCTCATTCCCCAGGCCCGGGTCGACATCATTGCCGCTTGCGGTCATCTGCCGCCGGTCGAGCAGCCGGCAGAATTCTGTCGGCTGTTGCGGGCTTTCGTCGCTGGCTGAGTGCCCTTGGCAGTCCCGGCGACGGCGCGGGTTGGCGTTGCTTGCCATGGCTTGGCGCACCTTGTTCGAGGTACAGGCGAGCATTAGTTCCGCTGCCGCTGCAGTTCGTGGTGCCCGAACGGGCGCCGTCTCTTTCACGACTGCGAGCCACGGTGTCTAATCGACGGATTGGGCAAGCCCCTGGGGGCGCTTGCCTGCTGATCGAGGGCCATGGGTCGCATGTCAATTACCGATACACCCCGAAGTCTGCCGCTGCAGTCGGTGGAGAGCCAGCCCAGCACCATTGCATTCTTGCGGCAGGTGCTCAGCCGCGTTGCGGCGCGCGGCGAAGCGCCCGACCCCGAGAATTTCGCGCGTGCCTGGCGCGAACTTCGGCGCGAGAACGGCCTGCCGGTTGCGGTCGAGTACGTGAACGACATGGCCGTACTCGAGCATGCGCTCGATGCGCTCGATGAACTCTTTGTTGGCGATGCCTGGTTGCGCGGCAAACTCGGTGAACTGCGTGAACTGCTTGCCGTCGAAGGGTTGCCCGAAGACACCCGTCGCCGCCAGGTCAAGCTGCTGATCGACGAGATCGAGGGACGCAAGGAGGAGTTGCTCTACCATCTGGCCGAATCTTCTGGCGACATCAAGCGATCGATCTCGTCATTGGTTGATGAAATCGGCCTGGTCGGCGTGGCAGTCAGCGATTTCCAGTTGTCGATCGAGCGTTACCGCGATCTGGCCGAACGTGCCCGCGACCTGCGTGAGGCGCGCCGACTCATGTCCCTTGTGGCCGACGACACGAGGCGCTTTGACGAGGCGCTCGACGATCATCGTGCCCGTGTCTTGCGCGATGCTGGCGTGCTCGAGGCGGCAGGCGAAGTGATGCTGGGCAGCCTCTCGCCCGCGCATCTGGCGGCTGCGGCGCGGATGCGTCCCCAGGCGCCGCTGCAGCCGGTGAGCAGCGGTGTCATGGACGGGCAGGCGCTGCTCGAACAGCTCCATGTGCCCGCCTTCGTCAATGCGCTCCTCCTCCTGGTGGAGTTGGCCGAGGCAGACCCCGAGCCTGGGCGGACCACGGCCTTTTCGGCGCTGTGCGCCGAGTGTCTCGAATTTCCGGTGCTGCTCGCCTGCTGGGGTGGGGGGCAGTTTGTCTACGTGATTCCCGGTGGCCATCGAGAACAGGGTCTTGCCATTGCACGTGCGCTACGCCGCACGGTGCTTCGCGATCGGTCGTCGCCTCCACTGGCTTTCCGGTTCGGGGTGCAGGCCTACGCCGACTTGCGGCCTACCTTGAGCGAATTCTTCGATGCCTTCGAGGCCGCACTGGGCGGTTTGCAACCGATGCAGCAGGCGCCCGGCGCGCGCTGAATCGCGATCGCTGGCGGCGCCGGGCGGCTCGAACGAGGTGCTCGCGGCGATAGATGCGGCTCTCGGGCCTTTCGCTTGCGCTCCGTCCTTGACCTTCCTTTATACTGAAGCTCCCTGACCCGCCCTGGTCAAAGCCTTGCCGATGCGCATTCTCATTTCGAACGATGACGGGTATTTCTCCCCCGGCATCGTGCAGCTTGCCGAGGCCCTGTCGGCCCTTGGATCCGTGACCGTGGTTGCCCCCGAGCGAGACCGCAGCGGAGCGTCCAATTCGCTGACGCTCGACCGGCCGCTCAGTGTGAAGCGTGCGCCGAGCGGTTTCCTGTTCGTCAATGGCACGCCGACCGATTGCGTCCATCTGGCGGTCACCGGCCTCCTGGACTACCTGCCCGATTTTGTCGTCTCCGGGATCAATCTGGGGGCCAATATGGGCGATGACACGATCTACTCGGGGACAGTTGCTGCGGCCACCGAAGGGTTTCTGCTGGGTATTCCCTCGATTGCCATTTCGCTCGCCTCGCGCGAAGCCGCGCATCTGGCCACTGCGGCCAGAGTTGCTGCCGGACTGGTGGCGCGTCTGCGTGACGACCCGCCGCAAGGGCCGCTGCTGCTCAATGTCAATGTGCCCGACCTGCCGTGGGATCAACTGGCGGGCACTGAAGTCACCCGTCTGGGCCGCCGGCACAAAGCCGAACCCGTGGTTCGGGCACTGAACCCTCGCAACGAGACGATCTACTGGGTCGGCGCTGCGGGGCCTGCGGCCGACGCCGGCCCCGGTACCGACTTTCACGCCGTATCCCAGCATCGCGTCTCGGTGACGCCCTTGCAGATGGACCTCACCCATCGGGCCCAGATGCCCGAGGTGGCGCGGTGGGTCGACCCGTTGCCCGGGAGCCGTCAGTGAGCGGGTCGGCCGCGTGAGTCTCCTGCCGGCAGCCACACGAGGCGTTGGACTGACCTCCCAGCGCACCCGCGATCGCATGGTGTCGCGATTGCGCGAGCGAGGCGTTCGTGACGAGCGCGTGCTCGCCGCGATGTCGGAAGTGCCACGCCACCTCTTTGTCGATGAGGGGTTTGCCAGCCGCGCCTACGAGGATGCTGCGTTGCCCATCGGGTTCGAGCAGACCATCTCGCAGCCGCTGGTGATAGCCCGCATGCTCGAGACCGTGCGCGCAGGGCGTGATCTGGAGCGGGTTCTCGAGGTCGGTACGGGTTGTGGCTATCAGGCTGCCGTGCTTTCGCATATCGCCACCCAGGTCTACTCGATCGAGCGCATTGCGGCGCTGCTCGAGATCGCGCGCACCAACTTGCGTCCATTGCGTATTCCCAATCTGCGGCTTGCCTACGGCGATGGCTACAAGGGCCTGCTCGAGGCTGCGCCCTTCGATGCCATCGTGGTGGCAGCCGCTGCGCCCGAGATGCCGGTCGAACTCACGCGCCAGCTGGCGCCCGGTGGCCGCCTGATTGTCCCGGTGGGCCTCGAGGAGCAGCGTCTCATCCTCATCGAGCGGCGCGATCGGGGGCTGGTTGAAACCGTGCTCGAGCCGGTGCGATTCGTGCCCATGCGCATCGGGAAGCGATGAGACGACTCGTCGTTCTCGCCGTGCTGGTTGCGGGCGCTTGCTCCTCTTCGCGTCCGGCCCCGGTGCTTGATCGTGGCTCTGTGGTGGCGGCTCAGGCTGCCCCTCAATCCGCACCCCAGGGGGGCCCCCAGGCGCCACGTTCCCCGGTGCGTTCGGGGGCTGCGTCGGGCACGGGCACTGCGTCCAATGCCGGTCCTTCCGCTGCTCAGGCGGCGCCAGCCGTACAGGTCAATCCGGTTGCCGGGGTGGGGTCCATCGAGTCTCGCCCGATCGAGTCTCGCCCAGCGGCGGCCAGGGGCAACTCGCCCGCCCTTGCAGTGTCTCCGGGGCCTGCCGCTCCTGCGGGGGGCCCAGGCACTGGCAGCGCCGACCGCAGTGCCGCAACAGTGGCTGATGCTGCAACAGCGGTAAAGAGCGAGCCGCGGGGCTACAAACTGCCTTGGTCTGAAGAGAATCTCGCGCTGATGCAGGGGGCAACACGTCAGGCGCCTGAAACAGCCGCCCCCGAGGCTGGCGCTGCGGTGGCCAGGCCTGTCGACCCGAGGCCTGTGGTGGCCCGGCCTGCGCCCGAGCCGGTGGCCGAGCGCCCGGAGTTCGCCTGGCCCGTGAAGGGTCGTCTGATCGAGCGGTTCGAAGCCGGCAGCCGCGGCATAGCCATTGCCGCCAATGAAGGTGACCCGGTACTGGCTGCGGCCGGCGGTACCGTGCTCTACGCCGGCGCGGGTATTCGCGGCTACGGCCAGTTGCTGATCGTCAAGCACAACGACAGCTTCATATCGGTGTATGCCCACAACAGTCGTCTGCTGGTGAAGCAGGGCGATGTCGTGCGGTCTGCCCAGAAGATTGCCGAAGTGGGGCACACCGACGCGAATCGGCCCAAGTTGCACTTCGAGATACGCCGTCAGGGAACCTCGATCGACCCCTTGCAGTATCTGCCTGCGCGCGACTAGTTGCTGCACGCGCCTCTGGCGATCTAGCGGCCTGCAGACGCCTTTGTCACCGACTGCCGCCGTTCGGCCTCGATGGCTGCAGCCAGCTCGATCACGGCCATCGCATAGAAGCTGGACCGGTTGTATCGCGTAATGGCCTGGAAATTCGTGGTGGCGAGGTAGAGCCCTACCGGGTCAGCGGGTGATTGAAAGGCTACGAGGGCCACTCGGGTCTCGGGCGCGGGCTTCGCGGGCGCCTGTGCAACCACCCCGAGGCGGGCCAGTTCGGCGATGGTGTGATCGGGCTCGAAGCGGCTGGAGACCTGCGACTGCCACTGTTCGCCTCGGGATCGAGCCCACCAGCCGGTTGCCGCGCCGGCTTGCCAGCCATGCCCCTGCAGGTAGTGCGCCACGCTTCCGATGGCATCGGTTGCGCTGGTGATGAGATCGCGGTGACCATCCTGATCGAAGTCGACCCCCCAGCGCCGGATGCTGCCGGGCATGAATTGTGGAATGCCGATGGCACCGGCATACGACCCGCGCATCGTGCGGGCGTCGAGCTGGTCTTCGTTGACATGTACGAGGAAGTCTTCGAGTTGCTCGCGGAAGAATGCGCCGCGGCGCGGGTAATCGAAGGCAAGCGTCGTGAGGGCATCCAGCACCCGGTATGAACCGGTATTGCGCCCATAGCCGGTTTCGACGCCGATGATGGCGCTGATGATGCTGGCCGGGACGCCCCAGGTCTGGACAGCGCGAGCCAGCGCAGCTTCGTGGCTTGCCATGAACGACACGCCGTCCCTGATTCGCCGGGCGTTGACAAAACGCTTCTTGTAGCCGGCCCAGGAGGGCTCGCCGGTAACGTGCCTGTCCATCAGACGGATGATCCCCGGCTGTGCTTGTGCTTCGCCCAGTAGTGCAAGCAGGGCGCCTGCCTCCAGACCGTGTCGCTGTGCAATCGCCAGGGCAAAGTTGCGTACTTCAGGGCGGCTGGCGTAGCTGTCCGGTTCTGCTGCTGCATCGGGCTGCGCGGTGGCCTGCGAAGCAGGCGCTGTGGTGGTCTCCACGCTGGATTGCGCACTGTTTGATGACGCTTTTTCCGGCGCTGCCTGCGCATGCGATGTCAGCGCCAGCGCCAGTGCCAGTGTCAGTGTCAGTGAAGGCAGATCGCGCATGGGCGAGCTCATGGTCGTAGTCGGGCGATGCACTGGCGCAGTCTGCGCAGGCGTTCTGGTGTTCGGGTACTCACGCCGTACCTGAGCTCATTGTAGATCCGCCCGATCTCGATCACCTGGGGTGCCAGTTCGGGACGCGCCTTTGCAATGCGGCAGGTAAAGGCCTCGGCGCCTTCGCTGGGTGCGCGCTCAAGCCCCAGGCGGGCCATGCGGGCACAGAATCGCAGCCACAGTCGGTGTGCGGGGTCGCTGCGCCCGGGCAGGCGCAGGGCCGGGATGATCAAGGGCAGCACGACGAGTGCCAGCACGATGCCTGCCGCGGCCATCATCAGCGCTGCGAGGCGGGTCTCGTCGATGCCGGCCAGTCCGAAGCGTGTCATCAGCGTGCTCTGGCGGGCGCGGTCAAAACCCAGCACATGCTGGTTCCATCCGTTGCCCAATGCGTCCCAGTGGTTGCGCCAGCGCGCCAGATGCGAGAAGGCCCGCTGCCCGAAGAACGGCAAGGGGTCGCCCGGTGGCACTGCGCGCGCCATGCCCTCCTCGATGCGCAGGGGTTGCGCGATCGCGGTTGGGTCGATTCGCTGCCACCGGCTGTCGAGCAGCACTTCGGTCCAGGCGTGCGCGTCGTCCTGACGCACTTCAAGGTAGTTGTCGACCGGGTTGATTTCACCCCCCTGGTAGCCAGTGACCACTCGAGCCGGAATACCGCCCGCCCGCATCAGCACCGTGAATGCCGAAGCGAAGTGTTCGCAGAATCCGGCTCGACTCTCGAAGACGAAGGCATCAGCAGAATGCTCGCTGGTGCTGGTCGGCGGGGTGAGGGTGTAGGTCAGTCCCTGCTCGCGAAAGAACGCAATGGCTCGTGCGACGAAGGCTCGATCACCGATGCCTTCGGCGAGCCAGGTCCGTGCCAGTTTGGTCAGGCGTGGATTGCTGGTTGCTGGCAGGTAGGTCAGCCGTCGCAGGGTGCGGGGCGAGGCTTCGTGAATCGCCTCGTAGGCGCGGCTTGAACTTACGCGGTAGCGAACCCGCTCGGTGATCCGATCGCGTCGGGTGAGGCGGTAGTCGGGCAGGTAGTCGGTGTCGGTTGGCGCTGCAGTGGGCAACTCGATCGCGAATACCCAGTGCTGGCCGTGCGGTTCGAGCGTCACCTCGTAGTCGACGGTGGGCCCCTCCGAGCGCATCTTGACGGTACCCGGGTCATGCAGCCCGGACCCATCGGCCGACCAGGCGATGCCATCGAACTGCTCGAGGACCGGGCCCCGCCAGTAGAGGCTGCTGCGTGAGGGTGGCGTTCCGTCAAAGCGTGCCCGCAACACGATTGAGTCGGAGCGGGTGAGTTCGCCGATCGAACCGGGTTGCATCGTCTCGGTCAGAACGGTCACTCCGCGACCGGTCTGAGCGCCCAGGCCCCAGAGCGGCGTGCTCACGCGGGGAAAGAGAACGAAGAGGACCACCATCACCGGAGCCGCCTGGACCAGCATGAGGGCGGCTTCGCGCAGGGTGCTTGCGGTGTGTCTGGCGCTGGCCTGGAATCCGATCAGGGCGGCAAGGAGCACCCACAGGGCAACGAGCGCCAGGCCTGCGACCCGTGGGCTCTGGTCGTACATGAAGGCGGTTAGCACGAGAAAGAAGCACAAACAGGCCACCACCTGTACATCACGCAGGGCGCGCGTCTCGAGCAGCTTGAGACCGAGAAAGACGGCCAGCACGCTCACGCCCGCATCGCGGCTGAGCAGCCGCTGGTCCGATACGACCACGCCAGCCAGACCTGCCAGCATGAGCGGCAACAGCAGCATGCGCGGCGGGCGCAGGCCCGGTCGCCATTGCATCAGTCCGCGCCAGAACAGCATGGCGAAAGCGGCCATGCTGAGCAGGGGAGGCAGATGCCCCAGATGGGGGAGCAGGCTTGCCCCGGCACCTGCGAGCAGCATACCGGCAGGGCGGTCGGGCAGTGCAGCGTCGGCCTGCGCCAGGCCGTGCGGGTCGGGCCGTCGCGTCATGGGTTCCTGTTGTCGGGAAAGAGCGCGAGTCGCTCCAGACAGCGCGCGACATGCGCCAGGCCACTGGCCGGTTCGATGACCGTTCCTGGCAATCGCAGTCCGAAGGTGGCACCCTTATCCTGCAACTCGATCACCCAGCCGCTCAGGTATTCCAGCCGGTCCTCCGTACCGATGTCGGCTGGCAAATCCACCCAGTCGATCCAGGCCTGGGTCGACTGGGTGGCGTCGAGCACTCGGGTGAAGAGCAGGTCGCCGCGTGCCAGTGACTTCCACGCAACATGGCTGAGCGCGTCGCCCTCGCGGTAGGGGCGCAGGTCGGCCACCTCATCCTGGCCCGGCCCGCGTGATCTCGAAGCAGCCTCTGCGGCGGCGGTGCTTGCCTGTGGCAGCGGTCTCGTGCGTGGGCGGGGATAGACCAGCACGCGCGCTGTCGGGCGTAACACTGCCCATGCACGAAACAGACCCAGGGGATAGCGGGTCTCGAGGGTGAAAGGCCCGGCGCTTTGCCAACCGCGATGCCGCGCGGGGATGTCCAGTGTGATGCTCGTCACCGACTGGCGTGGCAGATCAGTCAGCGCGACCGCCTGCTCAAGTTGCGCCCTGATCGAGTATCGGTCACGCGATCCCGGGTTGTCGACCTGCAGCGTGAAACGCGCGGTTCCGCCTGCAAACACGGGGTTTGAGGGCATTGCCCTCACCGAGAGCCAGGCCAGATTTCGAAAGGTGTGAACGCTCGCCACCAATCCGGTTGCGGCCAGCAGGAATGTGAGCATGTAGGCAAGCGAGAGCGCATAGTTGACCGATCCAAGCAGCATGACGGCCACGCAAGCGCCAAACACCAGACCCGGTCCGGTGGGCAGGATGTACACGCGTCGCTGTCCGATCCTGATCGGTTCGGGCTCGCTGCGCTCGGGCATCGACAGCAGTCGACGGATGAAAGCGGGCGGCAGGCTGCGAGGTGCCGTCACAGGCCTGCCCGGTCAGCGCAGTGGCACGCTGTCGACCAGGCGCCTGAGCAGCAAGGCCGGGTCATCGCCCAGGGTGTTGCGAGGACGCAGACGATGTCCGGCCACCGCGGTGAATACCGCCTGTACATGTTCGGGTGTCACTTTGTGATCGGCATGAAGAAAGGCCCAGGACCGGGCGGCGTTCAACAAGGCGATGGTGCCGCGCGGCGAGAGCCCCGTCTCGAACAGGCCGCAACGGCGTGACTCACCAGCCAGTGTCTGGACGTAGTCGATGAGCGCCGGTGAGGCATGCACCGCATGCACGGTCTTGCGCCAGCCGAGCAGTTGCTCGGCCGATGCCACCGGTGCGAAGGCTGCAAGCAGCGCTCGGCGATCGTCACCCGCGAGCAGGGCGCGTTCGGCCGCAGGGTCTGGATAGCCCAGCGTCAGTCTCATCAGGAATCGATCGAGCTGCGATTCGGGCAGCGCGAAGGTGCCGATCTGGTCGATCGGGTTTTGGGTGGCGATTACCAGAAAGGGTTTTGGCAGAGGATGGGTCGTGCCATCCACCGTGACCTGGCCTTCTTCCATCGCCTCGAGCAGGGCGCTTTGCGTGCGCGGCGTGCCGCGGTTGATTTCGTCGGCAAGCAGCACCTGGCTGAACACCGGCCCTGCGTGGAACCTGAACGTGGCCTGTTCGCGCTGGAAGACCGACACGCCGATGACATCGGCCGGCAGCAGATCGCTGGTGAACTGGATGCGTCGGTAATCGAGCCCCAGCGCGCGGGCGAGCACCTGCGCAAGGGTGGTCTTGCCAACCCCAGGGATGTCCTCGATGAGCAGATGCCCACCGGCCAGGAGGCAAGACAGGGCGAGGCGCACCGAGTGATCCTTGCCAAGGAGCACGTCGTTGACAGCCTCGATGATGCGTCGAAGCGGTGAGTCGAGCAGGGCCATTGTCGTTTTCTCGTTTGCGTCGGCCCCCATCGGTGGGGGGCCTGACGCCGTACGACCGATATCATACGGGTCGCGAGGGTACGGTCACCATCATGCGGTGGCCATGATACGGCGTCGGGCGCTGCGCGTTCGTGACCTGCGCCACGCAACGGAGAGGAAACGATGACGACCGGATTCATTACGCATCAAGACTGTGCGGGTCATGACATGGGCAGCTTTCATCCGGAGAGCCCGGCGCGCTTGCGCGCGATTGAAAAGGCACTCGAGAGCGCCGGTCTGATGGCGCGCCTGGCGCGCTTTGAGGCGCCCAGTGCAACGGATGAACACCTCGAGCGGGCGCATTCGGCCAATCACGTAGCGACGATCCGGGCCGCTGCGCCAGCCTCGGGTCTCGTCCATCTGGACCCCGATACCGCGATGAACCCGTGGACGCTCTCGGCCAGTCTGCATGCAGCCGGTGCCGCTGTGCTGGCGGTCGATCAGGTGCTGGGCGGTGACCTGGACAACGCGTTCTGCAGCATTCGCCCGCCGGGCCACCATGCCTGCCATTCCCGGGCCATGGGTTTTTGCATTTTCAACAATGTGGCCATCGCAGCCTTGCACGCGCTCGAGGCGCATGGACTCGAGCGGGTCGCGATTGTCGACTTCGATGTCCATCATGGCAATGGCACCGAGGACATTCTGGCGGGTGACCCCCGTGTGCTGATGGTGGGCAGCTTTCAGCATCCCTATTACCCTGGCAGCGGTGTCGTGCCTGCCGGTGACAACATGCTCAACGTGCCGATCGCTGCTGGCCTGGGATCGCAGGCCTTCAGGCAGGCGGTCGAGCACGCCTGGTTGCCGGCGCTCGATGCGTTTGCACCGCAACTGGTGCTTGTCTCGGCCGGTTTCGATGCCCATCGAGATGACGCACTGGCCGGTCTCACCTTTTCCGACGAGGACTACACCTGGGTTACACGGCAACTCATGGCCGTGGCAGCCACCCATGCCGGGGGACGTCTGGTGTCGATGCTCGAAGGTGGCTACGACCTGGCCGCGCTCGGTCGCTGCGTTGCACGTCACGTCGCGGTACTGCTCGGGCCGATCGATGACTGATTGGGGGCAGGCTCTCAGCGGCCAGCGCCGATCGTGATGATCGAGTCGGCGGCCGCTGTGATCGCAGCCGGTGTCAGTTCGGCCAGGTGCACGCGAGGCGCCTGGGCCAGGTGTGGGAAGTTGCGATCGGTTGAACGCCGGTAGGCCGGGTCGTAGTGGGTCTCGAGGATGTCGGCGACGAAACCTGCGCTGTCGCCGCCCGCGGCCTGCGCCTTCCAGTGCTCGATGCGCTCGCGCGAGTGCATGGCTACCAGGTAGTCCAGGCGCTCGCCGAGTGCTGACGTGTCGGCCACGAAGTGTGCGTACTCGGCCAGCAGGAAACGCACTCGTGCCGTGCGGTCAACGTCGATGCGCAGGCAGTTCGAGGCCCGCATGGCCGTGATCAGGGCATCGGGAACCTGCAGGTTCCCGATCTTTCGGCTCTCGGCCTCGACATGCACCACACGCTCGGGCGCCAAGCCGCGCAGTGCCTCGCGCAGGCGGGTCTCGAACATGCGCTGGCTGGGTTGTGGCAAATGGGTGATGTCACCAAGCACCGAACCGCGGTGGTTGGCGAGCGCCTCCAGATCGAGTACCTGCTCGCCGCGTGCAGCCAGGGCTTCAAGCAGCCGACTCTTCGCGCTGCCGGTCTCGCCGCACAGAACGTTGAAGCGCAGGGTCGAGGGCCGTGTTTCAAGATCGGCGCGCACCGCGCGTCGGTAGGCCTTGTAGCCGCCATCGAGCAGGGCTGGGCGGAAGCCGATTTCGTGCAGCACCAGTGCGAGTGAGCGCGAGCGCTTGCCGCCGCGCCAGCAGTAGATGAGCGGTTGCCATTCGGGCGGCCGATCGGCGAAGCGCTGTTCCAGGTGGTGCGCGATATTGGCTGACACCAGTGCCGCGCCACGGCGCTTGGCGGCAAACGGCGAAACCTGCGCATTGATCGTGCCGACTTCGGCACGCTCGGCATCATCGAGCACCGGGCAGTTGATGGCACCAGGCAGGTGATCTTCGGCAAATTCGCCCGGCGAGCGCACGTCGATCAGTTCGCTGAACGCGTCGATTGCATCCACACCGACAGTTTGCGGATAGCGCACGCGCTGGCATCCCGAGTTCACTTGTGAAGGAACGATTCTAATCGGTCACAGAAGCGGCCGCAGAATCGGCCACACGGTATCGAGAATGAGGGGCTGGGCCTCACGCGTGGGATGCAGGCCATCTGCCTGCATCAGTTCGCGGCGGTTGGCGAATCGGGCGAACATGAACGGCACCAGCGCGACGCGAGATCGCGCGGCAAGGTCGGCATAACTGGCGGCAAAAGCCTGGGTGTAACGGGCGCCATAGTTCGGTGGCATCTGCATGCCGATGAGCACAACCCGTGAGCGCATCCGCTGTGATGCGTCGATGATGCGGGCCAGATTGGCCTGCATCTGCGCGACCGGTAGCCCACGCAAGCCGTCGTTGGCACCCAGTTCGATGATCACGATGGCCGGTTGATGATCGTGCAGCGCGGCATCGATGCGTGTAGCACCACCGGCGCTTGTCTCACCGCTCACGCTCGCGTTGACCACCCGCCAGGGCAACTTGCCCTCGCGCAACCGTGCCTCCAGAAGCGATGCCCAACCCTCTGCGCTCGCAAGCCCGTATCCTGCCGACAGGCTGTCACCGAAGATGAGTATCGTCGAATCCAGTGCTCGGGCGGGTGCGCTGGCGCCCACCATGGTCACCAGGGTGATCAGGGCGAGGATGCAGGACCTGACCCGGTTGGAGAGCGGGGCGCGAAGCAGCTCTCTTGACCGGAGACGGGCCGTCGCTCGCAAGGTAGGTATCCTTCGGGCATGCGCAGGGCTTGCAATCATGGCTGGAGTGAATGTGACCGAAGCGATACTGGCCGCACGGCGGCTCACGAAGATCGTCCCCAATGGACGATCGACCCTCACGATTCTGCATGATATCGATCTTCAGGTGATGCCTGGCGAGGTGCTCGGCATCATCGGAGCGTCGGGGTCCGGAAAGTCGACGCTGCTCGCGCTGCTCGCCGGGCTCGATCACCCCTCGGCGGGCAGTGTCACCTTGGATGGCGTCGATCTGGCCGGGCTGGACGAGGACGGCCGGGCGGCAGTGCGCTCGCGGCTGGTGGGCTTTGTCTTCCAGGCGTTTCAACTCATCGGTTCGCTCACTGCCCTCGAGAACGTGATGCTGCCGCTCGAATTGCAGGGCCGCCTCGCGATGTCGGCCATTCGCGAGCGGGCGGTGGCCTTGCTCAGGCGGGTGGGGCTTGCCGAGCGCTTGCAGCACTCGCCGCGCCTGCTCTCCGGTGGTGAACAGCAGCGCGTTGCGCTGGCGCGAGCCTTCGTGGTCGAGCCGCGCATCCTCTTTGCCGATGAGCCCACCGGCAACCTGGATGCCGCCACGGGTGCCGAGGTGATATCGATGCTTCTTGCGCTCAATGAGGAGCATGGCACGACCCTGGTGATCGTCACGCATGACGAGGCGGTGGCTGCACGCTGCGACCGGGTGGTGCGCATTGTGGCCGGATGTCTTGCATGAGAGCCACCCGATGATGCGCCTGGCCTTCCGCCTGCTCGCGCGCGACTGGCGTTCGGGCGAGTTGCACGTGCTCCTCCTCGCGATCATGGTTGCCGTGGCAAGCCTTGCCTCGGTGGGTTTTCTCGCCGATCGGGTGTCCGGTGCGCTCGAGCGCGATGTCAATCGTCTGCTTGGTGGTGACCTGGTGCTCTCGGCCGATGCGCCCTGGGACCCCTCGGCAACCGAGCGCGCGAGTGCCGCCGGCCTCGCCAGTGCCAGTGCCGTCAACCTGGTGAGCATGGTGCGCCACGGCGATGATGCGCAGCTGGCGGCGGTCAAGGCGGTGTCGGCAAACTACCCGCTGCGGGGCGAATTGCGCATCAGTCGGATTGAGACCGAGAGCGGGCAGGTGGTCGGGCAAGGGCCGGCCCCTGGCGAGGCCTGGGTCGAACCGAGGCTTCTGGCGATGCTCTCGATCCGGATTGGCGAGACGATCGAGGTGGGCGATCGCACGCTGGTCGTCTCGGGCATCGTCACCGCCGAGCCCGATCGCGGTATCGGATTTCTCAATCTGGCACCCCGCGTCATGATTGCTGCGGCCGAATTGCCGGCAACCGGCCTCGTGCAACCGGCCAGCCGGGCACGCTTCCTGGTCTATCTGGCCGGGCCCGCCGAGGCGGTGGCCCAGTTTCGACGTGATCTTTCACCCACACTTGCGCGTGGCCAGTCGATTCAGGGGGTGGACAATGCGCGTCCCGAAGTGCGCGCAACGCTGGATCGGGCACAGCGTTTTCTCGGGCTGGCTGCGCTGCTGGCTGCCGTCCTTGCCGGGGTTGCGGTCAGCCTGGCGGCCAGGCGCCATGCCAGCCGACATCGGGATGCCTGGGCCCTGATGCGCTGCATGGGCGCCAGTGCCCGTGCATTGCTCGCGATGGCACTCGTTCAGTTGGCGACCATTGCGGTCCTGGCAACCGTGGCCGGTTGTCTCATTGCGCTGGCGCTCCAGTCGCTGATGACCGGGCTCATCGAGAAACTGGGCGCCACCACACTGCCGGCGCCCTCGATGTGGCCGGTTGCCCAGGCGTTTCTGCTGGCGCTGCTGCTTTTGCTGGGCGGCGCCCTGTCGCCGGTGCTGCAACTGCGTTCGGTGCCGGCTCTGCGCGTCATCCGACGCGATGCGGGTGTGGCACAGCGTGGGGGCTGGACGAGCATCGTCGCGGCTGCGCTGACGCTTGCCGTCGCTGTGCTCTGGCAGGCCCGTGATCTGCGTCTGGCGGCCTTCAGTCTGGGCGGCTTGTGTGTTGCGGTACTGCTCATCGCGCTCCTCGCGTGGGTGCTTTTTGCCATCGCCGAGCGACTGCCGCTCGGGCAGTCGTTTCATTGGCGACATGCGGTACGCGCACTGGCCAGGCATCGCGGCGCGGCCATTTTGCAGGCCTGTGCCTTGTGCCTTGGCATCACCGCGATCCTGATGCTGGTCTTCACGCGCGCCGCCTTGCTCGCGGGCTGGCAGGCACGGGTACCGGCCGATGCGCCTGATCATTTCATCATCAATGTGCAGCCTGATCAGCGCGAGGCGATAAGCCGATTTCTCGTCGATAACAGGATGCCTGAGCCGCGCTGGTCGCCGATGATCCGCGCCCGTCTCATGTCGATCAATGGCCGTGCAATCAGTGCATCGAGCTACCCGGAGGAAACCGCCCGCAGGTTGATCGAACGCGAATTCAATCTGTCCTGGTCGGCCGACCTGCCTGCGGGCAATGACATCACTCGTGGTCGCTGGTTTGAATCGCCCGCCGATCTGGACACCGGTCTTTCGGTCGAGGAGGGTATCGCCAGGACGCTTGGCATCGCGCTGGGTGATCGTCTCGAGTGGTCGGTCTCCGGTGTGAAGGTCAGCGGTGAAGTCATCAACCTGCGTCGTCTTCACTGGGACACCCTGCAGGTCAATTTCTTCGTCCTGTCTGCCCCACCGCTGCTCGAGCGTTTTGCGGCAAGCTACATCACCAGCGTGCATCTGGGGCCGGGTGCCGATCGGATGATCGGGCGGCTCCTGCGCGAGCAGCCCAATCTCACGGTGATCGATACCTCGGCACTGATCGCACAGTTGCTGCAGGTCATTGGGCAGGTGAGTGCTGCGGTTCAGGTGCTTTTCCTGTTCACCTTGCTGGCTGGTGTTCTGGTTCTCTATGGCGCACTGGTCATGACCCAGGACGATCGTCTGCAGGAGGCTGCGGTGATGCGTGCCCTCGGCGCCAGCCGGCGCCAACTGGTGCTTGCCAGTCGTATCGAATACTTCGCCATCGGCCTGCTGGCCGGACTCATGGGGGCGGTGCTGGCCTCGCTGGCCGGATGGTTTCTGGCGCTGCGGGTGTTCGAAGTGGCGCCACAGCAGAGCGCCCTCATCTGGGTGGCCGGCCCTGCCCTGGGGGCGCTGTGCGCACTCTGGAACGCTCGCGTTGCAGCCGGTCTGGCGGCTGCACAAACCCCCATCGCGGCGTTGCGCGCTGCCGTCTGACGGGCAGCGGCGGTGCGGGCCCGGGTGGGGCGCAGCGCTTGGCCCATGAGGGCGTTTGACGTTGATCAAGGGGCGGCGGGCAGCCTTGAGCGAGCCTCGCTGACCGAGCTTGAAACAGGGGCAAGCCGTGACCGATACGGGCTCGGGTACACCCCGACGTGCCCCTCCGAGGGGGTGCAAGGCAAGGCTGCGCTTCGCTTGCAGGTGTCTTGAAATCGGCCATGCCGGCCGCATCTCCACTGCAACATCATTCCGGCCTTGTGCCGCTCGAGGATTCTGATCCCATGAGAACAGACAAGCTCACGACCCGTTTCCAGCAGGCCATCGCTGAGGCGCAGAGCATCGCGGTCGGTGCCGGCAACCCTTCGATCGAGCCGATCCATGTCCTGTCGGCCCTGCTGGCCGATCAGGATGGCGTTACCCGTTCGCTGCTCGAGCGCGCCGGGGGCAATACGGCCCGTCTGCGCGACGGCGTGCGTGCTGCGCTGGCGCGACTGCCCACCGTGGAAGGGGGGGGCGGCGAGGTGCAGGTTTCGCGCGACCTCAACAGCGCCTTCAATCTGACCGATCGCGAGTCGCAGCGGCGCGGTGATCAGTTCATCTCGAGCGAGCTTTTCCTCCTTGCCCTGGCTGATGACAAGAGCGAGGCTGGACGCGTTCTCAAGGACGCCGGGGTCGTGCGCAAGACGCTCGAGCAAGCCATCGAAACGGTTCGGGGCGGTGCCGGTGTCGACAGTGCCGAAGGCGACGGCCAGCGCGAGGCGCTCAAGAAGTACACGCTCGACCTCACCGATCGGGCGCGCATCGGCAAGCTTGATCCGGTCATCGGTCGCGATGACGAGATTCGGCGCGTGATCCAGATACTGCAGCGGCGCACCAAGAACAACCCGGTGCTCATTGGTGAGCCCGGGGTGGGAAAGACCGCGATCGTCGAAGGCCTGGCGCAGCGGATCGTCAATGGTGAGGTGCCCGAGTCGCTCAAGGGCAAGCGCGTGCTGTCCCTGGATATGGCCGCCTTGCTTGCAGGCGCGAAGTATCGAGGCGAATTCGAGGAGCGTCTGAAAGCCGTACTGAAGGAGCTTGCCCTGGACGAAGGTCAGACCATCGTCTTCATCGACGAACTCCACACCATGGTGGGTGCCGGCAAGGCCGAGGGCGCCATGGATGCAGGCAATATGCTCAAGCCCGCGCTCGCTCGGGGCGAACTGCATTGCGTCGGTGCCACCACGCTGGACGAATATCGCAAGTATGTCGAGAAGGACGCGGCGCTCGAACGGCGCTTTCAGAAGGTGCTCGTTGGTGAGCCCAGTGTCGAGGCCACGATCGCCATCCTGCGCGGCTTGCAGGAAAAGTACGAGGTGCATCATGGCGTCGAGATCACCGACCCGGCCATCGTCGCTGCGGCCGAACTGTCCAACCGCTACATCACCGATCGATTTCTCCCCGACAAGGCCATCGACCTCATCGACGAGGCGGCGGCTCGGATCAAGATGGAGATCGACTCGCGTCCTGAGGTGATGGACAAGCTCGACCGGCGACTCATCCAGTTGAAGATCGAGCGCGAAGCGGTGCGCAAGGAGACCGACGAGGCATCGCAGCGGCGTTTCGCGCTGATCGAGTCGGAGATCGAGCGGCTGTCACTCGAATATGCCGATCTCGAAGAAATCTGGAAAGCCGAGAAGTCGGCGGTGCAGGGCTCGCAGACGGTGAAGGAGGAACTCGAACGCGTGAAGCTCGAGATGGAGGCTGCGCGCCGCAAGGGCGACTGGCAGAGAATGTCCGAATTGCAATACGGGCGCGTGCCGCAGCTCGAAGCGCAACTGCACTCGGCCGAGACGGCCAGTGCTGCGGGAGCGCAGGGGGGCAGGCCCAGACTGCTGCGCACGCAGGTCGGTGCCGAAGAGATTGCCGAAGTCGTGTCTCGTGCAACCGGCATCCCGGTCTCCAAGATGATGCAAGGTGAGCGTGACAAGCTCCTCGCGATGGAAGACCGCCTGCGCGAGCGGGTGGTGGGTCAGGAGGAAGCGGTACGTCTGGTATCCGACGCGATCCGTCGCTCGCGCGCCGGGCTGGCTGATCCGAATCGGCCCTATGGTTCCTTTCTCTTTCTCGGCCCGACCGGGGTTGGCAAGACCGAACTGTGCAAGGCCCTGGCCGGGTTCCTGTTCGACGCTGACGATCATCTGATCCGGATCGACATGTCGGAATTCATGGAAAAGCACTCGGTGGCACGTCTCATCGGTGCGCCACCGGGTTATGTCGGATACGAGGAAGGTGGCTATCTCACCGAGGCGGTGCGGCGCAAGCCCTACGCGGTGATTCTGCTCGATGAGGTCGAGAAAGCCCATCCCGATGTGTTCAACGTGCTGCTCCAGGTGCTGGATGACGGTCGCATGACTGACGGGCAGGGGCGCACGGTCGACTTTCGCAATACCGTGGTGGTCATGACTTCCAACCTGGGCTCTCAGATGATCCAGGCGATGTCAGGCAGCGAGCCCGGTCTGATCAAGATGGCGGTGCTGGCCGAGGTCAAGACGCACTTCCGGCCCGAGTTCGTCAACCGGATCGACGAACTGGTGGTATTCCAGTCGCTCGATGAGAAGAACATCCGCAACATCGCGCGCATCCAGTTGAAACTGCTGGAGGCCAAGCTGGCCAGACTCGATATCGGGCTTGTGGTCACCGACGAGGCCTTGAGTGAACTGGCCCGCGCCGGGTTCGATCCGCTCTATGGTGCTCGACCGCTCAAGCGGGCGATTCAGTCGGAGCTCGAGAACCCGCTTTCCAAGGCGCTCCTCGAGGGCCGGTTTGCGGCTCGCGATACCGTGAAGGTCCATCTCGAGCGCGGCTCGATGCGGTTCGAGAAGATACCCGAGAAGGTGGCGGCCTGAGTGCTGTCGATGGCGCCTGCGAGTCGGGCGCCATCGATGCCTGCATTGATCCGCTCGGTCTGTTCGAGCAGTTCGCGCCACACGCGGCTGGGGTCCTTGCGGAACAGCGTGTGCACATCGGCGCTGCAGACCTGCCACAGGCCACGGCGCAGTTCCGAGCGCAGTTCGCCTGAGCGCCACAGCACGAGGCCGGCGTAATAGCGTGCATCGTTGGGGGTGTTTTCGATCACCTGATCGATGGTTGGTGCGCCTTGCAGCAGAAACAGGCCGGGCAGCAGTTCGATCGATCGGGGGTCGGGGCTCGACTCGGTGCGCAGCAGCGCAAGCAGCGTATCCTCGGACATCGGGCCGCCGTAGTACACCGGGTCGGCAACCCGTCGTGAGGGTTCATGGTCGGGAAACAGGCTTGCCATCGAGCGACTGGTCGGCCGGTTGATGATCAATCCGACATGTCGCTCGCCCTTGCGCGGGATGATCAGAATGACCGTGCGCCGGTAGCGTGCGTCGGCGAGTCGGCGTGTCGCCACCAGAAACAGTGCCTGGCCGGTGGCCTCGAGTGTTCTGGGTTCGGCAACCCGCAGAGCAGGTCGCTGACCTGTCTGAGCCTGCGCTTCAAGCGCACAGGCAAGCCCGGAGGCCAGAGCGCAGGCAAGCGCTGTCGCCACCACGCTGCGGGCGAGCAGCCAGACCCCTTGGAACGCCCACAGGACCCAGAGTCTCATTGCAGGGCCTCCCTGCGCGGTGGCTGGTGCTGCGACGAGCCGCCGAGGGCTGCGCATCGAAAGCAATCGGTCAGATGGTCGTTGACCACCCCCGTGGCCTGCATGAAGGCGTAGACGATGGTGGGGCCCACGAAGCGAAACCCCAGCGCGCGCAATTCGCGACTCAATTCGACGGCAAGCGGCGTGTGAACGGGTACTTCAGCGGGCGATTGCCAACCGCCCTGGATCGGGGTGCCATCGACCCGGCTCCACAGAAAACGGTCGAAAGAGCCCCAGCGCGACTGAACATCGATGAAGGCGCGCGCGTTGCTGATGGCCGATGCGACCTTCAGCCGATTGCGGACGATGCCGGCATCACCCAGCAGTCGCGCCACGTCAGTGTCGGTGTACCGGGCGACTTCTTCCGGCCGAAACGCATTGAAGGCTCGGCGGTAGTTCTCGCGGCGATCGAGTATCGTCGACCAGGATAGACCGGCCTGTGCGCCCTCGAGGATCAGAAACTCGAAAAGGCCCTGATCACCGTGCAGGGGAACCCCCCACTCGGTGTCGTGATAGGCAATGTCCGGTGCCCGGCGAGCCCACGCGCAGCGCACCGGCATGGCCGTATCAGCTGAAGGCCTGGATGCCAGTCTGGGCACGGCCGAGGATGAGTGCGTGGACATCATGGGTGCCCTCGTAGGTGTTCACCACTTCGAGGTTGACCATGTGGCGAATGACGCCAAACTCATCGGAGATCCCGTTGCCGCCGAGCATGTCGCGCGCCACACGGGCGATGTCCAGTGATTTGCCGCAGGAGTTTCGCTTCATGATCGAGGTGATCTCGACGGCTGCGGTGCCTTCATCCTTCATCCGGCCAAGGCGCAGACACCCCTGGAGGGCCAGGGTAATCTCGGTCTGCATGTCGGCAAGCTTCTTCTGGATGAGCTGATTGGCTGCCAGCGGGCGTCCGAACTGCTGGCGATCGAGTGTGTACTGACGTGCTGCATGCCAGCAGAATTCGGCCGCACCCAGCGCGCCCCAGGCGATGCCAAAGCGCGCCGAATCGAGGCAGGTGAACGGACCCTTCAAGCCGGTGACATGAGGCAACATGTTCTCGGCCGGCGCGAATACGTTGTCCATCACGATCTCGCCGGTGATCGAGGCGCGCAGACCCACTTTGCCGTGGATGGCCGGTGCACTCAATCCCTTCATGCCCTTTTCGAGCAGGAAGCCCCGGATGATGCCATCGTCGGTCTTGGCCCAGACCAGAAACACGTCAGCGAAGGGGGAGTTGGAAATCCACATCTTCGAGCCGGTGAGCAGATAGCCCCCGTCGGCCGTGTGTGCCCGCGTGGCCATGCTCGCCGGGTCCGAGCCGTGGTTGGGTTCGGTCAGGCCAAAGCAGCCGATCAGTTCGCCCCGAGCCAGGCCCGGCAGGTACTTCTGCTTCTGTGCTTCGGTGCCGAACAGGTTGATCGGATGCATCACCAGTGAGGACTGCACGCTCATCATCGAGCGGTAGCCGGAATCGACCCGTTCGACTTCCCGGGCGATGAGGCCGTAGCAGACATAGCTCAGGCCGGCACCGCCATACTCGGTGGGAATGGTCGCCCCGAGCAGACCCAGTTCACCCATTTCGCGGAAGATCGCCGGATCGGTTTTTTCGTGCCGGAAGGCTTCCAGTACTCGAGGCTGCAGCTTGTCCTGGCAATAGGCGCGTGCTGCGTCGCGCACCATGCGCTCATCCTCGGTCAACTGCGCATCGAGGAGCAGGGGGTCGGCCCAGTCAAATACGGCTTTGCGGGGCTTGGATTGGGGGGCGTTCATGCACGACTCCGGCAGGGACACGAGCAGTCTTGGGGCGCGCTGTCTGGCAGGGCGTCGACCCGCTCGGCGGTCAGGTCTCAAGGGTCAATAATGATACTCCAAGGCGGGTTCGACGCTTCAGCCAGGGGCTGGGGCGGTAGCGTGGGTCGCCGGTGGCGGCGTGCAGGTTTTCGGTGATGGCGAGCACGCGATCAGCCCCGAGCGAGTCACCCCAGGCGAGCGGGCCTGACGGATAACCCAGCCCGAGGGTGACGGCACGATCGATATCGGCGGGTTCGGCGACGCGTTGCTGCGCGATCTCGCAGCCGATATTGATCACCAGTGCAACAACACGCTGGGCAACAAAGCCTGCGCTGTCGCGAATCAGGCTCACCCTGACCCCATCGGCGGCGAGGAGCGCGTGGGCGGCGCTGCGTACCTCGGGCAAGGTGACCGGGGTTGTCATCAGGGTGCGCCGACTCTGGAGCGAAAAGAGCGTATCCACCGCTACGGTTCGCCGGGGGTCGAGACCTTCGGCAAGCGCAGCGCTCGTGGCGTCTTCGCCCAGAGGAGCAACGAGGCAGATCGAATCGGGCGCCGGGCGCAAACCCCGATCGAGCCGCAGCGCGCTCGCCTGTCCCGCGGCCTCTTGACCAGCCCCAGTGTGTCCGACCCGTTGCTCGACCCGTTGCTCGACCAGTTGCTCGACCAGTGCGAGCAGCGCGGCGCCACCGCCCTTCGTGCTCACCCAGAAGGCGGGCGAGTCGGCGGCCGGTGTCGGCGCTGGCGCCTCAGGCCTTGTCAGCGGCACGCCTTTTTCGTACTGGTAGAAACCGCCGCGCGCCGACTTGCGACCGTAGAGGCCGGCCGATACCCGCTGGGTGCCGATGGGCGAGGGGCGATAGCGCGGTTCTTCGTAATACTGACGGTAGATCGACTCCATCACGGCATGCGAGACATCCAGGCCGATGAGATCGAGCAGTTCGAACGGACCCATGCGAAAGCCGGCAGCTTCGCGCAGGATCTGATCGATGACCGGGTAGTCGGCCACTGCCTCGCGCAGAATCTGCAGTCCCTCGGTGCCCAGGGCACGTCCGGCATGGTTGACGATGAAGCCGGGCGTGTCCTGGGCCCTTACCGGGGTGTGCCCGAAGCAGCGGCCAATCGCCATCAGCGTGTCACCCGCGGCGCGCGCCGTGAGGGCACCATCGACCACCTCGATCACCTTCATCAGGGGCACCGGGTTGAAGAAGTGAAACCCGGCCATCCGGTGCGGGTGTTCGCAGGCAGCAGCGATGGCCGTGACCGACAGGGACGATGTGTTGGTGGCGAGAATGCAATCGGGTGAGCAGATCGTTTCGAGTTCGCGAAACAGGGCGCGTTTGGGTTCGAGCGCCTCGACGATGGCCTCGATCACGACCGTGCAGGGGGCGAGTTCGCCCACGCTCGTCACCGGGGTGAGGCGTGCCAGGGTCTGTTCGCGCGCGTCATCGCTCATCCGGCCGCGCTCGACCAGGCGTGCCAGGGTGTCGCCGATCGCCGAGCGAGCGCGGTCGGCCGCGCCCGCCTGGCTGTCGTGCATCAGCACCCGGAAGCCTGCCTGTGCGGCCACTTGGGCAATGCCCCGGCCCATCACGCCCGCACCGACGATGCCGATCACATGCTGCGCCACAAGCGCGTCATTGCCCTGCTCGGTGTTCTTCTCGATCGTGTCAGCCATCATCGTCCTCGTTCTCGTGCCAATCGTCGCGATGGCAGCAGTTTACGCGCGGGGGTGGGGAGGCCGTCTGCACCCGGCGCCTTGGTGTACGCTGGTCGTCACCTGTTGCTGCCGGCCCCTGTGGCCGATTCGAGACCATGTCCGACACCGCATCGCCCGCTGCTGTTCCCTTGCCCGTGGCACTCCTGTCCTTCGAGGCGGGCATACACGCCATCGATTCGGGCTATTACCGGCCGCAGCTCGACGCCATTCACCTCATCGTCGATGCAGGGGAGGTGGCCATCATCGATGCCGGTACGACCCAGTCGGTGCCGCGTGTGCTCCAGGCACTGCGCCTGCTCGGGCTCGCGCCATCGGCTGTTCGTCATCTGCTGCTCACCCACGTGCATCTGGATCATGCGGCAGGTGCCGGTGCCCTGATGCAGTTGCTGCCGCAGGCACGTCTGGCGGTGCATGAGCGCGGGGCCCGCCATATCGCCGATCCGTCACGGCTTTGGGCAGCGACCATCGAGGTCTATGGCCAGGCGCATGTCGACGAGGCTTACGGGGCCCCGGTGCCGGTGGATGCCGGCCGCATCGACGTGGTTCTGGATGGGGCCGAACTCTCGCTCGGTCGCCGGCGCCTCGGCGTTCTCGACACGCCCGGCCATGCACGTCACCACCTCGCCTATGTCGATTCGGCCTCGGGGCATGTGTTCTCGGGCGATGTCTTCGGGCTGTCGTATCGGGAGCTCGATGAGGGCGGGCAGCCCTTCATCATCCCGACGAGCAGCCCGTCGCAGTTCGATCCGGCCCAAGCCCATCGCTCGATCGATCGCATCCTGGCGCTCGCGCCCGAGGCTGTCTACCTCACGCACTATGCGCAGGTGCGTGGAGTGCCGCGCCTGGGAGCGATGCTGCATCGCCTGCTCGATGCCTATGCGGCACTGGGTGAGCGGTGTCGCCATGAGGCGGGTGCGGTGCGTCATGAGCGCTTGCACGAGGGCATGAAGGCCCTCGTGCTGGCCCAGGCGCGCCAGGCCGGGCTGCGTCACGCCGACGAGATGATTCTGGCCGTGCTCGGGCTCGATATCGAACTCAATGCCCAGGGTCTGGGCAACTGGCTCGACGCCACGGCGAAGGCACGCTGACCGGCGCGCACCGTCGTCTTCGTCAGGCCGGTTGAGTTGCCGTGCCTGCGTGGATGGCTGCGATTTGCCGTTCTTCCTCGGATACCGCCAGGCTGCGCCAGTCGGTGGTCTTGGGTACGACGCCTTCGAATGAACTCAGTCGCGCAAGCGGCACGCGCGGTTCGGCTGTTCCGATGATGGGGCCACCTGCTGCAACGGTGCGTGCTGCCTCCACCATCTGACGTCTGAATTCCACGATGGCGAGGTCGCTTGCCCCGAGCCGATCGCCCGTCCGGTTGGTAATGGCGCCCATCGTTTCCCACATCGGGATGTCCTGTTGCGGGATGCCGCGGATGCCGGTGAAATTGCCAAGCTTCATTGCCTGGCGATCCTGCAGGTAGTCGTTGTCGCGGGTGTGCAGGTTGCGGAACTTCATGTCCAGGTCGATGCCGGGCTGGGCGCCGCAGAACTTGCGCCAGGCCTCGGTATGCGGGGTTTCCTCGCCGCCCCAGGCGATGAAGTAGAACACCGTGTGCTCGTCATCGGCCGGCACGTTGAGGTTGATGACGTTGTAGCGGTTGTTCGGCGGAATCACCACGGTGAACGGGGCAACGAACAGGGTCACGCGCACATAGTCGTGGGTCTCGGCGCTCTTGATCGGGCGCCGTATCGCGGCATAGCGAAAGCCAAACGACGTGGTCTGCACCTGCATCCGCGGTGCCTTGTCGGTGGAGGGACGCAGCCAGTTCGAGTCGGTGGCCCGGGCGCCCTCGACCCGCGAGGGCACCATGTCGGAGGAGTGCAGGCTCGAGCTGTGCGCCGAGTCGATGGCGCCTTCCAGAATCTGCGCCCAATTGCAGTCGACGTGGACTTTCACGATGCTCACCGGGGTGTCTTCGGTTGGGGCAAACACCGGCGGTTCGAACGCTGTCATCGCCTCGGCCGGACCCATCCAGGCCCAGACAAAACCGCCCGCTTCGCGCGCCGGGTAGGCCTTGTGCTTCACCTTCTCGACGAGCTTGCTCGCAGCAGGCTCCGAGGCCATCTCGAGCACATTGCCTTCGACGTCCATTTTCCAGCCGTGGTAGAGGCAACGCAGGCCGCACTCTTCGTTACGTCCCAGGGACAGTGACACGCCGCGATGCGGGCAGTGGTCATCGAGGATGCCGATCCGACCTTCGGTGTCGCGAAAGATCGCCAGATCTTCTCCCAGCAAGCGCACGCGCAGCGGCTTGCCGTCAGGCTCGGCAACTTCCTCGGTCATGCAGGCCGGAATCCAGTGGCGCCGCATGATCTGTCCCATCGGTGCGTCGCCCTCGACGCGGCATAGCAGTTCGTTGTCCTGAGGGGTCATCGGCAGGGTCTCCTCGCTGGCTTCGGGGCAGGCAACGATCGCGTGTCTGCCGGCGGCACCGAACACCCGCAGCCGGCCCGCTGGGGTCGATGGCTGTGCTCGAGCGCGTCGGGTGCGTGATAATATTAGATATCTAAGTTATTGCGAGTATAGCAGATGGCCTCTGAATCCGCCCAGTGGAGAGCGTTGCGCGTTGATGTCGCCGAGCCTGCAGCAACGGACATCATGCGCTTTGTGCTGCGCGATCCGCAGGGTGCGGTGCTACCCGCATTCGAGGCAGGTGCGCACCTGCGTGTGCGCACCCCGGGAGGCTTCGAGCGCAAGTACTCGCTCGCCAACGCCCCGGCCGATCGCCAGAGCTACGAGATCGCCGTGCTGCGCGAGGGCGACGGCCGCGGCGGTTCTGCCGATCTGGTTGATCACCTGCGCTGCGGCGATCTGCTCGATGTGTCTGAGCCACGCAACGATTTCAGCCTGGCGAAATCCGCTGCGGGCTATCTCTTCATTGCAGGGGGCATCGGCATCACGCCGATACTGTCGATGATCCGCCATCTGGCAAGCGAGGGTGAGGCGCGCTTCAAACTGGTGTACCTGACGCGATCGGTGGCGCAGACCGCCTTTGCCCGGGTGCTCTCCGAGCCTGCCCTCGCCGCCCGGGTAACCGTGCATCACGACGGTGGCGACCCCGATGAGGCCTTCGACCTGTGGCCCCTGCTCGAGCGCCCGGGTGGCCGTCACCTCTACTGCTGTGGTCCCGCCGGACTGATGAATGCGGTGCGTGACATGACCGGACACTGGCCGGCGAGCAGTGTGCATTTCGAGGCGTTTGCTGATGCGACAGCGTCTCGGACCACCGATGAAGCGTTTTTCGTGCAGCTCGCTCGCTCCGGCGCACGGCTCGAAGTGCCGCCCGGTGTGAGCATTCTCGAGGCGATGCGCGCGGCCGGGCATGACTGCCCCAGTTCCTGCGAGAGCGGTAGTTGCGGTACCTGTCGCACCGAGTTGCTCGATGGGGAGGTCGATCATCGCGACTTCGTGCTGGCGGGCGAGGAGCGCACGACCCACATCATGATCTGCGTATCGCGCGCCGCCACCGGAAGCGACCTGGTGATTGATCGATGAGCGGCCAGGCCACACAACCGGTATTGCGTCTCGGGGTGGCAGGGCTCGGGCGCGCGTTCACCTTGATGCTGCCCACCTTCGTGGCCGATCCGCGTATCCGCCTTGTGGCCGCTGCCGACCCACGTGCTGAAGCGCGTGCGCGCTTTGCAGCCGACTTCGGTGGCACGGTGCATGAAAGCATCGAGGCGCTTTGCGCCCAGCCAGACATCGATGCGATCTACATTGCCACGCCCCATCAGTTGCACCGCGCGCATGTCGATATCGCCGCAGCGCACGGCCGCCATGTACTGGTCGAAAAGCCGATGGCGATTTCGCTCGACGAATGCACTGCCATGATCGATGCGGCGCACCGCGCCGGGGTGCATCTCGTGGTTGGCCACAGCCACAGTTTCGATGCGCCCGTGTTGCGCGCTCGAGAACTCATCGGCAGCGGTGCTTTTGGTCGCGTGCGCATGATCACGGCTCTGGACTTCACCGATTACATGTATCGCCCGCGCCGGCCCGAGGAGATGGATACTGCGCTAGGCGGTGGCGTGCTCTTCAGTCAGGCCGCGCATCAGGTGGACATCGTGCGTCTGCTGGGCGGTGGGCGGGTGCGCAGCGTGCGGGCCCATACCTCAGCCTGGGATGCCGCGCGTCCGACCGAGGGTGCCTATTCGGCCCTCCTCGACTTCGAGGAGGGCACCTTCGCAAGCCTCACCTACAGCGGCTATGCCCACTTTGACTCCGATGAATTCTGTGGCGGTATTGGCGAGTCGGGTGAGCGCAAGGACCCGTCGCGCTACGGGGCTGCGCGGCGGGCTCTGGCCGCAACCGGTTCTGCCGATGCCGAGGCGAGCCTCAAGGCGGCCCGCAACTACGGCGGTGAGTCGGCTGTGGCCAACGCCGGCGCGTTGCCGCAGGGGCGTCTGCATCAGCATTTCGGGCCACTCATCGTCAGTTGCGAGCATGCCGATCTGCGGCCGCTGCCCAGCGGCGTGATGGTGTACGCCGATGACCGCCAGTGGCTCGAGGCGCTGCCGGCACCGGCTGTCCCGCGGTCCGAAGTGGTCGACGAACTGTGTGCTGCGGTCTTCGATGGCGTGCCGCCCTTGCACGACGGGGGCTGGTCGCGCTCGACCCTCGAGGTCTGTCTGGCGATGCTGCGCTCGGCCCGCGAGGGGCGCGAGGTCAGGCTCGAACGCCAGCAGGTGCCGAGTCGATGAGTGGCGCGCGTTCGCCCGAGATGCGCGCGCTTCTCGAGCGCTGGCGTGAAGCCGTGCCCGATGACCGCCTTGCGCATGTGGCCAAGGACGCCACCCGCGCGATGGTGCGCGCGCTGCAGATGCGGCTGGCGCCACACGGCGTGTCATTCGGGCACTGGACGTTCCTGCGCATTCTCTGGGAGTCTGACGGACTCACCCAGCGCGAACTGAGTGAACTGGCAGGGGTCATGGAGCCCACGACCTTCTCGGCACTGAAGGCGATGGAGGCCCTGGGTTATGTCACGCGCAGGCAGGAGCCGGGCAACCGGCGCAAGGTCTATATCGACCTCACGCCGCTGGGGCGATCATTGCGCCAGGTGCTGGTGCCCCTTGCGATCGAGGTCAACGACATTGCGGTGGCAGGCCTCGATGCTGCCGCTGTGGCGACCACCCGACGAACCTTGCGCGCGATTCTCTCCAATCTCGCGCGCGACGCGGTCGAGGGTGCCGGCAGCGCACTGCGAGTGCCACCGACAAGGGGCAAACGACCGGATTCCGGTCAGTAGCCGCGCGGTCTTTGCGACCGCCCTTGCCGCGCAGGCATGACCGGGTATCAGGCTCAGTCGGCACGGATCCCGGTGCGGCGCACGATCTCGCCCCAGCGCGCAGACTCGGTCCGCACGAAAGCCTCGAAGGCGTCCGGGCTGGTCGTGTGCACTTCGGCCCCGATGGCGGCGAAGCGATCGATCACCTCTTTGGATTGCATCCCGCGAACCAGTGCCTCGTTGATGCGTGTGCGCTGGGCAAGCGTGATGCCCGCCGGTGCTCCCAGACCAAACCAGGGTTCTGCATGGATATCGGGGTAGCCTGACTCGGCAATCGTCGGCACATCGGGCAGCATGCTCGTGCGTCGTGCGCCAATGACAGCAATCGGTTTGAGCTTGCCCGCCCGGATGTTGGGCAGGGCCAGCACCAGAGAACTCTCGAAGTTCAGGCCGATGACCCCCGCCAGCACATCGCCGGTGAGTTGCGAGGTGCCCTTGTAGGGTACGTGCACGAGGCGAATGCCGGCTGCGGCCTGCAGCATTTCTGCCGCCAGATGCGGCACGGTGGCAATGCCTGGCGTGCCGTAATGGATCGTGCCCGGATGGGCGCGTGCGAGTGCGATCAGTTCGGCCAGATTGCTGGCCGGAAACGAGGGGTGCGCATCGATGAGCGGTGTGGTGCTCACCAGATTGGTGATGAAGGTGAAATCGCGCATCGTGTCAAAGGGCACTGGCCCCAGGTGCGGTGCTGTGGCAACCGTGATGGCCGTAAGCCCCACCGTGTAGCCGTCGGGCGTCGCCTTCGCGAGCGCATCGAGTCCGGTCACGCCGCTGCCGCCGGGGCGGTTATCGACGATCACCGGTTGCCCGAGTGCATCGGCAAGGATGCGCGCCGCGGTGCGCCCGATGAGGTCGGTGGGACCACCGGGTGGGAAGGGCACGATCAGTTTCAGCGGCCTGCTGGGCCAGGGCGCTTGCGCCGATGCCACACCGGGAAGCAGGCAGGCACACAGTGATGCACAGAGCGACACGAATGGCGAGGCGAAGACCCGGGCCCTGCGCAGTTCGCTGGCGGTGGCTGCGTTGCGAGCGTGAGCGATCATGCCGGGCACCTGGGGTGGAGTTGCGCCAGTATAAGGCTGTCATACCGGGCTCCGGCGCCGCCGCCCGCGTCGGGCGGTGGGGACATTCGGTCGTTGCGCGATAGAATCGGCGATTGTTTTCAGATCGTCGTGTTCCCACCGGAAGGATCGCATGAACACTGTTGCGCCCCCCAAGCAGGAAGCTCGCATCGAACCCCGCGTCGTTGGCAAGCGCGCTCGACGCATCGAGGACCCCTCACTGCTGCGTGGCCAAGGGCGCTATGTGGATGACATTCCGTCCGAAGGCGCGCTCGAAGTAGCCTTCGTGCGCAGCCCGCTCGCGCATGCCCTGATCACCCGCCTCGATACCGCAGTGGCTCGGGCGTACCCAGGCGTGGTCGCCGTCTACACCGCTGATGACATCGCGCCGATGCTGACCCATGCGCGCATGCCCTTTGGCTTTCCGACCGATTCGCTGCCGCGCAACACCACGCCCTGGATACTCGCCCGTGATGAGGTGGCTCACGTGGGCGAGCCCATCGCGATGGTGGTCGCGCAGACCCGCGCTGTCGCTGAAGATGCCGCAGCCCTGGTCGAGATCGACTACGAGATGCTGCCGGTCGTGGCCGACCCGCGTCGTGCGATCGAAGCCGATTCGCCCAAGGTGAGGCGCGAGTTGCCCAACAACATCTTGCAGCAGTATCACGTGGCCTATGGTGACCCGCAAGGTGCATTCGCGCGTGCGCCACACGTGTTTCGCGAGCGGTTCTGGCAGCACCGTGGCGTGCCCAATTCGATCGAATGTCGAGGTGTGCTCGCCCGACCTGACCTGGCACTGGGTGTCACGACGGTCTGGGCATCGACCCAGATGTCGCATGAACTCTTTCGCATTCTTGCCGAAGTCTTTGCGCTCGACGAGAACGCGCTGCGCGTGATCGCCCCTGAGGTCGGGGGCGGCTTTGGTGGCAAGTTCATGGCCTACAACGACGAGGTGGCCACCGTGGCGGCGGCCCTGCTGCTTGGGCGTACGGTCAAGTGGGTCGAGGATCGCCGCGAGCATTTTCTCGCCACGATCCAGGAGCGCGACCAGTTCTGGGAGATGGAGATTGCGGTCGATGCCGAGGCCCATATCCTGGGGCTGCGCGGACATCTGATCCATGACCACGGGGCCTATACTCCTCAGGCGACCAATGTGGCCTACAACTCGGCATCGTCGGTCACCGGGCCTTACAAGGTGCCAGCCTACGATCTTGCGGTGCATGTGGCCCATACCAACAAGACGCCGGTCGCGCCGGTGCGCGGGGCAGGGTACCCGCAGGCAGCGTTCGTCATGGAACGCATGATGGATCGCGTGGCACAAGGGCTGGGGCTCGATCGGGCCGAAGTGCGTGCGCGCAATCTGGTGCCCGCCGCCAGCATGCCCTATACCAAGCCGCTGAAGAACCGCGCCGGTGCGGCGGTCACGCTCGATAGCGGCGACTATCTGCGGTGTCAGGAGCGGGCGCTCGAGGCCATCGATCACGTCGGGTTTGCGGCGCGTCAGGCAGCGGCGCTGGCCGAAGGTCGCTACATCGGTCTGGGCCTCGCCCATTGCGTGAAGCCCACCGGGCGTGGTCCCTACGAGACTGCGGTAGTCCGGGTTCAACCCGGTGGTCGGGTCAGCATCTACACCGGCGCGCTGGCGATGGGTCAGGGCCTCAAGACGACGCTTGCGATGGTGTGTGCCGAGCAACTCGGCGTCGATATTCTTTCCATCGACGTGATGGCGGGTGACACCTCGGTCAATTCGCTCGGCATGGGCGGCTTTGCCAGCCGCCAGACCATCATGGCAGGCTCTGCGGTGCATGTGGCCTCGCTCGAGGTGAAGGCCAAGGCGCTCAAGGCCGCCGCCCATCTGCTCGAGGCCGCCGAGGAAGACCTCGAACTGCGCGATGGCCGGGTGCAGATTGCCGGTGTACCCGCCAAGGGCATCGCGCTCGCCGAGATCGCACGCAAGTTGCGCGGCTCACCGGGCTATTCGATGCCCGGTGGCGTCTCGCCAGGCCTTGCCGCCGAATCGCTCTACCAGGCCGATATCCAGTGCTATGCCAATGCCTGCCACGCCTGCGAAGTGGAGGTCGACATCCTCACTGGCGATACCCGTATCCTGCGTTATGTCGCGGTGCAAGACAGCGGCTGCCTGGTGAACCCGGCGACCGCCGAGGGGCAGGTGCACGGTGGCATCGTGCATGGCGTGGGCAATACGCTGTATGAGTGGATGCGCTTCGATGACGAGGGGCAGCCCATTACCACCACCTTTGCCGACTACCTGCTCACCACCGCCACCGAACTGCCGATGATCGAGGTGATCTTCAACGAAAGTCCGTCGCCGCTCAATCCGCTGGGTGTGAAGGGTATCGGCGAGGCGGCCACATTGCCGGTGGCGGCCGCTCTGGTGTCGGCCATCGAAGATGCCCTTGCGCCGTTTGGCGTGAAGGTCAATCAGGCCACACTGAGCCCGGTGGTGGTGCTCGAACTGCTGCACGCGGCCCGCGCGCGCGCCTGAGGGGGGGGCGCGCTCACCCGACGCCGGGTGGGCGCGCTGCAGTTCGGCAGTGCGCGCGCGGTTGGGGCTTCACTCGGCCTTGATGCCGGCTTCCTTGATGACGCGTCCCCACTTGGCTATTTCACTGCGCACGAACGTGGTGAATTCCTCGGTCGATTCGCCGCCCACTTCGGTGGCGAGCGATGCCGCCTCGTCACGCACTTCCTTCAGGTTGAGGACTTTCGAGAACTCCTGCTGAAGGCGCCTGATCACCGGCTCGGGTGTACCTGCGGGCACGAAGATGCCGTTCCAGCCGGTGGCGTCCACGCCAGAGACGCCGGCTTCGGCCATCGTGGGGACATCGGGCATCGAAGGCGCGCGGCGCGCTTCCGGTACGGCCAGGGCGCGCAGGCGCCCGGCCTTCACATGCTGACTGATCACGATCGGGGCCAGGAAGGCGGTCTTTACGTGACCTGCGGTCAGATCGGGCAACTCGGCACCAATCGACTTGTAGGGCACCTCGCGCACCTTGATGCCGGCCACCATCTTCAGGCGTTCGCCGATCAGTTGCGTGATGGCACCGGTACCGCCCGATGCATAGGTCAGCACGTCCGGGTTGGCGCGCGCATAGTCGACAAATTCCTTCAACGTGGTTGCCGGTACCGAGGGGTGCACGACCATCATGAGCGCAGTGGATGTGAGTCGTGTGACCGGTGCGAACTCCTGAGTCAGGCGGCAGCAGTTGTCGCCGATCAGAGCATCGTTGATCGAATTGTTGATGTTGGCGTGGAAGATCGTGTAGCCATCGGCGGGCGCGCGCGCCGCTTCACGGGCGCCGATGGCGCTGTTGGCGCCTGGCCGGTTCTCGATGATGATCGGCTGGCCCAGTGCCTCGGAGAGCTTCGGGGCGACCCGACGGATGTAGACATCGACCGCGCTGCCGGCAACCGCCGGCTCGATGATGCGAATCGGCTTGGTCGGCCAGGCCGTCTGGGCCAGGGCTGGCAACGCTGTCAGAACGGCGAGCGTGGCGAATCCGAGTCGGGCCAGGACCTTGCCGGCAGGCGTGTGCGTGCGACCGACAGGTGCAAGGGGGGTGAGTGTGATGGTCATCAAGGGGTCTCCTCATGGGCACGGCGACGTGCGCGTGACTCGCTGCTCGAGCACGCTGCTTCGCCTGCGGCCTGGTTGGCGTGCTGTACCGTTCGGCGTGGATTGTACCGGGGCACGCTCGCCCTCGGGCTGCGAGTGATCGTTGTCCGAGGGTCATCGTCTGCGCTTCAGCGCAGGCACGGTAAACTGTGAATCCTGCGGATCACTCTGCACCAATGAGAGCCAGCGCCGCGATCCTCGCCGGCCAGGCCCAGGGCATCCAGGCGCCACGGAGACAGACATGAAATTCGGATTGTTCTACCTGCCGACCCACATGCCGGCACACATCGACCAGGCAACTCATATCGACAATATGGTCGAACAAGTCTGCTATGCCGATGAGATCGGCATCGACTATGCGTGGTTTGTCGAGCACCATTTCGTGCGCCACGGCGGCCTCAGTTCAGCGCCATTCTCGATGCTCTCGTACCTTGCCGGACGAACCCGCAACATCCGCCTGGGTACTGGCGCCACGGTGCTCCCGCTCAATGATCCGATTCGCGTCGCCGAGTCGACTGCCGTGCTCGATCACCTGTCGGGCGGCCGCGCCGATCTGGGGATCGGTCGCGGTTTCCTGCGCGACGAATTCGATGCCTTTGGCGTGCCGATGCGCGAGACGCGCGAGCGCCTCGAGGATGGCATCTCGCTCGTACGGCAGGCCTGGAGTGGCGAGCCGGTTCACTACAGCGGGCCTTTCCGACCGCCGATCGAAGGGCTGCGTGTCCTGCCCACGCCGCGTCAGCAGCCCAACCCGCCGATCTGGGTGGCGTGCCTCATGTCGCCCGAGAGCTTCGAGTGGACGGGGACGGAGGGCTACAACCTGCTCTATGTGGCCTATCACGTCGATGGCGCCACGGCCGCCCAGCGGATTGGCTGGTACACCGACGCACTGGTGAAGAGTGGGCGGCGAGTCGAAGATCACGAGGTTGCCTGTGTCTATCATGCGCACTTCCTCGATCAGCCCGATGACGCGCAATTGCGTAGCGTGGTTGATCGTCCGATGGGTGAATACACCGCGGCAGGCGTCGAGGCCGCCACCAAGGCGCCTGACCCGATTGCCTACAAGGGCTATGCCGCGCGTGAGGACTACCAGCGCCAGAGTTCGTTTGAACTCTACTACCCCGATCGGGTTCTCATGGGTGCGCGCGACCAGGTGTTGACGCGCCTGGAGCAGATGGCGCGCATGGGCATCACCCAGGTTGGCATGCTGGTCGACTTTGGCTCCTTGCCGCAAGCGCAGATCATGCGTTCCCTCGAGATCTTCGGTCGCGACATCCTGCCCGAGGCACGGCGCATCTAGAGGGTTTCGTGGGGGCGTGCCCGGGAATGCCGACCGCGTCCCCGAGCGCGTGTTCTCATCAGACCAGGGCCGCGTATTCGCCAGGATTCGGTCAGTCGTTTGCCAGGCGATAGCGTGACTCCAGCGTGGCGCTCGCCAGACCACCCTCGCCGTCGATGACGCACGCTTTGCCGTCCTCGACCAGGCAGCGCAGGTGCGCCCAGGTGGTGCGCCCGGCCGGACGCACCAGTCGCGGGTCGAGGCCCGTATAGATGCGCTGGACCATCGCCGGTATCGACTCGAGCCCGGCGCGCAAGGCATCCACCACCATCGCTTCACGTTGCAAGCGGTGGGCGTGCAGCGCGCGTGCGTAGTCCTGCGGGGATTCGATCGCCGGCCCGTGCGTCGGCCAGTAGATGCGATCCGACCGTGCCGCCAGGCGCTCGAGCGAGCGCAGGTAGGCGCGCATGTCGCCATCGGGGGGGGATACCACGCTGGTCGACCATCCCATCACATGGTCACCCGAGAAGAGAATGCCCTGCGGTTGCAGCGCATAGCACAGGTGGTTGGAGGTGTGCCCGGGTGTGTGCACCACCTCGATGGTCCAGTCGCGTCCTTCGATGATCTCGCCATCGATGAGGAGCCGATCGGGGCGGTAGTCGGTGTCGCCGCCAGCCTCGCCGGTAAAGGTGTCGCCGCTTGTCGGGTGGGGGGCGCAGCCCCAGATCGCCACGCCACAGCGCGCGCGCAGGTGCGCAGCCGCTGGTGAGTGATCGTTGTGGGTGTGGGTCACCAGCACATGGCTCACCACTTCGCCGTCCAGGCCCTCGAGGAGGGCATCGACATGCGCTGGGTCATCGGGGCCAGGGTCGATCACGGCCACTTCGCCCGTGCCCACGACGTAGGTGCCGGTGCCGTGCAGCGTGTAGGGCGAGGGGTTGCGCGCGACGATCCGCCGCAGGCCCGGCGCCACTGTCTCCAGCGTGCCGTATTCGAAGCGTATCTCGCGATTGAAAGAAAGGGCCATGGCGAGTCTCGGGAGGGGCAAACCGACTATAGCAGAGCAGTGTCGGTGGCTTCGGTGACTTCAGCTGATTGAGCCGGGCCAGCCATCGTGATTCCCCTGTCATCGAAGAGTCCTGCCTTGATGCGACCCGCATGAAGGCACAGGCGCGCGAGGCTCTCGATGTCGATGGCATTGTGTTTCAGTACCCCCGGCAATGCCCTTGCATCACGGGCCTGCAGCCAGTTGCGCCAGGCACCGGGTGCCGCACTGCCTGGAAGGTCATCGGCACGACAGACCCCAAGCCAGGTGCGCTCGATCGAACTCAGCTTGAGGTCGGGGGCACCTGCACGGGGCAGGCCACGTGCGCTGGCAAGCAGATCGAGATGGGGGCGTGCCGCGAGCGGATCATTCATTCGGCTCAGGCAGTAACGCGTGGCCAATAGTGGCAGATCGAAGGTGCGTCCGTTGTAGGTCACGATCGTCGAGTCGGGGCTTAGCCATTGCCCGAGCAGGGTGAGCATGTCACGTTCAGCCCCAGGGCCAAGGAGCATCCATTGCCTGATCGTGAACCCCCGGGCCTCGATCCGGCCGGCGCCGATCATCCAGGCAAGCGTGCCAGCGCCGCCTGCAAGACCATTGGTTTCGGTGTCGAGAAAGACGAGCGACGCAGCATCCTCGAGCGCTGTGAGGCCGAGCGCATGCAGGTGATCGCGCCTGAGGTTCATGCTGTTGGGCAGCGGGGCAAGATCTTGCGGAGTTCTTGCGTCGCTGATGGAACCCGTCGACTCCTGATTCAGGTAGAGGTCGATTCGCACCACGCCTGGTGCGTCGAGCACGCCACCCAGTGACAGGGCCAGTTGCTGCGGGTCGATGACGCTGGGTCGCGAGGGCACCTGTTGCGGTCTCAGACGAGCGAGCCGCTCGGCGATGGACAGAGCTGCTGCACCGGCGCCGGGCATCGCCGCGGGGATTGTGCCAGGGGCGTACCTTCCTTGTGGCGCGAGCATGCCTTCGCCTCTCGTGCTTGTCGTGTTTCCTCCGCTTGTCATGCTCACCCGGCTTGTCGCCTGCGCAGTGTCGCCGCGTGTCGCGCCACGTGTCGCGCCACGTGTCGCTCGCATGAGTCGCTCGCGCAGTTCGACCGTGTTCATGTGGCCTCGGGACGGGATTGCTCGATGCGTCTTGCGCCGAGCAGTTCGAGGATGCGCTGCGCCGACACCCTGGGCGATGGCAACGACCGGTTCCTGCGCCCTGAGCGGCTCGACGGGCCCGAGGTGCCCGTCATGCCCGCTCCGCTCGATTCGACACGCAGAATCGGCCCGACGCAGGCAGGGCAGCCCTCGCTGCATTCGCACCCGGTGACAAGACTCAGTGCGCGATCGACGATTTCGGTACGTCGCTCGAAGAGCGCCGGCGCAAGACCGCTCCCCCCGGCAGTGTTGTCGTAGAGAAAGAGGGTGGGTCTGAATGGCCTGCCCGGCCCAGCCTCGGGGCCTTGGGCGCCCACACCGCCCGAGCCGCTCTCGGGCGGCGCGGCGCGGCGGTGCGAATCGATCACCGCCGACCAGGTGCCATTGCCATCGCCCACGGCACGACCGATGTCGCGTACCGAGCAGAGCGAAACCAGTGCGGCCATATGCTGCAGCGTATAGGCCGCGCCGATGAACCCGTCGATGGCTGTCTGCCTGTCGGCAAAGGCTTCGTCGAGAACCGCGGCCGGCAGATCCCACCAGAGAGAAAAGGTATGCATCTCCTGATCGGGCAGGTTGACCGGCCCGTAGCCCACATTCTCGTGGGTGTAGTAGCGGATCTTCTTGTACCCCGAGACGTGGCGTACCACATGCACCTCGCCATGCTGGCACTGGCCCTGGCCTGCGGGTGACTGGCTGAAGCAGTCGAGCACTTTCAGTCGCGTGTAATCGATGGCGTCGGTGTAGTAGTCGACCCGGGTGCGGCGCACGAAGGCCTTGCGGCCGGTCCAGTCCAGACGCTCGACCTGCCAGGGGGCCGACTGCACCATGTAGATGGCGCCTTCGTAGAGGGTCATGGCGGCTGCCGAGTAGTCCACTTCGGCAATCACGGTCTTGCCCCCGCCCGTGACATCGATCACGGTGAAGTTGCCATCGGCCACAGCGCGCAGTGATATCGCGTTGGCAGGATAGCTGTCGGCAATCCAGTGCCATTCGCCGTTGGCCTGATGCAGTACCGCCTCGCCCTCGAGATAGGCAAGGCGAGGCTCGACCGGCTCGATTCCAAACGGCTCGCTCGCGCGAAACGGCAGCTCGAAGGCGGCACAGCGCAGGTGCTCCATCTGGATGAGCAGGTGCTCGGGGTCGAGAACGGCCTCCTCGGCGCTGGCACCGAGAAAGAAATCGGGGTTTCGTGCCAGGTATTGGTCGAGCATCTCGCTGCTCGCCACCAGAATGCCGACCGCGGTGCGGTTGCGTCGTCCGGCGCGTCCGAAGCGCTGCAGCGCGCTCGCCACACTGCCCGGATAGCCGTTGAGGATGCACACGTCGAGGGCGCCGATATCGATCCCCAGTTCGAGCGCTGAGGTGCTCACGACCGCGTCGGGGGTGCCCGAGCGCAGGCTGGCTTCGAGCGAATGGCGCTCTGTTGGCAGGTAGCCACCTCGGTAGGCGAGCACGCGCGCTGCATGGCGCGGGTCGGCGTCGTAGATGTCCTTCAGGTACTTGGTGATCACCTCCACTTCGAGTCGTGAGTTGGTGAACACGATGGTCTTCAGGCCCAGGTCGATGGCCTGGCGCGCGAGGAGCGTGCTTTGCGACCGCGCCGATGCGCGCAAGCCCAGGTCGGCGTTGACGATGGGAGGATTCCAGATGAGCAGGTGTCGTTCGCCGCTGGGTGCTCCCGACTGGGTGATGGCATGAACGCGGCGGCCGATGAGGCGGCTCGCGAGGTCATCGGGGTTGCCTATCGTCGCCGAGCAGGTGATGAAGCGCGGTGTCGACCGATAGAAGGCGAGGATGCGTTGCAGTCGGGCAAGCAGGTTCGCGACATGGGCGCCAAACACGCCCCGGTAAGTGTGCAATTCATCGATCACCACGAAGGCGAGGTTCTCGAACAGTTGGGCCCACTTGGTGTGATGCGGCAGGATCGACTGATGCAGCATGTCCGGGTTGGTGATCACGATATCGCCATTGATGCGTACCGCGCGTCGCGCATCAGCGGGCGTATCGCCGTCGAAGGTGCTGGTGCGCAGGCCGAGTCGACCACTGTCGTTGATCGCCAGCAATTCGGCGACCTGGTCCTGCGCCAGTGCCTTGGTCGGAAAGAGATAGAGTGCCTTGGCACCCGTGGAGAGAACGGCATCGATCACTGGCAGGTTGTAGCAGAGGCTCTTGCCCGAGGCGGTGGGAGTTGCCACCACGATGTCCTCGCCGCGGCGGACGCGGTCCCATGCTTCGCGCTGGTGACTGTAGAGCTGGTCGATGCCACGCTGGTGCATCGCCTGGCGCAGGCGTGGGTCGCACTCGGGCGGGAGACTTGCCCAGGTGCCCGCTCGTGCCGGGGTGATGAGTTGTCCGGTGATCCGCTCGGCATGTCGGGTACGCAGCGCGCTGAGCAGTGCCTCGGCTGATGCGGGTCCAGCGACCCGACGGGGCGGGCGGGTGGAGCGGGACTCGGGCGCCGCGGTGGCAAAGAGATCGTCAATGAAGTCAGCGGAAGGGGCTGGCGGAGTCATGGCTGGATGGCACCTTGAATCGGAAGGAAATGGCCGCACGACCAACCCGGTATGGGTGTCGTCGCAAACGAGCCTGCTCGCGATCTGGCTCACTGGATGAGCGACACGATGCGCGATGGCACTTGAATTGGCCTCAGGGGTTCCCATCTATGAAGGGCGGCGTGGCGCATGTGCCAACGCCATCGAGCAGGGAGTGGTCAGGTCATGGACAGACAGAAAGACGCAGGCGGCACCGACATGAAGTCCTCGGGCACCGCAGTCGTGATCGATGCCGAGTCGGGGGCGCAGGCCGAGGCGGTCTCGGTGCCTGTTGCACTGCCGGCGCTGCCTGAGGTCGAGGCCGTGGGTGAGGCTGTGGTTCAGGCTGAGGTTCAGGCTGTGGGTGCTCCGGTCGCTGCGGTCGTTGGAGAGTCTGCCCAGATCGTTGCCCAGTCAGACTCCGAGGTCGATGTCGAATCTGCAACCCAGCCTGCTGCCGAGGGCTCGACGATGCCGGTGCGGGGCGGTGACCTTGCCACCATCTACTCGTTGCCCGCCGATGTGGTGCCACTCATTCCGGTACGCAACAGCGTGCTGTTCCCGGGCATGGTGCTGCCGTTTGGCATCGGGCGGCCTGGCTCGATTGCCGCCGCTCAGCAGGCTGCGCGCAGCGAGCGGCCGGTCGGTCTGGTGATGCAGCGGGATCCGGCGCGTGACGATCCTGAGCCCGAGGACCTGCACGCCATTGGAACGCTGGCCCGAGTCGTTCGCTACGTCACCACGGGTGATGGCGGTCACCATGTCGTGTGTCAGGGCGAGCAGCGCTTTCGTATCATCGAAGTCTTGCGTGACATGCCATTTCTGGCGGCACGCATCGAGCGCATCAAGGAGAGCGACAAGCGCGACGGCGGCATCGAGGCGCGCATGCTGCTCCTCAAGCAGCGGGCGGCCGAGGCCTTGCAACTGCTGCCTCAGACCCCGCATGACCTGGTCGCGGCCATCCAGAGCTTCAGTTCGGCCGGAGCACTCGCCGACATGGTGGCGGGCTTCATGGACATCAAGCCCGAGGAAAAGCAGGCCATCCTGGAGACCATCGATCTCGAGGCGCGCCTGGACAACGTGCTGGCCTTGCTTGCGCACCGTATCGCGGTGATGCGCCTGTCGCGTGAGATTGGTGATCGCACTCAGGAGAAGGTCGACGAGCGGCAGCGCGAATTCATGTTGCGTGAGCAACTGCGCCAGATCCAGCGTGAACTCGGCGATGAGGGCGAAACGGGTGAACTCGAGGATCTCGGAGCGGCGATCGAATCCGCGCAGATGCCTCCCGATGTGTTGAAGCAGGCGCGCAAGGAACTGGCTCGACTCAAGCGCATGTCGGACTCTTCTGCCGAGTATTCGATGGTTCGAAGCTATCTGGACTGGCTGGTCGAATTGCCCTGGGCCGTCACCAGCGCGCGAGATATCGATCTGGATGCCTCGCGCGCCGTGCTGGATGCAGACCACTTCGGGCTCGATATGGTGAAGCGTCGCATCGTCGAGTATCTGGCGGTGCGAAAGCTCAATCCGGCTGGCAAGGCGCCCATCCTGTGCTTTGCAGGCCCACCGGGGGTGGGCAAGACTTCGCTGGGCCAATCGATTGCACGGGCCCTTGGAACGACCTTCGTGCGGGTGGCTCTGGGTGGCGTGCATGACGAGGCCGAGATACGGGGCCATCGTCGTACCTATGTGGGCTCCTTGCCGGGCAATATCGTGCAGGCACTGAAGAAGGCCGGCACCCGCGATGCGGTGATGCTGCTCGATGAGGTGGACAAACTCGGGCACGGAGGCTTTCATGGTGAACCTTCTGCAGCCTTGCTCGAGGTGCTCGATCCGGAGCAGAACGCGAGCTTTCGCGATGCCTATCTGGGCGTGCCCTTCGACCTCTCGCGCATCACCTTCATTGCTACCGCCAACATGCTCGACACCATCCCGGCGCCCTTGCGCGATCGCATGGAGGTGGTCGAGTTGCCCGGGTACACCGAAACCGAAAAGGTGAACATAGCCCTAACGCATCTGGTCGAGAAGCAGATCGGTCAGAACGGACTGCAGCCAGCGCAGATCGTGCTTGGCGAGGCCAGCCTGCGCGAGATCGTGCGCGGCTATACCCGTGAGGCCGGCGTGCGAGGTCTGGAGCGCCGCATTGCAGCCGTGTGTCGCCATGCCGCGGTGCGTATTGCCCGTGGCGAGACTTCGCAGGTGATCGTGGAGCCGACCGACCTGGCCGAGGTGCTGGGGCCGCGCAAGTTCGAGAACGAAAGCGCCCTTCCCGCCGGACTCTCGGGGGTGGCTACGGGGTTGGCCTGGACGCCGGCTGGCGGTGACGTGCTCTTTATCGAGGCCACACGCACGCCCGGCACGGGGCGCCTGATCGTCACCGGGCAACTGGGCGATGTGATGAAGGAGTCGGTGCAGGCGGCGCTCACCCTGGTGAAGTCGCGTGCCGAGGCCCTCGCCATCGATCCAGCCGTCTTCCGGAAGTCGGACCTCCATGTGCATGTGCCGGCCGGGGCGACGCCCAAGGATGGTCCCAGCGCAGGCGTGGGCATGTTTCTCGCCATCGCGTCCATATTCAGTGGGCGGGTGGTGCGAGCAGATACCGCGATGACGGGCGAGATCAGTCTGCGTGGTCTGGTACTGCCGGTGGGCGGTATCAAGGAGAAGGTGCTGGCCGCAGCGCAGGCGGGTGTGCGTACGGTGATGCTGCCGGCACGCAACCGGTCGGACTTCCCGGAAATTCCGGCCGAAGCCCGGGATGCGCTCACCTTTGTCTGGCTTGACGATGTCGATGCTGCGCTTGCGGCCGGCCTTGCCTGAGCCGGGGCAGTGCGGGAGTGCCCCGCCGGATTGATCCTGCTCAGTCCGCCCCTGGGGCTGCGGTTGTAGGCTTTTCTCCTCGCTGTTGCAGACGGGTGACCCGGGTGATGTCGCTCGGTCCTCGACTGCCGAATCTGACCGGGGAGGGGCTCATGCTGTTTGACAGAAAACTCGCAAGCGTCGCGGCCAATCTGCGCGCCCGGCACGACATTCCGATCGAACTCACCTTGTGGAATGGTCAGACCTATCCTCTGGGTGACAGGCCGCGGGTCAAGTTGCACGTACCGTGTGCCTCATCGGCGGGTTGGCTCATCAACACCGACCTGATGAAACTTGGCGAGGCGTATGTGGAAGGCCACATCGATGTGCAGGGGCGCCTCAGCGACATCTTCGAGGCCGCCGAGAAACTCGCGCGTGCCGGTGGCAAGGCGCAGGGGCGGCTGCTCGATTTCGCCGCCCGTCTGAAGCACACCCGGGCGCGTGACAAGCGCGCGATCGAGTACCACTAAGATGTGTCCAACGGGTTCTACCAACTGTTTCTCGACAGGCGCATGGTGTATTCATGCGCCTACTATCGCTCGAGCGAGGACACGCTGGAGCAGGCTCAGTTGAACAAGCTCGATCACATCCTCACCAAATTGCAGGTTCGACCGGGGCATCGCTTTCTCGATATCGGCTGCGGCTGGGGCGCAATGATCGTGCGTGCTGCAAAGCACTACGGTGCGCAGGCCACCGGTGTCACCTTGAGCGAGCGACAGTTCGAGTACACCCGCGAACTCATCCGCCGGGAGGGTCTCGAGGGGCGCTGCGAGGTGCGTCTGCAGGACTACCGCGACATTCCGGGCCGTGGGGTCTACGATCGTATCTCCAGCGTCGGCATGTTCGAACATGTGGGGCGCCATAACCTGCGTACCTACTTTTCCCGCCTTTGCGAACTGCTTGCCGATGATGGGCTGGTGATGAACCAGGGCATCACGGCCGGCAATATCGATGGGCGCGAAGTGGGGTTCGGCGCCGGTGACTTCATCGAGCGATATGTCTTCCCTGGCGGGCAACTCGAACATCTCTCGCTCGTGACGCTCGAAATCGAGCGGGCCGGCCTCGAGGTGGCCGACGTCGAGTCGCTGCGGCGGCACTATGCCGACACCTGTCGTGCCTGGGCGGAGCGACTCGAGGCCAACCGCGAGGCGGGCGTTCGCATCGTGGGCGAGCGTCGCTATCGCATCTGGTCGATCTATCTGATGGGTTGTGCCTATGCCTTCTCGCGCAACTGGATCAACCTTTATCAGATCCTGTGCAACAAGAAGGGCGAGTCGCTCGAAAGCCCGCTGCCGATGACTCGCGATTACGTGTACGGCGGTCGCTGAAGCCGATAGCGCCAACAGGGCGTCACGATCACATGACCTGCGTTTAGAATAGTCTGCACGAGGGCCCGTGTGAGGTCCGCAGCTTTCAGGCAGGAGACGGCAACCGCAATGAGTGCAGGCCTTCCTTTCATTGGCGCGCGCATGCGCCGCACCGAAGATCCGTCGTTGCTGCGTGGCGAGGGTCGCTACGTTGATGACATCCATCTGCCGGACATGCTGCACGCATCGTTCGTGCGCAGTCCGTACGCGCACGCGCGCATCCGGTCGATTGATGCCTCACGGGCTCGTGCGATGCCGGGTGTGCACTCGGTGCTGGTCTGTGCCGATCTGCCCGCAGCCTTGCAGGCGCCCATTCCGCTGCTGGTGCCCAATCCGGCACTGCGTGATCCGCGTACCGCGCAGTGCCTGGCGTCGACCGAGGTTTGCTACGTTGGCGAAGCGGTTGCCGTGGTCATCGCCGACAGCCGCCACATCGCCGAAGATGCGGCAGAGACGGTGCTGGTCGACTGGGAGGTGCTGCCTGTCGTGGCCGACTGCCGCGAGGCCCTGCGTGAGGGCTCACCCCTCTGCCATACCGATGGCCGTGACAATCTTGCTGCGCTGGTGAAGATGTCGTGCGGAGACACGACGGCGGCGTTTGCACGCGCTGCGCATGTCGTGCGCGAGCGCTACTACCAGCATCGTGGGTCGGGGCAGCCGATCGAAGGGCGTGCCACTGTGGCGGCCTGCGACCCGATTGGCGGCCGGCTCACCAGCTGGTGTGCCGGGCAGTCGCCTTTTCTGGAAAAGACGACCTTGGTCGATCTGCTCGAATGGGATCCTGAACGACTGCGGGTTGTGAATCCCGATGTCGGCGGCGGCTTTGGCCCCAAGACCATCGTCTATGGCGAGCAGGCCATCGTCGCGCACGCCGCCGTGGTCCTCGGGCGACCAGTCAAGTGGATCGAAGATCGGCGCGAGCACTTTCTGACGGCCACGCAGGAGCGTGACCAGTACTGGGATGTCGAACTGGCACTCGACGCCGGAGGGCACATTCTCGGGCTGCGCTTCGAGATGATTCACGACACCGGGGCTTTCGTGCCCTGGGGCATCATCATGCCCTACATCGCAGTGACCACCACACCCGGCCCCTATGTGGTGCCGAACATCGAACTCACCCTCAAGGTGGTCTACACCAACAAGGTGCCGACCACGCCGATGCGCGGTGCCGGGCGGCCGCAAGGGGTGTTTGCGATGGAGCGCACGATGGATCGTGCCGCCCAGGTGCTGGGTATCAGTCGTGACGAGATCCGTCGCCGCAACCTCGTGCAGTCGCACCAGATGCCCTACCCGGTGGGCTTCATCTATCGCGATGGCAAACCGGTGATCTACGACTCGGGTGATTACCCCCTGTGTCAGGCCAAGGCGCTCGAACTGGCCGATTGGGCCGGGTTTGCGGCACGACAGGCCGCGGCTCGAGCCGAAGGGCGCTATCTGGGGATCGGCATCGGCAACTATGTCGAGGGCACGGGTCTGGGGCCCTTCGAGGGTGCCACGGTGCGGGTACAGCAGAACGGTCGTATCACCGTGATCTGTGGCGCGGGCGCTCAGGGTCAGGGGCACAAGACGATCTGGGCGCAGATCACCGCCGATCATCTCGGCGCCGACCCCGATCTGATCGATGTGGTGATTGCCGATACCGATGCGATCGCCATGGGAGTGGGTACCTTTGCCAGTCGGGTCACGGTGAATGCTGGCAACTCGGTGAATACGGCGGCAAAGACGGTGCGCGGCAAGTTGCTCAAGCTTGCCTCGCATCTGCTCGAAGCGAGCGAGGAAGATCTCGAACTGGTGCGCGGGCAGGTTCAGGTGAAGGGCATACCCGGACGACACAAGACGTTCTCGCAGCTGGCGCGCATCTCGCAGGGCATGCCCGGCTTTTCCTTTCCTGAAGGGGTCACGTGCGGCATGGAGGAGACGGTGTACTTCTCGCCCGAGCGCTCCACCTACTGCAACGGCAGTCATGTGGTCGAGGTCGAGGTCGACATCCATACCGGGCGGGTGAAGATCGTGCGCTACGTGGTGGCGCATGATTCGGGTGTGCTCATCAACCCGATGCTGGTCGACGGTCAGATTCAGGGTGGGGTGGCACACGGTATAGGCAATGCGCTCTACGAATTCCTGGGCTACGACGACCAGGCGCAACCGACGACGACGACTTTTGCCGATTACACGATGCCGATGGCCACCGATGTGCCCGAGGTACTGATGACGCACATCGAGACCCCGTCGCCGCTCAATCCGCTGGGCGTCAAGGGCGCAGGCGAGGGCGGTACCATTCCGGCTGCTGCCGCGATCACCAGCGCCATCGAAGATGCACTCAGCCCCTTCGGGATTCGCTTCAACGAGACGCCGCTACTGCCGCAGCGACTGGCCTGGCACTTGCGCAAAGCCGGAGCGCATGCCAGCGTGTGACCTGCAGTCGATGCCCACAAGAAGAGAGGAGACAGCCATGCATTCAGCAAGACGTCGCGCCCTGGGCGCAGCTGCGGGAGCCACCGTGCTCGCCGGATTGGGTGGGGCTCGAGGCGCGTTCGCGCAGGAGAGCGGGGGCTCGGTGATGAAGCTCTCGACCGCCACCGTGAATGAAGTGCAGCACGAGTGGCTGCGGCGCTTCGCCGCCGAGGTGTCACAGGCAACCGGTGGCAAGCTGCGCGGTGAGGTCTACCCGGCGAGCCAGCTCGGTTCGATACCCCGCCAGATCGAGGGCACCCAGTTCGGGTCGATCCAGGCCTGGGCCGGACCGCCGCAATTTCTCGCCGGTATCGACTCGCGCTTCGAGATCCCCTCGGCGCCGGGCATCTTTCGTGACATGGCGCATGCGCACCGTGCCTTGCAAGACCCGGAATTCAATGCAGCCTTTCTCGCGCTTGGTGCGAACAAGGGCATCAAGGGCCTGGGGCTCTACGTGCTCGGTTCGGCCGGTTTCGTGACCCGCACCCGTGCGGCGAAGATGTCCGATCTCGAGGGGCGCAAGATCCGTGTGCTGGCCGCCGACATGGACCGTGAGGAAATGCGTCGTATCAAGGCCAATCCTATTCCCATGTCACTCGGTGAGGTGCTGCCCGCCCTGCAGCAGGGCACCATCGACGGCATGATGAGCAGCGTGCCGGTGGTGACGCCGATGCGCTACTACGACTCGGCCAAGTACTATCTCGAAACGGGTCACTCGATGGTGGTGAGCATGAGCATCGTGTCCAAGTTGTGGTTCGACAAGCTTTCGCCCGATGTGCAGAAGATCGTGGTCGATGCCGGGCGCAAGGTGAGCGCCGAAATCGGCGGCTGGGCAATCGATGATTACGCCAATGCGCGTGCCGGCTGGCTCAAGGGTGGTGGCGAGGTTACGACCATCAGCGATGAAGAACGGGCGCAGGTCAATCGCATGATGGCCTCGATCGGGCCTGAGGTGAGCAGCCGCAAGCCGGAGGAAAAGGCGCTGTACGAGTTGCTGGTGCGGGCGACCGAGCGCACGCTCAAGGTCTGAGCGCGTCGGGCTCGATTCAGGTCGTCTGCACGTTCGTATTCGCCGCGCCGCCCAAGATTGATCGGGGGCGGCGCAGTCGATCAGTTGCGCCGTTCGGTGCCGAATTTTCCCGCGACAATGGCATCGCCGCCTGCGGCCAGCTGACGGCGTGTGTTGCCATCAAGGCCCCCCTCGATCGCCCATTCGGCAAAGGCCTCGTTCGAGGGGGTGAATTCGCGTGGGTGCCAGTCGGCCGTGAGCATGTCCTCGTCGGCGTTGTATTCGGCCAGACCGCCGCAGGGGGTCTTCACATACCAGAAGTAGGCCGACGAGATCGGATGACGGCCCGGTCCGAGTTGGGTTTCCCAGCCGCAGCGGCTGATGTGAAGCCCGCCACCAAAGACTTCGTGGATGTCGCGCACCGAGAACGCCACGTGGTTGAGGCCAGGCTTCCCACCCGGTATCTGCAGCAGGAACAGATCATGATGTCCCCCCGTGGGTGAGGCGCGCAGGAAGATTGCGCGTCCCGGGTAGCGATCGGATACGACAAATCCCAGTGCCACATAGAAGTCTTCGCAGGCCTGGAGCTTGTCGGTGAAGAATACGACATGACCGATCTCGATCGGTTCGGCCCGTTCGTAGATGCGGCTGGGCTGGTTGATGCGCTGGGGCGAACCCCAGTTGTTGCTGGGGCTGCCAGCGACATCGACTGCCTTCTTCGTCGAGACGCGAAACCGGATGGCAAGGCCATTGGGGTCGGTGGCGACGCACTCGCTGCCCTCGGACGTGTCACGGCGCGTGATGCCAGCGTGGCGGGCGAGCGCATCAAGGTCGGTTGGGCTGTCGACACACCAGACGACTTCACGCACGGTCGAGCCCGCTTCGATGGCAGGTGGCAGGCTGGGATCGGCGGCCGCGCGTACGCGTACGGCACAACCGTTGAGCGTACGAAAGTCCAGTTCGGTGGCGCTGCTCGCAGCCAGGCGCAAGCCCCAGTCAGTCCAGAACTGTTCGGCCTTGGCGAGATCTTCGACGCCATAGACAACTTCCTCGATACCTTCGATGCTCATGTCGGTTCTCCTTGCAGGGGGTCAGATCACCACCGGTGCGCTGAGGCTGCGCAGCGCACGCACGGCGCTGTAGGCAGCCAGCGCCGAGGTCTTGGGGTTGTCGGCGAGCGCATGCCCCGAGATCGTGATCTCGAGGTCACCAAAGGCGCCGCTTGCCTTCACATGATGGATGTTGCGCGTGACACCGGGGTCGGCGATGAGCGTGGCGCGGGTCTTGTCGAGCCCGACGCCGGCGAGCGACACGGTGGCCGCGACGTTGGCATTCTTGGGGTAGAGGCGTGCTGCCTCGCCGGCACTACCCTCGAAGATGACGGTGGCTTCGGTGAGGGTGGCGAGATTGCAGACTTTTTCGGCAGGGGTGCCGAGCCAACCCACCGGCGGCTTGCGTCCAGTGTAGACCACCGAGTCGAGCCCACCCACCCGGGCCGATGCAATGGCGTCGATGCCGGCGATGGCGCCCGAGATGAGCGTGAGTTGCGCACCCCCTTCGCGTGCGGCTGCTTCGAGCGATTCGGCCAGCCCTTCTTCGGCGAGCGACCCCACCGATACCAGCGATACGTCGATGCCCTGGCGCAGGAGCGCAGGCACCGCAGACTTCACGGCGGCATGTCCGGCACACTCGATGACATGATCGGGGCGGATGTCGAGTTCATCGAGCGATCCGATCAGGCGGATCGAGGCGGGCAGGCGCAGCCGCAGATCGGCGTGTGCAGCCGGGATGTCCAGCACATGGGTCACCTTCAATTGAGGGTCATTGGCGATGTGCTTGAGGATTTCGCGGCCGATGGCCCCACCGCCAATCATCAGTATGTTCATGCTCGTCTTCTCCTGTGTCGCACTACTGCGCGTGATCGTGCCCGGCGCGGGTGTTCAGGCGGTCTTCTTGAGGGGCGGGCCGGCAAAGGCGCTGGCATAGGGGCCGATGGCTGTCATATCCACTTCCACCAGCATCGGACCGCGGGTATCGATGGCCGCCTGAACCTGGGTTGCAAATGCATCGGCACGGTCGATGCGGCGATAGGCCAGGCCCAGTGCTGCCGCCAGCGTTGCGAACTGCGGCGTATGCAGGTCGACATAGTGCCTGCGTCCGCCGTATTGCGCATCCTGGATGTTGCGGATGACCCCATAGCCCTTGTCGTTCATGACGAAAAGCGTCACGTCGACGTCCTCCTGCACCAGTGTGGCGAGTTCGCCGATGTTCACCATCAGGCCACCATCGCCACTCAGGCACAGGGTCTTGCGATCAGGGGCAGCGAGCGCCGCGCCAACCGCCATCTGGATGCCCATGCCAATGCCACCGCCCATGGCATGGACGCCCTCGCGCGGGCCCGAGAGCAACACGGCCCGATTGCCCCAGGTGCTGTTTGACACGGTGACATCGCGCACCCAGGTCGAGGGGCGCGCGGCCACCGCCGCGGTGAGCGCATCGACCAGACCCTGGTAGGGACCCAGGCCGGCCGCAATGCGTACGGTCGCACCGCGCCTCGCCTCGGCCAGGTCGGTTGCGAAACGCGGGTCGATGCTCATGCGCGTGCGCAGTCGCTCGGCGAGTGCCCCCAGGGCGAGAGCGGCATCGCCACACACGAAGAGGTCGGATGCGTAGGCGCGTCCGTCCTTGGACGCATCGGCATCGATCCGGTAGAGGGGCCGTGGCAGTTTCAGCTGGTAGCGCAGCGTCTCGTTGCTGCGCAGTTGCGAGCCCACCACGACCATCGCGTCGCAGCTCTGGTAGAGCGCCTCCGATTCGGGGTAGAGGTTGTAGGCCCCGAGGGACATCGGGTGGCGTTCATCGACGATGCCGCGCCCCTGCACGCTCGTGACAACACCAAACCCAAGTGCCATCAGTTGTGCAACCTCGGCCGTTGCGCCGCGTGCGCCACCACCCAGCCACAGCAGCGGGCGTCGAGCCCGTTCGAGGGCGACGGCAAGACGCTCCAGGGCGGCTTCATCAAACGGTACCCGCGGCACCGGTGCTGGTCGCAGGGCATCCAGAGCACCATCGACCGGGCAATCGACCATCGCGGCCTGTACGTCGATGGGAATTTCGACGGCCACGGGTCCTGAGGGCGCCATGCGCGCCGTGCGCACGGCCTCGCGCAGCGTACCCAGTGCCGTCTCGGGCGACCAGACCCGCCAGGCGCGCTTGGATACCGCACTCATCATCGCCAGCTGATCACGGGCTTCGTGGATGAATCCCCAGCCACGGTCGAGCCAGTCGCGTTCGATCTGTCCGGTGATGTGCAGGAGCGGCGTGCCGGCGGTGAGCGCCTCGACCATCGAGCCGCAGGTGTTGCCCGCAGCGGTGCCGGTGCTCGAGATCACCACGCCGATGCCCCCGCTCACGCGTGCGTGGGCGTCGGCCATGTTGGCGGCACCCTGTTCGCTGCGCGCGGGCACGAAGCGGATCTTGCCGCGCCGTGCAATGGCATCGAGAATCGGCATGTTGTGGATCGAGATCACGCCGAAGACGGTCGTCACGTCGCACGACTCGAGAAACCGGGCAATCAGTTCGCCGGTGGTGATGGATTCAGTCATGTCGATGCTCTGTCTTCACGGTAGTTGAGACGATGCGAGAGGGTTAGGGCGGCGCCAGTCACCACACCGATGAGGCGGTCGCGTTCGGTGGTCGAACCAATGCTCGGCGCGAGAAGCGTTACCGACAGACTTGCCACCGCACTGCCATGGCTGTCGAGCACCGGTGCGGCGATGGCCGAGATGCCGCCTTCGAAGTCCGACTCGCTCACGGCATGGCCGCGAGCACGGTCGGCCAGGGCTTGTTGTTGCAGTCCCTCGATGGTTGTCACCGTGTGCGCCGAAAACCGTTCAAGGGCTGCACCGGCATAAAGCGCTGCGATCGCCGTCGCGCCCAGGTGGGCGAGAAACATCCGCCCCAGGACGGTTGCATGTACGGGCAGGCGGGTGCCAACCGCGACGTTGCTCGATACATGCGAGGGTCCGAGTTCGCGCATGACGTAGACCACCTCGCGACCGTCGCGGATCGCCAGTTGCGCGGTGCAGCCCGATTCATCGCGCAGTCGTTCGACCACGGGGCGCGCCAGAGCGGTAATGGGCAGGGCAGCAACGTATTCGAAGCCCATGCGCATCACCGACGGACCCAGTCGGTAGTCGTTGCCGCTGCGCTCCAGATAGCCCAGATGCTCCAGGGTCTGGATCAGCCGGAAGGCCGATGAGCGCGGGACATCGAGCAGCCGCGCTGCCTCGGCCGCCGCGATGCGGGTACGGTCGCGATCAAAGAGTTGCAGGAGCTTCAGACCACGTTCAAGACCGGGCACCAGGTAGCGTTCCTCATCGGCAGCGGTGCCCCTGCCTGCAGGGGCACCCACCTCGACAGCGACTCCCTCGTCGACAGAGCTTCGCTTGTCAGCTGCGGGCGTACTCATCTCACCGGTCGTCGAGTTCAGCACAAGCCGAGCCGGTGCGCGAACTGCCCGATCAGTTCGTTCACGAGTACGGGCGATTCGACGTAGCTGGCGTGTCCGGGGCCTGGCAACGGCACAAAGGTGTGATCGGCAAACGCCATCGCAACGGTCTCGCAGGCTGCCAGCGGGGTGACGCGATCGGCTGTTCCGCACAGCACGAGCGTGGGCCCTGCGTATCGGGCGGCGTCGTCCACCAGCGAGCCACCGGCCAGCATCCGCGCAGCCTGCGCATGGCCTGCCGGATCGAGCTTCGCCATGTTCTCGCGAACGAGTGCAAGTGCCTCGGAGGATGCCTCTGTCGAGAGCAGGTTGGCCGCCCGCGCATCGGCAAGCCCCGCGGGGCCGAGCCTGTCCATCGCATCGAGTCGGGCATGCAGTTTGTCTGCGCGCTCGGAGGGCGTTGCCCGTCCATAGCCATTGGCCGGACTGATCAGCGCCAGGCCATCGAACCGCTCGGGCGCCTTCGCCGCGAGAGCGGTCGCCATCAGGGCGCCGAGTGACTGCGCCACCAGCAGGCAGCGCCTGATCTGGAGCGCATCGAGAAAGGCTTCCAGCGCCCGCGCGTAATCGGCGGCCACAGGAGCGCTCTCTTCGAGCGGGGTCGATTCGCCATAGCCTGGAGCGTCCCACGCCACGACACGAAACTGGCTCGCGAAGGCGTCGAGCTGATGCACCCACGAGCCCGAGGCCGAGCCGATACCGTGCAGCAGCACCAGGGCAGGCGAACCGGCGATATCGCAGGCCTCGCGGTAGCCGATGGTGTATCGGCCTGCCAGTACCTTTCTGGGTGGGTGCAATCCGCTCACTTGCGCTTGATCTTCGCAAGCGGTGAGTCGGGGGGGTAGGTAGGCGTTGCCGGCTTTGCGGCACCGAGCATCACGCACATGAGGGCATCTTCTTCCCCGATGTTGTGTTCCTCGCGATAGACCCCAGGCGGCACCGAGATGAGGTCGCGTTCGCCAAGAATCGACTCCCAGCGTTCGCCATCCTTCTCGCAGATCACTTTCATCGTGCCGCGCATCACGAAAAAGATCTCTTCCACATCCATGTGCAGGTGGCTTGGTCCGATGTGGCCTGCGGGAATCAGCATGGTCGAAAACGTGAAGTGCCCCGAAGGCACCGTGCTGGAGTCGGTGGCCACGCCGGTGCCGCCGGTGCCGACGTAGCGCATCTGCGCACGGCGATAGGCCGGGTCGTAGTCAGCCTGGAACTTGAGCGCGTCCCAGTCATAGCGCCGGGTCGAGTGGCGCGCCACTCGACGCTCGAGCCAGTCACCCAGGCTGGCGCCGGCCGGGCGCTCCCAGGTGGCGGCCGCCGGGTCGCCGCTCGGCGCGTGTGCCGCGGTCGATGCCGCCACTGTTGCTGGCGTGGCGCTCGTCGCACCCGCCGCGCCTGTCGCGCCTGTCGCGCCGTGTTGATCTGCTTCAGCCATGGTCATCTCCTCGTCTCTCGTGATTCTGGTTCAGTCGTGCTTCACACGAAGGTGAAGCCCCCATTCACCGGCAGCGTCTGCCCGGTGACGAATCCGGCTGCGCCCGACAGCAGGAACACCACCGTTCCGCTCACATCGGCGGGTACTTGCGGGCGCTGGATCGCGCGCCCGTTCAGGTAGTGCTCGTGGCGTGCCTGGGGCACATACTGCGTGGCTTCCACCTCGGTGAGCCCAGGGGCAATGGCGTTGACGGCGATCGACCAGGGGCCGAGTTCGCGTGCGAGCGATCGGGTCATCGAGATGATGGCGCCCTTGCTCGCGACATAAGCCATGAGGCGTGGCGCACCCCAGAGGGCCGTATCGGAGGCGATGTTCACCACGCGACCGTGGCCACTTGCCTTCAGCGCAGGCAATACGGCACAGGTCATGAGCCAGGTGCCACGTACGTTCACTTCCATCACCCGATTCCAGGTGTCGATCTCGATCTGGTCGGCCATGCGGCCCCCCGAGTCGGTGATGGCGCCACAGTTCACCAGGCCATCGAGGCCACCGAGCGCCTCGCAGGTGCTGCGAGCGCAGGCTTCGATGGACGCGGGGTCACGCAGGTCAAGCGGCACGAAGGTTGCGCCGATTGCGGCCGCTGTCTCGCGTCCGCGTTCTTCGAGAATGTCGGCGATCACCACCCGAGCCCCGGCAGCGCTGCAGGCGCGGGCAAAGTCGGCGCCCAGGCCCCGCGCGCCACCGGTAATGAGGATGCGCGAGCCGTTCAGCGGTGTGCCCGCATCACGTTTGGCAGAGGCGTGTGCTGCATGCGGTGACATCGCGGTGCTGCTCATGGGGCGGTTGTGGCGGTTGTGGCGCCGGCCGTGCTTGCAGGCGCACGCGTCGCGGTCCGTGTCTCGTCGATGGCTGCCAGGTGCTCGCGTGCAACCTCCTCGAGGCGGCGACGGATGCGCACCATGCCCGCGTCGTGCTGGTAAAGGTATTCGCCACTGCGCGGGTCGGGGGCCATGTCCTCGAGCACGACCCGGTCCTGCTCGAGCACGGTCCAGTGCAGGCCCTCGAGCCGGTTGCGGTACATGAAACGCCAGACATCGCGCTGCCAGCCTTCGGCCTTGCGGCAGCGCCAGAAGAACACCATGCAGTGCTCGTCATCCACCGGCGTTGCATAGCCGATGATGTAGAACTGCCCGCCGGGTCCGAAGCGCTTCTTGTACGGGATGGCAAGGCGCATCCAGAAGCTCGCCGATTCGCCCCATTCGACCCAGTCGAAGTTCACGTCGCGTTGGCCGACCTTCTCGAACACGAGGCCCTGTGGGGTCTTGCGTGTCCGCATTTCGGCCTGTCGATCGCCATCGGCCATTGAATGCGAGGCGGCATGCAGGTAGGCGCCGTGCATCGGGTCCATGACGTTGTCGACCGCGAATTGCCAGTTGCACTTCCAGTGGGCGGTGCACAGCATCGAGCCCCATTCGGGTGAAGCCAGTTGCTCGGGAAATTCGATCGGTGGTGCCTCGGGGTGCAGCTCGTCGCCGAACCACAAGAAGACCGCGCCATGGGCTTCGGTGACCGGCCAGGCGCGCACGCAGCGCTCCTCGGTCATCGGGCAGGCTTCGACCGCGGGTACATCGACGATACGGCCCTTGCCATTGATCTCGATGCCGTGGTACCAGCAGGCCACGCGGTCGCCCAGATTCCAGCCCAAGGACAGGCGCGCGCCACGATGCGGGCAACGATCCTCGAGTGCATGGACGTTGCCTTGCCCGTCACGCCAGAGCACGATGTTCTCACCCAGCCGGGTGATGCCCAGCGGCGCCTCGCTCACGCGCCAGCTCGGTACAACCGGGTACCAGGCGTTGCGTACGCCGCGCGCGAGATAGGCCTTGATGCGCGACTTGTCGATCTCGGTCTTCATGTCATTGCCTCGTGATGAGGGATAGGGTCAGGTCTTGCCGCTTGCGTTCAGGCGGTGGTGTGTTGAGCGCGCGGCAGGTAATGCAGGACGCGTCGCTCGGCGAGGGCTACCGCACCGTAGGCGACGATACCGATGAGCGTGAGCATGATGATCGACACCATCACGAGCGCCGTGTTGCCCTGGCCTTCACCATAGGTGAGCAGATAGCCCAGGCCCTTGTTGCCACCGACCAGTTCGCCGACCACCACGCCGATGACGGCCAGCGTCGAGGCAATGCGCAGTCCCGAAAAGAGCGGCGACATCGTGGCCGGGTATTCGATCATGCGAAAGATCTGCCAGCGCGACGCCGAGAAGGTGCGCGCGAGGTTGATGAGGTCGGGGTCGATGGTCCGAATGGCGCTCAGCACATTCACCATGACCGGGAAGAACACGATGAGCACGGCCACCAGAATCTTGGGATAGACCGTGAACCCCATCCACATCACGAAAAGGGGCGCAAAGGCCACCTTCGGTGCGATCTGCAACGCAAGCAGGTAGGGCGAGAGCACCAGTTCGGCCCGTGGCGACACGCCCAGCACGCAACCGATCACGAGGCCCATCAAGGAGCCGAGGACAAACCCGACAATCACCTCGAGTGCGGTGATGCCCGTATGGAGCCACAGGTTCTCGGTCTGCTGCACGCGCAGGAACTCGAGCCACACCCTGGAGCCGGGCGGGAGGATGAATTCGGGAATGTGCATGAGCCCCGGCAGCCACTCCCAGGCGGCGAGAAACGCCACCAGTACGCCTGCGCTGGCGGCGATGAGCCCCAGTCTGGGTTGGCCTGCCGATGTCATGCGTGCAACTCCTGGTGGCCGATGTCCAGAAGCGCAGTGAGTGCCTTCACGTACTCGGTGACGCGTGGGTGCTGACGGCGTCCGAACGGGTTGTCGCGGTCGGGCAGATCGACGACGAGTTCCTCGATGATGCGGCCCGGGCGTCGCGACATCACCAGCACCCGGTCGGAGAGGGCAACGCTCTCCACCAGGTCGTGGGTGATGAAGAGTGCGGTCTTGCGCTCGTCGGCGAGCGATCGGGCGAGGTCGGCCTGCAGCACCATCTTTGTCTGCGCGTCGAGTGCCGAAAAGGGTTCATCCATGAGAAGGACGAGCGGTTCGACGGCCAGCGTGCGCGCGAGGGCTGCGCGCTGGCGCATGCCGCCTGAGAGCTGGTGCGGGTGATGATCGGCAAAGCCGGTCAGGTGGCAACGCTCCATCAGACGAAGCGCGCGGTCGCGTCGCTCGGCGGGCGCAACACCACGAATCTGCAGCCCCAGTTCGATGTTCTCGCGAATGGTGCGCCAGGGCAGCAGCAGATCCTTCTGCAGCATGAAAGCGACCTGCGGGTTGGGGCGGTCAACCATCACGCCATCGACCAGAACCTCTCCCTCGCTGGGGAGGTAGAGCCCGGCCCCCATGTTCAGGAGTGTCGACTTGCCGCAACCGCTGGGGCCGATGAGGGACACCACCTCGCCATCGGCGATGGCGAGATCCACATCGATCACGGCGGTCACGCCTTCAGCGCCCTTGCGCTGGGGCGCAAAGCGGCGGGTGACCTTGCGGTATTCGATGCGTGTGGGCGCGGCGGTCATTTAGCCGCCAGACGGGCGAGTTCTACCCGGAAACTGGCCTCATCCCAGACCGTGCCGGCGCTGGTGCGAAAGCCCTGGGCATTGAGCCCTGCGACCACGTCGGCCAGTTCGGTCGCGCCCGACTCGAAGACCTGCTCGAGCGCGTCGCCCAGTTGATTCTCGAATTCGGTCGGCGGTGCCGAGCGGGTCTGCCACGGGATGTTGGGTGTCTGCCCGGGCCGTTCGATCGTGCCTTTGCCTGCGGTCCGGTTCGGGTGGGGCTGTATCCACGGCTTCAGGAACGGGTTGTGATCCACGCTGACCTCTGACCAGATTGGTGCGAAATTGTTTCTCTAATGAAACAATGATTCACTGATTAGACAAAAGCATACCACGATGTTTCGACGCAGGGTGCCGCCGTTCAACTCGGCAAAAGGGCCGCATCCGCGGCCCTTTGCACACGCGCCTTGCCCTTGCGCCCCTCAGACCGTCATCGGTGCCGTACCCGGCTCGGCAAAGAGGCCCGCGGCTGCCCCTTCCTGGAAGGGCTGGTCGGGTGGGAGTTCGACCGCAACCGATCGTACCCGCTGCTCGCGCGGATCGAGGCCCGGTAGCTTGCGTCCTTCCTGGTTGGCGCGGGCTGCTGCCATGAGGCGCCGTCGCATCATCGCGATGCCGCGGTCGGTGGGGCACAGGTTCTCGCGGGTACGGTCCTGGATGGGCCCCATGCTCTCCTGCAAGGACGCATCCTGCATCGAGATGCCTTCCACGCCCGAGAAGGTGCGCCCGGCCTTCTGCGCCGCGCGGTCCATCATGTAGTCGTTCGATGCGTTCTGCAGCGGAATGAAGGTGCCTGGCACATAGGCCACATGGATGCCCTTGCCCGCTTCCATCGCCACGCGCTCCGGTTCGGTGAGATCGCGGGTGGGGTGGAAGTTGATGCTCCAGGCCCAGCAGTTCTCGTCATCGATCGGTACCCAGACATGTGCCCCGATCGGGTGCCCGGCACGCGGCGGGATGATCGAGTGCCAAGGAATGATGAACGGGGTGATGCGCCAGTAGTAGCGGCCCTCGTCGGCGTTGCGGCGCGCGGCCACCAGCAGTCCACCCTCGAACTCGGCGACGTCGAATTGCGGCGCCTTGTCGCGCTCGTTGTAGAGGTTGCCTTTGCTACCCACGAAGAGCGGATCGGTCTTGAGCGCGCCCGAATGCAGGAAGGTGACATGGCTCGAGTCGATGCCGCCTTCGATCGCCTGCAGGTAGTTGTTGGCCTGGAAGCGCTTCGAGACGAAGCGGCGCTCGGGTGCCACGGTCACCCATTCGAGTGCCGGCTCTTCGGGCTTGAGTTCGGGCGGGCCCATGTAGGTCCAGATCACGTCGCCCCGCTCGATGCACGGATAGCTCTTCAGTTTCATGCGCGGCCGCATCGGACCATCGGGCCCTTCGGACGGCAACTCGACGCAGTTCCCGTTGATGTCGAACTTCCAGCCGTGGTAAGCGCAGCGCAGCCCGCATTCTTCATTGCGGCCGAACCACAAGGACACACCGCGGTGGGCGCAGAATTCATCGATGATGCCGACCCGGCCCAGCGTATCGCGAAACGCCACGAGCTTTTCGCCCAGCAGTTTCACCCGCACCGGGGCGCAATCGGGCTCGGCTAGTTCCGAGGCGAGGAGGGCTGGTACCCAGTAGCGTCTGAACAGGTCACCCATGAGGGTCCCGGCACCGGTACGGGTAAAAAGTTCGTTTTCTTCTGCGGTCATGAGGGGCCTCTGATTCAATGGCGAACCCCTGATTGTACTAGGGTCATGAATCACCCAAGCCGCCGTCAGGCGAGCCGCCTTTGCAAGCCAGACCGGCACCGCACCCGCATGCGCTCAGACCCGATGGCCAAAATGGTCGGTGGCTGCGACCAGTGCGCGCTGGATGCCTGGCTCGCTGGTGGCATGGCCTGCATCGGGGATGATCTGCAGCACCGAATCGGGCCAGCGCTGATGCAGCGCCCAGGCGCTGGTGGCCGGCGTGACGCAATCATGGCGACCCTGGACGATGACGCCTGGCAGGTCTGCGATGCGATCCATGCCATCGAGCAGGGGGTGCCGGGCGAGGAACGAGTCGTTGCAGAAGTAGTGGGCTTCGATGCGGGCGAGCGCAAGCTGGCCCGCATCGGCAGCATCGTGTGCGGCGGGCGAGGGCAGCAGCGTCATGATGTCCCGCTCCCAGGCGCACCAGGCGGCGGCGGCCACCTGTTCGACAGCCGCATCGCCGCAGGCGAGGCGACGGTGGTACGCCGCCACCAGATCGGCGCGCTCGGGCGCCGGGATCGGCGCCAGAAACGCGTCCCATGCTTCCGGGAAGAGGTACGAGGCCCCCGATCGGTAGAGCCAGTCGATTTCGGTCTGACGGGCGAGAAAGATGCCGCGCAGCACGAGTGCGCTGACCGCTTGCCGATGCCTCTGCGCGTAGGCCAGAGCGAGGGTCGAGCCCCAAGAGCCTCCCAGCACCAGCCAGCGTTCGATGGCAAGCGCGTGCCGCAGTCGTTCGATGTCCTCGACCAGATGCCAGGTGGTGTTGTGCTCGATGCGGGCGGTCGGCTGCGAGCGCCCGCAACCGCGCTGATCGAAGAGCACGATGCGCCAGAGGGCGGGGTTGAAGAGCCGCCTGTGGTCGGTGCTGCATCCGCCGCCCGGGCCACCATGCAGGAAAAGGGCCGGTTGTCCCTCGGGGTTGCCACAGACTTCCCAGTAGATGCGATGACCGTCACCGACATCGAGCATGCCGCAGTCGTGGGGCTCGATGGGTGGATAGAGCGCGGTGACACCCCTTGCGGCCGATCCTCCGGGCGCACCGTGCAGCAGACCTTCGAGGGGACCCGAGCCAGACCACGAAACGGGCATGTCAGTCAGGTCTTGCCGTTCGAGCCGCTCGCTCTCGGTGCCAGCGCGCCACATCAGCCCCGGCGTGAATAGCGCCGCACTGGCCGCAGCGTCGCTCGTCTTCGCTCGAGCCATAGAAGCGGGCATAGGCCACCGGCAGGTCATCGACAAGGCTTGCAACATGGGTGTCGATGCGGTGAACGAGGCCGGCGCACTGCGCGCAATACCACTCGAAGCCATCGATGACCTCGGCCGGGCGCGTGCGCTCGATCACGAGGCAGCGGCTATCACCCTGAGGGCGTTGCGGTGAATGGCGCATGTGTGGAGGCAAAAGGAAGATGTCGCCCTCTCGCAGATGGACATCCACATACTGCCCGCGATCGAGCATCAGGAGGCTCGCCTCCCCCTTCCACTGCCAGAAGAACTCCTCATAGGGGTCGTCGTGGAAGTCGGTGCGCTCGTTGGGCCCGCCGACCACCGTGACAATGAAATCGGTGTTTTTCCAGACCTGCTGATTGCCCACGGGGGGGCGCAGCAGGTGTTCGTTTTCTTCAACCCAACGTTGAAAATTGAACGGCGCGGTGTAGGGGGACCGAAAGGTGGGCAGGGTCATGGCGAGGCTCCGGCAGCACGGTGCAGTTGCTAGCGTAACCCGATTGCCCTGCCCTGGGCCAACGATGCTGCCGCTCAGATCGTGTTCAGAAACTCGAGAAGGGCGCTTTGGTCAGTCGCACTCAAGGCCGAGAACCGCTTTCGGGCAGCCAGCCCTTCGCCATCATGCGCAACGATCGCATCGCTGACCTTGGCGGCGCGCCCGTCATGCAGATAGCGCACGCGCACACGCAGTCCCCAGAGCGGTGCAGTGCGCATCTCGGTGGGCCCTGCCGCGCCCTGAGCGATGCCATCGCCCAGCGGCCCCATGTCATGCAGGAGCAGGTCCGAGTAGAGGGCAACGGGCTTGTTGGCCAGGGCCGGATTCGGGTTTGCACCGGTGAGCAGGGTAGGCGTGTGGCAGGCGGCGCAACCGATACTCGTGAAGACCCGGCTGCCCACGACTGCGTTCGCGGTCTGACGCAGCGGGGTGGGCGGCGCGAGGTAGCGCATGAAGTTGGCGGCCCGGTCGATGTCCCCGAGCCCGGTGGTCGGGTCGACCACGTCTTCCGGGTCTGCGACAAGGTCGTACGCGGCCAGCAGCGCGTTGTTGCCGTTGGGTGCGTTCTCGGTCGGGAAGAACCGGTTGGTGACACCCATCTCGTTCAGGTAGGCGTCACCCGCGAAGGCGAGCAGCGTCGCCTGCTGGGATTTCCAGCCGAAGCGCCCGACCCGGGTCTGGCCGGTTGCGATGTCGGTGACGAGCGCAGCGCGGCCGCGAATGCCATCGGGCTGGGCCACTTTGGCCGCCTGGAGGAGGGACGCGTCACTGATGGCTTCGATGAGCCCTGCCCCGAAGAGGGGCGTCGTGCGGCGCAGCGCAACGACGTTGGCCTGGGGTGGCACGGCCTCGAGCACCTGCGGTGCAATCGCCTGCGACTGGAGGAGTGACCCCCCCAGACTCTCGAGCGGATCGAAGCCCGCTTTCGATCGCTGCCCAAAACGAGTGACCATGGTCTGCCCGGCACCCCCCAGGGCACCTTCGACATGACACGCCAGGCACGATGTGCCGTTGAAGATGGGCCCGAGGCCGCCGGCCGCGACCTCGGCCGACTGGAATTCGCTCATGCCCTCGGCAAACGCTGCGAGGCTCGCGGCATCGAGTGCCGGCAAGGGGTCGCCGAAGGCGGGCGGGTTCGAGGGCGGCTTCATCTTGTCGGCGTTGGCCGGCCGATTCTTGACCCGATGCGGACCATTGACTGACTGGAACTGGGCAAATGCCGTGCCGATCACGATGGCCAGCGCGACACCGGCCACGCTTGCTGCTCTTGTCTTTGGTTTCATGCAGATCGTCCCTGTGGGTCGGATGGTTCATTCAAGCACGAGGACGACGCGTATCGGTGATGCGCGCATCTCGCGGCCCTGTAGGGAAATCGACACGTGACCTGCAAGGCTTTAGCCTCGCGCCTCGGCGTATTTTCATGACCCCCGGCCCGGGGGAGCGAGCGACTCACGGCTACGCCTGCGAGCGGCGCAATTCGCCCGCAGTCCAGGTCGCCTGCAGTTCAGGCCGCCGGTGAATCAGGCCCTCAGTGAATCAGGCCGCCAGTGCCTCGTTGCCGACTTCGGCTGCCACCGCAGGCATCACCTCATTGGCAAAGAGGGTCATTGAACGTTCGACCAACCGTGCCTGGAGGCCGCCGAAGTTGTGCAGCGTGGCTACGTGGCGCACGCCCATCTCGTAGAGCTGGCAGACCTTGCGGGTCACGGTCTCGACCGAACCGAAGAGGCATATGCCGTTGCGGATGATGTCTTCGTAGGTATGGCGCGAGGCATAAAGGCGTGTCTCGACATAACGCTCGTAGGCGCCCTTGCAGTGAGCGCGGGCCTCCTCGTCGGTACGGGCCACATAGGTGTGCAGGGTCACGACGTGGTCATCGTCGTCGGCCGGGAGGCCTGCTGTATTGCGGCCGCGTCGGTAATCGGTGAGCATCGTGCCGATGTCCTCGAAGTCCTTGCACGAGGCATAGGGCACGGTGAATATGCGGTTGCCCTGACGCCCCACATGTTCCATCGCGTCACGCGCCAGCACGGCGACGTGGATGGGTGGTACCCGGTTTTCGTGCGGACGAACGTTGATCGCAACCTGTTCGCTCTGCGAGAATTTTCCCTGGTAGCTGAGGGTCTCACCAGCCATCAGGCGCTTGACGATATCGAGATTTTCGTTGAAGCGGTCGCGCTTCTCGGCCGGGTTGCTGTCATAGCCGACGAATTCGTGCTTGAGGTAGCCCGAGCCCACACCGAACACGAGCCTGCCGCCACTCATCATGTCGATCATCGAGTAGGTTTCAGCGATCTGGCGCGGGTCGTGGAAGGTGAGCACGCAGATGGCGGTTCCGAGCCGGATACGCTCGGTGCGCTGGGCGAGTGCGGAGAGCATGACCGCCGGGTCTGGCACGACCCCGTAGGCATGAAAGTGATGCTCGGCGCAGAAAAACGTGTCGTAGCCCTGAGCTTCTGCCATTTCGCAGTGGCGCATCACTTGAGCATAAAGCTGCGGGATCGTGCGTGACAGATCAGGGTGGTGATCGTTGACCGAAAAGATCGAGTAACGAAGCGGGGCGCGGGCAGCGGTCATGCAAGTCTCCTCCTGAGGGCCCATCAGGCTGCCATGTTACCCGTTCAGCCCGCCCGGATGATGATGGCCGTCCGGTTCTCGGGCGCTCAGGCGGGTGTTCACCCGAGCGGTTGCGGCCGCTCGTCTGCCCAGGCTCGGTGCGATCGCCATGGCAGCCCCTGCATGGCCACCCGAGCGCCGATGGCGAGGCCTCCGCTTACCCAGAGCCTGACGCCCGGGGGAAGATCGAGTGGTGCAAGAAACATGCGGGCTGCCATGTCGTAGGGACAGCCCTGTCGTACCTGGCGGTGGATGGCCTGCGTCCAGTTGTTCACCTGGCTTGACGTGCTGCTCTTGCCGGTTCCGCGTGCCCGCACGATGTGCCGTATCGCACAGCCTGAATCATCGCGCCTGATCTCTCGCGAGCGCTCGAAGAGCACCCGAGAGATGCGCCAGCGGCTGAGATGTTCGAGCCCCTGGTAGCGCCTGAAGAAGCGATAGAAGTACTTGTAGTGACGCACTTCGTCGGCGTGGATCAGGCTTGTCAACTGGCGCAGCACCGGTTCATGGGCCAGCGTGGACAGACTCCGATAAAGTGCCGCGGTGCCCGTCTCGACGACGCAGCGCGCGACCATCTCGAGTGCTGGCGTGGCCTCAAGTGAGTCGAGTCGGCACAGCATCGAATATTCGGTGAAGAAATCCTTGAACGTCGCCTCCCAGTCGAAATCAGGCCAGGCGCGTTCGGTCCAGGCACGCAATGCCCGCCCGTGCTGCAGTTCTTCAGGTTCCCAGTGCTCGATCAACCAGCGACTCACTTCGAGGTCGGTGGCGAAGTATTGCGTCAGATTGCTCGTATAAAGGTGCGAGGCCGATTCGACCAGTGAGGCAGCGGCGATGATCAAGGCCAGTGTTTCCTCGGCTTCGCCGTTGGCCACAGGTACGGCGGTCAGATCGATATCCTCGAGCGTCCATGGCAGCATCGCGTTTTCCCCTGGACTGGTTCGGTGTTGCTTCAGGAGAGGACATTGTGCGTCCGCGCATGTTGCCGGGTCATGGCATGCCTCAACCCCGGTCGAGAAAGACCCCGGGTCTCAGCAGGGGATGTGAGCGTGCTGCCTCAGCCGGGGGTATCAGTCGGCGGTGATCGCAAGAGACTTGATGAGCGGCAGCCAGCGCATCCGTTCATTGCGGATGAACTGCGCAAACTCGGCCGCACCCAGTGGCGTGGGTGTCATGCCCAGATCGGCAAATGAGCGTCGCGTCTCGGGCGAGTCGATCACCTGCAGCAGGATCTGGCTGAGGGATGACATCACCTCGGGAGCAACGCCCGCTGGTGCGATCACGCCCTGCCAGGCGTAGGCGACAAAGTCACTGACCCCCGACTCGGCGATGGTGGGTATGTCGGGCAAGGTCGCGATGCGCTGGGCCCCGGTGACGGCCAATGGCCGCAGCGTGCCGGCCCGAATGAGCGCTGACACCAACCCCCAGTTGCTGGTCGACATCGTGATCCGACCGGCTGCCAGATCCTGCACCAGTGGTGCCCCACCCTTGTAGGGCACATGCACGATGTCGATGCCAGTGCGCGACTTGAGCAACTCCATGTACAGGTGGTGAGGACTGCCGATGCCCGGTGTGCCGTAGGTGAGTTGCCCCGGTCGAGCCCGCGCAAGGGCAATGAGGTCTTGCAGACGATGGGCTTCGACCCCGCTTTGAACCACGACGATGAAGGGCACCACGCCATACTGGGCGAGGGGGACGAGGTCGCGCTCGGGGTTGTAGGGGAGCGATGCGTGGAGCGCCGCGGTGAACACCAGTGCGTTGTCGGCCGTGCCGATGGTATGGCCGTCGGGGTTCGCCTTGGCGAGCGCGTTCATGCCGACGGTGCCACCGCCGCCGGCGCGGTTTTCCACCAACACGGGCTGGCGCAAGGCGATTGACAGTTGCTGGGCCAGCGCCCTGCTCGCCAGATCGGTCGGACCACCGGGGGCATAAGGGACGATCCAGCGGATCGGCTTCGATGGCCAGACTTCTGCCTGTGCCGTGCTGCAAGGGATGAGAGACGATAGCGCCAGGACGGCGCCGGCGAGCGCTCTCGAGGACAACAAGGCCTGTCGGGCAATGCGAGCGAGAGGGCACATGCCGGGTGAGTCTCCATGAGGTCGATCGGGGTCAGGCAATGCCTTGACCTGCCCGTCTCTGGCCAGGGTGGTGCAGCCGCGGGAGCAGCTACATGATCGGGCTGTCGATCGGCAAACCCATGCGATGCTGACCATAAGGTCGTGCACCCAGTTCCCAGGAGAGGAACAGATGGGAGCCGGCTGCATGCGCATCGCGGAAGATGAGTTGCATGTCATTACCCTCGTAGATCGCGCGCCCGCCACTGGCCATGAACAAACGCTCGACCGACTGCACCGAAAGACGGGCCGCATAAGCGATATCGCGTCGGGTGCGTGTCGCCCGCTCGAGGGTCAGGGCTTCGCCCGCTTGCAGTGCTGCGGCGTTGTCCTGCAGGGTGTGGCGCACGATCAGTCGGGCGGCATCGGCTTCGGCCGACGATTCGGCCAGCTTCAGCTGCATGGATTCCTGATCGGAGACCTTGACCCCACGTGACACTCGCTGCGCCGTGTAGTCGGCAAAGGTGTCTACCGCACGGTGAGCGATGCCTACCAGGCTTGCGAGCAGGGTGAACGAGGCAAATGCGCCACGCGGTGAGCGCAGCAGTTCGAACGCCGGATGCAGGTGCTGTCCGGGGGTGTTCGCGGCCTTGAGGTCGTCGTGCACGAGCGATCGGGCGGCTGGCACAAAGACGTCATTGACCCGCAAGGATTTGCTGCCGGTGCCTTCCAGCCCCATGACATGCCAGTCGTCCTCGATGGTGATTGCCGTCATCGGGATCACGAAATCATGCTGGACACGCTTGCCGGCGGTCTCCTCGACCATGGCACCGACGATCGCCCATTGCGCATGATCGCAGCCACTGGCGAATGACCAGCGCCCGTTCACTCGCCACCCACCGTCGACCCGGCGTGCGGTGCCGGCGGGCGTGAAGCTCGCACAAGCCACTGCGGTCGGGTCAGCCCAGATCTCGGCCTGGCCCTCTTCAGGATAATTGGCGAGCACCCACTGGTGCTCCCCGAGTACCCCGTAGACCCAGGAGCTCGAGGCACAGCCCTGAGCCAGTTCGTGGATGATATCGGTGAAGAGCAGGTAGTCGCCCTCATAACCACCAAAGCGCGCCGGCTGCAGTACGCGGGTGAAGCCCGAGTCGCGCAGCGCTGCGGCGGTTTCGGCCGGCAGGCGCCGCGCCTGGCAGGTGCTTGCCGAGCGCTCGCGCAAGGCAGGCACCAGCTCGCGTGCGCGCTCGATCAGGGTCGCTCGCAGGATGTGGTCATGCTCTCGGGTGGCGGCATTCATGGGGTCGGCGGCTCAGGCTCTGTCGATGGGTCACATGTTCCCGCCCGATTCTACCCTGAGGGCCTGTGCGGCCGCCGTTTGCTGCCCCCGCAGCCCTTAGCCGGCCAGCGCCGGATAATCGGTGTAACCCCGGGCCTCGGGTGTGTAGAAGGTGCTGAAGTCCGGTTGTGAAAGCGGGGCGCCCAGTTTCATGCGCTCCACGAGGTCGGGGTTGGCAATGAACGGGCGTCCGAAGGCAATGAGGTCGGCCTGGGCTGCCAGCAGCGCGCTCTCTGCGGTTTTTGCATCAAAGCCGCCGGCCAGAATGAACGGCCCCTGGAAGAGTGTGCGAAGCCGTGCCTTGAGCGCGGCCGGTACGGCCGGAGCACCCATGGCCGAGTGATCAAGCAGGTGCAGGTAGCCAAGGTGCAGGGCCGAGAGTTCACGGGTGAGTGCTTCGTATTGCGCATCCACATCAGGGAAGGTGCCGGTGCTGTTGAATGCACCATGAGGCGATAGCCGGATGCCGACTCGCGATGCGCCGACCGCGGCCACGCAGGCCCGAACGACCTCGAGGGCAAAGCGGTTGCGTCCCTCGATGCTGCCGCCCCACGCATCACCCCGGGTGTTCACGTTGGCATTGAGAAACTGTTCGATCAGATAGCCGTTGGCCGCGTGCAGTTCGATGCCGTCGAAACCGGCCTCGATGGCCAGACCTGCTGCGTGGGCGTATTCGGCCACGGTAGACTGGATGTCGGTCGCTGTCATCGCGCTTGGCACATCGTGGGCTTGCATGCCGCCCGTGTCGGTATGGATCTCGCCCGCAGCGGCGAGCGCAACCGGTCCGATGATCCGCGCGCCTGCCGGCATGTTGGCCGCGTTGCTGATGCGGCCCGTGTGCATGAGTTGCACGACGATCCTTCCGCCCCGCGCATGAACCGCGTCGGTGACCACTTTCCAGGACGTCGCCTGGCTCGCGTTGAAAAGGCCGGGTATCCGGGCATAGCCCAGGCCGTTGGGTGAGGGCGAGGTGCCCTCGGTGACGATGAGACCGGCACCGGCGCGTTGCGCGTAGTACTCGGCCATGAGCGCATTGGGCGTACTGGAGACGACAGCCCGGTTACGGGTCATCGGTGACATGACGACGCGGTTGCGAAGATCAAGGCCGGGAGCGGTGAACGGATCGAAGAGCATGAGGCAGTCCTGTCAGTGAGGGGTATCCAAGCGGGGAGGGGCCTGCGCCCGGTTGTCCTTGTGCAGCGCTCGGGGGCTGCGCAAGTCGTTGTGCAATCGCGCTCCGGTGGAACGAGCCTGCGGGCAGATGGCATGATTGCGATCGCTGCTTCTCATCCGGTCGACGCCCGGCGCATCACGCCGACACGTCAACCCTGATTCTACAGGTCACTCATGATGCGCTCTGCTACCGCGCGTGTTGCTTGTTTCAGCGCAAGGCTCCATCGGGATGCGGCCACGCCGAGGCTGCTCGCCCCAAGGGGCAGTGCCCCCGGGCTGAGGGCCATCGTGTGCGGCCTTGTGTGCCTCTTGAGTGCAGCCTCTGTGCTGGCGGTGGAGCCGATCGATACTGACGGCCCTGATTTTGTCGAGTCCTCCGAGGTGGTGCCTGTGGGTCGATTGCAGTACGAACTCGACCTCTCTGCTGTTCAGGATCGACGTGATCGCCATGCGGGCACCCGCCTCGCGACGCCGGGGTTGTTCAAGATTGGTATTGCACCCGATTGGGAGTGGCGGTTTGCCCCCTCTGGCATGCAGCACGAGGCCGGTCAATCGGGATGGGGCAATCTGGCGCTGGGGCTCAAGTGGCATGTGCTCGACCGTGATGCAAGCGTCGGCCGGCCGGCCGTTGCATGGATTGCGCATCTCGATGCGCTGGCAGGCTCGACACGCTTTGGCGATGTGCGCAGCCGTCCGTCGCTGCGCTCGGTCATTACCTGGGACCTGCCGCACGAACTGGCCCTCGGCGTGATGCCCGGCATCCAGTACGGTGCGACGGCTGACGCACCCGAGCACGTCGCCGGCATTCTCGGTGTCGTGCTCAACCATCGGTTCGGCGCGCGCTTGCGGGCCTTTGTCGAGTATTCGGCCTCGCAGGTTGCCAGGGCAACAGCCGGTGGTACCGTGGCGAGCTATGACGTGGGTGCAGCCTGGCTTGTCACCGATGAGACCCAGATCGGGGTACGCTACGGCATTGCTGCCAACAACAACACGCCCGATCATTTCATGCTGTTCGAGGTCGCGCAGCGTTTCTGAAGCCCTGCATCGCTTCGCGGTTTCGGCCAGTGAGAGAGCCGTGGCTTTTTGAGGGGGCGGACAGGCCCCTGCTCAAGCCAAAGGAGATCATCGATGAAAGCCATTGTGCACGGCGCACGACGCTCTTGCCTGTTGTTGGCCGCTCTTGCGATGGCGGCTGCAGTCATGCCGGTGGCGGCGCAGCCCGCTACCGCGATCGCGGCCGTGGCGCGCTGGCCCGACAAGCCGGTGCATGTTTACCTGGGCTTTGCAGCGGGTGGCTTGCCCGATACGGTAGGGCGCCTGGTGCAGCAGAAACTGGCCGAGCGCTGGGGCGTGCAGGTCATCATGGACAACCGCCCCGGGGCCGGTGGCATTACCGCTGCCGACATTGTCGCAAGGGCTGCCCCCGATGGTTACTCGCTGCATCTGTCGGATGCGTCGGTGATTGCAGTCAATCCGTTCACCTACCCGAAACTCAACTACACCGAGCGCGACTTCGAGGCGGTTTCGATCGTGGCGCGCTCGCCGCTCTTTCTCGCCGTGAACAGTTCGGTGCCGGTTGCCAACTTTCAGGAACTCATTGCGCTGGCGCGCGCCAGGCCCGGAGAGCTCAGTTACGGCTCATCGGGTATCGGCACGGTGCATCACCTGAGCATGGAGGCACTCAATCTTGCCTTCGGCCTGCAGATCATCCATGTGCCGTACAAGGGCACCGGCCAGTCGGTGCCAGCGATGGTCTCGGGGCAGGTGGCGATGGTGTTTTCGGCCTATCCCTCGCTCGCGAGCTACGCACGTGACGGCCGCGTGCGCCTGATTGCCGGAAATCAGGCGCGGCGCTCCGCGCTTGCGCCCAACGTGCCCACTGTGGCCGAGATGGGCGCACCGGGATTCGATTACGCGGTCACCAATGGCTATATGGTGCCCGCAGGAACGCCGCGCGAGATCATCCAGCGCATTTCGCAGTCGATGGCCGAGGTGGTGAAGTTGCCCGACATCGTCGAGCGGTTCACGGCGCTCGGCATCGAGCCGGTGGGCAGTACACCCGAAGAGCATGCGGCCGCCTGGAAGGCCGATACCGAGCGGTTCAGCCGCATCGTGCGCGCGGCCCGTGTGAGGGCCGAATGACAGGAGGCAAGATGACACGATTCTCCATGGGGCTCAGTGCGATCGCGATCGCCGTGGCCAGTGTGTGGGGTAGCGGCGCAACCGCGGCCGCCGAACCATCGACCTGGCCCGCCCGCACCGTACGCTTCATCGTGCCCTTTGCACCGGCCAGTGGCACCGATATCACGGCCCGCCTCTTTGCCGATCGGCTTTCAGCCCGATGGGGCAAGTCGGTGGTCATCGAAAATCGCCCGGGCGGCGATGGCCTGGTGGCGATCAATGCGTTCACCGGTGCTGCCAATGATCACGTACTGCTCTTCGTGCCGGTGGGCACCTTTGCGGTCCACCCGTATGTGCAGGACAAGGTGCCCTACGACGCCGAGCGCGATCTCCTGCCGATTGCCAGCTTCACGACGCTCTTTCTGGCTGTGTCCACATCGACATCGCTGAAGGTCGGCAGCGTAGCCGACTTTGTCGCACTGGCCCGCGCACAGCCCGGGCAACTCAATGCGGCAGCCACTGCGGGCGGGGCTGAATTCCTCCTGGCAGGCTTTCTGCGTTCAAGCGGCCTCGATGTGGTGCGAGTGCCTTATCGCGACATCCTCCAGGCCCCCAATGACATGGCCGAGGGCAGGCTCTCGCTTGCCATCACCTCGCTGGCGGTTGCGCAACCCCACATGCAGGCCGGGCGTGTCCGTGTGTTGGCCGTCACGAGCCGGCAGCGAGCGCCCAGCGCGCCCGAGGTACCGACCGCTGCCCAGGCCGGGTTTCCCTCGCTCGAACTCGAGAGCCTCGTCGGGCTCTTCGGTCCGCGCGGGATGCCGATCGAATTGCGTGAGCAGATTGCCGATGCCGTGCGTCAGGTTGGTGCCGACCCGGCTGTGGGTGCGCGCCTCGCGGCCACCGGGCAGGTGGTCGACGTTCGGGGCCCGCGCGACTTTGCCGCTGGCGTGGAAGACCAGCGCTCACGGCTTGCGGCGATTGCGCGGCTGATTCGCTGACACGATCGAACGAAGCTCGACTCGGGTCTTCGCCATGAAAAAGGCCGGTACGCGTTGCAACGTACCGGCCTTCGAGGGGTGATGCAGAAGACTTACATGTGATAGGCACTCTCGCCGTGGGAATTCACGTCGAGACCCTCACGTTCCTCTTCTTCGGTGACTCGCAGGCCGACCAGCAGATCAGCGATCTTGTAGGCGATCCAGGCGACGACGCCGCTCCACACCACGGTAACACCGACCGCCTTGGCCTGCACCAGCAGTTGTTCGCCGATCGAGGTGAAGCCGGTCTTCGCGGTGACCCAGTCGGTCACGAAGCCAGGGCCACCCAGGTCAGGTGAGTTGAACACGCCGGTGAGCAGCGCACCAAGGATGCCGCCCAAACCGTGCACGCCGAACACGTCGAGCGCGTCATCGGCACCGAGCAACTTCTTCAGGCCGGTGACACCCCACAGGCATACCAGGCCGGCAAGGATGCCGATGACCAGGCCGCCCATCAGGCCGACGTTGCCGGCCGCTGGGGTGATGGCCACAAGGCCGGCCACGGCACCCGAGGCAGCACCCAGCATCGAGGGCTTGCCCTTGATGGCCCACTCGGCGAAGGTCCAGGCCATGACGGCAGCAGCGGTGGCGAGGAAGGTGTTCATGAAGGCGAGGGTGGCCGCCGTACCGGCTTCGAGCGCCGAGCCGGCGTTGAATCCGAACCAGCCGAACCAGAGCAGCGCTGCACCGATCATCGTCATGGTGAGATTGTGCGGCGACATGGCTTCCTTGCCATAGCCCAGACGCTTGCGGAGCATGTAGGCACCCACCAGACCGGCGACACCGGCGTTGATGTGCACCACGGTGCCACCGGCGAAGTCGAGCGCACCCCACTGCCAGACCATGCCGGCCTTGGCGTTCAGTGCATCGACCAGTTTCGGGTCGGTATAGGCATCCGGGCCCATCCAGAACCACACCATGTGCGCGATCGGGGTGTAGGCGAACGTGAACCAGATGACCATGAAGATCAGCACCGCCGAGAACTTCATGCGCTCGGCAAAGGCACCCACGATCAGGCAGCAGGTGATGGCGGCAAAGGTGGCCTGGAAGGCGGCGAACAGCATCTCGGGAATGACAACCCCCTTGCTGAACGTGGCTGCCGGTGCGAAGACGCCACTGGCCGGATCGAACATGCCGTTGAAGAACAGCCGGTCGAAGCCGCCGAAGTACGCATTACCCTCGGTGAACGCCAGACTGTAGCCGTAGACGAACCACAGTACCGTGATCATCGAGAAGGTGACGAACACCTGCATCAATACCGAGAGCATGTTCTTCGAGCGGACGAGGCCGCCGTAGAAGAGCGCGAGGGCGGGTACGGCCATCAGCAGAACGAGCGCGGTTGAAATCAGCATCCAGGCGACATCGCCTTTCTCGTACTTCGGGGCGGGCGTGGCTGCCTCGGCCGCTGCGGCGGGTGCTGCGGCGTCAGCCTTGGCTTCGGCCACTGGGGCCTTGTCCTCGGCGTGGGCTGGTGTCAGCACGGGCGATATGAACATCGCCGCGCCCACCAGGGCAAGCAAAGCAATCAGACGTTTCATCTTGGTACTCCTTCTGGGAATCAGAGCGCGTCGGCGCCGGTCTCGCCGGTGCGGATGCGAACGACCTGCTCAAGGTCGAAGACGAATATCTTGCCATCGCCGATCTTGCCCGTGTTGGCGGACTTCTCGATGGCTTCGATCACCTGGGCGAGCATCTCGCTCTTCACCGCAATTTCGATCTTGACCTTGGGAAGGAAGTCAACCACGTATTCGGCGCCACGATAGAGCTCGGTGTGCCCCTTCTGGCGACCGAAGCCCTTTACTTCCGATGCGGTGATACCTTGCACGCCAATGCCCGAGAGGGCTTCACGCACCTCGTCGAGCTTGAATGGCTTGATGATGGCTGTTACCAGTTTCATGCCCTTCTCCTGCAAGTGAGGCAGCCGCCGGGTGGGCGTGCTGCCCCTGGGGTTGATCAGAACAGTTTCTGTACGCCGATGGTGAAGGTGCTGTCGCCGATGTTGCGGCCATACACGTTGTTGTAAAGCGGCGCGCCGGCGTAGGTCGCCTTGGCGTTGGTCGACGTGTAATAGGCTTGCCAGTTGAGGCCCAGCCATTCCTTGGACACGCCCAGCTTGTAGTCGGTGTAGGACAGGTTGCTGTTGCTGAAGGTGCCGTTCTTGCCTTCGTAGGCCTGATGACCCGCGTGCAGGTTGAGCGTGAAACCGCTCTCGGCAATCGGCACCGCTGCGGTGAGGTCGATGTAGCTCGAGCCCGACGACTTGACGACACCGAAGGCGTCACCGGTCGAGCGCGAGTACTTCAGGGTCAGCCATTGCCAGGTGGCAGCACCGTAACCTTCGAGGGTGTCGGGTTTGACGAAGGCGCCGCCCAGGTTGTTGTAGGTGCCCGGGTAGTAGTACTGGAGCAGGCCCACATCGAAGCCGACGTCGCCGACGGTGAACTTGTAGCCACCGTAGAAGTCGAGTTCGAGCGAATTCGAGTTGCTGCCCGAGGCCGAGAAGGGCGCGCCTGCCCCACCCGGTTGCGACAACTTGATCGGGGCGGTCGACGAGCCGACGTTGGTCTCCTCGAACCAGCTGACATTCGAACCCCACAGGCCGGCATAGAAGCCCGACTCGTGTGCGTAATCGAAGCCGCCTTGCAGGGCAGGCTTGCGGTTCGTTTCGGTCAGTCCACGGAATATGTACTGGCTGAAGACACCGAAGTTGCCGGTGAAGGTATGGGGAGACGCTGGCTCCGCCGGTGTGGCGGGGGCGTCGGCGGCCATGACGGCAACGGGTGAAGCGAGCGCGAGTGCGACGGCAGTGCTGATGATGGATTTTTTCATGTGACCTTCTCTCTGGAGTCGGGGCATGCCCATGTGAATCGACGTTTCAACTTTTCCGAGCCAATCGCAAGCATCAACTGTGCCAATCTGCGGTCTCCAGCCGACCTGCCGACCGCCTTTTCTTGCGGGTTTTCACGGATTCGTCACGAAATTCGATACGGATGGATACCCCGAGGACCAGCCCTGGCGTTGATGTCTTCACGGCCGCCTGTCCGGATCACGAGCCTGTCCGGGGTGGTTCGTGCGCCCTTTTCTGGTGCATTTGATCGTGTGTGGTGCAATCGGAGCGGTCCGGCGCTGATGCGGTTGGGCAGATACGGGGCCGGATCAGCGCGATCGGCGCGGGTGCGGTAGTGTTCGCCCCGGGCCTTGCGGTCACGACGCGGGCAACGTTCTCGAGGGCAGCATGAATAAAGTGGATGTGATCATTGCCGGGGCAGGCCTGGGTGGCCTGGCGGCAGCGGCGAGTCTGATGCGCAAGGGTTGCAAGGTGCGCATTTTCGAACAGGCGTCGCAGTTGGGCGAGATTGGTGCCGGCGTCCAGCAGAGCGCCAATTCGGCCAAGGTGTTGTACGACCTCGGGCTGCGCGAGGCGCTCGAGCGGGTGTCGGTAAAGCCGCAAAGCTATGAGTTCAGGCGCTATGACACCGGCGAACTCATGCACGCCATCCCGTTTGCCGGTGCGCATGAGCGCCAGCACGGGGCACCCTACTACCATATCCACCGTGCCGACCTGCACCGCATCCTGGTCGACTGCGTGCTCGCCCTGGACCCCAACTGCATCACCCTCGGTGCGCGTGTCACAGGCTACAGCGAGACGGCCGACAAGGTCACGGCGACCCTCGCCGACGGGTCGACCGTGTCGGGTGACCTGCTGATCGGTGCTGACGGCATCCGGTCTGCCATACGCAGCCAGATCGTCGGCGAGACGCCGGTCAATTACACCGGCTATGTGGCCTGGCGACTCACCGTGCCGCGCAGCCAGTTGCCCTCCGACATCATGGACATCGTCGGTCAGGTCTGGTGCGGGCCGAAGAACCACTGTGTCATCTACTGGTTGCGCGGTGGCGAACTGCTCAACTGGGTCGGGTGCCCCGAGCGCAGCGCCTGGGAAGAGGAGTCGTGGACCCAGAGCAGACCGTGGGAGGAACTGAAGGCCAATTACGTCGGCTGGCATCCGAAGATCCAGGCCATCCTCGATGCTGCCAACAAGAACGAGTGCTATCGCTGGGCGCTCAACAACCGCAAGCCGGTGCGCAACTGGAGTACGGCGCGCGCCACGCTGCTGGGCGATGCCGCCCATCCGACCCTGCCCTTCCTTGCGCAAGGCGCCTGCATCGCGATCGAGGATGGCGCGGTGCTCGCCCGTGCGGTGGAGGGCGCGGGTTCAGTCACCGAAGCGCTCGAGATCTATCAGCGCAATCGCGTTGACCGTACCTCGCGTGTCGTCACCGAGTCGACCGAGCATGGCGGGCTCTACCATATGGTCGATGCCGAGCAGATGCGGCGCGCGTTTCACGAGCGCAATATCGCGAAAGAACGCGCCGAGTGGCTCTACAACTACGACCCGCTCACGGTGCCACTGGTCTGACAGGTGCGTGCTACAGGCCCGCGGCCCGACGCAGCCAGGCGATCGGTTTTCGCAGCAGGTAGTAGGCAAGCGGAACCGGTTCGGCAAACAGTTTCGCCGTGCCCTTCAAGCCCAGGCGAGGGCGGGCCTGGGTGTTGTCAAAGGCGGCCTTGAGCACATAGGCGGTGTTGCCCTCCCCGACAGGCAGCGCTTCGTAGCTGGTCTGGCGCACGGTGGCTGCAAGGGAGGACAGGGGTGCCACGTTCAGGTACATCTGCACCGGTGTGCCTGAGGCCAGAGGAATGGCATCGTCAGCCGATACGTGGAGCGTGAGTTCGACCTCCTCGGGGTCTGACACCAGCATGATGCGTTCGCCGGTCTGCACCGGCTTGCCGATCCACTCCGAGGCGTCGGCAAAGACGGCGACCCCTTCGACCGGTGCCGTGATCCGCATGCGCTCGAGCAGTTCCGCCAGGTAGGCTACTTCGGCGGCTTTTTCTCGTGCGCGCGCATCGAGAATCTGGAGTTCAGCCTTGCTCTGGTCATCGGCGAAGGCCTTGCTCGCGGCGCGTTGCGATTCGGCGCGGGCGATGTCGAGGGTCTTGCGTGCGACCTGCAGGCGATTGCGGATCACCGTGTCATCGAACGTGACCAGGAGGTCACCGGCCTTCACCGGCTGACTGGGCGTCACCCAGACACGCTGCACGACCCCATCGGTGGGCGCGGTGACGGGCGTTGGCTGGAGGGGCGTCACCTCGCCCGGCGCCAGTACGCTCAGGCGCACCGGGATACAGCCCAGCAGGAACACGACGGCAAGGGTGAGCCAGGCCAGGCGCCGTCCCCAGACCCGTTGCACGACTCGGGCAAGGCGCGATCGTTCCGAGCGCCAGCCCCAGAGCGCAAACCCGGCCTGCCGGGCAATCCAGGCAGCGACTTCGCACTCTTCGGTGGAGAAGGGTTCGTTGCGGCACAGCCAGAGGATGCCCAGCGGTTCCTCACGCGGACCGAGCAGCCGGCAGCCCAGGGCGTGAGCCGGCATCCATTCGCTGCCCTCGCGTGCGAGTTCGCTGCTCAGACGATCGGGCGAAGCAACCACGACCGGCAGGTCCTGATCGAGAGCCCATTGGCACAGGTGCGAAAACCAGAATGAAAAGGGGGTATTGCGGTCGAGGTCGGCCAGCCCCGAGACAGCAATGGGCTGAAGGCGCCCGAGCGTTCCCGGTTCACCCAGCCAGGCCTGATGACGGCCCAGCAGACCGACCCCCTCGTTGACGATGGCAAACTGCAGCTCGCGCCGCGAGCGGCAACTCGTGAGGCTCGCCTGGTAGGCGAGCAGCCGACCGACCCACTCGGCCTCGCTCGATGCCTGCGTCGTCTGGCTCATCGGTTGCCCTGCGACTCAGCGTGACGCGGCATGTCGCGCCTGCACCCAGCCGCCTGCATGCCCCGACCCGATGCTCGAGGGGCGAGGGCGCGACGTGGTGTTGCCTCCGGGTCCGGCGCCCGCGGGCTCAGCGCTGTGCGGGCGCAAAACGCGCTTCAAGGACAATGCCTGGTACCAGTCCGGGTGCGCTTGCCACGCTCGCTTCGACTTCGATGGTCTGGCTCACGCCGTCGATCCGGGCGTTGATGCGCGAGACTTCCGCCGCGTACCGTCGGCCCGAGGGAGCGCGCAGCCCTACGCGGGTGCCCACCTGCAGCGAGCGCAGGGCACTGGCCGGTGCGTTGATCGTTGCCTTGAGGACCTCGGGGTTGACGATCTCGATGAGTGCCTGGCCGGGGTTCACCGTCTCGGCAGCCTTGGCACGCAGGCGTGCCACCCGTCCTGGAAAGGGGGCCCGGATCGTGCAGTAGCTCATCTGCGATTCGATCAGCGCAACCTGGGCCTGGGCCTTGGCCGCCGCAGCAGCGGCGGTGGTGACCTCGAGTTCTCCGGCAGCCCCGAGCCCTTCCAGGCGCAGCTTGGCCAGATGCGTCTCGCGCGCTCCCATCGCATCGGCGCGCGTGGCGCTCAACTGGGCTTCCCGCTCGGCGCAGTCGAATGCCACCAGGACGTCGCCCTTGGCGAACGTGGCGCCGAGCGTGGCGTTCAAGGTCTGGATGCGGCCAAGCATCTGTGCCGAGAGTGTTGCCTCCTCGGCCGAAGCAATGATGGCCGGGTAGGTGTCCTCGGCGTGAGCGGGCGAAAGCGCGGCAATGGCCGCCACGAAGAGGGCGGCTCGCATGAAGGGGTACATGGTGGTATCACCTGGTCGGAAGTTTCGGAATGGGCTCATCGCACGATGGCCGGCTGCCCGAGGTGGCGCAGGATCGGAACGATGACCCGGTAGGCGACGCCTTCGCCCAGGGCAGACCATTGCGGGTTGTCCAGCGGCTCGATGAGCATGCTGCGCTGCTCGGCATCGAGGAGCGACCGGCCCTCGGCGTCAAGCACTCGCACCTTCATCTTCACCAGACGTGACTGGTCCCGGGAAGGCTCCATGTCGATGCGTGTCTCTATCGTGGCGGCCGGTTCATTGCCCGCAGTGGGGATGCGCGCCACGGTCAACGCCCGCTGCATGGCTGTGGTGAAGGGCGCTGCCATCGCCTCGGGCAGGCCCGCGGGCGTGGCAATGCGTACCGGGCGCAGCAGCACCGGTTCCGAGGTCTTGAAATGTGCCGACTCGAAGCTTGCAACACGTTCAATCAGCGCCCGCGCAATGCCCTCGGTGCTGCGGTCATCGAGTTGGTCGGGCAGACTGTCTACGCCAACCGAGTAGGCGACACGGCCCATGGCCGCCTGCAATCCGGCGTGCACGGTATCGCGGTTCATCAGGGTCACCATGCGTCGTGCCTTGGCCCGGACGATCTCGAGCTCGGTTTCAAGCCCGATCTGACTGGCTGCACTCAGGTACCGGATGATCTGCTCGTCATCGCGCAAGGCTTCATCCCAGACCTCGAACTCGTTCTTCAGCAACTGGAATCGCACGGCCGCGATCCGGGTCTGCGTGATGACGGCACTGGAGAGCGCCAGTCGGCGTGCCTCGTCCACCGCCCGCTGAGCGTCAAATGAGCGGTCGATGGCCGGCAGTGAAAACACCTTCACCAGATTGAAGGCGGCCGCGATGCCGGCCTGTTCCCACGAGTTGTTCACGAGGAAGCGATTGGAGTCGTGGTAGTAGCCCGCATCGACGCCCAGTCCGGGCACCAGTGTCGACCATTGCGTGCGGGTGTGCTCGAGGTCGGTGATGCGGGCGCGGTAGCGCTCCTCGCGCAATTCCGGGCGGTTGGTGAGCGCCAGATTCTCCAGGGCATCGATATGGGCGGTGAAGTCGGGCACCTGTCGCTCGGTGGGCAGCGTGGCGATGGTGTAGGGGGTGCCGGGCCCGATGTTCATCAGGGTCGCCAGTTCGACGCGCGCTGCGGCCAGATCCTGGCGGCGCAGTGTGATCTGCTGCGCGAGGTCGAGCAGCGCGCGACGATAGCCGATGATCTGGATCGGCGGCAGCAGGCGGCGATTCTCGATCAGACGCGCTCGTGCGATGGTCAGATCGACTTCACGCAAAAAGGCATCGACCTGCGGCAACAGACGCTCTGCGCTCTCCGCTCTCCACCAGGCGAAGCGCACGTCCTGCACCAGGTTCTGCAGGGCCTTGCGTCGTCGCTCTTCGGCGATCAGCACCTGATCGGCCAGCTGCCTGGACCGATAGAAGGAGAGGCCGAAGTCGAGAATATTCCAGGAGAAAACGGCGCTGTCAGTCCAGTGTCGCCGCTCGATGGCGGTGGATGGACTCACGGTCTTTGTGCCATCGGGCTGGACGCCGTAGCTGAATGCGTCGTTGTCGCGCGCGGTGTAGCCCGCCTGGAGGGTGAACTTGGGCAGCATGTCCCAGTTGGCCACATCGAGCTGGCGCGCGGCTGCGCCTTCTTCCATCATGCGCTGGCGGTAATCCATGTTGAAGCGGATCGCACGTGCGGTGGCTTCGGCCAGCGTGACTGGACGGTTGAGCGGTTCGGTCGCCGCTGCGAGCCGCTCGCGGTCGCGCTGGCCGGCGTCGCTGTGAGCGTCCTCGCCCAGCGGCTGCGGTTGCACGGCGCAGCCGGCCAGGATGACACCACAACTCAGTGCACCCATCCATTGGCGTAACCGACCCCCGGGATGGGTGATCCCGGCTCGGCGATCAAGGGGCAAATGAAGACTCATCGGGCAGGTTCTCGTTCGATCACAAGGGGGCGGGGTGTGGCGCGCCCCGGCTCTGGCAGGTTGCGATGGGGGGCGCGCGCAAGGCGCAGTTGTTCGGCGAAGCTGGCGACAGGGACCCGCTGGGCGACAGGGACCCGCTGGGCGACAGGTCGGGTGTCACGTTCGACGATAGACCCTGCTGCCTGGGGCAGACCCTGCAGTGAGCTGCGGTTGTCGGCCGCAAAGACCAGCTGGAAGGTCTGCTGCGCTTCGTTACCCTCGGTGTCGCGGGCGATGACGAGCAGCGGGAGCGAGCGGGTGCCCGCCGGGGCACGGCCGGCCAGGATGCCCGCGATGTCATCAAACGACACCCAGGCCGGCAGCGGCTGACCGTCGGGCGTCATCGCCATCAGATTGACGATGCTCCGGGGGTTGTTGCGCAGGAAGCTGTCGCGTGGAATCTCGAAGATGAATTCTGCGCCAGTGGCAAACTGTCGGGCACCGATCGGAGCCCCGACCCGTAGCGGCTCGCCTGCCGGCAGCGAGGGCTGGATCGAGGCCGGCCAGCCGAACTGGCTCGACTCGAGCTTGGGTACGTCACGCTGCCCGAAGAGCCCGCGGTTGCCCAGATCGATCGAGCGGATCTGGATCGACAGTTCGTAGTCGCCCAGCCCCCATCCGGGGGTTTCTGCCAGGTGCGATCCGAGGGGTGGCAGGGGCGGTACCGGGGTGGGCACGGGACCGATCGGGGGCAGGACGGGCAGCGGCAGCACGATCGGTGGAATGAACCCGGGACGATAGGTGGCCGTGCTCGTACCGGTGCCGCTCAATGCTCCGCCCACGCCCTGGGGACCGGTGTTGCCATCATCGATCCGGTACAGGATGTCGACGGTGGCCGGTGGGCGGGCGCTCACGTTCTGGTAGGTGAGTGAAGCGAGCAGCGTGTTGACCAGAGCGGTGCTTGCGTTGCCGTTGAAGTGGAAGCCAATCTGTCCGTTCACCTGCGTGACGCTCGCGATGATCACCCCGTTCACGCTCGCATTGCCCCCCGTGATGGTGACCGTTCCACTGGTGCCGAAGACGTCACCGGGGTCAGACCCACCGACACGAGAGAGCGACAGCGTGGCACCGGCGTAGTTGCCGGCACCGCCGTTGAAGCCATCCATCTCGCGGTCCTGTACCCGGGCGTTCGGGTTCAGTGGTGCCGGGCGCTCACCGGGCGTGAAGGGCACGTTGCCGCCCAGATTGCTGAAGCTCGGCGCGGTGTTGATCGGCACCACGTCGATCGGGACGGTCGTGCTCGCGACGAGCGAGGCGCCGCCATTGCCGAAGGTGGATCCTGCGGGGGCACTGGCAGGCATCTGTCCGGTGTTGCCGTTGTCATTGGTGACGACTTGCAGGGTGTCAGGGCCGTAATAGCCATGCACCGGCTGGTAGGTGAGGTTGGCGATCGCGCTGTTGATCTGCGTGAGCGTGCCGGTGATCACCACGGTGCCGGTGCCATCACCGGATGCGATGGCACCACCGCTGAAGGCCCCCAGCGAGAGGGTGCCGTGAGCCACCGAGAGGGTGGTGCTCAGGGTGCCGGTGCGGGCATCGGGGTCGGTGATGGACACGCAGTCGGCGGCGGTGAAGGGGAAGTGCGCGTTTTCGATCAGCGTGGCACTGCTCGGCGTGACATTCGCGGGCGGGCTGTCGATGGCGATGATGTTGACGGCCACCTGACCGCTGGCGGCGAGCGGACCGCCCAGCCCTTGCGCCCCGGGTACGAGCGAGGAGCCTGCGTTGCCATCGTTCACGACGAGGTCGATCTGCACCGAGGCAGGCGGGTCCAGGTTGGTGTTGGCGTAGGCAAGGCCCCGCGCGAGCGTGGTCACCAGGCTCGGGGTGGCGTTGCCGTTGAAGGTGATGGTGAGCGTGCCACCGCTCTGGGTGAAGGTGCCGATGGGGGTGCCACCAACGGTGATGGTGCTGCCACTGAGCGCGACCGTGCCCGATCCGCTGAAGAGGTCATCGGCATTGGCCCCGCCGTGGCGCGCCAGGGTGAGCGTTGCGCCGTTCCAGTTGCCGATGCCCGACAGGTCGATGTCGGCCACGTTGGCTGCCGGGGCAAGGACAGTGGGCGT
>CAIKRR010000056.1 GCA_903829815.1 uncultured Pseudomonadota bacterium | reverse complement strand
GGCGCGGGGGGCAATCCGGCGGCCGATCTGGTCGCCAAGGCGCTGCCCGATGGTTACACGCTGGGTCAGATCCAGTTGGGCAATGTCGCGATCAACCCGTTCATCTACAAGAACATGCCGTTCGACCCGCTCACCGATCTGGTGCCGGTCGCGCCGCTCACCAGCTCGCCCCTGCTGGTGTTGGTGGGTAGCCGCCTGCCGGTGGCCGACTTGCGTGAGTTCATCGCGCTGGCGCGTCGATCACCGGGGGGCATCAATCATGGCTCGGCCGGCATCGGCACGGTGCCACATCTGGGCGGCCAGCTTTTCGAGCAGTTGTCGGGGGCGCAACTGGTGCATGTGCACTACCGGGGTGTTGGCCCTGCGGTGATCGATCTGGTGGGCGGGCAGGTGCAGGTGGTGTTTGCCGGGCTGGGTGCCGTTCGCGGGCAGATCGAGGCGGGCAGCGTGAAGGTGCTGGCGGTTGCCCAGCGCACTCGGCTCAAGAGCGCACCGCAGTTTCCGACCGCCGAGGAGGCGGGGCTGCCCGGGTTCGAATTCACCACCTGGTTTGGCATCGTTGCTCCTCGGGGCACGCCCGAGCGCATCGTCGAGGCCTTCGCGGCGCGCGTGCGCGGCATGCAGCACGACCCGGAGGTACAGCGCCGCCTGGGCGATGCCGGCATGGAAGTGCTGGAGGAGACCCCTACCGAATTCGGCAACCGGATTCGACGCGACAACGCGCGCTTTCGCGAGATCGTGCGGGCAGCCGGCTTGAAACCGGAGTGACCGCGGCGGGTCAGGGGGCTCGTCGAACTTCCCGCTGAAAGACATCGAGGGCATGGGCCTTGGCCCGGACGAAGCCGGGTTCGCTCAGGGTGGCACTGGTTCGCGGCCGCGGCGCGCCGAAGTCGATGACCTCGGCGATACGGGTGGGCCGGCGGGTGAGCATCAGCACATGATCAGCGAGGTACACCGCCTCCTCGAGGTCGTGCGAAACGAGAATCATCGTGACGCCCGTTGCGTGAAACACCTCCTGGAGCTTGTCGCGCATCGACAGCGTCATCTCGTAGTCGAGCGCGGAGAAAGGCTCGTCGAGAAACAGCACCTCGGGTCGGGGTGCCAGTGCCCGCATGATCGATACCAGCTGCTGCTGGCCACCCGAGAGTTCATACGGATAGCGCTTGAGGTCGAAGCCGATGTCGAATGAGGTGACAAGTTCGTCTACCCGCGCATCGATCGCTGCGCGATCCATGCCCGCCCGCACGAGCGGGTAGGCAATGTTGTCGATGGCGCGCTTCCAGGGAAAGAGCGCGTCGCGGTAATTCTGGAAGACGTAACCGATGACGGTCTCGCGCAACGTCTTGCCATCGAAGAGCACCTGCCCGCCATCCATCGGCATGAGGCCTGCGATCATGTTGATGAGCGTCGACTTGCCGCAGCCGTTGGGGCCGAAGATCGAGGTGATGCGCCCACGGGCGAAATCGAGGTTGAATCCGTCGTAAAGGGGTACACCGGCGAAGGCCTTGGTGAGCCCGCGGATCGTGATGTGCGGGCTGCCCGGCGAATGCGATGTCATGCCAGTGCCCTGAATGCGCTCGCGCGCACATGGCCATTGAACACATCCATGAGCCCTGAGCGGAATTCGTCCGACTGCAGGAATCGATGCGCGGACACCGGTTCTGCGCCAAGCAGCATCGGCTCGCTCGCGCGCCATGACAGATCCATCACGAACTTCACCCGCTCGCGCCTTCCCTGGTCGATGGCCGCGGTGAGGGCCGGGAAGTCGCTCGATCCACGATCGAGCAGTGCCGTCACGGCGGCGGCGGCGGCGACGCCGTCTTCGAGAGCCTGAGTCGCCCCCTGACCCAGCGTGGGCACCATCGGGTGTGCCCCATCGCCAAGAATCAGCAGGCGGCCTCCCTCGTCACGATACGCGATGGGTGCCTGCTGATTGCGGGCCCAGTGCAGGTCGGCGACGTTCGCCGACAGACGGTCGATGAGGTAGGCCGCGCCGGGTGCGATCGGGCCTGCGGGCGTGATGACCTTGCGAAATACCTCGGGCTGCTTGTAGGCCTCGGGCACGGGCGATCCGGGCTCGAAGGGAAAGGAGGCGGTGAGATACAGCGCATTGCCCGGTACCCGGTAACCGAAGAGCCGGTGATGCCCGCAATACCACTGGACGTAGTCATCGATGACGCCATTGGAGTCATCGGGCCAAAGCAGGCGGGCGAGTGCGACACCCATGTGCTCGACCGGAGCGGGGCCCACCAGTTTCTGGCGCAGGATCGAGTAGCGGCCGTCGCCTGCGATGACGAGGTCGAAGGGGTCGGTCCATTGGCGCTGACCCCCGACTTCGACGTCGAGCGCAATCCGCCCATCGTCGCCGCGTCGCGCGTCAATGACCTCGGCACCGAAGCGCACATGGCCCCCGGCGAGGCCACGCAGCAGACCGTAGAGTTCGGCCCAGCGTACCCGCACGCCAGCGCATCCGGCCATGGCCATGAGATCGAAGTGTGCGAGTTTCGTGCCATCGGCAAGACCGATGCCCCACTCGCACCAGGGCAGACTGATGGCGCGCACCTGGGCAGCAAGCGCAGGGTCGAGCGATTCGAGCGCTGCCAGCCCGTTCGGCCCGATGTTCAGACCGGTGCCCGAATCGGCCTGGCTCGTGGCGGTTACCCGCTCGATGAGGGTTACTTCGCAGTCGTGCCGCCGCGCCAGGTGGGCTGCCACCACACTGCCGGCGACACCAATGCCGACGATGGCGATGCGTTGGGTCATGCTCGGGTTCTCCTTGTTGCCTTGATCACTTGCCGCCCCAGTGCACGAAGCGCCGCTCGATCACGAGAAAGAGCAGATTGAGCCCATAGCCCAGAGCGCCTGCCGCAAAGATGGCGGCGTACATGAGCGGCATGTCGAACACCATCTGGGCGTTGATCACGCGCTGCCCGAGGCCATCGGTCGAGCCGATGAACATCTCGGCCACGATCACGATGACCAGCGCAAGCGAGATGCCCGAGCGCATGCCCACGAAGGTCTGCGGCAGCGATTCCCAGAGGGTGACATCCACCATGATGCGCAGGCGACCCGCACCCATCACGTGGGCGGCCGCCTGCCGGGTCTTCTTCGCGTTCATGACCCCATAGGCCACGTTGAAGAGAATCACGAGCGCTGCCCCGAAGGCGGCCACCGCAATCTTGGTCTTCTCACCGACGCCGAAGATCACCAGAAACATCGGAAAGAGCGCCGATGCGGGAGTCGAACGAAAGAAGTCGATCACGAATTCCACCGCAGCGTAGACGCGACTGGAACTGCCCAGCGCGATCCCCAGCGGTACCCCGATGGCGGTGGCGATCACGAACGAGAGGACCGTTCGCCATACGGTCTGCCAGAAGTCATGGGTCAGGGTGCCGTCGGCAAACCCTTTCCAGAGCGCCACCGCGGCGTCCTGCGGCGCTGGCATCAACACCGGATCGATGACGCCCGAGAGCGCGAGCAGCCACCAGAGCATGACAAAGAGTATCGCTCCTGCCAGCGGCAGGAGCGCATCCAGCCGATGGTGCACGGTCAGAAGCTCTTCAGGCTCGGGCGTACGTCGATCTTCGACTTGACGATGCCCATCTGCACGGCGATGTCAGCGACCTTCTGGAAGTCTTCGACATCCTGCGGCGAAAGATCGCGCACCATCATGTACTTCACCAGTGGCACCGAGGGCGCGATCGAGGCTGCCGTATTCATGTACTTCACGAGCAGTTCGCGCACGCTGGGGTCGGTGTTGGCTTCGTTGACGGCGCGTGCCCAGACGCGTGCGTAACGCTCGGCGACCGCAGGGCGCTCCTGCAGGAACTTGCCGGACACGACGCCACCGGCCAGATGCGCGAATGCCCCCTTGCGGCCCACCAGATGGGTGGCGACCACACCGGCTTCGAGCCGGCGTGCGACCCCTTGCTGGATCATCATGGTTCCGAGGGGTTCGAGCGTGTAGCCCGCATCGAAGGTGCCGGCCTTGAGCGCGCCGATGTGCACGCTCATCTGCTGCTCCTGCATCGTGTAGTCACGGCCCTCTTCCAGGCCGACAGTCTTCAGCACTGCCTTGGCCATGCCCATGTTGCCTGGCCCGGGCGCCGAGAGGATGCGCATTCCCTTCAGGTCTTTGAGCTCTTTCGCCGGGGAGTCGGGGCGCACCACGAATTGCTCGGTGATGTACTGCGCGTTCTGCCCGTTCAGAGAGATGAAAAATCCCGTATTGGGCCGCAAGACGTTGATGTTGAGTGCCTCGAGTGACAGGAGGTTCGAGGCGGCATCGATGTCACCTTTGACCATCGCCTGCACGATGAGCGGGTGGGTGGCGAGCGGCACACCCTCAACGTCGAGGTTGGCCTCCTTGAAGTACCCGCGCTCCTGGGCAATGTAGAAGGGCAGTGCTGACGAGGCGGCGAAGATGCCGACCTTCACCTTGTCCTGGGCCTGCGCAAGCGGGGCAGCGAGCCCCAGGGCCACGGTTGTCGTGGCCAGTACGATGGAGGACAGTGTCTTCAGGCTGCGCATTGCTCGATCCTCTGGAGAAGGCCGACATAGACGGCAGGGTCGAAAAAGAGTTCTCCCGCCTGATATTTCTTCTCGGCGGCGATGTCGGGGACCGGGATGCGTTCGGCTGCGGCGTCAAACGTGAGTTCGAGTTGCACGCCGTTGGGGTCGAACACGAAGAGCTGCCAGTACGTGGTGTTGGGAATCACGAATTCACGCCACGGCAGTCCGAAGCGCTCGAAGCGCTCGCGAAAGCCATTCCAGCCGATGGCTGTGACCGACAGGTGATCGATGGCACCCGTGTGCTGCGGAACGACCCCATTGCCAGCCGCGAGCGCTGGCCCCCCTGCGTAGAGGTGGATGATGGCTTCGCCCACCGGGGTCGGCACACCGAGCCAGGCGCCCGGAAAGCCGAAGTCGGGTCGGTAAACCGAGCGCAGGCCGATGACTTCGGTGTAGAAGGCAACCGTGGACTCGAGGTCCATGGTCTTGATGGCCACATGAAGCAGGCCCGTGATCGCTGAAGTACCGGACATTGCGTGCTACTCCTTTCTCGATGAACTGTCTTGCAATCGGCGTGCCAGCGCGTTGCTTGCGTTCACTGCGCAGTCAATCCCAGGGTTTTTACCACCTTCACCGTATCGGCGAGGCTGCGTTGTACGAGGGATCGGAACGCCTCCGGACTGCTTGCCCGGACCTCAGCCCCCTGGCCGGCCAGCGCTTCACGCACGGCGGGCACCGAAAGAGTGCGCGCGACGGCATCACGCACCCGCTCGATCAGGGCAGGTACGAGGGCGCGCGGGCTCACGATGCCGGCCCAGCCACTGAAGTCATAGCCCGGCACCGCTTCAGCAATGCCCGGCAGGTCGGCGAGAAGCGCCGTGCGATGATCGAGGCTCTGCGCGAGTGCGCGCAGCCGTCCACCCTTCACCAGAGCCATGGCTGCCGGTGCCGGCGTCACGGCCCAGTGAGTCTCACCGGCAACCAGCGCGCTCATCTCCGAGCCGCCGCCCTTGTAGGGCACGTGAACCGATTCGAATCCGGCCAGCAGCGCCAGTTGCGCCCCGGCCAGATGGCTGGCTGAACCCGGGCCGGCCGAGGACATGTTGACCTGCCCGGGGTGCGTGCGACAGTAATCGACGAGTTCGCGCACCGAGCGCACCGGCAGTGCCTGGGTGACCACGAGAACGCTCGGGAGCATGGCGATGAGGCTCACGAAGCCGAAGTCGTTCACCGGGTCGTAGGGCACGGTCTTCTGTACTGCCGGGGCAACGCTCATCGAGCTGGCCGAGGCAATGCCCAGGGTGTAACCATCGGCGAGCGAGTTGCGGATGATCTCCATGCCGACGATGCCGCTCGCACCCGCACGGTTCTCGATGATGATCGAGGTGCCGAGCGACTCTCCAAGGCGCACCGAGATGAGGCGCGCGATGGTGTCGATGGAACTGCCGGGCGCATTCGGGACGACCAGGCGCACTGGGCGGGCCGGGTAGTCGTCGGCCGCCTGTGCAGTGCCCGGGAGGATGGTTGTCAGTGCCGCGGTCAGCGCGCAGGCGCGCAGGCATGTCCGTCCCAGCATGGCTGCGCTCCCTCGATGGTGACTCATCGGTCTTCTCCAGACTGCTAGACTATCCGCATTGCAGAAGCTTATCCGAGCGGGGGAATCACGTGTCGAACTTCCTGTTGAGTGGCCTGCGCAGCGTCGAAATGGGCGTTGCCGACGTGGGTCTCTGCGAGCAATTCTTTACCGAGGCCTGGGGTCTTGCCGTGGTGGCGCGCGAGGGTGGTGCCGTCTATCTGCGAGCAAGCGGCGACGCACATCATGTGCTTGCCCTGCATCCGCGCACGCGCTCCGAACTCGTGTCGGTGACCCTCAATGCGCCCGATCGGGCTGCCGTCGATGCGGTAGCGGGCCGGGTCGTTGGCTACGGGGCCACCATCGTGTCGGCCCCCGCACCGGTCACCGAACCCGGGGGTGGGTACGGCGTGACGCTGCGCGATCCCGAAGGGCGTGTGCTGCGCGTCATTGCGGGCGACGCCCGCCATGCCGATGGCGCGATGAAGGCTGATCTGCCCGAGCGGATCGCGCACGTCGTCTTCAATGCGACCGACCCGCTCAAGGTGCGCAACTGGCTGTGCGAGGCGCTTCAGTTTCGTCTGAGCGACCAGACCCGGATCATGCACTTCGTGCGCACCAATACCGATCACCACAGCATCGCAGTGGCCGGTGGCGAGCGGGCCACACTCAACCACATCGCGTTCCAGATGCCTGACCTCGACTCGGTCATGCGTGGCGCAGGCCGCATGAAGGATCATGGCTACCCGATCGAGTGGGGCGTAGGTCGTCATGGCCCCGGCCACAATGTCTTTGCCTACTTCGTCGGCCCCGGCGTTCTGCCCATCGAGTACACCGCCGAAGTCGAGGTGGTCGGCGATGAGTATCCGGTCGGCGCCCCCGAAGATTGGACCTGGCCCCCGGGCCGGATCGATCACTGGGGCATTTCGGCGCCACCCAGTGCGCGCCTGAAGGATGCGCAGAACCATATCCTCTTTGCCTGAGTTGCCGGTCTTGCAACCGGCCTCGGGCCCGATCTGACGATTGGAGTCGTACATGACGTATCACCACATCAAGGTAAACGCGCTGTCACCTGCCGTTGGCGCCGAGATCAGCGGCGTCGATCTCACGCGTCCGCTCGAGCCTGCCGTGCTTGCAGAAATTCGGCAGGCATTTCTGGCCCATGGCGTGGTGTTCTTCCATGACCAGCCGATGAGCTTCGAGGATCAGCGGCGTCTGGCAGAGTACTTTGGCGAACTGCATATCCATGTCGGTGGCAAGGGCACGGCCTCCAAGACGCTTGAAGGGTATCCGGAGGTGCGAAAGCAGCATTTCGATCGCAATTCAAAGCGCGTCTCGGGCGAGGTCTGGCATACCGATCAGTCCTGCTCGAAGGTGCCGCCGATGGCGAGCATCCTGCATCAGCACCTGGTACCACCGGATGGTGGAGGAGACACGCTGTTTGCCGGCATGTATGCGGCCTATGAGGCGCTCTCCGACAAGATGAAGGCCTATCTCGAGGGGCTCACCGCAACCCATGATGGTGCGCTCATCTTTGACAAGGGTGGCGAGGACGAGTACCCGGTGGCCTCGCACCCGATCGTGACAGTGCATCCGGAGACCGGTCGGCGCGTGCTGTTCGTCAATCGTGGCCAGACTGCGTACATCAACGAAGTCTCGCGCGCCGAGAGCCGGGCGATCCTTGCCTATCTGTTCGATCACATCGAGCAGCCCGAGTGGCAGATGCGGTTTCACTGGCGCAATCATTCAGTGGCTTTCTGGGACAACCGCTGTACCCAGCACCGCGCCATCTGGGACTACTGGCCGAATGTACGATCGGGCTACCGGATGCAGATCAAGGGGGTCGAGGCCCCGCGCGCACCGCAGGCATGAATCCTGCGCAGGGTTGGTGCCCACCTCTTTGAAGGGATCCAACCCGATGCGCCGTCTTCTGTCCGATTGGGTGCGCGAGCCAAGTCTGACCCCCTGGGCGTGGCGATCGGCAATGCTGCTCCTCGCCGTCTGCTCGATGCTCGGGCAGTCCGAGGCAGGGGCCCAGACCCCTTCCGCCTGGCCACAACGGCCGGTGCGCGTCATTGCCCCCTTTGTTGCGGGTGGCACCACCGACGGGCTCGGCCGTGTCGTGGCGCAGAAACTCGCTGACGAGTTCCATCAGAGCTTCGTGGTCGAGAACCGCGGCGGCGCGGGTGGCTTGATCGGTGCCGAGATCGTGTCCCGCGCAGCCCCTGACGGCTACACCCTGCTTATATCGGGCATTGCGCCCCTGATCCTGGCCCCGGTGATGACACAAGCCTCGTTCGATGGCCTGCGCGACTTCACCCACATCGCCCTGCTGGGGGGGCCACCTGACGTCCTGGTGGTGCCCACCTCGAGCGAAGCGCGCGATCTGCGTGCCTTCATCGCACTGACACGAACCGCTTCACTGAGCTACGGCTCGGCCGGTAGCGGCACGCAAGGACAACTGGTGGGCGAACTCTTCCGGCGAGCGGCCGGGATCAATCTTGCCCATGTGCCCTACAAGGGGGCAGGTCCTGCGGTCGCCGATGTGATTGCGGGGCATCTGCCTTCGGCGGTGGTGACGGTGACCGCGGCACTGGGTAACCTGAATGCTGGCAAGCTGCGTGCGCTGGCGGTAAGCAGCCGGGTTCGCATGGCCGATTTTCCCGACGTGCCGACGTTTGTCGAAGCGGGCTTTGGTGATGTGCTTGGTGTGGTGTGGTTTTCGATATCGGGCCCGGCGGGCATGCCCCCTGAACTCGTGCAGCGACTGAATGGGGCCGTACGCAATGCGCTGCGCCAGCCCGATGTGCGCGAGCGCCTGCGCCGCGAATCCATCGAACCCAACGACATGAGCGCCTCTCAGTTCACCGAGTTTGTCAGAGCCGAACAAGCGCGATGGACCCCGGTGATGCGTACCGTGGTGGCTGCGGGAAACTGACCGGTCGCTGCTGGCGCGATGGCGGCAGCAAGGCTACTTGGGTTTGATGCCGATCGGCTTCGCCAGCGCCTGTGGGGCGCGCGAGGCGCTCAGCAGGGTCTCCATATCCAGCGCCTCGCAGGTTGCCGCATGGCTCTCCTCAGCTGTCCTGGCCCTGCTGTCGGTTGGGTCGATACCGTCGCCTGCCCACGGCAGGTGGCCCCAACGTGGCACGCCCAGATTGCCCAGTGCCTGATCCAGCCAGGCGATATTGGCACCCTTGTGTGGCATGGCCGGATCGATCTCGTTGGCGATCCAGCCGGCCAGGCGCAGGCCGCTCGCGCGCACTGCGGCAGCAGTGAGCATGGCGTGGTTGAGGCAGCCCAGGCGCAGCCCCACCACGAGCAGCACAGGCAAGCCCAGTGCGACGGCGATGTCGGCCATCGTCTGACGCGTGCTGATCGGGGCTGACCAGCCGCCCGAGCCCTCGACGACGATCCAGTCGCGCTCGGCCGCCAGCGCGCCGTAGGCCGCGGTGACCACCGGTGTCTCGATCACGACGCCTGCCATGGCCGCGGCAATATGTGGCGACGCAGGTTCGGCCAGCAGGTAGGGGCAGGCGCGTGCGCGATCGAGCGGTGGATGGCTCGCGGCGACCAGCGCCTCGACATCGTCGTTCTGCCAGCGTCCATCGACGAAGGTGGTGCCTGCTGCCACGGGTTTGAGCCCTGCTACCCGCAGTCCTCGACGCGAGGCCGCACGCAGCAGGTGCGAACTCACATGGCTCTTGCCCACGCCGGTATCGGTACCCGCGATGAAGATGCCCGTGCACGTCATGGTCGTGCAATCCCCGTCTTTTTCGTGGTTGGCTCGGCGTGTTCAGCCCGAACCAGTGCATCGACCAGGTGCGTGACATCGTCGGTGCGATGCGCGGCGCTCAGTGTCACGCGAAGCCTCGCGCGCCCCGCCGGTACCGTGGGTGGACGGATGGCCGGTACCCAAAGTCCTTCGGCCTGCAGGTGCGCAGCCGCCCGCAAGGTGGCTGGGTTCTCGCCAATGATGATCGGGTGGATGGCGGCGGCGGTTGGGACGAGTTGCCAGCGATCACGCGGGAGTCTGGCCCCGAGTTGCGTCGCCAGTTGTGCAGAGAGTTGCGCAAGGTGCGCCCGACGTGCGCGCCCCTCATCGCCCACGATGATGTCGATCGAGGCGAGAAGCGCATGCGCGAGCGCCGGTGGACTGGCCGTACTGAATACATGGGTCCTTGCACGATTCACCAGCCACTCGATCACCGTGCGGTGGGCTGCAATGAAGGCGCCAGAGACGCCAGCCGCCTTGCCCAGGGTGCCCATCAGGATGATGTTGGGCGAGCGCAAGGCCAGGTGCTCGAGTGCGCCCAACCCCTGTGCGCCCAGTACGCCAAAGCCATGCGCATCGTCGACCACCAGCCAGGCATCATGGACGGCGGCCAGTGCCGCCAGCCGCTTGAGCGGTGCGATGTCGCCATCCATCGAGAACACACTGTCGGTGAGAATGATGCGCGAGGTAGCCTCGCTGCGCGAGAGCAGGCTGGCCAGCGCCTCGGTATCGCAATGCGGGTACACCGACACGCGTGCACCGTGATGCGCGCGCGCGACGCGGGTTCCGTCAACGAGCGAGGCATGGTTGAGCGCCTCGCTGAAAATTTCTACTGACGCGTCCGGTCCGGCCATGGCGAGATCACACAGACCATCGACCAGTGCCAGGTTGGCGGCATAGCCCGAGGTGAGGCAGAGGACATCGGCGCTGTCGATCCAGGGCTGGTACAGCCCGGCAAGGCGCTCCTCGAGTCGTGCGTGCACGGCCCGGTGCCCGCTGATGAGGGCTGATGCCCCGCTGCCCGCACCTTCGGTGATCGCGCCATGGGCCATGGCCTGTGCGATCAGCGGATGGGTTGCGAGCCCCAGATAGTCGTTGCTGCAGAAGGCGAGCAGGGTGCGTCCATCGACCACCAGGTGGCGACCGCGCGAGCCATCAGGTGCGGCGTCTGTCGGTGCAATCGCGGCGAGCGTGACCTCTCGACGCGAGCGGCGCAGCCCGCGGCTCGTGAGGGCATCGAGTGCGGTGCCGACCTGGTCGAGCAGCGTCACGGTATCTGGTGCAGGCTGGGCTGCGTCAAGCCGCTGGCCTTGGGCGACGCGAGGGGCGGTGCAGCCAGTGTCTGATCGAGCGCGGCCATTGTCTGGCCGACCAGCCAGCGGATCTGGTCGGGCTCGAGCACATAGGGGGGCATCAGATAGACCGTGGTGCCGATCGGACGCAGCAGGATTTCGTGCTCGCGTGCAGCCATGTGCATGCGTCGCGAGAAGCTCGCGCGCAGTGCCGGATCGTCGATCGTCACATCGAAGGCGGCGATCATGCCGCGTTGACGCAGATGACTGACGCACGGGTCGGTCTGCAGGGGCGCGAGGGCATTGGCCATGGCGGCTGCGCGCACCCGATTGGTATCCAGTACCTGGTCCTCGTCGAAGATGTCGAGCGAGGCGAGGGCTGCGCGACAAGCGAGCGGGTTGCCGGTGAATGAGTGCGAGTGCAAAAAGCCGCGCTCGATCCGGGTGTCGAGAAACCCCTGGTAGATCGCCTCGCGGCTCAGTACGACCGAGAGCGGCAGATAGCCGCCGCTCAAGCCCTTGGAGAGGCAGAGAAAATCGGGCCAGATACCGGCCTGTTCACAGGCAAGGAAGGTGCCGGTGCGACCAAAGCCGACAGCGATCTCGTCGGCGATGAGGTGTACGCCATGCAGCGTGCACAGGCGCCGCACCTCGGTGAGGTAGCTGGCATCGTGCATGGCCATGCCGCCTGCGCACTGCACCAGAGGCTCGATGATGAGCGCGGCAATCTGCGTGCCCCGTTCGCCGAAAAGGCGCGCGATGTCGGCGGCTGCACGGGCTGCCACCTGGGCGGCCGTCTCTCCGGCGGCAGCCTGGCGCGCATCGGGCGAGCTTACCCGGTGCGAGCTGCGCAGCAAGGGGCCATAGGCTTGGCGAAACAGGGGCACGTCGGTGACTGCGAGGGCACCCAGTGTTTCGCCATGGTAGCCACCGGTCACATGCACGAATTCATTGCGCTCGGGCAGTCCGCGGTTTCGCCACCAGTGGGCGCTCATCTTGAGCGCGATCTCGATCGCCGAAGCACCATCAGAGGCGAAGAAGGCGTGACCCAGTTCGCCACCAGTGAGTGCCGACAGGCGCTCGGCGAGTTCGACCGCCGGTGCGTGGGTGCAGCCAGCAAGCAACGCGTGCTCGAGGCGCCCCAGCTGGTCGACGACGGCCGCGTTGATGCGCGGGTTGGCATGGCCGAACAGATTGACCCACCACGAACTGATGGCATCCAGATAGCGCCGGCCTTCGGTATCGAAGAGCCAGGCGCCCTCGCCACGCGCCAGCGCAAGGAGCGGGGTGTCATCGAGCAGCCCCATCTGGGTGCAGGGGTGCCACACCCCCGCAAGGCTGCGCGCCGACAGCCCCGGCATGCTCAGTCGGCGCCCGCTGCCGGTTCAGCGCCCGGGTGGTCGTAGCTTGCCATCAGGTCGTCGACCACCTGATGGAAGTGCGCCCAGGGGGCTTCACGGAAATTGTGATTGCGGATGATGAAGGACGCACCGGCGTAGAACTTCTCGTACTGCTGGTGGCGGCCGGCAAACTCGGTGCCAACGAGGTCCCAGGCCAGCTTGAACAGTTTCATGCGCGCGACCGCGCCCATCTGCGGTGTCTGCCAGAAGGTCTCGAACTTCTCGCGCAGGTCGGCGTCCTGCATCACCGAGATGTCGGCAGGCATCTGGAACACGCCGCCGCCACACAACTCGCGCACGCAGTCGATGAGCATCGAGTGGTTCTCGGTGCACCAGTTGAGCGCTGCGTACATGTAGCGCCGGTTGAAGGTCATGTGGCCTGCGGGCCATGATTCGGCGTCCTGGATCTGACCGGCGATCATGCCGCCCAGCGTTGCCTCGAGGGCAGCAAGGCGCCCCAGGGTTTCGCGCACCGCGGGTATCTGATCGGCGCCCGAAGCCTGCGTGATGCGACTGGCTACCCCAACCAGCAACTGCATCTTGGTATGGAAGCGCACGTTCGACTGGTGATTGCCGTAGCAGTGCGCCGGGGTCTTGATGTAGATGTCGCGTGCAAGAACGGCATCGTTGTGCACGAAGACGCGGTCCCACGGCACGAACACGTCCTCGCACATCACCATGCTGTCGGATTCGTCGAAGCGGTAGGCGAGCGGGTTCTCGAATTCGATCGGCGCCTGTGGCTCGAGCGGTTTGCGCGCCCACAACGACAGTCCCGGCGCATTGCACGGCAGTGCACAGGTGATCGACTCGGCCAGTTGCGTGGGCGCGAGCGGAATCAGGTTGCCGATCCAGATCTCGTTGGCAAAGACCGCGCCGGTGGCGAGCATCTTCATGCCCGAGATCACCACGCCGTCAGCCTCTTCCCGCACCACGCGCAGTGTCGGGATCGCCATGTTCTGCTTCTGGTAGAACTCGGGATTGCGCGCCGCCTGCGGCGGTATCACCGCATAGGCCGCGTAGATATCGTTGCGGCGCATGTGCTCGTAGTAGCGCAGCAGGTTGTCGGCGCGCTCGCCGAACACTTCGGGCGCGGTCGACATTCCGGTGACAAAGCTCGTCACATGGTCAGGTGAGCGCCCGATCAGGCCGTGACTGACGCCGGCGATCGCGCGGTGCAAGCCCATGCGTGCTTCGAGGTCGGCACGCGTTCGTGCGCGCCTGAAGTACATGCTGTAACGCTCGCCGTCTTCCTCGAAGGTGAACTGGTCGCGTCGGGCCGGATCGGCCTTCAGATCGTAGATGTCGGCAATCGTTTGAGCCGCGTGACGAAACGCCGGGTGGGTGGTGACATCGGTGACTTTCTCGCGACCGATGTACACCGTGCGCCCATCGCGCAACGATTCCAGGTGTTGTGCGCCAGACTTGATCATTGCCGTTCAGTCCGCGCTCTTGCCACCCTGCTTGCCGCTCGTTTCGTAGTAGTGGATCTCGTAGAGCATGCAGCCCTTTTCGCTGGTGAAGGGGCCGTGGAAGGCGCCCGGTGGGCGGCAGGCGTAGGTATGCGCCTGGCACTGGTCGCCACCCTTGCCATTCACGTCGTTGCCGACGATCAGGTCGCCCTGCACCACGTAGACCTCTTCCCAGTGGTCATGCACGAAAGGGGCGGTTGTGAACGCACCGGGGTCGAGGCGCAACAAACGCGTGCGGCTGCCACGCTTGGCGACTTCGTCCAGGTCGCTGGCGAGGATCTTCTGCTTGAACCCCTCGGGGTATCCGACCGGGGTTTCCCAGCCGTCAGTCATGTCGACCTTGACGAATTCCAGATGCGACTTGGGGGCGAGTGCCATGAGAGCGTTCCTTGATAGGGCCGGTATGACTGCGTTTCGGCGGATGTGACTGGTGTGGCTCGAGCCACTGGTCTGCGAGGTTAATCGGTGCGGGCAGGACAGCGCAACTGCCTATAATCGCAAGTGGCGCGGATGTTGTCGCACACATTACCCACAACTGGAGGAGAAACCATGCTCAAGATATACGGTCAGGCCCGCTCACGCGCCTTTCGCGTCATGTGGCTGTGCAAGGAATCGGGCATCGCCTACGAGCATATTCCGGTGAGCATCCATGTCGACAATGCCCAGGCCAAGGAAGACTGGTACCGGGCGCTCAACCCCAACGCACGCATTCCCACCATCGATGACGATGGCTTCGTGATGTGGGAATCTTCGGCCATCAATCTGTACCTGGCCGAGAAGTACGGCAGCCCACTCTACCCGAGCACGGCACAGGGGCGCGGCCGGATGCTGCAGTGGGCCTTCTTCATCGCCAACGATGTCGAAGGACCCATGATCATGGTGTTCCAGAACCGCTTTGTCTTTCCGCCCGAGAAGCGCGTGGCCGCACTGGCCGATGAGGGCGAGAAGAAGATGCTCCCCAAACTTGCCGTGATCGAGCAGGCGCTGGCGGCAACCGGGTATCTGGGGCTCGATCGCTGGGACATGACCGACTTCATTGCCTCGTCGGTCATGTACTCGCTGCTCGGCATGAAGTACGACCTGTCGGCCTTCCCGCAACTGGCGGCATGGCTCCAGATGAGCCTGTCGCGTCCGGCGGCGGTCGAGGCGATCAAGCTGCGGGGCTGACCTCGGGCGGGGGCCGCCGCTTGCCCAGCAACTGGATGAGCGGCGCAAACACCTTGGGCGTCCCGCAGGCGATTTCGCCCTTGTCGAGCCAGTTCTCGGTCTCCTCGAGATCGGTGACCAGTCCGCCGGCCTCGATCACCATCAGGGCGCCGGCCGCCATGTCCCAGGGCGCAAGTCCCAGGTTCCAGAAGCCGTCGAGCCGCCCACAGGCAACATAGGCCAGATCGAGAGCCGCAGCACCGGCCCGCCGTATGCCGGCGGTGTTCTGGGTCACCGCGCTGAACATGCCCAGGTAGCGCTCGAGGTCCTCGCCATCCCGAAACGGGAATCCCGTGCCGATGAGCGAGTCGCGCAGGCCGCTCGCGCCCGATACCCGGATGCGTCGATCATCGAGGAAGGCGCCGCGCCCGCGGCTGGCCGTGAAGAGTTCGTTGCGAGTGGGGTCGAAGATGCAGCCGTGCTGCATGACGCCCCGGTGCTGGATGCCGATTGAAACGGCATACTGCGGTAGTCCGTGGATGAAGTTGGTGGTGCCATCGAGCGGATCGATGATCCAGACAAATTCTGCTGACGCGGCACCTGACACCCCGGACTCTTCGGCGAGGATGCCGTGGTCGGGGTACGCTCGGGTGACCATCTCGACGATGATCTGCTCGGCCGCACGGTCCACTTCGGTGACAAAATCGTTCTGGCGTTTCTTCGAGACGGTGACCGACTCCAGATCGAGCGACGCGCGGCTGATGACCGAGCCGGCGCGACGCGCCGCGCGGACCGCGGTATTGAGCAAGGGGTGGAGAACGGCCATGAGTGGGGAATCCGGGATAAGCGATGACAGAGCCGCATTCTAAGGCAGACGGGCAGGGTGGGCCTGTGCCCGAGCAGGATTCTGCCAAGGAGGCAGGCGTGCGCGTGCGTCTGGGGCAGGTGCGTTTCGTGCTGGTCACCACCACGCACCCCGGCAATATCGGGGCCAGCGCCCGCGCGATGAAGGCGATGGGCATCCGTCAGTTGGTGCTGGTCACGCCGCGCCATTTTCCCGATCCGGAGGCGGTTGCGCTGGCCAGTGGCGCTGACGACGTCCTCGATTCGGCGCATGTGGTGAGCACGCTTGCCGAGGCCTTGCTGGGCACCACCATGGCTTATGCGCTGAGCGCTCGGCGACGCGAACTGAGCCATCGTGCACTGGGGTTGCGCGAGGCGGCCGCCGAGGCGATCGGGCTTTGCGAGGCGGCGCCTGTCGAGGCGATCTCGGGTGGGCCCAGCGGGCCGATTGCCTTCGTGTTCGGCACCGAGATGTCGGGTCTTTCAAACGACGAACTCATTGCCTGCCAGGCGCTTGTGCACATACCGGTCGATCCCCGGTTTTCCTCGCTCAACCTGTCCCAGGCCGTGCAATTGGTTGCCTACGAATTGCGTCTTGAAGCAGGGGGCGTGCAACTGCCCTCGACCGAACCGCAGGTGCTTGCTCGCCACGAGGAGGTGGAGCGCCTGTGCGAGCACCTGGAGGAGACGCTGCTTGCCAGCGGGTTTCTGGATCCGAACGCGCCGCGCCGGCTGATGGAGCGCTTCAGACGGCTCTTCGTGCGGGCTCGGCTCGAGCATGAAGAGGTCAACATCCTGCGCGGCGTTCTCACCTCGATGCGCAAGTGGGCCGAGGGCAACCCCAAGGTGCGTGCCCCGGCGCGGCCACACGGTTAGACTGCCCGGTATCCTCAGCACGGATGGCCAGCGTGTTCCAGCAACTGCGTGAAGACATCGCCTCGGTATTCGAGCGAGACCCGGCAGCGCGCACGACCTTCGAGGTCCTGACCTGTTACCCGGGGCTGCATGCGATCGTCCTCTACCGCCTGGCGCATGCCTTGTGGCTGAGCGATCTGAAATGGCTCGGGCGCCTCGTGTCCCACATCACCCGCTGGCTCACCGGCATCGAGATCCATCCCGGGGCCAGCATCGGTCGACGCGTATTCATCGATCACGGCATGGGGGTGGTGATCGGCGAGACCGCCGAAATCGGTGATGACTGCACCCTCTACCACGGGGTCACCCTGGGTGGTACCTCCTGGACCGGGGGCAAGCGTCATCCGACCCTGCGCGCGGGCGTGGTGATCGGTGCGGGTGCCAAGGTGCTGGGGCCGATCGTGGTCGGTGCGGGGGCGCGAATCGGTTCGAATGCAGTGGTCGTCAAGGATGTGCCGGCGGGCGCAACTGCGGTCGGGATTCCTGCCCGGATCATCGAGGGTACGGCTGCGCAGGCGCGTGAAGCACAGGCGGCACGTCTGGGATTTTCGGCCTATGCGGTGTCAGCCTCCGATGATGACCCGGTAGCGCTGGCCATTCGGGGGCTGACCGACCATACCGGTGCCATCGACGCTGAACTGGTGGCGCTGCGTGCGCGCCTCGCCGCGCTCGAGCCTGGCGGTGCGGCCGACATGGCGCCCCGGCAGGGTGGCGGTTGACCGGTCTTGCCGGGTGCTCGTCTGACGGGGTTTCGCAGGCTGGGTCTTGCGGCGGATGAGGCAGGCGGTCTGGCGGGCAAACAAGCTACAATCTGGAGGTTTCAACGGGTCTGCGAGCCCAGTCGCTTCGCACGGCCTGCCACTCACTCGAGTACGACCGCAACGCCCTCTGCCATGTCCGCCGCCATACCCGTTTCGAAGTTGCCCGTGTATCTGGATTACGCGGCGACCACGCCTGTCGATCGCCGGGTTGCCGAGCGAATGATTCCCTTCCTGACCGAGGTGTTCGGCAATCCTGCCAGCAGCACCCATGCCTTTGGCTGGTCGGCTCGCGAGGCGGTCGAGCAATCGCGCGCGCAGGTAGCGCGCCTCATCGGCGCCCAACCGGGCGAGATCATCTGGACCTCGGGTGCGACCGAGGGCAACAACCTTGCGATCAAGGGGGCTGCGCATGCCAATCGGCGCGGCACGACCGGGCACCTCATCACGGTGGCCACCGAGCACAAGGCCGTTCTGGATACCGTGCGCGATCTGGAGCGTGAAGGATTCACGGCGACGGTGCTTGCCCCCGGACCCGACGGGCTGGTGAGTGCCGCCGATGTGGCGTCAGCAATCCGGGCCGATACGGTGCTTGTGTCAGTGATGCTCGTGAACAACGAGATCGGCGTCATCCAGCCGATTGCCCAGATTGGCGAACTCTGTCGTGCCCGTGGCGTGATCTTTCATTGCGACGCGGTGCAGGGCGCCGGCAAGGTTGCCATCGACGTCGAAGCGCTTCAGGTCGATCTCCTGACCATCACCGCGCACAAGATGTACGGGCCCAAAGGTATCGGTGCGCTCTACGTGCGGCAGCGGCCTCGCGTCGCCGTGGAGGCGCAGATTCACGGCGGTGGGCACGAGCGCGGCATGCGCTCGGGTACCTTGCCGGCGCACCAGATCGTCGGGTTTGGCGAGGCTGCGCGCATTGCAGCACTGGACATGATGGATGACAATGCGCGTATCGGCGCGTTGCGCCATCGCCTGCTCGAGGGGCTGCTGTCGATCGATGGCCTGGTGGTGAACGGCAGTCTCGAATCGCGTGTGCCGCACAATCTCAATGTCAGCATCGCCCTTGGCGAGGGCGCATCGCTTGCGATGAGCCTCGAGCGCATTGCCGTATCGGCGGGTTCGGCGTGTACCTCAGCCGCTGCGGAGCCCTCGCACGTGCTGCGAGCAATCGGGCTTTCCGATGATCTTGCGCATCATTCCTTGCGCATCAGCATCGGCCGCTATACCGAGCCAGCCGACATCGAAGTCGCCATCGAGGCCATCAAGTCGGCTGTTGCATTTGCGCGCGCTGCGCACTGACGCAGGCCCTGGTGTGTCCGATCAGAGCGCTCTGGGCTGATCGGGAAACCAGCTGAGCACCGTATCGAGGCCACCGTGATCGATGGCAAGACTGGCGGCTGCGCGGACAACCGGTTTGGCGTGGTAGGCGATCGAGGTGCCGGCCTCAGCCATCATGCGCAGGTCGTTGGCACCGTCGCCAATCACCATCACCTGGTCGCGGCGCAAGCCCAGGCGCGCGGTAGCCGCCGCAACCGCCGCGGCCTTTCCGGCGGCATCCAGGATCGGCCCATCGATCGTGCCATCGAGCACTGCATCATGGACGCCCAAGCGGTTGCCATGAGATTCGGCGATGCCCAGTGCAGCACTTACCCGGCTGGTGAACCAGGTAAAGCCGCCTGAAACCAGGAGGGTGTGCAGGCCGGCTGCCCGTGCGACCTGCACCAGACGGGCGGCCCCGACCGAGAAGCGCAGTCGTTCGTCGAACACGTGCTGCAGACGTTCGGTGGGCAAGCCTTCGAGCAATCCGACACGCTGACGCAGGCTCTGGGCAAAGTCGATTTCTCCGCGCATCGCGCGCTCGGTGATGGCTGCCACCTGTGGCTTGACACCTGCCTCGGCCGCCAGTTCGTCGATGCACTCGATCGTGATGACCGTCGAATCCATGTCCATCGCGAGCAGACCGAAGTGCGCGAGCGATGCGTCGGGCTCCAGCAGCGCTGCGTCACACCCGGCCGTGCGTGCGATCTCCACGAGGTGCGATTCGTCACCACTGGCGGTGAGCCGCAGGGTGCCGCCATCATCGGCCAGCAAGGCACGCAGGCTGCCCACATCCAGTGCCGCGAGCAGCCGGGCACGATCGAACTCTGCGAGGTGCGGTGCATGGATCACCAGGTGTCTGCCCTGATGCCCTGACCCGAGGTCTGTCATCTCAGCTCCGTGTGCCGCTGGGGGCGGCCAGAGCACGCAAGACCTCCTCGACACCCTTCACGCGTTCGGGCAGCGTGACCGACTTGTGCTCCACCCGAAGGCGGGTCGGCCCGGTCATCTTCCATTGACGACGTTTCTGGATGAGTTCGATCAGTCGTCGCGGCTCGACCGTGGTGTGCTGGCCGAACTGCACCACCATGGCCTCCTCGGCCGCGTCGATGCGTGTGACCCCGAGCGGGCGCGCCGACAGGCGCAGCCGATGACATGCAAGCAGCGAATCGGCCTGGGGCGGCAGCGGACCGAAGCGATCGATCAGCTCCTCGCGCAGGTGCAGGATCTGTTCGGCGTCATCACAGTTGGCCAGCCGCTTGTAGATGACCAGACGCTCATGGACGTCGGCACAGTAGCTGCCCGGGAGCAGTGCGGGCACATGCAGATTGATTTCGGCAACCGCTTCGAAGGGTTGATCGATGTCGGGCTCGCGGCCTGCCTTCAAAGCCTTGACGGCCGCGTTGAGCATGTCGGTATAGAGGTTGAAGCCCACCTCCTGCATCTCGCCGCTTTGCGATTCACCCAGCACTTCGCCGGCGCCACGAATCTCCAGATCGTGCATGGCCAGGTAGAACCCCGATCCGAGTTCTTCCATCATCTGGATGGCTTCCAGGCGCTTCTTTGCCGTGGCGCTCAGCGCCTCCGCAGGTGGGGTGAGCAGATAGGCATAGGCCTGATGGTGCGATCGTCCGACCCGACCGCGCAGCTGGTGCAACTGGGCAAGCCCGAACTTGTCGGCGCGGTTGATGAGGATGGTGTTGGCGGTCGGAATGTCGATGCCGGTTTCGATGATGGTCGAGCAGAGCAGCAGATTGTGTCGCTGCTGCAAAAACTCGCGCATGACGCGTTCGAGCTGGCGTTCGGGCATCTGCCCATGGGCGACGATGATGCGTGCCTCAGGCAGCAGCTTTTCCAGCGTTTCGCGCTCGCGCTCGATCGATTCGACGTCGTTGTGCAGGAAGTAGATCTGTCCGCCGCGGTTCAGTTCTCGCAGTGCCGCCTCGCGGATCACACCCGGCGAGGCGGGCGATACGAAGGTTCTGATGGCCAGTCGCCGGGCCGGGGGGGTGGCGATCACCGACAGATCGCGCAGGCCCTCGAGCGACATGGCCATGGTGCGCGGAATGGGTGTGGCCGTGAGGGTGAGCACGTCTACTTCGGCGCGCAGCGCCTTCAGGACTTCTTTCTGGCGTACTCCGAAACGGTGCTCCTCGTCGATGATCACGAGACCAAGGCGCTGAAATTTCACATCCGGGGAGAGCAGCTTGTGGGTGCCGATCACGATGTCGACCTTGCCCTCTCCGATGCCCTTGATGGCGGCGGATACTTCCTTTGACGAGCGGAATCGAGACAGTTCGGCGATGCGAATCGGCCATTCCGCGAAGCGGTCGCTGAAGGTCTGGAAGTGCTGCTCGGCGAGCAGCGTGGTGGGTGCGAGGATCGCGACCTGACGTCCACCGCTCACCGCGACGAAGGCTGCACGCAAGGCCACCTCGGTCTTGCCAAAGCCCACGTCGCCACAGATGAGGCGGTCCATGGGCTTGCCCTGGCGCATGTCGTCTACCACCGCGTTGATGGCAGCGGCCTGGTCGGGCGTTTCCTCGAATCCGAAGCCTTCGGCAAAGGCGTCCAGATCGTGCTGCGGGGCGGCAAATGCGTGACCGGTGCGTGCCGCGCGCAGTGCGTAGATGTTGAGGAGTTCAGCCGCGGTATCGCGGGCCTGTTCGGCGGCCTTGCGCCGGGCGCGGTCCCAGTCGCCACTGCCAAGGACGTGCAGCGGTGCCTGCTCGGGTGGGCCGCCACTGTAGCGACTGATGGCGTGCAGTTGCGCCACCGGCACATAGAGCTTGGTGTTGTTGGCGTACTCGAGCAGCAGAAACTCGTTGTTGCCATCGCCCAGATCAAGGTCGACCAGGCCGTGATACCGACCGACGCCATGTTCGATGTGAACCACCGGGTCACCGATGCGCAGTTCGCCGATGTCGCGAACCATGCCCTCGATCGAACTGCGTCGTGCTTCACGCCCACCGCGTGCGCGCGCCGTCGCTGCATAGATCTCGGCCTCGGTAATGACTGCAATGCCGCGTGCGGCGTGAATGAAGCCGTTGGCGAGCGGACCAGCAGCGAGCATCACCGGATGCTCGGCGGCCATGAACTGGGTGAAGTCCTGGGCAGCGCCCGGGTGGACGCCGTACTCGGCAAAGTATTCGCGCATCGTCTCGCGCCGCCCGGCCGAGTCGGCCACGATGAGTACGCGCAGGCCCGAGGTGGCCAGAAAGCCCTTGAGCGCGTGCAACGGGTCGTCGGCACGGCGCTCGATCCCCAGCGGTGGGAGCGTGCTGGAGTGTGCCGATTCCGATCGGGTCGCGGGCGCTTGTGGGGCGATCGATGCTGCCCGCACATCGACGCGTCGATAATCGCGCGCCCCGACAAAGAACTGTTCGGCGGTGAGAAACAGCCGCGTCGGTGACAGGATCGGGCGGGCCTTGTCGCCGCGCAGCAGGTTGTGACGCGCGTTGATGCTGGTCCAGAACTCTTCGATCGCGTGGTTGCAGTCGTGGTGCATCACCAGCGTCGTGTCCGGCGGCAGGTAGCCGAAGAAGGTCCCGGTTTCCTCGAAGAAGAGCGGCAGGTAGTACTCGATGCCCGCTGGCGGTATGCCATTGGAGACATCGCGGTAGACCTGGGCGCGGGTGACATCGGTCTCGAAAGCTTCGCGAAAGCGTGCCCTGAAGCGCACCCGGCTCGCTTCGTCCATCGGAAACTCGCGCGCCGGCAGCAGCCGGACTTCGGGCACCTTGTAGAGCGTGCGCTGGGTGTCCGGGTCGAAGGCGCGCAGCGACTCGATCTGGTCGTCGGCCAGATCGATGCGATAAGGCAGGGCACTGCCCATCGGAAAGAGATCGACCAGTCCGCCGCGCACGCAGTATTCGCCGGGGCTCACCACCTGCGAGACATGGCTGTAACCGGCCAGCGTCATCTGCGTGCGAAACCCGTCGATGCTGAAGGTGGTGCCCTGGCGCAGAAAGAAGGTATAGGCCGCCAGATAGGCCGGTGGCGCGAGTCGCTGCAAGGCGGTGCTCACCGGCATCACCACGACATCGAATTCGCCGTTGGTGATTCGATGCAGGCTCTCCAGACGCTCGCTCACCAGATCCTGGTGCGGCGAGAGCGTGTCGTAGGGCAAGGTCTCCCAGTCGGGAAACAAGGTGGCTCGCACACCCGGTGCGAAGAAGCGCAGCTCCTCGGCCAGACGCCGTGCGTCGGAGGATGTTGCACAAACCACTGCCAGGGGCGCAGCGCTGGCGGCCAGCGTTGCGATGGCAAGCGCATCCCCCGAACCGGTCGCCGTGAGCGAAGTTCTGCGTTGGGTGCTGCCGTGGTCTTCGTCCGATTGCATCATGTTGGCTGGACAAAAAAGCCGGCTATTATAAGACGGGTCGGGCAGGATCCCCGGGGTGTTCTCGATGGTGGTGAGATTTCATGCGCTTGTACCTGCGGCCGGACAAGGCGCACGCAGCGGGCTGGCGATGCCCAAGCAGTACGCCACCTTGTGTGGTGAACCGGTGCTCGTCCACTCGGTACGAGCGCTGCTGCGCGATCCGCGTATCGACTCGGTGCAGGTGGTCCTCTCCCCTCAGGACGAGGATTTTGCACGGATCGATTGGCGTGCCTTTCAGGGTCGGGTCAAAGGCCTGTGGTGTGGTGGCGCAAGCCGCAGCGCGAGCGTGATGAACGGGCTTGGCGCAGCACAGGGTATTGCCCCCCATGACTGGGTGCTGGTGCACGATGCGGCTCGCCCCTGCTTGCCTGCGGTCGATCTGACTCGACTGATCGACGAGGGGGCGGCCGACCCTGTGGGCGCCATCCTGGCGGCGCCGGTTGCCGATACCCTCAAGCGGTCCTCGCCTGCTGGCCGTATCGAGCAGACCGTCGATCGCAGTGGCTTGTGGTCGGCGCTCACGCCGCAGATGTTTCGCAATGCTGCGCTCTTGCGTGCGCTGGGCGAGGCCGCCAGCGCCGGGGTCGAGCCCACGGATGAGGCGGCGGCCATGGAGCGCCTAGGGCTGCACGCACGTCTCGTGCCGGGTTCGCGACGCAATTTCAAGATCACCTTTGCCGAGGATTTCGACCTCGCGACGCAGTTTCTGGAGAGTCAGGCATGAGCATGCGGATAGGGCAGGGGTTTGACGTGCACGCACTGGTGGAGGGCAGGCCTCTGGTGATTGGCGGTATCACCATACCGTACGAGCGCGGATTGCTCGGGCATTCGGATGCCGACGTCCTGCTGCACGCCATCACCGATGCGCTGTTCGGTGCTGCCGGTCTTGGCGACATCGGTCGCCACTTCCCTGACACCGATGCCTCTTTTGCCGGCGCCGACAGTCGCCTGTTGCTGCGAGAGGCTGCCTTGCGCGTCGCCGCGGCAGGCTTTGTCATCGTCAACATCGACTGCACGATCATCGCGCAGGCGCCGCGCATGGCACCGCATGTCGACGCCATGTGTGCCTGCATTGCTGCCGACCTCGGTCTTGCGAAGAACGCGGTCAACGTCAAGGCCAAGACCACGGAACGTCTGGGTTTTACTGGCCGTGGCGAAGGCATTGCGGCCGAGGCGGTCGCCCTCATCGAGCATGTCGACTGAGAGCGGGGGCACACTCAAGCAGGCTCGGTCGGGTCTGACTGCCCCCCCAGCAGCGGTAGAGTGATTCGGGCGATGAGGCCCCCGCCGTCGCGCGGGAGCAGGTCGAGCCGGCCACCGTGGGCCTGGGCGATTCTGTCGACGATGGCAAGTCCAAGCCCCGAGCCGCCGGTATTGGAGCGTGCACTCTCCAGTCGCTGGAAGGGTTGTCGCAGGCGATGGGTTTCCCCGGCGGGGATGCCCGGGCCACGATCGAGCACCTCGATGACGACCTCGCGCGAGTCGGCCTGAACGCTCAGTGTCAGGGGCTCCCCGGCGTGGCGCCTGGCATTGTCGATGAGGTTGGTCAGGAGTCGGCGCAGCCCGACCGGACGCACCCGCTGGCGCGGTGTCTGGAGGATTCGTGATTCGATGGCAGAGCCACGTCCTGCCTCACGCTGGAGCACTTCCGCAGCCAGTTCGGAGACCCGAAGCCACTGCGGCTTCTCCCCACTCAGTGCACGGGCAAAGTCCAGGAACTGCCCGACGATCCGGTTCATCTCCTCGATGTCCTCCACCATCGCTTCGCTGCTCTCTTGGTCGATGGCACTCATTTCGATGGCCAGACGCAGGCGTGCAAGCGGGGTTCGCAGATCATGCGAGATGCCGGCCAGGATCAAGGCGCGGTCTGCATGCTGGTGTGCAAGGTCGGTCGTCATCTGATTGAAGGCCAGCGCCAGCGAGCGCAATTCGGCCGGGCCCTCCAGCGCGAGTTCATCGGGAAATTCGCCACGTCCCAGCGTCTGCGCAGCGCCGCTGAGTGCGGCAAGGGGCGCGCGAATCCGGTACACGATGAGGTAGAGCATGATGAGGGACAGTGCCAGTACCCCAATCGCCCATGCAATCCAGATATCGGAGCGCGGCGGTACCACTCGATCGAGCGGAAACTCTGCCCAGTACTGATCGTCGTCTATCCCGAAGCTCACGAAGAAGCCGCGTCGCGCATTGCGCACGATGGCAAAGCGGGTGGCCTCGCCCAGTTCGCCCCGCACCTGGCTCATCACCCGCTCCAGGTAACGGTCGGGGGCGGACTCCAGGGACTGGTCGTTGACATCAGCCGGATAGATCCGGATGCCCTCGAACTCGGCAAACTCCTGGAGCAGGTCGCGCAGCAGTTCGGGCTGGGCACTCATCAGCGCCGATCGACTGAGGTTGATCACGCTGACGACGAAAGTGGCCGCCTGTGCGGCGCGGGGCTCCATCTGGTGATAACGAAAGACGCTGGCCCAGCCAATCGCCCCCATGATGATCACCAGTGCGAGCAGTGCGAAGTTGCGACCCAGCAGGCTTGTTGGCCAGAACGCCCGGGGCGTGACGGCTTGTCGCCAGCGGATGCGTCTCATCGCGCGATCGGGCTGGGCTTCAGTCGGCTGTCGGTGCGCTTTCGCTGGGATCTGGTACGAACACGTAGCCATGCCCCCAGACGGTCTGGATGTAGCGCGGGCGGCCTGCTTCGGGTTCGATCAGCTTGCGCAAACGCGAGATCTGCACATCGACCGCACGATCGACGTTGTCCAGATCGCGTCCGCGCGCCAGTTCCATCAGTCTTTCTCGTGACAGCGGGACTCGCGGGTTTCGCACCAGAACGCTCAACATCGAGAATTCGCCCGTGGTGAGCGGAATGTCGACCCCGGCGCGAGTCAGGCGCCGTGTCGCCGGTTCGAAGCGAAAGTCAGCCCATACGATGATCGTCTCGTCGGTGGCGGGCGCCCCGGCGGGGATGATGTCCTCCCGACGGCGCAGCACCGCCCGGATCCGGGCGACCAGTTCACGCGGGTTGAAAGGTTTGGCCAGATAGTCATCCGCACCCCCTTCGAGACCGTCGATGCGCTCGTCCTCCTCGGCCTTTGCGGTGAGCATCAGTACCGGAATGGCCTTGTGAGCCGCACGCAAGCGCTGCAGGATCGCCATGCCGTCTTCGCCGGGGAGCATGATGTCGAGAACAATCAGATCGAAGCGCTCGAGTTCCATGGCCCGGGTCAGTCCGCGTCCGTCAGCCACCACCTTCACCGCAAAGCCTTGCTGGGTCAGGTAGCGAGACAGCAGGTCGCGCAACCGCGTGTCGTCGTCGACGACAAGAATCTTCTTCTGCAAGGGGCCGCTCATGAAGCTTGCTCCTGAAGGCTGACCAGGGCGTGAAGGGCCCGATTGACCGGTGTCGGTACACCCAGCCGCTCACCCAGTCGTGCGATATGGCCGTTGAGCGCATCGATCTCGGTGCGTTTTCCCCGCGCGATGTCCTGCGCGGTCGACGAGGTTGCGCGCGTCATGGCCTGTGCCAGACGCGCCGCGGCAGCGCGCAGGTCATCGACGGGTATGCGCACGCCGGTTGCGCGGGCAACCGACCCGACTTCGTCGACCGCCTCGTTCATCAGCGCATGGGTTGGGCCGAACCCGGCAATCTGGCCATAGCGGGCACGTGCAAGCGCCGAGATGGCATTGAGAGCGCAATTCATTGCGAGTTTTTCCCACGCGTCGCCGTCGATGTTGTCGCTGATCCGTACCGGGATGCCGGCCAGCGCGAATCGATCAGCCAGGGTCTGCGCCGAGCAGCGCGCCGAACGACCTCCGAGGGCCTGTGTGCCGATGATCAGGTCGCCGCGCCCCGAGTGGGTGACTTCGGCGGCAGTGGTCATTTCGGCGGCGACGTAGACTACCGCTGGCATGACGGCGGCGGCGACGATGTTGTGGATGAGCGCCGGATTCTCGACGCCATTCTGCAGGCTGAGTACGAGTGCGCCAGGCGGCAGGTGCGGTGCGATCTGGCGTGCTGCCGTTTCGGTGTCGAAACTCTTCACCGACAACAGCACGATATCGGTATTGCCCAGGGCAGCCGGATCGGTACTGGCCTCTACGCTCACGGTTTCATCGATGTCGTTGCGTCGCAGCCGCAGGCCACCGGCGGTGATGGCATCGACGGTGCGTTGCCGGCCAATCAGCGTGACCGCATGCCCGGCACGGGCAAGCAGGGCTCCGAAGTAGCAGCCAACGGCACCGCCGCCGAGTACCCCGATCCGCAGAGGAGTGGTTTCCATGAGCAGCCTTTCATCATGCAATGGAGCGATTGGCTGGACGAATCCGCTGCGTGCGATTGTTCCTGCCACCGGAGCGCAGTATGCGGCGAGGCTTGTTGCACATGCAACCGTTTGCCAGCCCTTACAATGCGAGCATGAAAACCGGTATTGACCTCACCGCCCCTGCTTCTTCGCGCATCGCCCCGGCGGTTGCAGCGCGTGGCCTGTTTGATGGCGAGAGGGTGCATCGTGACGCCTACCTCAGCGAGGCCATCTACCGGCTCGAGCAGACCCGGCTGTTTGCGCGTGCCTGGATCTATCTGGGGCATGTCTCGCAGACGCCGCAGGTGGGGGACTTCATCGCGCTGAGCGTGGCCGATGTGCCACTGCTGATGGTGCGCCAGCCCGATGGTGGTGTGGTGGTGCTCATCAATCGCTGCGCACACAAGGGCTCGATGATGACCTGCGCGGCCAGCGGGCATGCCGGTCGTGCCTTGCGCTGCCCCTACCATGCCTGGGCCTACCGGCTCGACGGGTCACTGCTGGCAGTGCCGATCCGCGAAGGTTACGAGGGCACCGGCTTTTCATCGAGTGAGGCGTCAAGGGGGCTTGCTCAGGTGGCCAGCACGGTCTATCGGGGTTTTGTCTTCGTGCGGCTGTCAGCCGACGGCCCCTCTTTCGATGAGCAGGTGCCCGCAGACATGCGCGCCTGTATTGACGCGATGGCCGATCGATCACCCGAGGGCCGGCTGGAGGTGGCCGGACCGTGCCTGCGTACCGTCATCGATTGCAACTGGAAGATCTATCTGGAGAACGTGAACGATACCGTTCACGCTTCGGTCACGCACGAGTCCTCTGCCGAGGCTGCTGCGCAGGTCTGGCAGGCGCGGGTGGAGGCCGGCACGGCGTCGCCCCGCAAGCCGATGGCGATGGAGCAATTGCTGCCCTTTTCGCAGGGCAGCGATTTTCTGGAGCGCATGGGGGGGCGGGTCTTCCAGGGCGGTCACAGTATTCTGGGTATCCACGCCAGCCTGCACAGCGACTACTCGGCGATCCCGGGCTATGAGGATGCGATGGTCAAGGCCTGGGGGGCGACGCGCGCAGCCCAGATACTCGGCTGGTCGCCACAGAATGCCGTCATCTACCCGAGCATTGCGTTCAAGAGCATGCCGCAGACCTTGCGGGTGATCCGCCCCCTGGGGGTCAGTCGTACGCAGGTGGAGGTGTGGGCGTTTCGAGCCGTCGGGGCGCCCGATGTATTGCTGGAGCGCACGCTCACCTACAACCGCATCGTGTTCTCGCCGATGTCACTCGTTGCGCACGATGATGTGCAGGTGTTCGAGTCGATCCAGCGTGCACTGGCCAGCGGTGGCAATGGTGGCAATGGTGGCCATGAATGGGTCAACCTGCAGCGCGGTGCACGCGGCGAGGAATCGGGTGCCGAAGCGACGACCGGTGGCACCGATGAGCGTCTGATCCGCAATCAGTATCAAGCCTGGGCGACAGCCCTCGCCGATCCGGCCGGTGACAGCCCATGAATGCTGAATCGGCGGCAACAGACCGCGCCAGGGCGCTCATCATCGAGGAGGCGCGTCTTCTCGATGCGGCATCCTGGTCTGCCTGGCTATCGCTCTATGACGTCGACGGACTCTACTGGGTGGCGCTCGATCCCGGCCAGTCCGACCCGCGCCTCGAGCAGTCGATCGCCTGTGAAGATCGCTTGTTGCTGGCGGTACGGGTGGCGCGCATGGCGCATCCGAAGGCCTGGTCCTTGAAACCCATGCCGCGCACGCAGCATGTGCTGCAATGGCCGGTCTTCGAGGGCATCGACCCGGCGGATGGCCTGTATTGTTTCAGGACGCCATTCAGCCATGTCGAAGTGCGTGGCGAGCGACGCATCCCACTGGAGGGCACCGTGCGGCATCGATTGCGCCTCGGTCCACAATCGGTTCTCATCGTGCAAAAGCGTATCGATCTCGTCGATGCGCAGTCTGCGCTGCCTTCGCTCTATCTGCCTCTATGAACACCCACTCATCCCGTTTGGCGCAGCGGCCGTCGGGCGCCCAAGCCCCTGCTGCCCGAGTCGCTCCCCCAGCGACCTCAGGGGCCGGGTTCAGCACCGCGCCCCATGTTCCCGTGCAGGCCGATACCGTATACGGTGCGCTGTTCAAGGCGGCCGAACGCTATCCGCACCAGACTCTGCTGCAGGTGCCCGTGTCGGCCTGTCGCGCCTGGCATGGGCCGCTTGACCCTGCAACCGACGTTGCAGGCGCGCCCGCGCGCGGCTGGGAGATCGCTTATGCCGACATGCTGTGCTCGGTCGATGCCCTGGCCGCGATCTATCGCGCCGGCGGCTATGGGGTGGGGCATCGGGTAGCCCTCCTTCTGGAAAACCGTCCGCAGTTCCTGATTCACTACCTGGCGCTCAATGCGCTGGGTGTGAGCATGGTGCCTCTCAATCCGGACTACCGCACCGCCGAACTCGCCTACGTGCTCGAGCACAGCGAAGCGGTGCTGGCCGTTGTGTTGCCCGGGCGCGGCGCGGCGATTGCTGCTCTCGACCTCGAAGGCTTGAACGTCATCGAGGTTGAACCTGATCTGCCAGACGGTGGCGGTGCAATCGCGCTTGCCGATGCGTTCAAGCCGCCCGCTGCGCTGAGGTCTGCTGCAGGGGGGGGCGAAGTGCCCGGACGCCACACCGAGTGCGCCTTGCTCTACACCTCGGGCACGACCGGAAAGCCCAAGGGCTGCCTGATCGACAACGATTACTGCCTGAGGATGGGCGAGCACTACCTGACCGAGGGTGGGCTGTGCAGTGTTGCCGAGGCGGCCGAGCGGCTGATCACACCGTTGCCGCTCTTTCACATGAACGCCCTGGTCGCCTCCAGCATGGCCATGATGATGAGTGGTGGATGTATCGTTCAACTCGATCGTTTTCACCCGCGTACCTGGTGGGCCGATGTGGCTGCGAGTGGCGCCACGATCGTGCATTACCTGGGCGTGATGCCTGCCATCCTGCTCGCGCAGCCCGAGTCGGCCAGCGATCGCAGCCATCGGGTGCGGTTCGGGTTCGGGGCCAATGCCAACCCGTCTGATCATCAGGCGTTCGAGGACCGGTTCGGCTTTCCCCTGATCGAAGCCTGGTCGATGACCGAAACGGCCAGCGGTGGGGCGATCACAGCCAGTCGCGAGCCGCGCCATGTCGGTACTCGCTGTATCGGTTGGCCCCGCGAGGGTTTCGAATGGTGTCTGGTTGATACCGAGGGTGTGGAGGTCGCCACCGGTGAACCCGGAGAGCTTCTGGTGCGACGTGCCGGGGCGGACGCGCGTGCCGGGTTCTTTCGTGGCTACCTGAAGGACGAGGCTGCCACGGCACAGGTCTGGCGCGGTGGCTGGTTTCATACCGGTGATGTCGTGCGGGTGGGGCCCGATGGCCAGTTCCATTTCGTCGACCGGCGCAAGAACATCATCCGACGTGCCGGCGAGAACATCGCAGCGCTCGAAGTCGAAGCGGTGCTGGCCGGTCACCCCGGTGTGCGCCAGGTGGCGGTGATTGCTGCGAGCGACCCCTTGCGCGACGAGGAGGTGATGGCCTGCGTCATTCCAAGCGATGCGGCCGCGATCGACCATGCCAGCGCCCTGTCGATTCAGGCGTGGTGTCTCGAGCGGCTGGCCTATTTCAAGGCGCCAGGCTGGGTTGCCTTTGTCCAGACGCTGCCCACCACCGCCACCAACAAGGTCCAGAAGGGTCAACTGGCCGAACTGGCAGCGACCTTGTGCCTGGCACCCGGCACCCATGATCTGCGCGCTTCGAAGCGACGTACCCATGCTCAGGGTTAGCCTGAGCGCACGGCGCGTGCGTCATGACTACCAGGGCATCGTGGCGGTGGCCCCGGTGACGGTGCCGTATGTGCGCTACTCGATACGCACGGCCCACTGGTTTCTGGCCCGCGCGCTCGCTGAACTGCTGCGTGTCGCAGGCATCGACAAGGCGTCGGTCGATGGCCTGTGCGTGTCCAGTTTCACGCTGGCCCCCGATACCGCCATCGGACTCACCCAGCACCTGGGGGTCGCGCCCCGCTGGCTTGATCACATTCCGCTGGGTGGTGCGTGTGGTGTGGTGGCCCTGCGGCGCGCTGCGCGCGCCGTGCAGTCGGGCGATGCCGACATCGTCGCCTGCCTGGCCGGTGACACCAACCATGTCGACTCGTTTCGATTGACGCTGTCGAACTTCAGTTCCTTTGCCCGCGATGCGGTCTACCCCTATGGGGCCGGCGGGCCCAATGCCAGCTTTGCCTTTCTCACGTCCAACTACATGCGCGAGTACGAAGTGGCGCGTGCCGATTTCGGCAAGCTGTGTGTGGCACAGCGCGAGAATGCCCTGCGCTTCGAGCACGCGCTCTTCAAGAAGCCACTCACCCTCGCGGAGTATCTCGACGCACGCCTGATCGCCGACCCCTTGCGGCTCTTTGATTGCGTGATGCCCTGTGCCGGTGCCGATGCCTTTCTGGTGATGTCGGCCGAGCGGGCGCGCTCGCTCGGACTCGATGGGGTGAGGGTACTCTCGACCATCGAGCGGCATAACGGCTTTGCCGATGACCCGATCCAGGTGCGTGGGGGCTGGGCGCTTGATCGGGATGATCTCTATGATCAGGCTGGCGTAGGGCCTGCCGACATCGACTTCCTGCAGGTCTATGACGACTACCCGGTGATTTCGCTCATGCAGATCGAAGACCTCGGGTTCTGTGAAAAAGGAGCGGGTGCCCGCTTCGTGCGCGCGAACACCTTTGACTGGAATGGCTCGTTCCCGCTCAACACGTCGGGTGGGCAACTCTCGGCAGGGCAGGCCGGGGCCGCCGGTGGCTATCTGGGGGTGGTGGAGGCGATGCGCCAGCTCACCGGGGTTGCCGGGGCGCGTCAGGTGAGCGCTGCAGCGGTCGGCATGGTGAGCGGCTTTGGCATGATCAACTACGATCGCGGACTGGCCTCGGCCGCTGCGATCCTTGCCGCGGACTGATCGCGATGGTGCGTGAATTCGCTCGCCCCAGACGCAAGAACCCGGTGCTGCGCACTCGTCTGCCCAACCTGCCGCCGGGCGGGCGCAGTCGTGTCGCGCTCGGGCTCACCGCGGCTGCGGCACTGGGGCGCTTTGAACTGCAGCGCTGTCGTGACTGCCAGGCGGTGCAGTACCCGCCCGTGGAGGCCTGTTCGCGCTGCCTGTCGGTGCGCTTGCGCTGGGAGTTGCAGTCGGGCGATGGCCTGCTGATCGCACAGACCGAGCTCGCGCACTCGAATGATCTGTTCTTTCGCGAGCGCTTGCCCTGGCGCCTGGGCATGGTGCGGCTCGATTGCGGGCCTACCGTGGTCGTTCATCTGCACGGCGATTGCCTGCCGGCGCCGGCGCGGGTACGCGTCGACGCCCGGCTCGATCGGTCCGGGCAGGCGGTTCTCTTTGCATTGCCCGATACGGAGACAGCGAATATGGCTGATGACCCCCAGCTGCGCGAATTCACCTGCGATCCGCGCTTTCGCAAGGTGCTCGTCACCGACGGGCGCTCACCGCTCGGGCAGGCCTTGGTCGAGCATCTGGTGAAGGCGGGTGCCGATCTGGTGTGGGTCGGGCAGGCTGAACCCTGGAAGCAGTTTCCGGGGCTCGATGCCTTGCGAGCGATGCCGCAGGTGAGCATCGTGCCCCTGGATCTCACCGATTCGTCTTCGGTGCGCGAACTGGCGGCCGAGATCGGTGGTCGGGTCGATATCGTGGTGAACAATGCCGAAGTGCATCGCACGCACGGCATTGGCGATCGTCAGGGCATCGAAACGGCTCGACTGGAGATGGACGTCAACTACTTTGGCTTGCTGCGACTTGCCCAGGCGTTCGGGCCTGCCCTGCGCGCTCGCGCGGCCGATGGTCCGACCGGTGCCGTGGCCTGGGTGAATCTGCTGTCGATCTACGCGCTGTCGAACTACCCGCCGCATGGCACGTTTTCGGCATCGAAGGCGGCTGCGCTCTCCTTGTCGCAGTGTCTGCGCGCCGAGATGCGCAGCGCTGGCGTTCGGGTGGTCAATCTCTTTCCGGGCCCGATGGATGATGAATGGAACCAGACGGTGGTGCCGCCGAAGGTGTCGCCTGCCGTGCTGGCACGCGCTTTGATCACGGCGCTCAAGTCCGGTGTCGAAGACGTGTTTCCCGGCGATGTGGCCCAGGAGTGGCTCGAGCGCTGGCGAGACAATCCCAAGGCGCTCGAACGTGAGCTGGCCGGTTGAGTGCGACAAGACGCGGAGAGCGATGATGGACAGTGCAATCTCGATTGAAGCCGGCGGTGTTGCCCGGGGTGATGTCGGTGGCGCGAGCGTCTTGCTGCGTCTGGCGGCCGAACTCGTATCGGGGCAGATTCGTGTGGTTGACCTCACCCAGACCCTGGCCCCGGAGTTTCCGCAGATATCACTGCCCCCCGAAATGGGGCAGTGCTGGCCTTTTCGCATCGAGGAGGTGTCCCGCTACGACGAGCGTGGTCCTGCGTGGTACTGGAACAACTTTTCCTGCGGCGAGCACACCGGCACCCACTTCGATGCACCGATACACTGGGTGTCGGGGCGCGATCTGCCACGCAATGCCACCGATACCATTCCGCCCGAAGACCTGATCGGCCCGGCCTGCGTGATCGACTGCACGGCAGAGTCGGCTGCTGATGCCGATTTTCTGCTCAGTCGTTCCTTCATCGAGCGCTGGGAGTCGGTGCATGGACGCATCCCGGCGCGCGCCTGGGTCTTGATGCGCACTGACTGGTCCAAGCGCACCGACCCGGTGGCCTATCAGAATTACGACGAGACGGGCCAGCACACCCCCGGACCGGACGCCGAGGCGGTGCGTTTTCTGGTCGAGGAACGGCAGGTCATCGGTTTTGGTTCCGAGTCGATCGGTACCGACGCCGGGCAGGCACAGTACCAGCGTCCGCCTTTTCCCTGTCACTACTACATGCACGGTGCCGGCCGTTACGGTCTGCAGTGCCTCGCTAACCTCGATCAGTTGCCGCCCACGGGCGCCATCCTGATCTGTCCGCCGCTGAAGATCCGTAACGGCAGTGGCAGCCCGCTGCGGGTGCTCGCGCTGGTGCCGGCCTGATTCAATCGGCGCGTAGCTGGTTGCGTCGGATGATGTCGCCCCAGCGCTCGAAGTCACGGTGAACGATGGCGTCGAATTCGCTCCCCGAGACGCCCGAGGGTTCGACGCCCAGTTGACGGAATCGATCGGCGACGGCCGGGTTGCGCAGCACTTCGCGCAGGTCGCGTGCGATGCGCTCGAGCACCGGCCTGGGGGTGGCGCGAGGCGCGAACACGCCGTGCCAGGAGGCGATGCCCAGGCCTGGAAACAGGCTGTCGAAGGGTACGGCGCCCGGGTATTGCTCGAGCGTACGGCCCCCGGTGACCATGAGCGCCCGCACCTTGCCAGCCTGCACGAGCGGGGTGGTCGACACGGTGACGTCGAGCATGGCCTGCACTTCGCCAGTGAGCACGGCTTGCAGCGCCGGCGCCGAGCCCTTGTAGGGCACATGCGTCATCTCGATGCCAGCCGCCGTCTTGAGCAGTTCCATGTACAGGTGTTGCCCCGAACCGTTGCCTGCGCTCGAATAGTTCAGTCGGCCCGGATTGCGACGTGCATGATCGATGAGGTCGCCCACGCTCGAGAAGTTGTTGCCCAGGTTTGAGACCAGGACGTAAGTGAGCAACGTCGTCTGGGTGACCCCGACGAGGTCGCGTAAGACATCGTAGGGCACCTTCTGCATCTGCGGCAGGGTGACCAGTGGCGTTGAGCTGATGATGAGCAGCGTGTAGCCGTCGGGCGTGCTGCGAGCGACAAACTCCGGCCCGGTGGTGCTCCCCGGTTTGTTGTCGACAACGATTGGCTGCTTCCACAGTTCGCTCAGATACTGTGCGATCAGCCGTCCTGAAATGTCGATCGAGCCCCCCGGCGGGAAGGGCACGACCAGTCGTACCGGCTTGACCGGAAAATCGGCCCCCTGGGCCTGAACGGTGGGCGGGGCGCAAAGCCCGCAGGCGCTCGCCACCAAGGCCGCGGTCAGGGCCTTCATGCAGGTTTTCATGCGGGTCCCCTTGAAGGCCTTCGCATCGGTGGCCAGGCGCGTGTTGGACAGGTGTCTCATCGACGGTTCATTCCTGCGGTCATGCCAGAGCATGAGCATCGCTCTGATCGGTGCGTCGGTCAATCGGCTCGCGGCCATGGCAAGGTCGACTCCTCGCGCTTCTTGCGAGCGGGTCATGGGTTGCATGAGGTTCGCGCAGGCTCGGTGGGCCGCCAGCGCCGGGACGAAACATCTCGACACGGGCTCTTCCCTTATCCTGTGGGCCGGGAGAGAATCCCGAGGTAAGCTCCCATGCTGCCCATCGACCTTTAAAAACCGATTCATGCCCAGTCTTCCTGCATCCGTTCAACGGTCGGGTCTGGCCCTCAGGCTGAGGCTTCGTCGTGTGGGCGCGGCGGTGGGACTGGCTGCAATGCTCATCGGTGTTTGCCTTGACACGGCCTGCGGGCAGCCTGCAGTCGGCCCGATGGTGCCCCCGCCCCCGCCTGTGCCGGCGGGCGCGCCGTTTGCCGCTGGCGCACCGACGCCTTCAGGTGTCCCTGGTACTTTGACACTGCCGGTGCGCGAGGCACCGGCGGGCGCCTGGGGGCAGCAGCTTCGCCCTGGGCCAGCGCGGCGCGATCGCCTGTCGCCCGATGACCGGCACCGCCTGCGCGAGCAGATCAGGGAGCACGGGCGCGACTTTTACCCGCCGCCGCCTGCAGTCGGTGCCCCGCGTTGAAACCGCCCTTGCTGCGAGAGTCTTGAAGTCGATGCGCAAACCCCTGGAAGGACTGTTGGTTGTTGCCTTGGAGCAGGCGGTTGCCGCGCCGCTGTGTTCCTGTCGAATGGCCGATGCGGGTGCCCGGGTGATCAAGATCGAGCGGCCTGAGGGTGATTTTGCCCGCGGCTACGATCGGCTTGCCGCCGGCGAGTCGTCGTACTTTGTCTGGCTCAATCGAGGCAAGGAGTCGGTGGTGCTCGACCTGCGCGAGGCGCCAGCACGCGAGGCGCTGTTGCGCATGACCGATCGTGCCGACGTCTTCATCGAGAACCTGGCGCCGGGCGCAGCCGAGCGTCTGGGATTCGGTCATGCCCCGTTGCGCGCACGCAACCCGAGGCTGGTCACGGTGAGTATCGCAGGCTTTGCGCCTGGCCCGGGCAGAGAGCGCAAGATGTACGACCTGCTTGTCCAGGGTGAGACCGGACTGGCCGAGATCACCGGTGCGCCGGCAGAGGCGGGGCGTGTCGGTATCTCGATGTCGGACCTGGCCTGCGGGCTGAATGCCTATGCAGCCGTGCTCGAGGCCTTGACCCTGCGTGCCTACAGCGGCGAGGGTACCCACATCGACCTCTCGCTCTTTGGCGCCACTGCCGAGTGGATGACCGTACCCTTGCTCCAGCACGAGGGTGGCCGCACCCCGCAGCGGGTGGGGGTGGGGCATCCGACCATCGCGCCTTATGGGGCTTTTGCGACCGCCGACGGGCGGCGCATCATCATCAGCATCCAGAACGAGCGCGAGTGGGTTTCGTTGTGCACCCATGTGCTGGGCGATGCGGCGCTGGCGCGCGATGAGCGCCTTGCCAGCAACGTGGCGCGCGTTGCACATCGCGGGTTGGTCGATGGCCTGGTGGCCGATCGGTTTGGTGCGCTGGGCAGCCAGGCGCTCGTTGCACTGCTGGAGCAGGCGAGCATTGCCTGGGGATTTCTGAACAGCATGGCTGAATTTGCGCAGCACCCCGCCCTGTCGCGGGTGAGCGTGGTTACGCCTTCGGGCACGGTGGCGATGCCTGCGCCGGCGGCACGGTTCGAGCACGGTCAGACCTCGCCTGGCCCAGTGCCGGCGCTGGGCGAGCACACCGCCCAGGTCCTGGACGAGTTCGCGAAAGGCTGACCGTTCGCTCAGTTCATCACTTCAAGGCGTCAGCGTAAGGGTAGATCATCTCGCCTGACTTGAAGGCCGGTGGATCGAGTACCACTTCTTTCGACGGGTCGGTGAACTGCTCGATGCCATTGCCGTTGATGCGGCGGAACTGAACCGTGAGCAGGCGAGGCTCTGTCCATGAACCATCACGGCCGAAGCGGATCTTTCCCCAGACGGTGTCGAAGGTGTGGGTGCGGATGTATTCGGCGATGCGGTCCTGGTCGAGGCTCTTCGTGCCGGTGACAGCCTCGGCCATGACCTGCAGGTAGGCATAGGCGGGTGGGGTCAGAAAGTAGCCCAGACCCTCGACCCCTTCGGCCGAGGCTCGTGCCTGGTACTTGCGCAGCAGATCCATCATGCCGGGGAAGGCCATGGTGGACACCGGCAGCCAGTTCTCGAACGACACCACGCCGTTGAGCAGGGGGCCCAACTGTGTCTTGAGTGAGGCCACTTGCAGGCCGACCATCGCACCGCCGAAGAACTTCGGCTTGAAGCCCGCTTCGTGGACCGCCCGCACCATGCCCACCGAGTCAGGTGGGTAGGAGGCTACATAGAAGACGTCGGGGTTGGTGGCTTGCACGGCACGCACGACCGACGAGAAGTCGGTCGTGTTGGGCGGGTAGGCGCGGTCATAGACCACTTCCATGCCCAGGGCGCGCGCATTGGCGCGTGCCCCGTCGGCATTGTTCTTCGAGAATTCGCTGTCCGCCGCGGCGATGGCCACGGTGCGGGGGCGCGGTGTCTGGCGCGAGAGCACGTCAAACAGGCCCTTGGACCAGTCGGTGGTGGGCGTGGAGCCCAGCGCCACCATGGCAAAGTACTTGTCGTAGCGGAAGCGCTCGTTGACGTTGAGCGCAACCAGACTGATGAGGACCATGTTGCGCTGGATCGCCACCGGCATCATCGGTGCCGTCATGTTGGTGCCATAGGGCCCGACGATCAGGTCGACGCGGTCGATATCGAGGAGCTTCGAGTAGAGTGACGGCGCATTGGCAGGCGTGCTCTGATCATCGTAGTAGACCAGCTTCACCGGACGGCCAAGCAGCCCACCGCGGGCATTGATGTCCTCTTCCCAGATCTTCATCGCCACCAGTGCCGGTTTGCCGGAACTGGAGAAGCCTCCGGTGAGCGACATCGTGAAACCGATGCGGATCGGCTCGGCGGCCTGTGCAACGGGTATCGGCGCGATGACGACCAGTGCCATGAACCACAACAGCAGCCCGGCCAGCCCTCGATGCAGCGCCTGTGCAAGCGTTTGCATGCGTCTCTCCTCCAGAGTGTCTCGTGCCGGGATCTGTCATTGGCCGATTGAAGCACCGGCACAGGTGCACGACCCGGTTTCGCACCCTGCGCGCCTATCGTATCCGAATCGTGGGGCCTGTGACGCGATCATCGATGAGTGCCACCAGACCTGAAGGATCGATTGCACGTCGAGTCTGATTTGGGCAGACTGCGCCGGGATGCTCGAGCGAAAGCAGCAAGCCCTCATCAAGGAGATGTCGATGTCAATGGCAACACGGTGCCCCGCTGCCCCGAGCGCCGCTGGTTCAGCGCCGCTCGCCCATCCGCATGATCAAGGACGGCCGGATCGCTCGGCACATCGCCTCTGGCTTGGACGCATGCTTGCGGTGGTGGTGGCAGCAGGCCTCGCCTGTGGTCTCCTTGCCCAGACTGCGTTTGCGCAAGATCGCCCGAAGATCAAGGTGGCGAGTCTCACACTGCCGGTCTTCAATCCGATTGTCTGGAACATCATGAAAGCGCGCGGTTTCGATGTGCGCAACGGCTTCGAACTCGACATCCGGCCGTTTCCGTCCATTTCGGCCTTCTATGCCGCATTTGTGACCGGTGAGGTCGATGCACTGGCTGGTGGCCCCACCATCTTCCAGAAGTTTCGTCTTGAGGGGGTGCCGGTGCGGCTGATCGCAACCGGGCTGAAGCTCTCCGACCTTGTCGTGTTTGCGCGCGATCCCGCGATCAATACGCTGGCCGACCTCAAGGGGCGCCAGCTCGCGATCGACATGGGGAGTTCGCAGTACCAGATGGTGGCCATCTATGCACGGGCGCGCTCGCTCAACCTGGGCACCGATATTGCGGCGGTCAATGCCAATTTCGCCGTCTCGCGCGCGCAACTGGAGGCCAGTCGGGTGGACGCGGCCATGGTGGCCGAACCGCTCGCGACCATGATCAAGATGGCGCATCCGGATTGGAAGATCATCTTCAACGGCAACGACGGATGGAAGGAGATCACTGGGCAGGAAGGTTGGGAAATCGTGGCCGCCTTGCGTGACGAGACGATCAAGCGCCTGCCCGATGCGCCGCGCCGGATGACCGCTGCCTTGCAGGATGTCGCCCAGTTCATTCGCTCGAACACCGACGAGGCTGATCGTATTGCGGTCGAGACGGTAAAGCTGCCCGCTGGCGTGCTCAAGGAGGCGGTCACCAGCAAGCGTTGGGATTTCGATGTGCGACCGCTCGTGGGCAATGACCGCAAGGTGGTCTGGGACATGTTCGAGCGCGCAGTCGCCGCCGGGTTCCTGCCGCGCCTGCCTGACGAGGACATCATCTACCGTGCTCCCTGATTCAGCGGGGGCCGGTAACGGGGTGCAGAGGGGGCGCCGTTTTCCGCGCGAGGCGATCGTGTCGCTGCTCGTGCTGGCCGCTCTGTGGGAGCTTGCATCCCGCAATGCGGCCATTATCGGCATTCCGCCGATCGCCTTGCCGGGCTTCGCCCGCATCGCGCAGAGCCTGGCGGGCCTCACGGTCATCGATGTGGCGGTGACCGTTGCCCGGGTGGTGGGTGCGCTCGTGCTCTCGTTTCTGCTGGCGGTGGCATGCGCGGTTGCGATGTATCGGTCGGTAGCGGTCGAGCGCTACGGGTATCCGCTGGTGCGACTGCTGATGGCGGTGCCGGTCATCTCGTGGATACTTTTTGCCGTGCTGTGGTTTCGGCAGGTTGAATTTCGCATCGGTTTCGTGCTTGTCGCCGTCTGCGGACCGCTTTTCCTGGTGGATATGCTGGCCTCGATGAAAGGGGTATCCAAGGAGTTGCGCGACATGATGCGGTCGTTTCGACCGACTGCCGCGCAGTTCTTCGGCAAACTCATGTTGCCGGCAATCCTGCCGTCGGTGCTGACCAGCTGGAAGATCAACCTCAGCCTGGCGATTCGTGTGGTGACGATTGCCGAACTCGTGGGTGCGGTCACCGGTATCGGGCATCAGCTCTCGGTGGCTCAGGAACTCTTCTCGGTGGCCGATGTGTTCGCCTGGACCTTGATTCTGGTTGCCGTGCTGTTCCTCCTCGAGGCCGTGCTCAACCGCATCGAGGCACACGTACTGAGGTGGCGTCCATGAGTGGGCTTCGCATTGAAGTGAAGGCCCTGCGCAAGGCTTTTCGCCAGACGGTATCGGGCTCTGAAGTGCTGGCCATCGACCGGCTCGACTTTGTAATCGAACCAGGCGAGATTGCAGCTGTGGTGGGTACGACCGGCTGTGGCAAGTCGACCCTCTTTGACGTGATGATCGGGCTTGATGCGCCCACCGACGGCCAGTTGCTGATTGGTGGCAGCGAACCCTATGCCGATTTCGACGGTTTTCGCGGCAAGATCGCCACGGTGTTTCAGCAAGACCGGCTGCTGCCCTGGCGCTCGGCGCTGGACAACGTCTGTCTGCCACTGGAGCTGGCCGGTGTGCCCGAAGCGGCACAACGCCGACGGGCTGCCGAGTGGCTCGAGCGGCTTGGGCTGGCGAAGTTCATGCAGGCCTATCCGCATGAACTCTCCGGTGGCATGCGTCAGCGCGTGGCGATTGCGCGCGCATTCGTGCTGCAGCCTGCGATCCTCCTGGCTGACGAGTCGTTTGGTCACCTCGATGAGGTCACGGCCGCCGAGTTGCGCGATACCTTCGTGGCGCTGGCGCGCGAGTGTGGCAGCACGGCGGTGCTGATTACCCACCAGCTCGAGGAGGCGATTTCAGTCGGTGATCGGGTACTCGTTTTTGCCAAGCCAGCCAGCGTGCTTGCCGATATTCGTGTGTCAGACTGGCCGCGTGCGGGTCATGCGGAACTGCGTGCGGCGATCCAGTCGACCTTGCAGGGCAATTGCCTCGATCCGCGGCTCGAGCCTGCCTCGGTGCTTGCATCCGCCTTTGCGCCGGGTGGTGCGCTGCACGCTGGCGCCTGACGAGCGCTTGGTCGGGGCAGGCATCACCGGGTGCCGGTGCGCTCAGTGCATCAGGCCGAGCACGCCGTCGTAGAGCAGCTTCACGCCCGAGCCGAACATCATGATCGTCACCACTCGGTAGAAGCCCACCGGTGACAGGTGTCGGTTGAGCCAGATGCCCATGCCCACGCCAAGCAGCGCAACCGGTGAGAGCACCGCCGCGGTGCTCAGGTTGCGTGTGGCAAGCAGCCCGAGAAAGAAGTACGGAATCACCTTCACTGCGTTCATGATGCAGAAGAACACCATATTCGTGCCCACGAAGACCGCCTTGTCCATCTTCTGTCCGAGCAGGTAGACCGACAGCGGCGCTCCACCCGAATGGGCGACGAAGCTGGTGAAGCCCGACATGCTGGCCCAGAACCAGCCCTTGAACTTCGAGGGGTGTGCGAGCCTGGGTTTGCGTGACGACGCGTTGTAGAGCGCGAAGCTCACCGAAATCACGCCAAGGACGATACGGATCCAGTGTTCGTCCATCGCGTTGAAGAGCCACCAGCCCAGTGCCGACCCGACCAGACCGGCCGGAATGATGATGCGCATGTTGGCCTCATCGACCTTGGCCCGGTAGTACCAGAGGCCGGCAATGTCCATGATCACCAGGATGGGCAGCATGATCGCGGCGGCATCGGCCGGGGCGATTGCAAGCGACATGATGGGTACCGACAGCCCCCCCACGCCGCCGCCAAAACCGGCCTTCGAGATGCCGCTGACCAGGACGGCGGCAATGGCCACGATGACGAAGGTCGTGTCGGCGAAGTGTTCCATGGCGGGTGCCTTTGTGGGGTGGTCGCATGACTCGGCATCGGGCACCCGAGCGGTGCAGCATCAGTGTGTTTCAGAAGGCGACGTTGTTGCCGCCCTTCAGGTGCAGCATCGCGCGGGTTTCCTCGGGGCTTGCAACCTGAAGAGAGAGCTCTTCGAGGATGCGGCGGATCTTTCGCACCTGGTCGGCGTTGGACGCCGCCAGTTGACCACGTCCCAGATAGAGGCTGTCCTCGAGGCCCACGCGCACGTTGCCGCCCATCTGGGCACCCACCGTGAGCAGGCCCATCTGGTGGCGTCCCGCACCGAGAATCGACCAGTGATAGGCATCACTGAAGAGCTTGTCGGCAATGCGCTTCATGTGAGCGAGGTTTTCGGTATCTGCGCCGATGCCCCCAAGGATGCCGAAGATGGTCTGAACGAAGAGTGGCGGCTTCACCAGACCGCGGTCGAGGAAATGCGCCAGCGTGTACAGGTGGCCGACGTCATAGCACTCGAACTCGAATCGGGTGCCGCAACCCTCGCCGAGTTCACGGAAGATGAACTCGATATCCTTGAAGGTGTTGCGGAAGATGAAATCGCGACTGGCCTCGAGATAGGCCGGTTCCCATTCGTGCTGGAACGCCGGATAGCGTCCCAGCATCGGATAGAGGCCGAAGTTCATCGAGCCCATATTGCACGAGCACATCTCGGGGCGTGCGGCCAGGGGGGCCGCCAGGCGCTCCTGAACCGTCATGTTGTGTCCACCCCCGGTCGTGATGTTGATCACGGCATCGGTGCGCTCCTTGATGCGCGGCAGAAACTCCATGAAGACCGCCGGGTCGGGGGTCGGGCGACCATCACGCGGGTCGCGGGCGTGGAGGTGAATGATCGATGCGCCGGCCTCGGCCGCTGCCACCGATTCGTCGGCGATCTGTGCCGGTGTGACCGGCAGATGGGGTGACATGGTCGGTGTGTGAATCGACCCCGTGACCGCGCACGTGATGATCACCTTGCTCTGGGCTGCCGCCATGGATGCTCCCCCGGTTACCTGCCCGATCGCAGGGTTGTTGACTGGGCGGCATTGTTGCCCTCGCTCTGGCAGGCGTCAAGGTTGAAGCGCCGGGTACAATCGCGCGCATGGACCTGTTGGCGCTGGACTCCTCGACTGACCTTCTGACCGTGGCGGTTCGTCATGGCGACCAGGTCTGGGCGGCTGACGAGCTGACCGGCTCTGCGGCCAGCCAGCGCATTCTCCCGCTCGTTCGACAATTGCTCGCCGAGGCGGGCGTCGCGCCGGGTGCGTCGCCCCGGGCCATCGTCCTGGGCGCTGGGCCCGGTTCGTTCACCGGGCTGCGCATCGCCTGCGGTGTGGTTCAAGGTCTTGCGCTGGTCTGGGGGGCCCGGGTGGTTCAGGTGTCTTCATTCGAGGCAATCGCTGCCAAGGCGCGCCGCGTGCATGGCGCTCGGGCAAGCCGGGTCTGGGTTGCCCTCGATGCGCGCATGGGAGAGGTGTATCTGGCAGGCCTCCAGGCCGATGGCGACCAGTGGAGGCTGCTGGAGGCACCGGCGGCGCTGTCTCCAGCGGCTGCCATCGAACGCATCCGGGCGCAGGGCGCGGGCTTCATGGGATGTGGTTCGGGCTTCACGGTCTATCCTGAACTGGGCCAGGCCTGTGCGTCCTGTCTGTCGGTGATTGACGGCGGGCTCGGGGTCGACGCGCGCGTGCTGCTGCTGCTTGGTTCGCGCGCCCTCGCCCAGGGGCTCGATGTCGATCCGGCAATGGTGGCGCCGCTTTATGTGCGCGACAAGGTGGCACTCACCATCGCCGAGCGGCGTGAGCGATCAGCGCTTGCCGCGGGGCAGGGGAGATGAGCGCGGTTGCGCTGCCCCCGGTGACCTTGGTGCCGATGCGCGATGAGCATCTGGCTGAGGTCATGCTGATCGAGCAGTCGGTCTACGAGTTTCCCTGGACGCTGCGCAACTTCACCGATGCGATCGAGGTGGGTTACAACTGCCTGGTGGGCTACTCGCCTTCGACCGGGGCCCTCATCGGGCATGCCGTGCTGATGCAGGTGGTGGACGAAGTTCATCTGCTCAATCTGTCGATCGACGTCCGGTTTCAGAAGCGCGGTTTTGGTCGAAGCGTGCTCCACCGGCTCTATGCCGAGGCGATCACGGTGGGGGCCGTGTCGATGACGCTTGAAGTGCGCCCCTCCAACGAGGCAGCCCGCCACTTGTACGCCAGCGAACGCTTCGCTGAAGTGGGCCGCCGGCGCGATTACTATCCGGCGCGCGGCGGGCGCGAGGACGCGCTGCTGCTTACCCGTACGCTGCCATGAACCGCTTGCGTCAGTTGAACGAACTCGGCATCGACACGGTGTGGCGATTGCGCGGGCCGTCGGTGGCTGTCCCGGGCTTGGCGGCTGCAGGGGCAGGCATGCCAGCGGGGGCAGACCGGGTGGCGCCAGGTGCGGCAGCCGGAGCCGGAGCCGGAGCCGTGGCCGTGCTGGGCGAGGCTGCCCTGCGCGGTGTCACAGTGCCCTCGGGCTGGGATGCGCTGGAGCAGGGCGTCGCTGCCTGCAATGCCTGTGGTCTTTGCCGATCGCGCAACCGGGCGGTGCCCGGACGCGGTGATCGCTCTGCGGCCCTGATGATCGTGGGCGATGCCCCCGATGCCGAAGAGGACGCCGAGGGTGAGCCGTTTGCGGGGCAGTCGGGTCGCTTGCTCGACAACATGCTGGGCGCCATCGGTCTGGCCCGCGGTGCGGGTGCCTATGTCACCAACATCGTCAAGTGCCGGCCACCGGCGCAGCGCAGCCCGCAGGCCGATGAATTCGTTCAGTGCGCTGCTTGGCTGCAGGCGCAGGTCGATCTGGTGTCGCCCCGTTTGATCCTGGTGCTGGGTCGCTCGGCGGCGCAGGGTATTCTGGGTGGCGAGGCATCGGTACCCCTGTTACGGGGCCAGATGCACCGATGGCGCGATCGGCCGGTGCTGGTGAGCTATCATCCAACGCAGTTGTTGCACACCCCGCGTGACAAGGCCAAGGCCTGGGAAGATCTGTTGCGCGTTCGTCATGAGTTGTCCAGACAGCCTTCTGACCGGAGATGATCGTGCGCCACCTGATGCTTGCCGCTGCGCTTGCCGGGTCGCTGTTGCTCGGCGGCTGTGGCTACAACCAGTTCCAGGAACTGGACGAAGCCAACCGTTCGGCCTGGTCGGAGGTCGTGAATCAGTATCAGCGGCGTGCCGACCTGATCCCCAATCTGGTCAACACCGTCAAGGGATTTGCCGATCAGGAGCGTCAGGTCCTCACTCAGGTAACCGAGGCCCGCGCGCGGGTCGGGCAGGTGCAGGCAGGTGCCGATCTGGTCAACAATCCGGAGGCGTTTGGGCGATTTCAGCGCGCTCAGGGCGAGCTCTCGGGTGCGCTCTCGCGTCTGCTGGTGGTCACCGAGAACTATCCGCAGCTCAAGTCCGATGCCCAGTTCAGCGCGCTGATGGCCGAGTTGTCGGGTACCGAGAACCGCATCACCGTCGCCCGGCAACGCTACATCAAGTCGGTTCAGGCCTACAACATACTCGCGCGTGAGTTTCCCTCGAACCTGACCGCCATGGTGTTTGGCTACAAGACCAAGGCCAATTTCAGCGTCGACAACGAGGCCGAGATCTCGCGCCCGCCGGCTGTTGACTTCAATCGGCCGGCCCCTGGTGGGCCGGCTCCAGCGCCGGCGCCCGGCGGTCCGATCCGCTAGGCGCTGCCATGCGGCCTGCGGGCAGCCTGAAGCGTCGCCTGCAGGCAGGCTGCCTGGGCTTGGCGCTGTTGGCGCCGATCGCGGTGCGGGCAGCCGACGATCTGGCGCCATTGCCCGATGTTCGGCGCGCGGTGACCGACACCACCGGTACTTTGTTGCCGGCGGATGTCGATGCCCTCGAGGCGATGGTGGGTGCGGTCGAGAAGAAAAAGGGCAGTCAGATCCTGGTGGTGCTGGTACCGACCACTCAGCCCGAACCGATCGAGGCCTACTCGATTCGTCTGGCTGATCGCGTCAAACCGGGCCGGCGCAAGGTGGATGACGGATTGATCATCCTCCTGGCCATGCGCGATCACACCGCGCGGATCGAGGTCGGTTACGGGCTCGAAGGTGCCATCCCCGATAACGTCGCTGACCGGGTCCGCCGCGAGATCATGAATCCGCACTTTCGGTCCGGTGACTACGCCCAAGGGCTGAAGGCCGGTGTCCGCGCGCTCGGCGGATTGATCGAGGGCGAGGCCTTGCCAGCGCCCGTGGCTGCCGACCACCGCTTTGCCAGTGACGATGCGCGCCAATGGTTCATGCCTGCCTTGTTGTTCGTGCTGTTTGCCGGGCGCATTCTTGCGGCAATGCTCGGACGCGTGCGTGGCGCTGCTGTGGTGGGTGCGATGACTGGGGCCCTGGCTCTTGGTGTGGGCTTTCCTGTCCTGATCGGCGTACTCGCCGCGGTGGGTGGGTTCCTGCTGGCCGTGCTGCTTGCCGGCTCTGTGGGCAACGGCCTCGGTCGTGGCGCTGGCATGGGAGGCTGGGGCGGCGGGGGTGGGGGCTTTGGCGGGACGGGCGGGGGCTGGAGTGGTGGGGGCGGTGGATTTGGCGGTGGCGGTTCTGGCGGGAGCTGGAAGTGAACCCTCTCATCAGTCGAATGGCGCGTCACCTGGCGTCTGACCGGTCATCGGTGCGCAAGCACTTTCCGCCAGCCACGCTCGATGCCATCGAACGTGCGGTTGCCGACACCGAGCGCATGCACCAGGGTGAGTTGCGGCTGGTGATCGAACCCGGGCTCACCCTGGCCGATCTGTGGCGCAGACGCAGCGCTCGTGATCGTGCGATCGAACTCTTCGGTCGCCTCGGTGTCTGGGACACCGAGCACAATTCAGGGGTGCTCATCTACGTTTTGCTGGCTGATTACCGGGTCGAGATCGTGGCCGACCGGGGGGTTCACCGACGCGCAGGCGATGGCCAATGGTCAACCATCTGCGGCCAGATGCAGGCCCATTTTGCGGCCGGTCGCTTCGAGGCTGGCACACTCGCAGGTATCGCTGCGGTGGGTGCCTTGCTCACCCGGCACTTCCCGCACACAGGCGCGAGTCAGAACGAACTGCCCGACCGGCCACTGGTCCTCTGAGCGGCCGCGCCTGCGCCTGCGCTTGTACGAGATCTTTCGCCCTTGTCAGGGACGCGTGAGATTGTGCTGGTGGCGACGCCAGACCAGATACATCGTTGCCGAGACAAAGCAGCCAAAGAGCAGGATCACGGTGTTGATGTGCAGATTGGCATGCAGCAAGGCCGCATAAATGCCCAGCATCACCAGAATCGACAGGTTTTCATTGAAGTTCTGCACCGCAATCGAGCTGCCTGCCGACAGGAGCACGTGCCCTCGGTGTTGCAGCAGTGCGTTCATCGGCACGACAAAGAATCCGGCCATTGCGCCGATGACGATGAGGAGCACGTAGACCATCGGCAGCCAGGTGACCTGAGTCATGAGAACGACCGCAACCCCCATCACGATTCCGATCGGCAGCACGCGTGTCGATCGTTCAAGCGGCACCCAACGTGCCGCCATCACTGCCCCGATGGCGATGCCGATGGCTGTGGTTCCCTGGAGAATCGTCGCTTTTTCAAGCGGCATGCCCAGATGGACCTCGGCCCATTTGAGCACGATGAACTGCAGCGTGGCACCAGCCCCCCAGAACAGCGTCGTGGTGGCAAGCGATATCTGTCCGAGGCGGTCATCCCAGAGGGTATGGAAGCAGCGCGAGAATTCGCGCAGCAGCGAGGGCAGGCTGCTGTACTGGCGCGCGTAGCGAGCGCCGGTATCCGGGATGAACAGGTTCACCAGGGCTGCGGCAAGATAAAGCACCGAGGTGAGGGCTACTGCCGCTTCGGCCGGGGTCTCGATGCCGGTCTCCAGATGCGGTAAATCGATCGCAAGCAGGTGGGTGGCGACCATCGGGCTGATCAGTATGCCCCCCAGCAAGGTGCCGAGAACGACCGAGAGTACGGTCAACCCCTCGATCCAGCCGTTGGCAATGACCAGCTGGTCGGCCGGCAGCAGTTCGGTGAGGATGCCGTACTTGGCCGGTGAATAGGCCGCTGCACCCAGTCCGACCACGGCATAAGCCAGCAGGATCATCACGTATTCAGGCACCTGCGGTGGGGTGAGCACATCGTAGAAAAACAGCATGCCGCACCCGAGGATCTTCACCAGGTTGGTGATGAACATCACGCGGCCTTTGGGCATGCTGTCGGCGAACGCCCCTACCGCGCCTGCCAGCAGCACATAGGAGATGACGAAGACGAACTTCAGGAGCGGCGTCATCCACTCCGGACCATCCAGTTGGATCAGCATCGCGATAGCCGCCACCAGCAAGGCGTTATCGGCCAGCGAGGAAAAGAACTGCGCGGTGATGATCGTGTAGAAACCCGATTTCATCCTGTGACCTCTGGAGGTCCTGCAAGGGGGCGAAACGATGTGCGGGCCGGATGGGCGCCGACTCGGCGGGCGATTTATACCATGCGCGCCCGGCGAGCCCCGGTCTGGCCGGTGCGCATTTTGCGTGCGGCTGCCCGGGAGAGGTGCCTGCGGGAATCTCGGGTGCTCATTGCGTGGGCTTTTGAACTGGTACGCTCACGGCTGGTGGTCTCCTGGTCTGAACGGTCGCGCTCGCGCCGGGCCTCCTGGTGATGCTGCCCGGACTCCTCTGCTGGCTTGAACCCCTGTAGGCGCTGAAGATGCCCCGTCCTCTCCTTGTTTCAATTGACCTGCAGGCGCTGAACCACAATTTCGATCAGGTGCGTCGCCTGGCACCGCAGTCGCGCGTCTGGGCAGTGGTGAAATCCAATGCCTACGGCCATGGGCTGGTGCGCGTTGCGCGTGCGCTGCGCCGGGCCGATGGTTTTGCCGTGGTGGATATCGGCGATGCCATCCGCTTGCGTGAGGTGGGGATCCGAAAGCCTGTTCTTCTCATGCAGGGCGTGACTGATGCGACCGAGTTGCGTGTCTGCAACGAGGAGAGCCTGCATACGGTGGTCCACAGCATCGAGCAGGTACGCATGATGGAAAGCCTGCTGCGCCGTCGGCCACTCGATCTCTACCTCAAGATGAATGCCGGCATGAACCGGCTGGGTTTCCCGGCGTCACAGTACATTGACATCTACCGCCGGATCACCGCCCGTCAACCGTTGAACTCGATCAGCCTGATGACCCATTTCGCCGATGCCGATGGTGCTGGCGGTGTGGATGAACCGCTGCGCAGATTCCTCGAGGCCTGCAATTACCTGCAGGGCGAACGATCGGCGGCCAATTCGGCGGCCCTGTTTCGTTATCCCCAGGCTCATCTTGACTGGGTGCGTCCAGGCATCGCGCTTTATGGGAGTTCGCCCTTTGCCGAGCAGTCGGCCAGTGAACTCGGGCTGCTCCCGGTGATGACCTTGTCCTCGGCACTCATCGCCATTCAGGAGGTGGCCCAGGGCGGGCGGGTCGGTTATGGCGGATCGTTCGTGGCGCCGCGTGACATGCGCGTCGGTGTCGTGGCGTGTGGCTATGCCGACGGGTACCCGCGACACGCGACTGAAGGGACGCCTGTGCTCGTCAGTGGCCTGCGTGCACCCCTGATCGGTCGAGTATCGATGGAGATGATCACGGTCGATCTGACGCGTCTGCCCGAGGCGCAGGTCGGCTCCGAGGTTGTGCTCTGGGGCGAAGGGCTGCCGGTCGATGAGGTGGCCGCGTGCTCGGGCACGGTGGGCTATGAACTGCTCACCGGACTGTCGGCGAGGGTACCGGTCGAAGAGCGTCGTGCGCCCGGGGATCCTCGGTGAGCACGGCGGCACGCGCCAAGACGCTCTACGTGTGCTCGGCCTGCGGCGCCGAGAGCCCGCGTTGGCTGGGTCAGTGCCCGGGCTGCAATGAATGGAACACCCTGCTCGAGCAGGCCGCTGCTGCCAGGCGATCGCACCGTGCCGGCAGTCTGGTCGAATCGGCGCCGCTCGAGCGTCTGGCCGATATCCAGGCCCTGGAGACCGTGCGTTATGACAGCGGTATCGAGGAATTCAACCGGGTGCTCGGTGGGGGCATCGTGCCTGGTCAGGTGGTACTCATCGGGGGTGACCCGGGCATCGGCAAGTCGACGCTCCTGTTGCAGTCGCTGGCTGCCATGGGTGCCAGTCGACGCACGCTCTACGTCAGTGGCGAGGAGTCTGGCGAGCAGGTGGCGCTGCGTGCCCGTCGTCTGTCGATCGACTCGGGCAGCATCCTGCTGCTGCCCGAGATCCAGCTCGAACGCATTGCAGCAACCCTCGCCGCCGAGCGACCCGACATCGCCGTGATCGACTCGATCCAGACGCTCTACTCGGAGGCACTCACCTCGGCACCCGGGTCGGTGGCTCAGGTGCGCGAGTGTGCCGCGCAGCTCACGCGTCTTGCCAAGCAGCGTGGCATCGCGCTCGTGTTTGTCGGGCACGTGACCAAGGAAGGTTCGCTGGCTGGCCCGCGTGTGCTCGAGCACATGGTGGATACCGTGCTCTATTTCGAGGGCGAGACGCACAGCAGTTTTCGCCTGTTGCGTGCGTTCAAGAACCGTTTCGGAGCCGCCAACGAGATCGGCGTCTTCGCCATGACTGATCGTGGCCTCAAAGGGGTGGCCAATCCGTCGGCGATCTTTCTGTCGGAGCATCGGGAAGATGTTGCCGGCAGTTGCATTCTGGTGACTAACGAGGGCAGTCGTCCACTGGCGGTTGAAATCCAGGCGCTGGTCGATTCGGCCGCCGGTGGCAACCCACGACGTCTGAGCGTTGGCCTGGATGGCAATCGGCTGGCCATGCTGCTGGCTGTGCTGCACCGGCATGCAGGCGTGGCCTGTTACGACCAGGATGTCTTCATCAATGCGGTCGGTGGCGTGCGCATCGTCGAGCCGGCCGCCGACCTTGCGGTGCTGTTGTCGATCTGTTCGTCGCTGCGCAACCGGCCACTGCCACCCAAGACCATCGTCTTTGGCGAAGTCGGGCTTGCCGGCGAGGTCCGCCCGGCCCCTAGAGGTCAGGAGCGACTGCGCGAGGCTGCCAAACTGGGGTTCACCCGCGCGATGGTGCCGCGCGCCAATGTGCCCAGGCAGGCTATCGCCGGCATCGAGACCATCGGTGTCGACCGCATCGGAGATGCCGTCGATTTCTGACCCCGGCGCGGGCTCGGCCTCAGCGGCCGAAGCCGGCGCGCCAGGTGATCCACAGCATCCGAACCGGTGTCAGGACGATTCGCCCGGTCATCACGGCCTGGGGGTCGGCGCTGATCTCGGCAAGCAGGGTGCGCTGCAGACGCGCAAGTGCAACCAGAGGATGCAGGGCGCGGCGCGCATCGGTCGGGATATGTCCCAGGGCGTCGCCAATTATCTGATCGGTGGCGGCGGCGAGGGTGCGCAGCAATGGTTTGAAACCGCCTGGCAAGACGCCTTCCCCGGTGCGTGCGGCCAGCAGCGCTGCGACGGCCACGCCGTTGGCCTGCATCAGGTCGATGGGCAGATAGAGGCGTCCACGCCTGGCGTCATGGCCGACATCTCGCAACATGGCGACGAGCCAGGCCGCTGCGCCCAGCGCGGTGGTCGCCGCTTCGAGCCAGACGGGCTCGGCAGTTTCATGGGTCTGCTGCCTGCTGCCTGAGGCGCCCGTGCTCGTGAGCAGGACCCGTGCGGTACACCGCGTGATCGGCGTTCCTGCGCGGTGAGCATGCGCGAGCAGCGCGGCAAAGTCCGGCGGGCGCAAGCCGCGGGCCTCGGCTTGGCTGCTGAGTATCAGGTCATCGAGCCACTGCGCCGGGATACGTCCGGCGCGCAGGGCCGGGCCGAGCGCGCGCGCGACCGGGTGTTGCGCCGTATCAGAGGTGGCTCGCTCCAGTTCGCCATGCCACCAATGGAGCCTTGCCGAGCAGACGCCCGGATCATGGCTGGCGGCGGCGGCTGTCGCCAGTTCGTCGGCGAGTGCATGCAGGGCGATGATGTCGTTGCGTCGATCAGTCGCCGTGCCGCGCAGGCTGTAGTGCAGCGCCGAGCCTGGCGGTGCAACGCGCTCGGTACAGTAGGCTTGTGGTGTCATGGTCGAGCACTCGTGATCGGGGCCTCCACGATGCAAATCGTGGATATTCAACGATCTGTTGACCTTGGGGCACGAGTATAGGGCTGATCGGCTACAATTTCGGTCTTGAAAGTCTGGACCGTCCGGGACCCGTGCCTTCGCCCGGACGCTCCGACGGTTCGATGCGGTGCCTGGCCGGACGGCGTGTTTCCGGTGATATGTACACCGCGAGGGTGGCGGAATTGGTAGACGCACTGGATTTAGGTTCCAGCGCCGCAAGGCGTGGGGGTTCGAGTCCCTTCCTTCGCACCATCTGGCTTGTTTTTCTCATACTGACCTTTCTATGACTCCAACTATCGAATCCATCGGCACCCTCGAGCGGCGTGTCACCATGAGCGTTGAGCGTGATCACGTCGACCGCGAGGTCGGTGAGCGCCTGAAGAAGCTCGCGCGCACGGTACGAATGCCGGGCTTTCGTCCCGGCAAGGTGCCGATGAAACTGGTGGCCGCCCAGTACGAGCCCCAGGTGCGTGGTGAGGTGCTGGGTGATGCGGTCCAGAAAGCCTTTGTCGATGTGGTCGACGCCCACCAGTTGCGGGTTGCCGGCTACCCGAAGATCGAGCCGGGTGAGGGCGCGGGGGCCGAGGCGCTGCTGTTCAACGCGACCTTCGAGGTCTATCCGGAGTTCGAGCCTGGTGACCTGTCTGGCGTCCGTGTTGAGCGCCCGGTGCTTGAAGTGACCGATGCCGAGGTCGATCGGACGATCGAATCCATCCGCAAGCAGCGCGCAACCTTCGTCGCCGTGGCGCGTGCCGCGCAGACCGGTGATCGGGTCAAGATCGATTTTGTCGGCTCGGTGGATGGTGTCGAGTTTCCGGGGGGCAAGGGCTCCGACTTCACCGTGACCCTGGGTGAGGGCCGCATGCTGCCGGATTTCGAAACGGGTCTCACCGGTGTTTCGTCGGGCGATGCACGCACCTTCGATGTGAGCTTTCCCGCCGATTACCAGGCGGCCGAGCTTGCAGGCAAGACCGCGCAGTTTGCTGTCACAGTGCACCTGGTCGAGGAACCGGTGTTGCCCGCCATCGACGAGGACTTTGCCCGTGCTCTGGGTGTAGCCGATGGTGACCTGCAGAAGATGCGCGGCGAGATCCGCGAAAACGTCACCCGCGAAGTGACGCAGCGTCTGGGCGGCACGACCAAGCAGAATGTCATGCAGGCGTTGGTCGACAACAACACGCTCGAGTTGCCCAAGGCGCTGGTCGAGAGCGAAATCACCCGGCTCATCGATTCGATGCGTGCCGATCTTGCCAACCGCGGCATGAAAGTCGATCAGTTGCCCTTCGATGGCGACATGTTCCGTCCGCAGGCTGAGCGCCGCGTCAAGCTCGGCCTGATCGTCGGTGAGTACATCAAGCGACATGGCCTTGCGGCCAGGCCCGAGCAGGTGCGCAAACTCGTCGAGGAGTCGGCGCGCACCTACGAGCAACCCTTCGAGGTGATCAAGTGGGTTTATTCCCAGCCTGATCGCATTGCCGGATTTGAAGGCATGGCGGTCGAGGAAAACGTGGTTGCCTGGGTTCTCGCCAACGCACAGGTCGAGGACAAGGCGGTCGGCTTTGACGAGTTGATGAACGCTGGGGGCAACGCATGAGCGGATTCTGGACCGGCAACGGCCCTTCGCAGGACGGTGGTGGCCTTGCCGCCACGGGTCTTGGCATGGTGCCGATGGTGATCGAGCAGAGTGGGCGCGGTGAGCGTGCCTACGATATCTACTCGCGTCTGCTCAAGGAACGAGTGATCTTTCTGGTGGGGCCGGTGAATGATGTGACCGCCAACCTGATCGTTGCGCAGTTGCTGTTTCTTGAGTCGGAAAATCCCGACAAGGACATCTACTTCTACATCAACTCGCCGGGTGGATCGGTGTCCGCAGGGCTCGCGATCTACGACACCATGCAGTTCATCAAGCCCTCTGTAAGCACCCTGTGCATCGGCCTTGCTGCCAGCATGGGTGCGTTCCTGCTCTCGGCAGGCGCCAAGGGCAAGCGATTCTGCCTGCCCAATTCGCGTGTGATGATTCACCAGCCTTCCGGCGGCTTCCAGGGGCAGGCGAGCGACATCGAGATTCACGCCAAGGAAATCCTGTATCTGCGTCATCGGCTCAATGGTCTGATGGCTCAACACACGGGTCAGTCGATCGAGCAGGTGGCTCGTGACACCGAGCGCGACAATTTCCTGTCCGCCGACGAATCGATGAATTACGGCATCATTGACCGCGTGCTCACCACGCGCGCCGAGGCGCAGCCGGCCTGAGGGTCGACTGGCCTTTTACTGTCTTACTGAGAGGGCGATTACATGTCCGACCGCAGCAGTACCAGCGGCAGCGAAAAGACACTCTACTGTTCGTTCTGTGGCACCAGCCAGCACGATGTGCGAAAGCTCATCGCCGGGCCCAGTGTGTTCATCTGCGATGTCTGTGTCGAAACCTGCATGGACATCATCCGCGACGAGCAGGCGGCCGAGAAGACCACCCGCGGTGCCAAATCCGATCTGCCTACGCCGCGTGAGATCTGCGAAATCCTCGACGAGTACGTCATTGGGCAGTCCCAGGCCAAACGCATCCTGTCGGTTGCGGTCTACAACCACTACAAGCGCCTGAAGCACCTGTCCAAGACCGACGAGGTGGAGCTTGCCAAGTCCAACATCCTGCTGATCGGGCCCACCGGTTCCGGAAAGACGCTGCTTGCGCAGACCCTTGCCCGGCTGCTGAACGTGCCCTTCGTGATGGCCGATGCGACTACATTGACCGAAGCCGGCTATGTCGGCGAGGACGTCGAGAACATCATCCAGAAGTTGCTGCAGAACTGCGACTACGATGTCGACAAGGCCAAGCGCGGCATCGTCTACATCGATGAAATCGACAAGATCTCCCGCAAGTCTGACAATCCCTCCATCACTCGGGATGTGTCCGGCGAGGGCGTGCAGCAGGCACTTCTCAAGCTGATCGAGGGCACGGTCGCTTCGGTGCCGCCCCAAGGCGGTCGCAAGCACCCCAACCAGGACTTCGTGCAGGTCGATACCACCAATATTTTGTTCATCTGCGGTGGTGCCTTCGATGGTCTGGACAAGATCATCCGCAACCGGTCGGAGAAGTCTGGTATCGGCTTTGGTGCCGATGTGCGCAGTCGCGAGGCGCGCGGCGATATTTCGGCCACGCTCAAGAGCGTCGAGCCCGAAGACCTCCTCAAGTACGGACTGATTCCCGAGTTTGTCGGTCGTCTGCCTGTGGTGGCCACGCTCGAGGAACTGGACGAGCCCGCGCTCATCCAGATACTGACTGAGCCCAAGAATGCGCTGGTCAAGCAGTACCAGAAGCTCTTCGGCATGGAAGGGGTGGAGCTCGAGGTGCGCATGCCGGGTCTGAACGCCATCGCGCGCAAGGCGCTTGTCCGCAAGACGGGTGCGCGCGGACTGCGCTCGATTCTCGAGCAGGTGCTGCTTGACGTGATGTTCGACCTGCCCACCCTGGACAATGTCAGCAAGGTGGTGGTTGACGAGGCGACCATCTCGGGCGAGGGCAAACCGCTGCTCATTTACGCCGACCCACCCAGGATTGCGGGCACTGCCTGAGTGGTCCTGGTGTCAGGTCCTGCCGGCACCCGCGCAGACGACTTGAGCTTGCCGTCCTGTCGCTCTTGGGCGGTCTGCGATTCGGCCGCTGAGCTGGCTTGCATACAGTCTGTGCGCACGACATGCGCTTCTTTGGGTAGAGTCCGGGTGTGGGCTTTCTCTTCGATCTTGAAATCCGCAGAGTCGCCCCGACCTCCCTGCAACTGAGCCGCGTGCTCGATTCGGAAAAGTGGCAGCACTGTCAGTCTCGGCACGACTGACACTATTCGCAAGACCGGCAGCAAGCGCGATTTCGAGACTGTGTTCGATAGCGAGTGCGACCCCGGAACCATCCGTAACATTCGTGACCCTCAAAGGCGACCCATGGCCCTAGAACCTTCCACCGGTTCCCAGCAGTACCCGCTTCTGCCCCTGCGCGATGTGGTCGTCTTCCCGCACATGGTGATCCCGCTCTTTGTCGGACGCGCGAAGTCGATCAAGGCGATGGAGCTGGCCATGGAGGCTGGCCGCAGCATTCTGCTCGTGGCCCAGAAGTCGGCCGCCAAGGACGAACCCGGCACCGAGGACATGTATGCGCTGGGCTGTGTGGCCAACATCCTGCAGATGCTCAAGCTGCCTGATGGCACGGTCAAGGTGTTGGTCGAGGGCGTGCAGCGCGCAACGCTCACGCAGATTACCGACGAGGGTTCGCATTTTGCCGCTCAGGCCGATCTGCTGCCCCCCGATGCTGCAGACAGCAATGAACTCGAGGCGATGCGTCGTGCGCTCACGACGCAGTTCGATCAGTACGTCAAGCTCAACAAGAAGATTCCGCCCGAGATCCTCACCTCGATCGGCGGCATCGAAGAGGCCGGGCGTCTGGCCGATACGGTGGCGGCGCACCTGCCACTGAAACTCGAGCAGAAGCAGAAAGTGCTCGAGATGATCGATGTGAAGAGTCGTATCGAGCATCTGCTGTCGCAGATCGAGGGCGAGATCGACATCCTGCAGGTCGAGAAACGCATCCGCGGGCGCGTCAAGCGCCAGATGGAAAAAAGTCAGCGCGAGTACTACCTGAACGAGCAGGTGAAGGCGATCCAGAAGGAACTGGGCGAAGGCGAGGAGGGCGCCGACCTGGACGAGATGGAGAAGAAGATCCGTCTCGCCCGCATGCCCAAGGATGCCCGCGTCAAGGCCGAGAACGAACTGAAGAAACTGCGCCTCATGTCGCCCATGTCGGCCGAGGCGACCGTTGTTCGCAACTACATCGACACGGTCACCAACCTGCCCTGGAAGAAGAAGAGCAAGGTCTCGCACGATCTGCCTGCGGCCGAGCATATCCTCGACGAGGACCACTACGGTCTCGAGAAGGTGAAGGAGCGCATCGTCGAGTATCTGGCGGTCCAGAGCCGTGTCGACAAGGTGAAAGCGCCCATCCTGTGTCTGGTGGGACCGCCCGGGGTGGGCAAGACCTCGCTCGGGCAGTCGATTGCACGCGCCACCAACCGGAAGTTCGTGCGCATGGCACTGGGTGGCGTGCGTGACGAGGCCGAGATCCGTGGTCATCGCCGCACCTACATCGGTTCGATGCCGGGCAAGATCCTGCAGAACATGACCAAGGCCGGGGTGAAAAATCCGCTCTTCCTGCTCGACGAGGTCGACAAGATGGGCATGGACTTTCGCGGCGACCCCTCGTCGGCCTTGCTCGAGGTGCTCGACCCGGAACAGAATCACACCTTCGTCGATCATTACGTCGAGGTCGAATACGATCTGTCCGACGTGATGTTCGTTGCGACCGCCAACACGCTCAACATTCCGCCAGCGTTGCTCGACCGGATGGAAGTGATTCGTCTGTCGGGTTACACCGAAGACGAGAAGGTGAACATCGCGGTGCGTTACCTCCTGCCCAAGCAGATGAAGAACAACGGACTGCGCGAGGGCGAACTGTCGGTGAGCGAATCGGCGTTGCGCGACATCATCCGGTACTACAGTCGCGAAGCGGGCGTACGCAGCCTTGATCGAGAAGTGTCCAAGATCTGTCGCAAGGCGGTGAAGCAGCTGCTCACCAAGCCCGACCAGAAGAAGCTCGCGGTCACGCCGCGCAACCTCGACAAGTACCTTGGGGTTCGCAAGTACCTTTTTGGCATCGCTGAAAAGGACAACCAGGTGGGGCAGGTCACGGGCCTTGCCTGGACCGAAGTGGGGGGCGAACTGCTCACCATCGAGGTGGCCGTCATGCCGGGCAAGGGCAATACCATCACGACCGGCAAGCTCGGTGATGTGATGCAGGAATCGATCAAGGCCGCGCTCTCGGTGGTCCGCGCCCGTGCCGATCGGTTGGGGATCAAGCCCGAGGCCTTCCAGAAGAACGACGTTCACGTTCACTTGCCCGAAGGCGCCACGCCCAAGGATGGCCCGAGTGCAGGGGCCGGCATGTGCACGGCGCTGGTTTCTGCGCTGACCGGCATTCCGGTGCGTGCTGATGTCGCCATGACTGGCGAGATCACCTTGCGTGGCGAAGTGCTGGTCATCGGTGGTCTGAAGGAGAAACTTCTTGCCGCGCATCGGGGCGGTATCAAGACCGTGCTGATCCCCGAAGAGAACGTGAAGGATCTGGTCGAGATTCCCGACAACATCAAGAATCAGCTCGAGATCATCCCGGTGAAGTGGATCGACAAGGTGCTCGAGATTGCTCTGGAGCGCCCAACGGTGCCGCTGGTTGCAACGCCCGAGGTGCCGACCGAGGCGGTTGCTGCGGTGGCGACCGAGGGGACGCGCTCCGAGGTCATCAAGCACTGAGTGAGTGGATGGGCTGAGGGTTTGGGATCCATCGGCGCCGGCATGCGGGTGCCGATGGATGAGACAGAGGAGATGTGCTGTTGAACAAGACCGAAATGATCGACCGCATCGCGCGCACTGCCGATATCTCGAAGGCGGCCGCCGAGCGTGCGCTTGATGCCACGATCGATGCCATCAAGATCGAACTGAGCAAGGGCGAGAGCGTGACGCTCGTCGGCTTTGGTACCTTTCACGCCACCCAGCGCCCAGGTCGTACAGTGCGCAATCCGCGTACCCAGGAACCGGTTGAAGTCAAGGCGGCTCGGGTACCTCGCTTTCGCGCCGGCAAGGCGCTCAAGGATGCACTAAACTGAGGGTCTCGCATGGCATTGCCCGCTGAGGGGCGGTGCCGTTCGCAGGGACTTCCAGCTTGTTCGACAAGCGGGTGCTTAGCTCAGTTGGTAGAGCGTCGCCCTTACAAGGCGAATGTCGGCGGTTCGAACCCGTCAGCACCCACCACGTTCTCGCGCCTCACACGCTGCATGGGGTGCGACTCGACGCGGGTCGTGAGCCACCACCGGGTTCACGATTCTGTAATGTCGCGCTAACGCGCCCGTAACAAACGCGCTCGATACTCAACCCGCAAGTCGTCCTCGTGGCGACTGTCAGCGAACGTCATCGGCCTTGCTCAATGGCATTCCCCATTTGGGGGAATCTTGTGCGGCCTGAACACCTTCGATCGGGGAGCCGTATCCATGAGATTCAACAGCAGGGCAGTTTCACTGAGCGCCATTGTTCTGGGTGCGCTGATGGTAGCCGGATGTGGCTCCAGCGAGACGGCCGCGCCGGCCGCAAAGAACGTCATCTTCTTTCTCGGTGACGGCATGGGGATCACCACGCTGACCGCGGCACGCATCTACTCGGTGGGCGAGGATGGCCAGCTCACGATCGACACGCTGCCGGAGACCGGATTCGTCAAGACCCACTCCAATGACGCGCAGGTCACCGACAGCGCGCCATCGATGTCGGCTTACATGACCGGGGTAAAGCCCAACAATGACGTCATCTCGATGTCGGCCGACACCAGGGCGTTCACGCTCGTCAATGGTGTGCCGACGGGTTATGTGTCGAACGCGCTCAGCACCTGCCCGCAAGGCAACGGTTCCAGAGTTTCGACGCTCATCGAACTGGCCAAGGCCGCCGGTCTGGGTACGGGTGTGGTCACGACCGCCCGCCTGACGCACGCCACGCCTGCAGCGGCGTATTCCCATATCTGCCACCGAGACGGCGAGTACGACATCGCTGCTCAAGCCGTGCCGGGGGGCGCCGGTTTCAACACGGCACTGGGCAACGGCGTCGACGTCCTGCTGGGCGGCGTCAGCTATTACTGGACACCGCTGGGTGCGACCTCGGGCTATCCGAACAAGGGCAGGACCGACACCCGCAACCTCGTCAACGAGATGAAGGCGGCTGGCTACACCTTCGTGAGTGACCGTGCGGGGCTTCTGGCCGCCCCCCTGAACACCAAGCTCCTGGGCTTGTTCGATCAGGCGATCGCCCAAGGTCACATGTCGTACGAGCTCGACCGGAATCCCTCGGTTGAGCCAAGCCTTGCCGAGATGACCACCAAGGCGCTTGACCTCCTTCAAAACAATACCAAGGGCTACATGCTGGTGGTCGAAGGTGGGCGCATCGACCACGCGCTGCATGCAACCAATGCGCAGCGGGCCCTCGCCGATACCGTGGCATTTGACAAGGCCATTGCCGCAGCCATCGCTCGCGTCGACCTGTCGAAAACGCTGATCGTCGTCACGGCGGACCACGACCACACACTGGTCATGAACGGCTATGCCAAGCTGACCGGCAAGACGGTGTCCGGGACGAACGCCGGCATTCTCGGTGTATTGAAGAACTTTACCGACGGTTCGACTGCCAAGGATGCCGAGAACGAAGCGTTCCCGATCCTCGGGTTCGGCAATGGCGAGTCGCGGCCGAGCGTGAGAGCCGGTCTGAGTCTGACCGACACCGTCACCTCGGGTATCGACTACCACCAGGAAGCGGTTGTGCCGACCTCACCGGGCGGCGAAACCCACGGTGGAGGCGACGTGTTCATCGGCGCGATCGGCCGCGGTGCCGCGGCAGTCGCCGGCGTGATGGACAACACCGCAGTCTTCAGCATTCTCAAGGCGGCCCTGGGCCTCTAATCCACTGGATCGGACGATACAGCCATGATTTCAGCACACTACTTTCGCCTTTCGGCACTTGCGCTTGCCACAGCCTTCGCCTTTCCTGCTCAAGCAGCCGGTGAAGCCCGCAATGTGATCTTCTTCCTGGGTGATGGCATGGGGCCCACCGTGGTGACTGCCGCGCGGATCTACAAGTACGGCGAGGCGGGTCTTCTCACCATGGACACGCTGAAACGTACGGCACGCATCAAGACCTACTCACTGGATGCGCAGACCACCGACAGCGCGCCTTCGATGGCCGCCTACATGACGGGTGTGAAGACCCGCAATGAAGTGCTGTCGATGGATGGAACCACCACGGCCTATGTGCCGGGTACCAGCACGCAGTACTCGCAGTCGGCCCCTGTCCAGGGTGCGTCGTCGGTATCCGGTGCACTCAACAACTGCCCGGCCTCGGGCAATGGTTCGCCCTCGAAGACCCTGCTCGAATACGCCATCGGCGCTGGCAAGGCTACTGGCGTGGTCACGACGGCGCGCCTCACACATGCCACGCCGGCCGCTACTTACGCGCACATCTGCAACCGCAATCTGGAGTACGACATTGCGCGTCAGGCGGTTCCGGGTGGGGCTGGCTTCAACCCCGCCCTGGGTGCTGGGGTCGATGTGCTGCTGGGCGGAACCAGCTATTTCTGGCGTCCCTATCCCTATCAGACGGCAGCCGATGTGTTGTCGAGCACGGTCAACAAGGGGCGCCTCGACGGTCGCAATCTCGTCACCGAGATGCAGACTGCTGGTTACAGCTTCGTCTCCGATCGGACGGGTCTGCTCGCTGCGCCGACCAGCGGCAACGCGCGTCTCTTCGGTCTCTTTGACCAGGCCGACCAGTTCCAGAATCAGGGTCACATGAACTACGAGCTCGACCGTGACCCGACTCAGGAGCCGTCCCTCGCCGAGATGACCTCCAAGGCCATCGACGTGCTGGCTGCGAAAAACAAGGGCTACTTCCTGATGGTTGAGGGCGGACGTATCGATCACGCACTGCACGGCACCAATGCTGCGCGCGCACTGGCCGATACCATTGCCTTCGATGATGCGATCAAGGTCGCGCTCAACAAGGTCGATCTGAGCAACACGCTCATCGTGGTCACCGCAGACCACGATCACACCATGGCCTTCAACGGTTACTCGAGCAAGGGCAACAACATCCTGGGCAAGGCCGACAACTGGCAGACGCCCGGTGTTGCCGATATCGTCACGCCGAGCGACAAGCTGCCTTACACGACGCTGGTCTTCGGTAACGGATCCGGTTACGCCGGCATCAAGGGCAACCTGGCTGCTTCGCCGCTGCACATGTTCAACCCGTTCACCCAGATCGTGAATGGCGTTGGCCTGGGGGCGCCGCGAGCCGTCAACGGGGCTCGCATCGACCTCACTGCGATCGATACGACACACAAGGATTACATCCAGGATTACGGTGTGCAGACCAGCACCTCGTCGCCCGGTGGCGAGACCCATGGCGGCGGCGATGTGATGCTCTTTGCCAAGGGGGTAGGCTCTTCAGGCTTCAAGGGCACGCTGGACAACACCGCAGTGTTCGGGCTGCTCAAGTCTGCGTTCGGATTCTGATGATCGCGATTGAGCCGATGATGACCCAGGCAGCCCGGTTCGCGCGGGTCGCGCTGCTGGCGTTGCTTTGCCAGACAGGGTGGGCCGGTGCCGCATCGGCCCAGGATCTCGATCTCAAGCTCGAGTACCGTACCGTCACTGTCGGGTTCGACGGTGTGACCCGCACGACGGAATACGTCGAGCGGTTCACGCGTCGCGCCGATCGGGTGTGGACCGAGAAGGTCATGCCTGCTGTCGTCGCCGGGATCCAGACGGGCCAGGCGGCCGCGCCGGGTGCCTCGCACCAGCACCTCGATCTCGGTCGGGCCGCTCGCTCGGTCGAGCGCCTGCCCGATGGACGGGTGATCTTCACCATGGTCAATGTTGCTGACAGACTGATCGTTGACATCGGACAACCGGATTATTCGACAGTGGGCTTTGACGGTTCCTGGGGCCAGAACTACTTTCTGATTGCCCCCTCGGCCTTGCGCCAGATGCAGCGCGTGGGAGCGGGCCCGTCGTCCGATACGGTACGTTACGAGCGCTCGACCAGTGCCGGAACCACCCGCGTTGTCTGGGATGAGAGCCTGAAGATTCCGCTGGAAGTCGTTTCGGTCAGCAAGGATGGCCGTACGAGGCAGTCGATGATCTCGCGGGTGGTACCTTCTTCCGCGCTCCTGCCGTGGGCGGGCTTGGAGCGCTTCGACCGCAGATCGCTGGCTGACTTTTCGGATTGATCGGTGGGTTTCGGGGCTGTTGCGACCTGTCGTCGCAGCGGGCCTGCATTGCGTCTGCGCGTTGGCCGGTCGTCATCCAATCAAAGGCATAATCGGGTTTGCCATTCCCTGTTGCCGACCCTGATCGGTGACCCGTCCTTGCGAGGAGACACCGTATGCGCGTTTTGGGATTCTCAGGTGCCGTCATCACGGCACTCACCGCTTCCATGGCACTGCTCGTCGCCAGCCCCGTTTCTGCCCAGCCGATGCCTGCGGGCACCGGCAAGACTGAACTGCTGTGGCTCGGGCAGGCCAGTTTCCGGATCAAGTCGCCGGGCGGCCGCATCATCGTGATCGACCCGTGGCTGTCGGGCGGTCCGAAGACCCCTGCGCCCTACAAGACCGATCTGGCGGCGCTGGGAAAGGTCGAACTGCTGCTGGTTACCCATGCGCACGTCGATCACATCGGTGATGCGGCGGCGATTGCGAAGCTGAACAGCACGGTGCTCTATGGCCCGGCCGACATGATCACGCCGATGAATACGCTGGGCATGTTGCCACCCAATCTGACCCATCGGTTCAACAAGTCTGGCAGCGTGACGCCGCTGCCTGGCATCAAGGTCACGGCGGTGAAGGCCGAACACTCGTCCTTGCTGGTATTCAATAATCCGGCTACCGGCAAGATGGAGTCGCATCCGGCGGGCGAGGCCGTGGGCTACATCATCGAGATGGAGAACGGCTTTCGCATCTGGCACATGGGCGATACGGGCCTGTTCGGTGACATGAAGTTCATTGCCGATCACTACAAGCCCAATCTCGTTCTGATGCCGATCGGGGGCAACTTCACCATGGATCCGGAAGACGCCGCCTGGGCGGTCAAGAACTGGCTCGATGTGCCGGCGGTGATGCCGATCCACTACAACTCGAACCCGATCGCCAAGGGCACGCTGGCCGAGTTTCAGGCGGCGATGAAGGGGAGCGCGGTGCGCATCGTTGCGCCGAGCGAGGGTCAGGCGGTCGAGTTCTGATCGCGGCAGGGCCCGAGGACCCCGGGCGGCGATTTCAATGCCTTCGATGCTGCACAAAGTCGCGAATATCGTTATAATGACAGGCTCGATGAGTGAGGCAGGGCACAAGGCTGTCACGGTTGTGATCACAGCCAGCAGTGCGGAAGTCATCGAGCAGAGCAGCAGGGAGTGGTAGTTCAGTTGGTTAGAATACCGGCCTGTCACGCCGGGGGTCGCGGGTTCGAGTCCCGTCCACTCCGCCAACATGCAGACATGATCGTCTCGCCGATCACTGCGTCGGCAACCGAAAGAGGCCTACCGTGAGGTGTGCCTCTTTTTTTATGCTTTTTTTCATGCCTTGTTGATCCGGGGATACCAGCCCCGACTGCGGGAGTCGCAATGTTCGATTGGGTACGCAACAACAAGCGCATCATGCAGGTGCTGCTGGTGCTGATCGCCATACCGTTTGCCCTGTTCGGCGTCGAGTCCTACCAGCGCATGTTCAGCAGCGCCGATGAGGCTGCAACCGTCGATGGCAGCACGATCAGCATGGGCGAGTTCAATCGTGCATCGCAGCAGCAACTGGACAGTTTCAGGCAGATGCTCGGTGGTAACTTCGATGCGTCGGTCTGGGATACGCCAGCGTTTCGACAGAACGTGCTCGATGGTTTGATCAATCAGCGTATCGCGCTGCAGTTCAGCCTCAAGTCGAACCTTACCGCCAGCGATCAGACCCTCCAGCAGGCCATTGCATCGGTGCCTGCGTTCCAGGAGAACGGCGCTTTTTCGACCAAACGTTACAGTGAAGTGCTCAGGGCGCAGAACTACGCGCCGGTGCAGTTCCAGGAAGGGCTGCGTCAGGAACTCACGGTGAAACGGCTGGTGGGTGGCATTTCGGATTCGGCCATTGCCTCCAAGGCGTTGGCCGAGCAGGCGCTGTCGCGTGCCACCGAGCAACGCGTGGTGAGTCGCAGCGTCTTTGCTCCCAAGGCTTATGCCGGCAAGGTGAGCCTCACCGACGAGGCGCTCAGCGTCTACTACAAGGAAAACACCAAGGCTTTCGAGGTGCCGGCGCGTGGACGCGTCGAGTATGTCCTGCTCACTCAGCAGACCCTGATGGATCAGGAAAAGATTGATCCTGCCGAGGTCCGCAAGGTCTACGACGAGCGATTCGCCGCAGCACTCGCCCAGCGTGACGCTGCACGGCGCAAGGCTGATGACATTCTTGCCGATCTGCGTGCCCACCCGGAGCACTTCGAGGAGTCGGCCAAGACCCACTCGAACGATCCGGGGTCGGCGGCCAGAGGGGGCGATCTGGGCTATTTTGCGCGCGGCTCGATGGTCAAGCCCTTCGAGGATGCCGCCTTCAAACTCAAGCCCGGTCAGATCTCGGGACTTGTCGAGACAGGCTTCGGTTTTCACATCATCAAGGTCACTGGCACCAAGGCCGGGGCTTCCGGCGAAGAGCGTCAGGCCAGTCACATTCTCATCACCGCACCGGAAGGGGCGCGTCCATTTGCCGACATGAAGGCCTCGATGGAATCGGATCTGCGTCGACAGCGCGCAGGTGCGCGCTACGCCAAGGTGGTCGAGGAATTGCAGAATCTTGCCGATCAGCAGAACGACACTCTGGCGCCCTTTGTCGAGAAGTTCGGGCTCGCGGTCATCACCACCGACTGGATCACCCGACAGGCTGACCCCAAGCTTGGAGCGATCGCCTCGCCCAAGGTGCTCGACGTGCTCTTTGGCGACGATTCGATGAAGACCCGGCGTGCCACCGAAGCGATCGAGGCGACACCGGGCAATATCGTCGTGGCGCGTCTGGCCGAGGTGAGAGCGGCCGAGCAGCCGTCCTTCGAGAGCGTGCGAGCCGAGATCGTGGCCCGGTTGACTCAACGTGAAGCGGCCCGACTGGCGCACGAGGCGGGTGCTGCCGTCCTCGCAGCACTCAAGACGGGTACCGACGCCAGGACTGCGTCGACGCTCACCTGGACGAGTACGCAGACGCTGCAACGTGACAAGGCCGGTTCGACACCCGCCGAAGTGATGCGTGCCGTGTTCTCAGCGGATGGCAGCCGGCTGCCTGCCTACGCGGCGGCCGACGACCTCGACGGCTATGTGGTCTACCGTATCGAAAAGGTGAGCCCGGGTGCCGTGCCTGCGCCCGAGCAACTGACGCAATCGGTCGAGTCGATGCGGCGCGCGCTGGGGCAGGATGATTTGCGCGTCTTTGTCGATGGTCTGCGTGCTCGGGCCAAGGTCGTTGTCAACGCCGAGAACGTCGCTCGCAGGTAAGGTGCGCGCTTACTCGGTGGCGGCGGGGTCGATGCCCCCCATCACGTTGCGAAAGCCGCAGTCGACATAGGTGATTTCACCGGTCACCGCCGCGGCGAGGTCCGACAGAAGAAACGCTGACACGTTACCGACGTCGTCGATGGTGACGTTGCGGCGCAGCGGCGCATTCTCTTCGACAAACTTGAGAATCTTGCGAAAGCCGCCGATGCCGCTGGCAGCCAGCGTGCGGATCGGGCCAGCCGACACGGCGTTCACCCGGATGCCCTGCGGCCCGAGGCTTGCCGCCATGTAGCGAACCGCGGCCTCGAGACTCGCCTTGGCGAGGCCCATCGTGTTGTAGTTTGGAACGACACGTTCGGCACCCAGGTAGCTCAGGGTCAGCAGGGCACCGTTTCGGCCCTGCATCAAGGGTTGTGCCGCCTTGGCGAGCGCCGCGAAACTGTAGGAACTGACGTCGTGAGCGATGCGGAACGCTTCGCGTGACACGCCCGAGAGGAAGTCGCCTGCAATGGCCTCGCGCGGGGCGAAGGCAATGGCGTGTACCAGCCCGTCAAGGCCGTCCCAGTGCTGAGCGATCTGTGCGAAGGCGCGCGCAATGTCCTCGTCGCTCGCCACATCGCATTGAAAGCAGGCTTCGGCACCGAGTTCTTCGGCCAGGCCCTTGATGCGTGCCTCGAAGTCCGGGTGCTGGTAGGTCAGTGCAATCTGTGCGCCCTCGCGCCGGCAGGCCCGCGCTATCCCGTAGGAGATCGATCGATTGCTGAGGAGACCGGTGACCAGAATCCGTTTGCCGTCCAGGAATCCCATGGTGTGTCATCCGCTTTGAGAAGTCGCGATTATAGAGAGCCACGGCCTGATGCGCGCGACTCGCCACTGCGCGAGCGCTGCCAGTGCGCCTCCAGGCGCGTGCGGGGTCGACGTACAGGCAAGGCCCTGCACAAGCCTTGGGCTACACTCGCCATCATGTCGACTTTGCAACCCCTCAGCATCCACTCACGTCGCGGCCGGCGTTGCCGCGCCGGTGCGGGTGCGCGTCTGTTCACTGCCTGGCGGCTGCTGAGCGTCGCGTTTGCCTGCCTGTTGCTCACCGGGTGCGATGGACTCTGGAACGACCCGTATCCGGCCAACGAGCGTGGCACGAACATTCTCTACAGCTCCTTTGTCGATCGTCCGAAGACGCTCGACCCGGCCCGTGCCTACACCGAAGACGAGTGGGCTTTCATCCAGCAGATCTATCTGCCACCGCTGCAGTATCACTACCTGAAGCGGCCCTACGAGCTTGTGCCCAATGGTGCTGCGCAGATGCCGCAGGTGCGCTATTTCGATGCCCGAGGGCAAGCCTTGCCGCAAGGGGCGCCGCAGCAAGATGTGGCCTGGAGCGAGTACGAGATTCATATCCGCCCAGGCATGCGCTTTTCACCCCACCCGGCCTTTGCCACCGATGCCGCCGGACAGACTCGATTTCTCGATCTGAGCCCGGCGGTGGTGCGCCAGCATCGCACCCTGGCCGACTTTGAGGCTACCGGCACCCGTGAGGTGACCGCCGAGGACTACATCTACCAGATTCGCCGACTCGCCCATCCGCGACTCACTTCGCCGATCTTTGGTCACATTGCCCATTACATCGAGGGGCTCGACACGCTGGGCGAGAGGCTGGCCACCGATTACGCCCGCAAGGTTGCCGAGTACCAGGCGGCGCATGGCAAGGCCGATCCGGGTTACCCCTGGGTCGATCTGCGTGAGTACGCGCTGCCCGGGGTGACACTGGTCGATCGGTACACCTACCGGATCCGGGTACGCGGCGTCTATCCGCAATTCGTCTACTGGCTTGCAATGCCCTTCTTTGCGCCGATGGCGGTCGAGGCCGAGCGCTTCTATGCCCAGCGCGGCATGAACGACGGACGCAATCTCACGCTCGACTGGTATCCGGTGGGCTCGGGGCCCTACATGCTGGCGGTGAACAATCCGAATTCGCGCATGGTCCTGCAACGCAATCCGAATTTTCATGGTGAAACCTACCCCGCGGAGGGGGCCCCCGGTGATGAGGCCGCCGGTCTGCTGGCCGATGCCGGCAAGCCCATTCCCTTCATCGACCGGGTGGTGTTCTCTCGCGAGAAGGAGTCGATACCTCTGTGGAACAAGTTTTTGCAGGGTTACTACGATCGCTCGGGTATCGCTTCCGATACCTTCGATCAGGCGGTGAGTGTCGGGTTCGAGGGTCAGGCGAGCCTCACCGACGAGATGCGCGCAAAGGGAATCAGGCTGCAGACCTCGGTGGCGACCAGTACGTTCTACCTGGCCTTCAATTTTCTCGATCCGGTGGTGGGTGGCCAGGCAGACGCTGCGCGCCGGTTGCGCCAGGCGCTGTCGATTGCCGTTGACTGGGAGGAGTACATCTCGATCTTTGCCAATGGGCGAGGCATCGCCGGCATGGGGCCGCTGCCGCCAGGTATCTTCGGTTTCACCGAGGGTGAGGCTGGGCTCAATCGAACCGTCTATGACTGGGTCGATGGCAAGCCCCGGAGAAAGCCGATCGAGACAGCGCGGCGGCTGCTGGCCGAGGCGGGGTACCCCGATGGACGTGATGCAAAGACGGGCGCACCGCTCGTCCTCTACCTCGATACGGTCAGCCGCGGGCCTGAGTCGAAGTCGGTACTGGACTGGTACCGACGCCAGTTCGCCAAGCTCGACATCCAGCTCGAGGTGCGACTGACCGACTGGAATCGCTTTCAGGAGAAGATTCGGCAGGGGCGCACGCAACTGTTCTTCCTGGGCTGGAACGCCGATTACCCCGATCCGGAAAACTTCATGTTCCTGCTCTACGGTCCACAATCGCGGGCGCAAGGCGGGGGCGAGAATGCCGCCAATTACCGCAACACAGGCTACGATGCCTTGTTCAAGCGCATGCAGGCGATGGCCAACGGGCCCGAGCGTCAGGCAGTCATCACCGACATGGTGCATCTGCTGCAGGACGATGCACCATGGATATGGGGTTTCCATCCCAAGGATTACAGCCTGGTGCACGCCTGGGTACATAACCTCAAACCCAGCAAGATGGGGCAGAACGGGCTGAAATACCTGCGCGTCGATGCGGGCCGGCGTGATGAACGACGGTCGGATTGGAATCAGCCGGTACGCTGGCCCCTGGTTGCGCTGTCGATCGCCGTGCTGGGGTCGCTGCTGCTTGCGCGTCGCGCCTGGCGGCGGCGCGAGCGCCGAGTCGGTCGAACCGATGGCGAGATACTGGCCAGGCGCGATGCCGGCGGGGGAGGCGCATGACCGGCTACCTGCTCCGACGGCTGGGGTATGCGCTGGTCATCCTGCTGGCCGTGAACCTGCTCACCTTTGCGCTTTTTTTTGTGGTGAACAGCCCCGATGACATGGCGCGGATGCAACTGGGCAGCAAGCGGGTCACGCCCGAGGCGATCGAGCGCTGGAAGCAGGAAAAGGGCTACGACAAGCCGCGCTGGTACAACCCGGACGCCTCCGGCATCGAGCGGCTGACCAGCACCATCTTCTTCGAGAAGTCGGTGCGGCTGTTTCTCTTCGAGTTCGGCAACGATGTCGATGGACGCAGCATCCGCGGTGAAATCCTGGATCGCGCCGGGCCAAGCCTGGCGCTGGCAGTGCCGGTGTTCTTCGTCGGTCTTGCCCTCAACGTGACCTTTGCGCTCGCCATGGCGCTGTTCCGGGCGAGCGTGCTCGACCTCTGGGGCGTGGTGGTGTGCATCGCGCTCATGTCGATCTCGAGCCTGTTCTACATCATCAGCGGTCAGTACCTGGTGAGCAAGGCGTTTGCGCTGGTGCCGATCTCGGGTTTCAGTGGTGGCTGGGATGCCCTGCGCTTTCTGGCCTTGCCGATACTGGTCGGGGTAGGGGCGGGCATCGGCAGCGGCACACGGTTCTACAGAACGCTCTTCCTGGAGGAAATGGGCCGGGATTACGTGCGCACCGCACGTGCCAAGGGGCTTGCCGAAATGACCGTGATGTTTCGTCATGTGCTGCGTAACGCGCTGATTCCCATCCTTACGGGTGTGGTGGCGGTGATTCCCACGTTATTCATGGGTAGCCTGATTGCCGAATCTTTTTTCGGCATTCCAGGCTTGGGCAGTTACACGATCGATGCCATCCAGTCGCAGGACTTCTCGGTCGTACGCTCCATGGTCTATCTGGGTTCCGTGCTCTACATCGTCGGTCTGGTGCTGACCGACATCTCGTACACGCTGGTCGATCCCAGGGTGCGCTTCGAATGAAAGTGGTCCTCCTGTGGTCGGACATCCTGCTCTGGGGCCTGGTGCTGGCAGCGCTGCTGCTGACGGTGCAGGTTCGTCGGCGTGAGCACCTTGCTGTGCCCTGGCGGCGGGTCGGACAAAGTCGTGTCGCGATGGTCTGTCTGCCGATGCTGCTGTTCTTTGTGGTCGTCGGTCTGCTCGACTCGCTGCATTACCGGCCGCAACTGGGCCGTGCAGTGCCCAGCGACGCGGTGGCCAACGCCAATGCGGCCAACGGCAATGCGGCCAACGCCTCCAAGGCCACTGCTGCCTACTCGGTTGAAGTGCTGAGCGTGCTCGACCATATCCTCAGTCCCTTGCGCGCCTCGCGCGAGCGCACCTATTCAGCGCCGCTTGCAACCCACGCGCATGTGAAGGAGTCGGTCGACCGCCCCGATGGCAGTACGGTGCGCGAGTATCCCCGGCTGGCCCATGGTGGTGCGAGATTGAGCGAGCCCATCGGACTGCGCACGCAGGGGGTTGATCTCATTGAGCGAGGCGCCGTCGGTGCGCTGGTCGGTACGCTTGGCTGGATCGTCCTCGTACTGGGTGCAGTCTGGCTCGAGCGTGACAAGGGCGGGTTCTCAGCCATCCGTCGCGATGAATGCACATTGCGTTGGCGATCTGCGCTTGCCGCCTCGCTCGTACTGTGCATGGTCGTCGGCGTGGCAGGGGGCTGGGCCCTGGAGTATCACGTGCTCGGTACTGACAAGGTCGGGCAGGACGTGCTCTACCTGTCTTTGAAAAGTGTGCGGACGGCGCTCGTGATCGGCACCCTGACCACTGTGGTGATGCTGCCGCTTGCACTCGGTCTGGGCATCGCGGCGGGGTATTTGCAGGGCTGGGTGGATGATCTGGTGCAGTTCGTCTATACCACGCTCAACTCGATTCCCTCGGTGCTGCTGATTGCTGCGGCAGTTCTGCTGATGCAGGTCTTCATCGACGGTCATGCGGACCTTTTCCAGACCACGGCCGAGCGAGCCGATCTGCGCCTGCTTTTTCTGTGTCTGATTCTCGCTCTCACTTCGTGGACCGGTCTGGCGCGCTTGCTGCGCGCCGAATCCTTGAAATTGCGCGAACTCGAGTATGTCCAGGCAGCGCGCGCGCTGGGCGTGTCGGCATGGGGCATCATGGTCGGGCATATCGCTCGCAATGCCATGCATCTGGTTATCATCACGCTCGCCATGGAGTTCAGTGGCCTGGTGCTGGCCGAGGCGGTTCTGTCGTACATCGGCGTGGGGGTTGATCCCTCGATGATCAGTTTCGGCAGCATGATCAACGCCGCACGGCTCGAGTTGTCACGCGAACCTGCCGTCTGGTGGTCCTTGGCTGCGGCCTTCAGTTTCATGTTCGTTCTGGTGCTTGCGGCCAATCTTCTGGCCGATGCCGTGCGCGATGCCTTCGATCCCCGCGTTGCCCACCTCGGAGGTGCCCGATGAACGCACCACTGCTGCATGTCGATGGCCTCACGGTCGTGGTCGAACAGGGTTTGGGCACGTCGGTGCCGGTCATCGACGGGCTCGGTTTCGATGTGCAGCGGGGCGAGACGTTCGCGCTGGTCGGTGAGTCGGGGTGCGGCAAGAGCATGACGGCGCTTTCCCTCATGCGCCTGCTGCCCGATGCAGCGCAGGCCACGACAGGGCGGGTACTCCTTGACGGCGTCGATTTGCTCGCGCTGCCCGAAACCGCGATGCGCGAGGTGCGCGGCAAGCGCATGGCCATGATCTTCCAGGAACCCGGCACGAGTCTGAATCCGGTGCTGACCATCGGCGATCAGATCGGCGAGGTATTGCTTCGTCATGGCCGCGCCAGTGCAAGCGCGGACGTGCGCGCGCAGGTGACCGAGTTGCTGCATTCGGTCGGCATCGCCGAACCGGCGCGGCGCGTCGATGAATATCCGTTTCAACTCTCTGGCGGCATGCGCCAGCGCG
>CAIKRR010000055.1 GCA_903829815.1 uncultured Pseudomonadota bacterium | reverse complement strand
ATTGCGAATAAGATGCAAGAATATCGGCTGGGTGGCAGGTCAAGAGCCTGCCCCGCGTGCCACTACGGTTGACAAGCACAGGCGTTCAGGCGTGCAAGCGCAGGGTCGCTGCTGGGGCGAGCTCATCTTGCCTATTGCATCAGATGAGATGCTGCCGCCGTGATCTTGGGATCGATCGACCTGTGGCTGGATAGATCAACTCAGGAGCAATTGCATCGCCAGGCTCGACTACGACCCAGTCTGCAGAGGCTGTTCGCCAAGTGGACAGGGTCCTGAACTGCGCAGATGGCGAGTTGGCGGTCGAGATCGAAGAGGTCCCTCCGCGTCCCGATGGCGCCGCCCAGTGCATCGCCCCCCGAGGCGTCGTCAATGTCGTCAGCTTCCAGTCGCTACAGGGTCCCTGACCCACCGATCAGCGCAGCGCCCGATTGAGCACTTCGGCAAGGCGCACCCCGGCCTTCTGCAGTTGCTCGCGCACCGTATCGACCTCGGCCTCGATATAGCGGTCGTCCACTGTCTGACGATCCGGAACGCGTCGGGAACGCGTCTCGGCCGTTTGTCCGGATGCCGGGCGCTTGTCGCCCGTATCGCACGCCGGTGGGGCGGGCAGTCGCGGATAGACCTCGCGCACGGCGAGGGCATGGCTCTCGGCCATCCACTCGAAGACGGTACCGCTGGCCCAGCGGGCAGCCTGGGTGGCGTCGAGCGTCGGCCCTTCAGGGGCCGACGCAGCGCCTGAAAGTCCACGACGTCGCCCCGTCTGCAACGAGCGCTCCACCAGTTCGGTATCCCAGAGCCGATGCAGGTTCATGCGCGGCTCCTGCGCCGAGGGCACTCGCAGGGGCACCTCGTTGCCGCCGCGGTCATGGTTGTCGGCTGCGTGCAGCGGTTGATGCGCATCGCCGATGAAGTGCGCGATGAACTTCAGCGCTTCCAGCCGGCGTCGCTCCGGGGCGTGGCTGTCAGCCAGCACGGCGAGCAAGCGCGTGGTCTGGGCCGAGAGGCAGTTGCCATCGGGGCAGTAGTCTTCGCGCCTTGCCTCCCCGCAGAGCGGGATGTCATCGTAGTGCCAGGCAAAGGTATGTGACCACTCGCTGCGGTACCGCCGCAGGCAGTCGGCCCAGATGGCGGCATCGGCCAGCGAAGTCACCGTGCAGCCCGGGACGCCGTGAATCGCTTCCAGGCGCAGCAGTTCGTCCACCTGACGCGCAGTGGCCGGTGCGAGGCGCGATTCGGCCACCCGGGCGACGAAGCGATGGCCCTCATCGCCCCAGGCGAGTACGGCACCTGGCAGCACGCCGACGAGGGTGGCGATGCAGAGGGTCAGCCAGGCCCGCTGCGTGCCGACGATGCCCAGGATGCCTGACACGGCACCCTCAGGCCGTGGCCAGGCTGCTCGCCGTCTCGATCTCGCCCACGGCAGCGGTGCGCTCATCACGCTTGGCGCCGGTCGAGTCGAACGACTCGGGCCGGGCCGGGAACACCCGTTTCTCCCGCGCACCCACTTCGGGAAAGCGTTCCATGCCATGGCCATACTCGAGCGAGAGGCCGTCGGGGTCGAGGAAGAAGAGAAAGGTGTTGTCCGAGGGCGGGTGATGACCGTCCCAGACGATAGGGACATCGTGCGCCTGAAAGCGCGCGCGCGCTGCCACCATGTCGCGATCGTCGGCCACCATGAAATTGAGGTGGTGCAAGGTGTTGCGCGGCATGGCCGCCAGCGCAAAGCTGTGATGCAGCGGGTTGGGAAAGCAGCGCATCAGGTTGATGCGTCCGTCGATCTCGTCGGAGGTCTTGAAATTGAGCACCTCTTCGTAGAACCGGATTGCATCCCGATAGCGCGCGGCGCCGATGCCGATATGGCAAAGCCCGCGCAAGTCGGCGACGGTGGCCACGAAAGGCGTGGTGGCCTCATCCATGTGCGCATAGAAGTCGAGCGTGAGCCCGGTCACCGGTTCGATGATGCGAACGCAGCGCGCAAGATCGAGATCGTGGCATTCGCTCGCATCAAGGGCTCGCCAGGCCACGCCATGGCGATCGAGTTGCGTGGTGAGCACATCGAACTGACTCTCGTCTTCCAGCACCCAGCCAGCCCGCTTCATGCCAGCCTGGGCAGCCTCGTAGAGCACCAGACTGTAGGCGTCATGGCCGCCGGCGCGCAGCTTGAGTCCGCCATCGGCCGTCATGCCGTTGACCTGTGCGCCCATGATGCGCTCGTACCAGGTGCGCGCCCTGGCCAGATCGGTGACATTGAGTGCGGCGTAGCCGGGTGAGCGGTAGCGGATCATCGAATCATCTCCTGAAGGCAGGGCCGGGTCAGACAGCGGCAATTCAGACAGCGGCAATTCAGGCGGCAGTCGCCATCGCGTCAAGCGGCAGCGCCTGCAAGCGCGGCATCACCTCGCGCGAGAAGAGGGTGAGGCTGTCCACCGTGTCGGCATGGTTGAGGTCACCGCCTTGCGCCATGATGAGCAGATTGCCACAACCTCCTACAAATTCGTTGTAAGCCTTGATCTGTTCGTACACCTGATCGGGCGTGCCGACGAAGGCGACATGCGCATCGATCAGCTGATCGATGGTGGCCCGGCCCTGGTGTACGCGCGAGCCATCGCTCATCACGACAGTGGCGTAGGCCGGCACGTAGTCCTTGCGGGTGCTCATGCGCATCGCCTGCGCGTTGGCCTGTGGCGGCACATAGCCCGGCGGATTGAAGAAGTGCATCGACAGTTGCGCCCCGGTGCGGATATAGCCCGCAATCTGGTGAGCACGGCGTTTGGCTTCTTCCTCTCGATCGGCTACCGCCACGATGGCGAGATAACCGAGTTGATCGGCCGGTGCCTGCCCCCAGCCCATCTCGCGCCAGCGCTTGCGATAGACATCAAAGAGGATCTTCGAGTCGCGCCCGGTGAGAAAGGTGCCGAGCTTGCCGCGCTGTTCGGCGATCCAGGCACCGGGCCCCGACCCGATCGAGACGAACCATGCCGGCGGATGGGGTTGCTGCAGCGGACGCGGCCAGATGTTGACCATGCGGTAGTGGAAGAACTCGCCTTCCCAGTTGAACGGGCCATCGTGAGTGGTCAGTGCCTTCATGATGAGGCGGTAGGCCTCACCGAAACGCCGCGTCTGGCCGACCGGTTGTGCGTTGGCGGGCCAGATCTCGAAGGGCCCGCCGCGCACGAAGCCCATTTCGTAGCGCCCCTGCGAATAGCAGTCGATCATGGCGATCTCCTCGGCCACTCGCACCGGATCCTGCCGGTTGCCGATCTGGTGACCCAGGCAAAGGAGCCTCGCCTTCTTCGTGATGCGCGACAGGATGGCCAGGGGCACATGGGCCGAGGCCGTCATGCAGGTGGCCGTCTGGTGATGCTCGTTCACCATGATGTTGATGCCCAGTTCGTCGCACAACTGCCACTCGTCGGTATAGCGCGAGTAGAGGCCCGCGGCCACCTGCGGGTCGAGGAACTTGTTGGGCAGGCTGTTGCGCAGTGACTCGTGCGCGGGGTCCCAGGCCGGGAAGTAGGCCTGCTCGGTGAATTGCCAGATCTTCATGGTGTCGGATTCCTCTGATTTGGCGATGGGCAGGTCAAGCCGTTGCGCTGCCTGCAAGCCCCGCGAACCGGGCAATTTCCTTGGCAAAGCGTTCGGCCTGCTCGATGTGCGGATGGTGAGCCGCGTTGTCGATGAGCGTGAACTGCGCACCCGCAATGCCCTCAGCCCAGGCGCGGCCGTAATCGGGCGTGGTGATCCGGTCGGCGGCCCCCCAGAGGACGAGCGTCGGCCGATCGATACGGTGCAGCCAGTGGCGCAGGATCGGGTTGTGCAGATACGGCGACCAGCCGTAGAGGCTGAGGGCCTCGCGGTTGCGTGCCATCACGAGGAGTTCATCGTCCGAGCAGTCATCGTAACTGCGGCGCCAGCGCGCCGGCTCGGCGTAGGCGCGTGCCTCGACATCGACCGGGGCGAGCGAGAACACATCGGCGATGTCGGCGGCGGTCTCGTCGGTTGCGCAGCGGATGCCCACCGCATCGGCGAGCACCAGATGGCCGATGCGTGCCGTACTGCGCACGGCAATCTCGGCAGCGATCCACCCCCCCAGTGATACACCAACCAGCACGGCATCGCGCAGGTTCATCTGCTCGAAAAGGTCGAGGTAGGCGTAGGCCAGATCGTCAACCGAACGGAAGTGGGCGGGCAGGGCGCTGTGCCCGAACCCGGGATGGCTGGGTGCCACCAGGCGCCCGAGGCCTGCCAGGTGTGTCAGAACCGGCCAGCGAGGGTCGATGCCATCGCCACCATGCAGAAAGACGATCGGGCGACCGCTGCCTGCGTCGATCAGCTCGAGCGTGTGTTCATGCAGCCGGGTGAGGCTCGGTGCCATGGTGTCCAATCGTCTGTCTCCTCGTGCATCGCGTCATGCGCGGTGCTCACCGTCCATGCCGTCGTGCGTTTTCCTGGTGTCGAATCAGGTCACTGCAACCAGCCGTGCGAGCAGGGCCGGGTCGGCTTGCAAGGTCTTGCTCTCGCCCGAGAATACGACCCGTCCGCGGTTGAGCACCATTGCGCTCTGGGTCACCTCGAGGGCGAGCCGGGCCGATTGCTCGACCAGAATCATCGCAAGCGAATCTTCGCGGATCAGGCGCTCGAGGGCGCGCAGCAGCATGTCGACGATGACCGGTGCAAGGCCTTCGAGGGGTTCATCGAGCAGGAGAAGCGTGGGGTTGCCCATCAGGGCGCGGGCGATGGCGAGCATCTGTTGCTCGCCCCCCGAGAGCTGGTTGCCCATGTGCGAGCGACGCTCCGCCAGACGCGGGAACAGATCGTGCACCCGCTCGAGTGTCCAGCGCCCTGGCCGCGCGGCGACGATGAGGTTTTCGTGAACATCGAGCGAGGGAAATATCTCGCGTGCCTGCGGCACATAGCCGATGCCGGTGCGAGCGCGACGGTACACCGGCTGGCGCTCGATCATGCTGCCATTGAAGGCGATCGTGCCGCGGTGCAGGGTGGTGTGGCCCATGATCGTGGCAAGGAGCGTGGTCTTGCCCACGCCATTGCGTCCCAGTACGGCGAGCGCTCCACGCTCGGGTACCCGCAGACTGATATCCTCGAGCACGACGGTCGGGCCGTAGCCGGCGTGGATGTCTTCCAGTGCCAACACATCACTCATGACGCTCTCCCAGATAGACCTCGCGCACCCGCGGATCGGCGGCGATTTCCTCGGGCGTACCTTCGAGCAATGTGGCCCCGTTGACCAGAATCGTGATTCGCTTGGCGAAGCGAAATACGAGGTCCATATCGTGCTCGATGATGAGAATGCCGATCTGGACCGGCAGTGAATCGAGTACATCGAGAATGCGGTGCGTCTCGATCGAGGGAACGCCCGCGGCCGGCTCATCGAGGAGCAGCACCCTCGGTTTCATGGCGAGCGTGATCGCTATCTCGACCAGTCGCTGCTTGCCGTAGGCGAGGTTGGCGATGATCACTTGCGCGTCGTCGGCCATGCCGAGCGAGCGCAGCAGTTCCATCGCCTCGTCACGCACCTCGCTCAACTGGCTGGCCGGGCGAAAGAGCCGTCCACTGACACCGCGCCGTTCGGCCACCGCGAGCGACACGTTGTCCACGACCGACAGGCCGCGAAAGAGGCTATTGATCTGGAAGGTGCGGCCCAGTCCACGCCTGATGCGGTCTTGCTGCGACAGGCGCGTGACATCTTCGCCTCCCAGCACGACCGATCCGCTCGAGGGCGCCAGGCGCCCGGTGAGCAGGTTGACGAAGGTGGTCTTGCCCGCGCCGTTGGGGCCAATGAGCGCATGTCGGGCACCGGCTTCAAGCGTGAAATCGATGTTGTCAGCCACCGTCAGCGCACCAAAGCGCTTGCACAGGCCGCGCGTTTGCAGAACGGCGCTCATCGGGCCTCCTTGCGTACCAGTGCGACAAGCCGGTCGATGATTCCCAGAATGCCATCGCGCGCAAAAAGCACGATGATGACCAGCAGCAGCCCGATGCCCAGGCTCCAGTATTCGGGGAACTGCTTGGCAAGCATGTCCTGCGCAATCATGTAGACCACCGGACCGACAAACGCACCGTAGATGCGTCCGACACCGCCCAGGATGAGCATCACCAGCAGTTCGCCGCTTGACTCGAAACTGAGCACGTTGAGCCCGACAAACTGGTTGGTCTGTGTGAGCAGGGCGCCGGCCACCCCGGCCAGCACCGCCGACATCGTGTAGGCGGTGAGCAGGCGTCGCGAAACCGGTGAGCCGATGGCCACCATGCGTACGTGGTTCTCGCGAATGCCCACGAGCGAAGCACCGAAGGGCGAGTAGATGAGGCGGCGGGTGATCCACCAGCCGACGAAGAGCACCGCCAGACACAACCAGTAGGCCGTCTTGCCAAAGAGGTCGAAGCGAAAGAGTCCCAGGATAGGCGCAACCACGATGCCCGAGAGTCCGTCGGCACCGCCTGTGACCGAGGTGGCCTTGTTCGCAACCTCGAGCAGGATGGATGCGATGGCAAGCGTCAGCATCAGCAGTGTCAGCCCACGGGTGCGCAGAATCACCGCGCCGGTGGCAAGCCCCATCAGCGCACAGGCAGCCATGGCCGCCAGCAGTTGCAGTGCCGGATCGGCCACGCCGAAGCGAGCCGACAGGATGCCCGCGGCATAGGCACCCAGGCCAAAGAAGGCGCTGTGGCCCAGGGTGACGATGCCCGCATAGCCCACGACCAGGTCAAGGGACAGGGCGTAGAGGATGAAGATGAGAATGCGTGCCCCGAGCGAGAGGTACTCGGGCAGTAGAAAAAAGGCCGCGATGCCGATGATCCAGGGCGTCCATTCCAGGAGCCCGATGCGGGGTGATGCACTGTACGAACCGTTGTGACGCATGAACGACTCCAGGCTCTAGGCGGCGCGACCGAACAGTCCTGCGGGCCGCCACAGCAGCAGCAGGATGGTCGCCACGTAGATCAGGAATGCGCCGAACTGGGGTACCCAGTATTTGCAGGCCGTGTCGGCGATGCCGATGACCAGCGCCGCGACGAAGGGTCCGCGCAGCGTACCCAGACCACCGACCGCCACGACGATGAGGAAGTAGACCAGGTGCTCGAAGGGATAGGAGGGCTGGATCGCGATGATCTCGGCGCCCAGGGCACCGCCCAGTCCGGCCAGGCCACTGCCCAGCGCAAAAGTGGCCATGAAGAGCTTCTGTGTGTCGATGCCGACCGATTGCGCCATGGCACGGTTGTCGACTGCCGCGCGCACCATGGCGCCAAAGCGCGTGCGCTCGACGCCGAACCACAGGCCTGCAACCAGTGAAGCGCCAAACAGGATGATGAATACCCGGTAGGCGGGGAAGTCCCGGCCGAGCAGATCGAATTGCCCTTTCATCCCCTCTGGCAGATGAACCGGCTGCTGGAGCGTGCCATAGATGAGGCGGGCGATGGCCGTGGCCATGAAGATGAGCCCGATCGTGAAGAGCACCTGCGCCAGCTCGCCCGCTGCGTAAAGGCGTGCGTAGAGCAAGCGCTCGAGCACCACGCTGCCGGCTGCTACCAACACGAAGGCAACCGCCAGTGCCAGTGGAAACGGCAAGCCCCACTGGTCAAGCGAGGTGGTGAGAATGTAGCCGCCTGCCATGGCAAACACGCCATGGGCCAGATTGGCAAAGCCCATGAGGCCCATCGTCACCGACAGACCGACCGAAATCACGTAGAGGATCATGCCGTAGGCGACGCCATGGAAGGCAACGCTGACGAGCGAGGCTAGAAATTCCTGCATGTCATGGTCCTGATGCGGGGTGGTCGGTCAGTCGATCGGGCGATCATTTCTTCCCGTTGAACTCTTTCCAGTAGTCTTTCACCGAAGGGATCGTGTCGACTTCGATGTTGGCGAGTTCGCCGTTCACCTTGCGTGTCTCGCGAATGTATTCGTTCTGTACGATGTCACGCGTTTCCGGGTCGATCGAGATCGGCCCGCGCGGGCTGTTGGCATTGCGATACTCGCGCATGATGGCCATGCTGCGATCGGCGTCGACCTTGCCGGCCTGCTCGCGAATGGCGGTGTAGATCATGTCCATGCCATCGTAGCTGGCGACCGAAAGGAAGTTGGGAATCGATTTCGCGCCATATTCCTTCTTCCAGGCGGCCAGGAAGGCCTTGTTGGCGGGCCGATCGCCTGCCGTGGAATAGTGGTGTGCCGAGACCACGCCGATGGGCGCATCGCCCATATTGGGGAGTTCTTCGTCGGAGACGATGTCACCGGTGCCGACGAACTTGATGCCGGCTTTGGCAAGCCCCAGGTCACCGAAGGCCTTCATGATCTGGGTCGATTGCGGGCCACCCGGAATGAAACTGAAGACGATGTCGGGCTTGGCGTCTTTTGCCCGCTGCATGAAGGGCACGAAGTCGGGGTTGCCCACCGGCATGCGCACCTTGCCGACGATCTCGCCACCGCCGGCGGTGAACCCGCGCTCGAATGCCGCTTCCGAGTCGTGTCCGGGCGCGTAATCGCTGACCGCGATGTAGGCGCGCTTGTACTTCCTTGCAGCCCACTGGCCCATCGGGTACGCCGACTGCCACAGGGTGAACGAGGAACGCACGATGTAGGGCGACATGGTGGTCACCACCGATCCGCCTGCGTTCATCACGACGAAGGGCACCTTGGCTTCGCTCACCAGCGGCGCGATTGCGATCGCGCTGGGGGTCCAGACCACGCCGGCCAGAAATTGCACCCGGTCGCGCACGATGAGTTCCTGCGCCAGTTGCTTGCCCTTGTCGGGGTTGGGACCGCCATCATCCCGGGTGATGAAGTCGACCTTCACACCGGCGGGCAACTTGTCGGCGTTGAGCTTCATGTAGAGCTTGGCGCCTTTCTCCATCGAGTCACCCAGGGTCGCCATCGGACCCGAGTAGGTGGTGATGAAGCCGACCTTGACGGTCTGGGCATGGCTGGGTGCCAGCCCTGCGGCAAGGCAGGTGGCGAGGCTGGCTGCAACGACTCGCAGGGTCTTTGGCATGCGCTTCATGGGTGTCTCCCGTGGCCGGATGGCATGGACTCGGATTCTATACATACTGGACGGTCAATACCGGGTGCTGCCTTGCAGAATCGATCGCGCCATGCCACCCTAGGCGGTTGATCGGATGCGCCACGGCACGGGAGGCAGCTTGGCCAATCAGGGACAATGGGCCCCGGCAGTGGCGGCACTGGCAGTCGGATTCTCCACGCTGACGCTGGCGGCCATCTCGATGATAGGGCCGGCGGTGCTGGCGCCCGTGGCCACGCACGAGCTGGGCGTGCCCTCCGAGGGCATTGGCGTCTTTGTTGCGCTCAATTACCTCGTCGCGATGTTCTCGGGCCTTGCCTGTGGCGCCTTTGTTGCGCGCCTGGGCGGCTTGCGGGTGTGCCAGCTCGCTGTGCTCATCGCCGGCGTGGGGTTGTGTCTGGTCGGTCTGGGTCATGTCTGGCTGGTGCTGCCCGCGGCCGCATTCATCGGCATCGGTTATGGCTGGGTGAATCCGTCAGGCTCGCACATCATCGTCGATCGCACGCCGCGCAATCGCCTGGGTATCGTGCTCTCCATCAAGCAGACCGGTGTGCCGGTCGGTGGTGCGATTGCCGGCGCAATCGTGCCCACGCTCACCTTGCGCTTTGGCTGGGCTGCAACGATCGAGATGTTGGGCGCTGCATGCATCCTTGCTGCGCTTGCCCTGGCTCTGGCGCGCAATCTGCTTCGCGAACCGCCGCGGGTCCGACCGGTCGAGCCATTCCGTTTGTCGATTGCCCTCTTTGCGCGACCGCTCGGCATGGTGGCGCGTTCCCCGACGTTGATGATGCTTGGCTTCACCTCACTGGTGTACTCGGGCTTGCAACTGAACATCACCACTTACCTCGTGTCCTACATGAACGTGGGGCTTGGCATTCCGCTGGTCACTGCGGGCCTTCTCTTCTCGGGCACGCTCATTGCCGGCATCTGTGGGCGCATCTTCTGGGGGGCGGTGGCCGATCGAATGCGCAATCCGGTGCGCCTGATGGGCATGCTCGGGGTGGTGAGCGGATTCTGTTCGGTGGTGCTGCCCTGGGTCGGGTCGACCGGCTCGCTCGTTTTGCTCGGCGCGCTCTTCGTGGTGTACGGTGCGACCGCTGTGGGCTGGAACGGTGTGCACATGGCACTGGTTGCCCGCGCCGCCCCTGATGGCGAAGAGGGCACCGCAACCGGCGGCGTGCAATTTCTCACTTTCTTCGGGGCGCTGGCGGCGCCACCGGTGTTTGCCGTGTGCTCGGCGCTCACCGGCAGTTATGGCATCGCGTTTGCCCTCTTCGGGGTGGTCGCGTTCGTGCTCGGTCTGGTGCTCTGCTTCTCGCGACGTCTGGTGGCCTGAGTCGCGATCAGTCGGTCTGCACGCCGGCTGATTTCACCACGGCTGTCCAGCGTTCGAGCTCGCGCTTCACCAGGACGGCAAAGTCGGCACTCGATCCGGTGATGGGCTCGGCCCCCTGCGAGGCCAGACGCTCGCGTACATCGGGGCTTGCCTGCGCTTGGGCGATGAGGCCCGCGAGTCGTGCCACCACGGGTGCCGGCACCCCTGAGGGCCCGAGGATGCCGAACCAGGCGCTCACCTCGTAGCCGGGCAGGCCGGCTTCGGCAAAGGTGGGTACCCCGGGCAGGTTGGCCGAGCGCTGATGGCCGCTGACCGCGAGCGCGCGCACCGAGCCGGCACGCACCTGCGGGCTGGCGGTGAGCACCAGATCGAACATCATGTTCACCTGGCCCGAGAGCAGGTCGGCCAGTGCCGGGGCCGAGCCCTTGTACGGAACGTGCACCGTGCGGATGCCAGCCGTGGCATCGAGCAGCGCACCGGCCAGGTGGTTGGACGTACCGCTGCCGGCCGAGGCATAGGTGAGGGTGTCGGGGCGGCTGCGTGCCAGCGCAAGCAGTTCTGCGAGCGAGCGCGCCGGCAGCGACGGATGCACGAGGAGCGCAAACGGAATCGAGGCGAGTGCCGCCACCGGCGTGAAGTCGCGAATCGGGTCATAGCCCAGTTGCTTGTTGAGCGCCGGGTTGATCGCGTGCGAACTCACCGTGCCCAGCAAAAAGACTTGCCCGTCAGCAGTGGCCTGTGCGACCGCCAGTGTGCCGATGGCCGTGCCTGCCCCGGCGCGGTTCTCGATGATCCAGGGCTGGCCGCCCAGTTCGGTGAGCTTCTGACCGAAGGCTCGCGCGAGGATGTCGGCCGAGCCGCCCGGCGGATAGGGCACGACCAGTCGCACGGCACGCGTGGGCCAGACCGGGGGCTGAACCTGGGCTTGCACACCGGTGCTGGCGCTTGCAAGGAGCAGGCCGCTGACAGCGGCCGCCAGGCGCAAGCCTTCCATCAGTGAGCAGCCGGCCCGTCGATCTCCGGAATGGCCGGTATCTGTACACCCCAGGGTGCGACATCGGCGCGAATCCGGTCGACGCCGCGCCGGATGATGGCGATTTCATCGTCCGGATGGGTGGCCCCCAGCCCCCATTCGGCGGCCAGCGCACGGTTGTGACTGGAGCGTGCGCGCTCATCGGCGGGCAGGTTTACCACCGCGTAGACCCCCGAGAGCAGCGAGCCACGCAGCTTCTTCGACACCTTGGCGCCGAGCAGATCCTTCTCGGCCTGATCGAGGTCACCGAAGAAGCGTCGCATGATCAGGCGGCCAAACTGGATGTGACGTGCTTCATCGCGCAGGATCAGCCGGCAGGCCTCTCGAATCGAATCGAAGCGCGCGTTTTCGTAGCGCGCCTGCAGCAGTTCGCCCGACAACTGCTCGAACAGTGTGTTGACGGCCAGGCCGGCGAAGAACGACATCTGGCGTTCGTCGCGCTCATCGTGAAAGCGCGGAATGATGGCCTGAAAGTAATCGGCACTGGGGGTGGCCTGGTAGTCGGCGGTGGCCCCACCGATGGCGCGCGCCACCCGGAACGAGGCCTCGTGATGGCGCAATTCCTCGGCGATGAAGTTGGTGATGTGCTGCTTCACCTCGAACGGCTGATGGGTGAAGATGGCATCGCGCAGGCGTTCGGCCCCATAGGGCGTGGCGCCATGCTCCATCCAGGCGCGCAGTGACCACCACTCGGCACCGGCTGCGCGCACTTCGGGCGGCAATTCGGCGTCACGCACATCGCCAAAGTCGATCGCTGCCGGGTCCCAGGCGAGCGCACGCGACTGCTCGCAGAGGGTCCAGATGTCGGGATAGCGCATCTCGGCCACGATCGGGTACGGGTTGGGAACCTGGGCGATCTCTTCGAGCAAGGATGGTTGCATCATCGTCTCCTCATGGGGGCGTGGGCATCGGCCACGGCCGGTGGGGTCTGTGGCCAGCGAAACGCATTGCCGTTGCCCACCGTGTGATCCGCATCGCTACCGCGCATGCGCCCAAGGCTATCATGGGATCTGTACCGTGCAGGAGATCGACGCAATGACCATGCACTCTGCAACTGACGGGCTACAGGGCGGATCGTCGATGCAGGCATCCGATGGCACAACGATCGCGCTGGCCACAGGAATGCCACCCGGAACGCCGCTCGAGACACCGCTCGAGACACCGCTCGAGACACCGCTCGAGACACCGGCGGCCGGCAAGTTGCAGGCCTTGCTCGAGCGCTGTCGCGAACTCGTGTCGGTGCGAACCGGGGTGGTCCATCCCTGTGATCGCGAGTCGCTGTCGGCCGCGGTCGAAGCCGCCCGACTGGGGCTGATCGACCCGATATTCGTCGCGCCGCGTGGCCGGCTCGAATCGGTCGCGGCCAGTGCACACATCGATATCAGCCGCTGGCCCATCGTCGAGACCGCACACAGCCACGATTCTGCGGCGCAGGGCGTCGCGCTCGTGCGCGCTGGCAAGGCCGAGGTGCTGATGAAAGGCAGTCTTCACAGCGATGAGTTGCTCGCCGAGTTGATCATCCGGCTACCGGCCTTCGTACGGCGCGACGGGTGAGTCACTGCTTCGTGATGGATGTGCCGGGTTACCCGCATCTGCTCATCATCACCGACGCGGCAGTCAATATCGCGCCCAGCCTTGCCGAGAAGGCCGACATTGTGCAAAACGCGATCGATCTTGCGATCACCCTGGGCTTTGACCCCGTTCGGGTCGCTGTGCTCTCGGCGATGGAAACCGTGAACCCGGCGGTGCCTTCCACGATCGATGCAGCGGCCTTGTGCAAGATGGCTGATCGCGGACAGATTGTGGGTGCTCTTGTCGACGGCCCTCTGGCGCTGGACAACGCAATCAGCCTGGATGCCGTGCGCATCAAACACATCGAGTCGATGGTGGCCGGTCGGGCCAACGTGCTGCTCGTGCCCGACCTGGAGGCAGGCAACATGCTCGCCAAGAGCCTGAGCTTTCTTGCGCGGGCCGAGGCAGCCGGCGTGGTGATGGGGGCGCGGGTACCGGTTATCCTGCCCAGCCGCGCCGACAGCCTTGCATCCCGGCTTGCCGGATGCGCCGTCGCGGCGCTCCTCGCACAGACACGTCGGGCTGCGGTAACGCAGGCGATTCGCTGAGGTGGGCAACGCGATTCTTGTGCTGAACGCCGGGTCCTCGAGCCTCAAGTTCGCGCTCTTCGATGGCAACGAGGCCCGCAAGACCTCCGGGGCCAGCGAAGTCGCTGAAGTGGCCCAGGTCGCTGAAATTGCCCAAGTCGCCGAGTCGGCCCATGCCCTTGCCCCACAGGCATCCGTCGCAGCTGGGGAGCGCGCTTTGGGCGCGCAAGCCCCGGCCTGTCTGCTACGCGGCGAGATCGATCTGCACGACCCTGCGGTGCAAGGGCATGATGGGGCGTTGGCCGCGGTTCTCGAGCGTGTCGCCCGACATCGGGATGGGGTGCCCCTGCGTGCGGCGGCCCATCGCGTGGTGCATGGCGGTGAGCAGTTTTCCGATCCGGTTCTGGTCGATGCAAAGGTGCTCGCGGCGCTCCATGGGCTCGAGTCGCTGGCGCCCCTGCATCAGCCAGCCAATCTGGCGGCCATCGAGGCGATCGAACGTCTCATGCCGGGCTTGCCCCAGGTTGCCTGTTTCGACACGGCCTTTCATCGTGGGCAACCGTGGGTTGCCCAGGCCCTCGCGCTGCCGGCCGCGGTGACTGCGCGTGGCGTACGTCGCTACGGTTTTCACGGCCTGTCGTTCGAGTCTATCGTCGAGCAGTTCGCACAGCACGACGCGAGCCTCGGGCAGTCGCGGGTCATCGTGCTTCACCTGGGCAGTGGCTCGAGCCTTTGCGCGATCGACCGGGGATGCAGCGTTGCAACCACCATGGGCTTCAGCGCGCTCGATGGCATCCCGATGGGCACGCGGCCGGGCAGTCTCGACCCCGGGGTGCTGCTGTGGCTCGCCGACCAGATGGCGCTGGACACCCGAGCGATCGAGCACATGCTCTACCGCGAGTCGGGCCTGCTCGGTGTCTCGGGTGTCTCGGCCGACATGCGGGTGCTCGAGGCGAGCAGTGACCCGCACGCTGCGCGGGCCATCGATCTGTGGGGCTATCGGATCGGTCGCGAAATGGGTTCACTCGCTGCCGCCATGGGGGGCGTCGATGCGTTGGTGTTCACGGCGGGCATCGGGGAACACAGTGCCGCGGCCCGTGAGCGCATCGGGGCAATGGCTGCCTGGCTGGGCGTGGTCATCGATCCGGTCGCGAACGGCAGACATGCCCCTCGCATCAGCGCGCCGCTCAGCCGGGTGGCGGCCTGGGTGATGCCCACCGATGAAGAGGGCGTGATTGCGCGGCACGCCCTGGCACTTGTCGTTGGTCACCCTCGCGCGGTGGTTTCTCGGCGGCCGCCTTGACCGACCTGGGCAGGCGCAACGGATAGCGTTGCTGGCGCTAACGCCGCCCGCGCCCCACCGGGCTGCCCGGCTTTCGCGCCGGGACGACCGGAAGTCCGGTGTGCTGGGTTCTGAAGGGTTGCGGGGCGCTCGAACGCGCCTTGGTGGCGGGTTTGCTCCCTGCTTTGCCGGGCGCCCGGGCGCCGGCGCCTGACTTGGCGGGTGCCCGTGAGCCCGCTCGCTCATTGGCGACCACGCTGCCCGGACCGGTGCGCGGTTGGCTTGCCGCAGCAGGTCTGCCGACCGTGGCGGGTCTGCTCGATGCAGCGGGTGCGGTCGACGCGGACGCTGCGGCCCCCGACGGACGGCGCCTGCCCTCGGGCTGCTCGAGCGCCCCGGCCGGCTGCCAGGCCGGAATGAGCTGGTTGCGACCATTGCCGATGAGGTCGGTGCGCCCCATGCGCCGCAGCGCTTCACGCAACGTGGGCCAATTGGCGGCGTCGTGATAACGCAGGAAGGCCTTGTGCAAGCGGCGCTGCCGAATGCCCTTGGGTATGTAGACCGTCTCGCTGTCGCGGGTGATGCGGCGCAAGGGGTTGCGTCCGCTGTGATACATCGCACTCGCTGTGGACATCGGCGAGGGCAGGAAGGCCTGCACCTGATCGGCCCTGAAACCATGCTGTTTGAGCCATAGCGCCAGTTCGAGCATGTCCTCATCGGTGGTACCCGGATGCGCCGCAATGAAGTACGGGATCAGGTACTGCTCCTTGCCCGCCTGTTGCGAATAGCGGTCGAACATCGTCTTGAAAGCGTCGTAGGTGCCCACGCCCGGCTTCATCATCTTGGAGAGCGGCCCTTCGCTGATCGCCTCAGGCGCAATCTTGAGATACCCCCCCACGTGATGCTGGGCCAGTTCCTTCACGTACTCGGGTGATTCGATCGCAAGGTCATAGCGCACACCGGAGGCAATCAGCACTTTCTTGATGCCAGGCAAGGTACGCGCGCGCCGGTACAACTTGATGAGCGGGCTGTGATCGGTGTTCAGGTTCGGGCATACGCCCGGAAAGACGCACGAGGGTCGGCGACAGGCCGATTCGATTTCGCGCGACTTGCAGGCGATGCGCCACATGTTGGCGGTCGGGCCGCCCAGATCGGAGATGACGCCAGTGAAACCAGGCACCGTGTCGCGCACGGTTTCGATCTCGCGGATGATCGAATCCTCGGATCGATTCTGGATGATGCGTCCCTCGTGCTCGGTGATCGAGCAGAAGGTGCAACCACCGAAACAGCCGCGCTGGATCGCGATCGAGAACCGGATCATCTCGTAGGCGGGCAGTTTCGCGTCGCCGTATGACGGGTGCGGTCGGCGCTGGTAGGGCAGTTCATACACCCAGTCCATCTCGGGCGTGGTCAACGGTATCGGTGGTGGATTGAGCCACACGTCTCGATCGCCATGGCGCTGGACGAGCGCACGCGCATTGCCCGGGTTGGCTTCCACATGCAGGATGCGCGAGGCGTGGGCGTAGAGCACCGGGTCGTTCACCACCTGCTCGTAGGCGGGCATGCGGATGACACTGCTGGCCCGATCGGCGTTCTTCACATCGCCAGCGCGTCGCACCGGCATGAAGCGTACCGGCACTGCGTTCCCGCTCGGCACGATGCCGCGTGTGGTCGGATCCGTCGAAGGGTCGGTGCTCGCGCCGGTCTTCGCGCCCGACATCGGTTCCATCGCGTACGGATCGATGGGCGGGGCCAGCGGCCCTGGCGTGTCGATCGAGGTCGAGTCGATCTCGATCCAGCCATCGGGCACGCCGTCACGAACGAACGCGGTGCCGCGCACATCGGTGATGGCACTGGCCGGTTCGCCATTGGCGAGGCGGTGCGCCACTTCGATCAGTGCCCGCTCGGCATTGCCGTAGAGGAGCAGATCGCCGCGGGCATCGAGGAGGATCGAACGGCGCACCTTCTCCGACCAGTAGTCGAAGTGGGCAATCCGCCGAAGCGATGCTTCGATGCCACCGAGCACGATGGTCGAGTCGGAAAAGGCTTCACGCACCCGCTGGGCATAGACGATCACCGAGCGATCGGGCCGCTTGCCGGCTTCTCCCCCCGCGGTGTAGGCGTCATCGGAGCGGATGCGCCGGTCGGAGGTGTAGCGGTTCACCATCGAATCCATGTTTCCGGCGGTGATGCCGAAGAACACGGTGGGTTTGCCCAGGGCGCGGAAGGCCTCGGGACTGTGCCAATCGGGTTGCGCGATGATGCCGACCCGAAAGCCCTGTGCTTCCAGTACGCGCCCGACGATGGCCATGCCGAAGCTGGGATGATCGACATAGGCGTCGCCGGTCACGAGGATGACATCGCAGGCATCCCAGCCCAGTTCGTCCATTTCGGCACGGCTCATCGGCAGGAAGGGCGCCGGCCCCAGACGCGTTGCCCAGCGCTTGCGCCACGAGAAGATCTCGCGCGGGGCTTTCAGGGCGGGCAGGGCGTGGCTCATCAGTGCTTGCTCAGAATCCGACAGCGAGGCTGTCGCGGCGTGCGTCGGAGGCGGCCAGATAGCCGTCATCGATACGGCGAATGATCTGCGAGCAGCCAAAGTCCATGTAGCCCGGGGGCAGTTCGACGACCTTGTGACCGCGTGCCGCCAGATCCTCGAGCGTATTGCCCGGGAATCGCTCGAAGTTCACTTCCATGCCCTGCACGATGCGGAACCGAGGACCGTCGATGGCCGTCTGCGGGCCCTGGCCGTAATCGGCCATGCGCACCATGAGTTGCGTGTGGCCTTGCGCCTGTATCGTGCCACCCATGAGGCCGAGGGTCATCACCGGTTGCCCATCGCGGGTGACAAAGCCCGGAATGATCGTGTGGTAAGGGCGCTTGCCGGGGCCCACCTGGTTCGGGTGACCCGCTGCGCGCGAGAAGCCGTTGCCGCGGTTCTGCAGACTGATGCCGGTGCCCGGTATCACGATGCCCGAGCCAAAGCCGGCAAAGTTCGACTGGATCATCGATACCATCATGCCATCGGCATCGGCTGCCGTGAGGTAGACCGTGCCACCCCGGGGCGGTGTGCCATGACCGAAATCCTGTGCGCGGGTGCGGTCGATGAGCGCGGCGCGTGCGGCGAGATAGCCCGGGTCGAGCAGGTCGCGCGAGAGCGTCTGCATGTCGCGCGGATCACCGACATGGGCGGCAGCGTCGGCCAGACCCAGCTTGATGGCCTCGATCTGCAGATGCACGCTGTCGGCCGAGTCGACGGCGAGGCTCGCCATGTCGAAGTGCGCGAGTATGCCAAGCGCAATCAGGCAGACGATACCTTGCGTGCTGGGCGGAATTTCGTGCATGCGATAGCCGCGGTAATCCATGTGGATGGGCGTGACCCAGTCGTTCTTGTGCGCCGCCAGATCGGCGGTGGTCATCGCCCCGCCGTTTTCGCTGGCATGGCGCGCGATGGCCTCGGCCAGTTCGCCTCGGTAAAAAGCCTCGGTCTGCGTCTCGGCGATCAATCGCAGCGTCCTTGCCTGCTCCGGGTGCCGGAAGAGTTCGCCGGTGACCGGGGCACGTCCACCCGGCATGAAAGCCGCCGGGAAACCGGGCTGAACCTTCAGTTCGTCGATCTGGCTTGCCCAGCGGCTCGCGATGAAGGGCGAGACATGAAAGCCACGCTCGGCGTATTCGATCGCAGGCTCGAAGAGCCTGGCAAAGGGCAGTCGCCCGAAGCGTCGCGACAGGTCGATCCACGCCGACACGGCGCCAGGCACCGTGACCGCGTTCCACCCGCGCATCGGCATGGTTGTGCTGTCGGGTGCGACCCGGTCGAAATACTCGGGCGTCCAGGCGGCCGGGGCACGCCCCGAGGCATTGAGTCCGTGCAGCGCCTTGCCGTCCCACAGGATCGCGAACGCATCGCTGCCGATGCCGTTGGAGATCGGTTCGACCACGGTGAGGCAGATGGCGGTTGCCAGTGCCGCATCGACGGCGTTGCCACCGGCCAGCAAGATGCGCAGGCCTGCTTGCGCGGCGAGCGGTTGCGAGGTCGACACCACGTTGCGCGCGAGTGTGGGCCGACGCAGCGTGAGGTAGGGGTTGTCCCAGTCAAGACCCGATGGGGTCGAGGAGAGGGCGGTAGTGGACGGGGCTTGCGTGGACATGCGCGGAAATTCCCTGGAAGTGGTCGCGGGCAAGGTGACCGCTGACTATAGCAGCAGCAGCCGTGCACCGCCGGTGGTGGTGCGGCACTCGGCGGCACTTGGGCTATATTGCCGGCTCGGCCGCCTGGGCCCAATTGTTTCCGGAGAGATCAGATGAGCGCAGCCGAGCCCCGCACGGGTGGCCAGATACTGGTCGATTGCCTGCAGATACACGGGGTCGACACCGCCTTCTGCGTGCCCGGTGAGAGCTATCTTGCGGTGCTCGATGCGCTCTACGATGTGCGCGATACCCTGCGGCTGATCGTGGCACGCCAGGATGGCGGTGCGGCCTACATGGCGGAGGCTTACGGCAAGGCAAGTGGCCGCCCGGGTATCTGCTTCGTCACCCGCGGGCCCGGTGCCACCAACGCAAGCATTGCCGTACATACCGCACAGCAGGATTCGACGCCGATGATTCTCTTTGTCGGGCAGGTCGGGGGCGACTTCGTCGAGCGCGAGGCCTTTCAGGAGATCGACTACCGGCGCATGTACGGACCGATGACCAAGTGGGTGGCCAGTATCGATCGGGCCGATCGCATTCCCGAGTTCGTCAGTCGCGCCTTTCATCTGGCCACCTCGGGTCGGCCCGGGCCGGTGGTGCTGGCACTGCCCGAGGACATGCTCACCACCACCGCAACCGTGGTGCAGACCCGCGCCTATCACACCGTGCAGGCAGCACCGCTCGCGGTCGACATCGAGCGTCTGCGCTCGATGATCGCGGCTGCCGAGCGCCCCATCCTGCTGCTTGGAGGCAGTGTCTGGAGCGCTGCAGCCTGTGCCGATATCCGCGCCTTCGCCGAAGGCTGCGGGCTGCCGGTGGCCACGGCCTTGCGACACCAGGATCTTTTCGACAATCATCACCCGCAGTATGTCGGTGACGCCGGGATCGGCCCCAACCCCAAACTCGCCGCGCGCATTCGCGCGGCCGATCTGGTGATTGCCGCGGGTACTCGGCTCGACGAGATGACCACCCAGGCCTACACCCTTCTCGAGGCCCCGGTGCCGCGCCAGAAACTGGTTCATGTGCACGCGGCGGCCGAAGAGCTTGGCAGGGTCTACCAGGCCGACCTGCTGATCCATGCAGGCGTGGGGGCCTTTGCCGCTGCGGTGAGCGGGCTTCGTGTCGACGGCAGCGCCCGCGCTGCCTGGCTCGCCCAAGCGCGCAGCGAGTACGAAGCGTGGCAGCAGCCGCAGCCCATTCCGGGGCCTGTGCAGATGCAGGACATCGTCTGCCAGTTGCGCGAGCACGTGCCGGCCGACACCCTCATCTGCACCGGCGCCGGCAATTTTTCGGGCTTTGTCCAGCGTTACTGGCGCTTTTCAAACTGGCGTTCGCAGGTGGCGCCCTTCAACGGTTCGATGGGCTACGGTACTCCGGCTGGCATCGGCGCGCAGTGCGCCTACCCGAAGCGCCTGGTGATCTCCTTCAATGGCGATGGCGATTACCTGATGAACGGCCAGGAGATCGCCACCGCCGTGCAGTACGACTTGCCGATCATCTACATCGTCGTGAACAACGGCATGTACGGCACCATACGCATGCACCAGGAGCGCGAGTACCCCAACCGGGCGCATGGCACCGCCTTGCGCAACCCGGACTTTGCTGCGCTCGCTCGCGCCTACGGGGCCGAGGGGTATCTGGTCGAGCGCACCGAACAGTTCATGCCGGCGTTCGAGGCGGCGCGGGCATCAGGCCGTACGGCGCTCATCGAGTGTCGCATCGACCCGCAAGCCATCACGACCGCAACCACCATGGATGCCATTCGCACGCGGGCACTGGCGGCGCAGGCGAGGGCACAGTAGCGTCCGACACCCGCCTGAAACCGCTCGGATCAGTGCTGCAGGATCTTCGAGAGGAAGGTCTGCGCCCGGGCAGTGCGTGCACTGGGGTCATCGAAGAAGGCATCCTTGGCGACATCCTCGACGATGGTGCCGTGATCCATGAAGATGACCCGGTTGGCCACGCGTCGCGCGAACCCCATCTCGTGGGTGACGCACAGCATGGTCATGCCCTCCTGTGCCAGCGTACTCATCACGTCGAGCACCTCGACGATCATCTCGGGGTCGAGTGCCGAGGTGGGCTCATCGAAGAGCATGGCGATCGGATCCATCGAAAGCGCTCGTGCGATCGCGACCCGCTGCTGCTGCCCCCCCGAGAGCTGGGCCGGAAACTTCGCCGCCTGATCGCGCAGGCCGACGCGGTCAAGGAGCGCGAGGCTGCGTTCGCTCGCCACATCCCGAGTGCGCCCCAGCACCTTCACCTGGGCCAGGTTGAGGTTCGCGAGGACCGACAGGTGCGGAAAGAGTTCGAAGTGCTGAAACACCATGCCCACCCGTGCGCGGAGGCGCGCAAGGTTGGTCTGCGGATCACCGACCGAGATGCCATCGACAAGGATGGTGCCTTGCTGGAAGGGTTCGAGTGCGTTGATGCACTTGATGAGGGTGGATTTTCCCGAGCCCGAGGGGCCGCAGATGACCACGACCTCGCCGCGCTCGATCGCCGTGGTGCAGGCATCGAGCACCTTGAACGAGTCGTACCACTTGCTCACGGCCTCGAGGCTGATCATGCTCATCGCGCGGTCTCCGGGTGCTGGCCGATCGAGTGGGTGCGCTGCCAGCGGCGCACGAGTGCCGAGGTCATCGAGCAGAGCACAAGATAGACCAGTGCCACGAAGAGGTACATCTCGACGACGCGGCCGTCACGTTGTGCGATCTTGCCGGCCGCGCCGACGAAATCGGTGACATTCAGAAGCGACACGAGCGACACATCCTGAAAGAGGATGATGGCCTGGGTGAGGAGCACTGGCAGCATGTTGCGAAAGGCCTGCGGCAGAATCACGTGGACGAGCACCTGCGCCTGGTCAAGCCCAAGGGCGCGAGCTGCCGCCTGCTGGCCAGCCCCAACGCTTGCGATGCCTGCGCGCACGATTTCGCAGAAGTAGGCGGCCTCGAACAGGATGAAGGTGACGTAGGCCGAGCGCTCGGCACCCACTCGGGGCGGGTTTTCGGCACTCGTGAGCCATTGCAACCCCAGGGGTACCAGGAAGTAGAACCAGAAGATCACGAGCAACAGCGGCACCGAGCGCATCAGGTTGACATAGCTGGCGGCCAGGCCTGCCACGATCGGGCGCGGCGACAGACGCGCAAGGGCGAGGAGCGTGCCCAGTACGGTGCCGCCCAGCGCTGCCACACAGGTGAGTTGCACGGTGTATTGCAGCCCTTGGGCAAGCCAGGGCAGCGCCCGTGTGATGACATCCAGATCGAGATCGTTCAATGCGCGCTCCGCGCCGTGCCTGCCACACCGGGTACGGCGATGCGTCGTTCGATGAATCGCATCGCCCGGTTGGCCGCCAGGGCGATGACCATGTAGGCCAGCGTTGCTGCAGCAAACGCTTCGAAGTAGCGGAAGGTGATTTCGCCCATTTCGCGGGTACGAAAGAACAGCTCGGCCAGGCCGATCGAGTAGGCCACTGCGGTGTTCTTCACCAGATTCATCAGTTCGGAGGTGAGCGGCGGCATGATGACGCGGAAGGTGACGGGCAGTAGCACATGCCGGTAGCACTGGGCCTCGTTCAAGCCCATGGCGCGTGCGGCCTGGCGCTGGCCGCGGCCGAGCGACTCGATGCCGGCACGCACCTGCTCGGCGATTCGGGCCGAGGTGAAAAGACCCAGGCAGAGCGTGGCTGCCAGAAACTGCACGGCTGCGGGGTCGGCTTGGACGACCCAGCGCTTGAGGGGCGGACACAGTTCCGGCAACACGAAATACCAGAGGAAAAACTGGATGATGAGCGGGATGTTGCGAAAGAGTTCGACGTAGGTCGCGGCCACTCGGGACGCCGCGCGCGAAGTGCCGGTACGCGCAATACCGATGCTGGTGCCAGCAGCCAGCGCGATGATCCAGGCGGTGGCGGCACACGCGAGCGTCCAGCCAAGGCCTGACGCCAGCATCTGCCACCAGGTTGCATCGCCCTCGGGCATCGTCTCGAGGAAGATGCGCCAGTTCATCGGGGCACTCTGAGCGCGCTAGATGCCGCGATCATTCGGGCTCTTGATCGCCTCGGCGAGTTCCCTGGATATCGGAAAATCCAGGTTGATGCCGCGCGGCGGGATGGGGCTCGTGAACCAGCGCGCGTAGAGGCGCGCAACGTCGCCCGATTTCATCAGCGATGCAAGGGTGTCATCGACCAGTTTCTTGAAGGCGGGGTCATCCTTTCGGATCATGATGCCGTAGGGCTCGGTGCGCAGGACCTCGTCGAGAAATCGGTAGTCGCGCGCATTGCGCGAGTTGGCAACGAGTCCGGCGATGAGGATGTCATCCATCACGAAGGCTGCGGCACGGTCGTTCTCGAGCAGCAGGAACGATTCGGCGTGGTCCTTGCCGTAGATCTCGCGAAAGTCGATGCCCTTGGCTTTCTCGTGGGCACGCAGCAGTTGCACCGAGGTGGTACCCGAGGTGGTCACCACCGGCTTGCCGTTCAGGTCGGCAAGACTCTGGATGGCCGAGGACTTCTTCACCACGACCTTGACGTTCGTCACGAAGGTCGTGAGGCCGAAGGCCACCTGACGCTGGCGCTCGACCGAGTTGGTGGTCGATCCGCATTCGAGATCGACGGTGCCGTTTTGCAGCAGCGGAATGCGGTTGGACGAGGTGACCGCCTGCATCTGCACCTTGAGCGCAGGCATCTTGAGCATGTCCTTGACGGCCTCGACGATGCGAAGGCACAGGTCGACCGAGTAGCCCACCGGTGCCTGCCGGTCATCGAGGTAGGAAAACGGTATTGAAGAGTCGCGGTGTCCGACCACGATCATGCCCGAGTCGCGCACCTTCTTCAGGGTGCCGCCGGTATCCTGCGCGATCACCCCAACCGAGCCGAGCGAGAGCGCGAGGCAGGCAGCGATCGAGGACATCAGTCGATGGCGCGGACGACTCGAGAAGCCCGGCGCTGTTTGGCCGCGTACTGGCCGTACCGCTGGACGGGTGGGGAGCACGGCAAGTCGTATCAGCATGGCGCGGGCGAGGAGCAGTTGGGCGTGTGCAATGATGTTGACGCGGTGGGTCGATGCCGTCAACATCAAAAAAAGCTGACAACGGATCGTCGGCAATCCTGCAGCGTGCACCCCGACACAGGTGGAGACATGATGGTTGTACGACAGGCGGTAACTGCAGGGCATGGAGACGGGTCTGACGCCAGCCGCTTCGGTGCGGGCAGGTCGCTTGTTGCCTGCATCGGGGCCGCCATCGGGGTTCGCAGTGGCTGGCGTATCGGGTGGGCTGCCCGGGCCACTGTCGTGGCGACCTTGGGGGTCCTGGCGATGGCCGGCCCGACTGCTGCCCAGACCGAAGTGGCCTGGCCCTCGCGGCCGAT
>CAIKRR010000054.1 GCA_903829815.1 uncultured Pseudomonadota bacterium | reverse complement strand
CGACCACGATGGCATAGGGTTCGCCCGCCCAGTGCAGCGTGTCGCGCGCGAGCAGAGGCTGGTCGGGGATGGCGAAGTGATGGTCGACCTCGCGCCGCCAGTTCTCGGGTGGTGCGTTCTGCATGCCGGGCACGGGCGAGAGTTCGCCCTCGATGTCGTGTGCGGTGAAGACGCCCACCACGCCCGGCATCGCGCGCGCTCGGGTGGTGTCGATCGACCGGATGCGCGCATGCGCGTGCATCGAGCGAACCATGACGGCATGCACCATGCCCGGACGCATGATGTCGGCGACATAGGTGCCGGTGCCCGTCAGCAGTCGCGCATCTTCCTTGCGTGTGATGCGGCGCCCGACCTGGCGACCGGCGGGGTGCCGCTCATCCTCGCCGGGCTCTGGCCGGGCGTGCACGGGCACCTCAGTTGGCACGGGCACCCGAGGCGCGCACCACCGGTGCGATGCGGTCCATGTCGGCACGAATCCAGGCGTCGAAGGCGGCGGGGCCCAGTTCGCGCGGGAACATCGCCTGCGCCTCGAGGCGTGCGCGTACCTCGCGGTCGGCCGTGGCCTGGTTGATGGCGCGCACCAGCGTGCTCATGACCGGGGCGGGTACCTTCGCTGGCGCGACAAACCCGTAGTAGGTGGCGTATTCGAAGCCGGGCAGCCCACTGTCGGCCACCGACCCGGTTTCGAGCGGCGCCTTCATCCCTTCGCGCGACGTGACCGCGAGCGCGATGAGCTTGCCATCGCGAATCTGCTGCAGCACGAAAGGAATCGGCACGAAGATCACGCTCACGCGTCCTGCGAGGAGGTCGGTGAGCAGCTCCGGGCCCTTGTACGGCACATGCACCAGTTCGATACCGGCGCGTGCTGCAAAGGCCGCCCCGCCCAGATGGGTGGTCGTGCCAACGCCTGCCGACCCGTAGTTGACGGAACCGGGCCGTGCCCGGGCGAGCTCGATGAGCTCGCGAATGCTCTTCACCCCGAGGCTCGGATGCACGGCAATCACGCTGGGTGCCTCGGCGATCATGGCTACCGCGCTGAAATCGAGCAGCGTGTCGTAGGGCAGGCTCGGGTACAGGCTCGGATTGATCGAGTGCTGCGAGTTGACGATGAGGATGGTGTAGCCATCGGGCGCGGCACGCGCCACCGATTGCGCGGCAATCGTGCCACCGGCACCCGGTCGGTTCTGGACCACGACCGACTGGCCCAGCGCGGCTGACAGTCGCTCGGCGTAGAGGCGGGCCACGAAGTCGATGGTCGTGCCCGTGGACAAGGGCGCGATCAGTTGAATCGGGCGCGCAGGCCAGCGCTCCTGGCCGATCGTGCCCGGTGACCAGAGCGTGGCGACCGTTGCGAGCGTCGCGAGGAGAGCGCCTGCGAGCGGGGCGAGCGCCGTCCGGCAGCGTGCCCGAGAGCGGTTCCGGGAGGGCATGGGTCGTGTGCGTGTCATTGCTTGCATTGGTATCGGAGGGTGGTCATTCGGGCACCACACCCGCCTCGCGGATGTAGGTGCCCCAGTCGGCGCGGGCGCGACGCATGTGCTCGGCCGTGCCCTGAGGCGTGCGCGTGCCGCCCGTATTGCGCCAGCGCAGTCGGGCCAGGTCCTGGTTGAAACGCAGGTTCTCGACCACGCTGGCGGCCACCCGGTTGATGCGCTCGACCAGCGCTGCCGACATGCCCGGTGGCCCTGCGAGCACCATGAAGGAGGGTTGCCGGTAGCCAGGATAGAGGCTCGGGAGGGTCTGCACCTGGGGCTGATCGTCGAGCGGTTCGCTCACCGCAAGCGCACGCAGGCGCCCGGCCTTCACGTTCTGCTCCATCGACGCCCAGGCATCGAGGTAGAGCGTGACTCGGCCTGCCAGCACATCCTGCACCGCCTGCGGTGCCGACTTGTATTTCACTTCGAGAATGTCGGTGCCGGTGCGCTTGCCCACCCAGGCACTCACGACCGAGAAGAGGGGCACGATGGTCGCCACCGACAGGCGGCCTGGATTCGCGCGGCCCCAGGCGCTCATGCCGGCCAGTGATGTGAAGGGCAGCGACGGGTGTACGAAGATGCCCGTGGGACCGGTGTCATCGACCAGGACCGCGATCGGGGTGAAGTCGCGTTCAGGGTCGACGGGCAGGTTCTTTCGCAGGTGCGGGTCGATGCCGAAGATCGACTGCGAGGCGAAGAAAAGGGTCTGCCCGTCGGGCGCTGCGTGCGCCACCTGATCGGCTGCGATGTAGCCATCGGCCCCCGGCCGGTTGTCGGTGACCACGGCGGTGCCGGTTTCTCGTGCGAGGGCGTCACAGAAGATGCGTGCGGCAAGGTCGGTTGCGGTGCCGGGTGAACTGCCCAGCACCACCTTGGTGGTGGCGCTGGGCCATGCGGTCTGGGCGAGGGCCGGGGCGCTGCCGAGTAGCGTCGCGAGGAGCGTCGCCGGGGCGATGACCAGGGTGTGCGTGAATGCAGTCCGGAGGCAGCACGCGAGGCTGTCCACAAAGGCGTGAACCCGGGTCGGTGCATGCCCCTGCCTGCCGCTCCGAGTGCGGTCGTGCGGGGTCATCGTTGTCTCCTCCAGTGAGGAGTCGGAGTTTAACTGCCCTTGCCCTGTGCGTCTGCCCGCTGCCGGGCTTGTACCGTGGTTTCCGGGTGCATTCCGATCCGACACCGGTTGCTTTCGCCGATGCAGGGTTCTTCGCCAGGTTACAAGAGGAGCCATGACGGACGCGTCTGGTCTCATTGCGCCGACCCGTCGCCGCTCGTTACGATGCGGGCATGTCGACACTTCTACTCACCGGCGCCAGCGGATTCATTGGCGTGAATATCGTCGAGCGTCTGCTCGGGCAGGGCCACGCGGTCGTGGGGCTCTCGCCTGATGGTCTGCCCGCGCTTGCCCATGCTGCGATGGCTCGCCTGCCCGGACGCTATCTCGACCTGATCGGGGATGTGCGAGATGCTGCCCTGGTAGCGCGCCTCTTCGCCGAGCATCGGTTCGATGCCGTGGTGGCTGCGGCCGCCATTACCGCAGGGCCCGAGCGCGAGCGGGCCGGGCCCGCCAGCATCATCGAGGTGAACCTGGCCGGGGTTGCCCGCATGCTCGAATCGGCCGAGGCGGCTGGCGTGCGGCGCCTGGTGTGTTTTTCGTCGACCGCGGCCGTGGGCGAGCGCGCCTTCGGTGCGGCTTCGGTGCTCGAAACCGACCGCCCTGAGCCGCTCACGCTCTACGGCATCACCAAGGCGGCCCTGGAAGATCTGGCCGTGCGCTGGAATTCGTTTTCGCCCGGGTGCGAGATGGCGGTGGTACGGTTGAGCGCGGCATTCGGTCCGTGGGAGCGCGCGAGTGGCGTACGCGATACGCTCTCGCCCGCGTGGCAGCTGGCCTCGGCTGCGGTCGAAGGGGTACCGGTTGCGCCCTTGCCGGCAGGCGGTGCCCGTGACTGGGTCCACGCCCCGTGGGCAGCGCGGGTGGTCGAGTGGCTGGCCCTCGAGCCGCACCTGCCCTCACACCTCTTCAATGTAAGCGCGGGGCAGCTGTGGCATCCGCGGCTGATGATCGAGTGTCTGGCGGCTGCCGGCTTGCCTGTGGCCGAGTCACTGGGTGGCCGTGAGGTGGCCTTTCACGATGACCTGAACCGTCTGCGGGTCCCGCTGTCGGCCGGGCGCATCAGCCTTGCCATGGCGCCACCGCCTGCCCCTGAGGTGGCGGCGAGGCAATACGCTGCGTGGGTGGCGGCGCATCGGGCGTGGTTTGGCGGTTGAGGTGCTGGCGGGTCAGCCCTTGCCGGCCTCGGCCTCGCTCAATCCGGCTCGAGGCTCTCACTGACCCCATCGCGCAGCGCATGCAGGGCTCGGAGCAGTTGCGCCCTGCGTCGGCATGGCACGGACAGGCCGCGAAAAGGGTCGACCGGAAAGAGGTCGTAGGTACTCAGGTCATCGCTGCGGAGGGCGGGCGGCGCGCAGCGCTTTGCGACCCGGGTGTTCAGCGTGAGGGTGATGGGGTAGGCGCTGGCCAGTTGTGCGGCCAGCAAGGCGGCGATGATCATCGGTGACCCTTTGGAGCCGGACCCGTCCATCGGAGTCTGGGCGGGTGTTTCAGACGCGGAAAGGTCAGGATGAGGCCGGGCTCGCTCATGGGGTGAGCCTGACGCCACATGGACTGGTGGAGAAAAGGGCCAATAACGCCGTGTCGTGGCTCTGCGCGCGGACATCAATCGCCGCGCACAGTGCCTTGCGATCAGGCAGTCGGAGAACGACTTGATGCCCAACCCGGATGGATGAGCGAGCAGTGCAAGCGCGCCAGCAAAACCGACGTGCGGATCATTGATTTCTTCGACACGGCCCATCCTGCGCTTCTGCGGATGTGGGACAAGCGCCAGCGTGGCTATCGGGCGATGGGGTATCGCATCGAGGAGTAGCGCGAACTTGGCGAAATCAGCGAAATTGGGTGCCAGCACCGGCATTCGTCTTCTATGAGCGCAATAGTTGCGACAAATGCTGCCATGGATGCGACAATCCTGCCATACGATCGCTCTGAGAGGTTCCCATGTCCGAACGCATCAACGCTCGTCTGTCGCAACCTTTGGCTGAATTCGTGGATCGAATGGTCGGCGAGGCGGGTCTTTACGAAACGCCCAGCGAATACGTGCGCGACCTGATCCGCCGCGACATGGAACGGCGTGACGGCCAGTTTGTGCAGGACGCCATCCTCGTCGGTTATCGAGACTTGGTGGCGGGCCGCGTCTTTGCGTCCAGCGGCGACTTCAAGGCCGACATGGCGGTGCTCGACCGCAAGGAAGCCGATGGCTGGCAATGATGTGCCATCGCCCGCCACGTTCCTGTTGACCCGGAATGCGGCGCTGGATTTGCGCCGCATCCACACGCGGTCGCGCCGTGAATGGGGCGAAGACGTTGCCGACCAGTACCTCGCCGATCTGTACGTGGTCATGGGCGTTGTTGCCGCTAACCCGGAGAGGGGCCGCTTGCGGCAGTACCGTTCGGCTCCGTTTCTGATGGTTCCAGTGCGGCAGCATTTCGTGATCTACGACCTCGTGCCACACGGCATCGCAGTGTTGACGGTTCAACATCAGGTGCGCGACATCGAATCCTTGATCGCGGACCTGACCCCTGCCTTCCACGCCGAAGTCGAGCGGCTGAAACGAAAGGCCTGATTGCACCCGCT
>CAIKRR010000053.1 GCA_903829815.1 uncultured Pseudomonadota bacterium | reverse complement strand
GGCCTTGGCCACGCCACCGAACTTGCGCGACAGGATCGTCGTGATCGCCGCAGTCAGCGTCGTCTTGCCGTGGTCCACGTGACCGATCGTGCCCACGTTCACATGGGGCTTGGTTCGTTCGAACTTTTCTTTGGCCATGATCAGTGCCCTGTTGCTAGAGAGTTGTTGACGGTAAGAGGTACTGCCTGACGCAAGGGCCACAGGGGCCGACCTGCTTCACCTGATATCTGGTGCCGATGGAGCGGATCGAACGCTCGACCTCTCCCTTACCAAGGGAGTGCTCTGCCACTGAGCTACATCGGCCTGACCTGCCTTCTGGCTACTGCATTTGTACTGCCTGACTGCTGCACTGCCGCGGCTCTCCGGACTTGCTGGAGCGGGTGAAGGGAATCGAACCCTCGTCGTAAGCTTGGAAGGCTTCTGCTCTACCATTGAGCTACACCCGCGTCGCCGGACGTCAGTCCGATGCTCCCTGCGCACTTCCCTCAAGTCTTTCACTGAAACGCATCACGCTGGTGGAGGGGGTAGGATTCGAACCTACGTAGGCGTAAGCCAACAGATTTACAGTCTGCCCCCTTTAGCCACTCGGGCACCCCTCCGGAGCGAAACGTCGGATTATGGCTGCGCGCGGGGACGCTGTCAATGCCTTGGAAGAAAGAAGATGAATGCAAATCACGAAGGCAGCAGGCTGCGTGCCGTCTCGCTGGATGACAAGTATACCGTCGAGGACGGTGCGGTTTTTCTGACCGGCACGCAGGCGCTCGTGCGCCTGCCCATGCTTCAGCAGGCGCGCGATGCGGCGGCCGGGCTGAACACTGCCGGACTGATCACGGGCTACCGCGGCTCGCCGCTGGGCTCGTACGACCAGGCGCTGGAGCGTGCGCACGCTCACCTGGATGCTCACAAGATCCGGTTCCAGCCTGCGGTCAACGAGGAACTCGCCGCGACTGCCCTCTGGGGCACCCAGCAACTGAACCTCATCGAGCCTTCGCGCCACGATGGCGTCTTCGGCATCTGGTACGGCAAGGGCCCCGGCGTCGACCGGTGCGGCGACGCCCTGCGGCACGCCAACGCCGCAGGCACTGCGCCGCACGGTGGCGTACTCGCACTGGCTGGCGATGACCACGGCGCGCGCTCCTCCACGCAGTCAGCACAGTCGGACTTCATCTTCCAGGCCGTCGGAATACCGATCTTTTCGCCCGCGAACGTGCAGGAACTCATCGACCTTGGACTGCACGGCTTCGCTGCCAGTCGTTACAGCGGCTGCTGGATCGCCCTGAAGTGCGTCACCGATGTCGTGGAAAGCGCAGCGGTCGTCGAGATCGACCCGGCTCGCATCACACCCCGATTGCCCGACCGGCAGGCCCTGCCCCCCGGCGGGCTCAATATCCGCTGGCCAGAAATCACCGGCTTCGTGGAGCAGGAACAGCGCCTCTATCACGACAAACTCGCTGCGGTGATCGCCTATGCCCGCGAGAACGGTCTCGACCAGCCGGTCTGGCCGGCACGGGGTACTCGGCTGGGCATCGTTGCCACCGGCAAAGCCTGGGCCGACCTGCGCCAGGCCCTCGACGACCTGGGAATCGACGAAGCGCTGGGCGCCGAACTGGGCATCGCGCTGTACAAGGTCGCAATGCCCTGGCCCCTGGAGCCCGAGGGCATCATGGCCTTCTGTCGCGGCCTCGAACAGGTGCTCGTCATCGAGGAAAAGCGGCCTCTGGTCGAGCCACAACTGAAAGACCTGCTCTACCACCTGCCCGAGTCGGTGCGGCCGCGCGTGACCGGCAAGTTCGACGCACCCGGTGCCGATGGCATGCCATCGGCCCGACGCCTGATGCCCTCGGGCGGAGAACTCTCACCGGGTCTGGTTGCACGCGTCATCGCCGCGATCATCAGCCCCTGGCACTGCTCGGAGCGTATCAACCAGCGTTTGGAAGCCGTCGCGCGCGAGGAAGCGCTGGCTGCACGGGGCGCGGGCGAGATTGCCCGCTTGCCCTGGTTCTGCGCCGGTTGCCCGCACAACTCGAGCACCCAGGTGCCCGAAGGCAGCCGAGCGCTTGCAGGTATCGGTTGCCACTACATGGTTCAGTGGATGGACCGCGACACCGCCACCTTCAGCCACATGGGCTGCGAGGGTGCTGCCTGGCTCGGTCAGGCCCCCTTCAGCGACACCCCGCACGTGTTTGCCAACATCGGTGACGGCACCTACTTCCACTCGGGCATCCTTGCGATCCGGGCCGCCGCCGCGGTCAGACTGCGCATCACCTACAAGATCCTGTTCAACGACGCGGTGGCGATGACCGGCGGCCAATCGGTCGATGGCCCGCTCAGCGTTCCCCAGGTGACCCGTCAGGTGGCCGCCGAAGGCGTCGACCGCATTGCCGTCGTGACCGATGAGCCCGAGAAGTACCCGAGCAACGCCGGTTTTGCCCCCGGGGTAACGATCCACCATCGAGATGACCTGGATGTCGTTCAGCGCCAACTGCGCGAGCATGTGGGCACCTCGGTACTCGTCTACGACCAGACTTGTGCGGCCGAAAAGCGCCGGCGGCGCAAGCGCGGCACCTTTGCCGATCCCGACCGCCGCGTCGTCATCAACGAAGCGGTCTGTGAAGGCTGCGGCGATTGCGGCGTGCAATCCAACTGCGTGGCGATCGAACCGGTCGAGACCCCACTGGGCCGCAAGCGCCAGATCAACGCCTCGGCCTGCAACAAGGACGAGTCCTGCATCAAGGGATTCTGTCCAAGTTTCGTGACGATCGAGGGAGGCCGGCTCCGTGCCCCGCAGGCAGGGGCAATGCCGGCTGCTGCAGGCGAGGTGAGGTCCTCTGACACCGCAGGCGCTGCGCTGGCCGGCCTCGTGGCCGGCCTGCCTGCCCCGCAGACGCCCGACCTCGCACGGCCGTTTGGCATCGTGGTCACCGGCATCGGTGGCACCGGCGTAGTCACCGTCGGACAGGTCATCGGCATGGCAGCGCACCTGGAAGGCAAGAGCGTCACCGTGCTCGACGTCGCCGGCATGTCGCAGAAAAATGGTGCCGTGATGTCCTTCGTTCGCATCGCGCACGATGCCGACAGCCTGCATGCAACGCGCGTGGCCACGGCTGGCGCCGACGCCATCATCGGCTGCGATGCGGTCACCACTGCCGGCGCCGAATGCCTGTCGAAGATCGAGCCAGGCCGCACCGGTGCCGTGGTCAACCGCGCGCAGACGCCGACCGCCGCCTTCACGCAGGACCGCGACTGGGCATTTCCCCAGGCGCAGATCGATGCACGTCTGGTAGAAGCACTCGGGGTCGATCGGCTTTGGCAGGTCGATGCGCAGCGCCTGGCAACGGCCCTGCTCGGTGATGCCATCGCCACCAACCTCTTCATGCTCGGGTACGCGACGCAACAAGGACTCATTCCGCTCTCGCCCGAGGCAATCGAGACCGCCATCGGCTTGAACGGGGTTGCCGTCTCGATGAACCGCAATGCCTTCCGCTGGGGGCGCTGCGCCGCCAACGACTTGCAGACGGTCACCCGCATCGCCACGCCACCACAGGCCATCACCCTGCACGGCGTCCAGGCCGAGGATCTGGACAGCGTGATTGCCGATCGCACCGAACGGCTGCGTCAGTGGCAAGGCGAGCGTGTGGTGCGACGCTACCTCGCTCTGGTCGAAACGGTACGCAGTGCCGAGGCACAGGCCACCGGCCAGACTCGAGTGACGATCGCCGTGGCACGCAGCTACGCCAAGCTCCTCGCCGTGAAGGACGAGTACGAAGTCGCGCGTCTGCACGCCTCACCGGACTTTCGCGCCTGGCTCGACGCGCGTTTCGAGCCCGGCTACCGGCTGCGTTTTCATCTGGCGCCACCCTTGATCAATCGTCCAGACCCGGTATCGGGCATCGCGCGCAAGTCAAGCTTCGGCCAGTGGCTGATGATCGGCTTCAAATGGCTGGCCATGCTGCGCGGCGTGCGTGGCACCTGGTTCGATCCCTTCGGCCACACGGCCGAGCGGCGCATGGAACGCGAACTGGCGCACGACTATGCAGCCCTCGTGAGCGGCGTTCTTCCGCACCTTGCCCGGGATACGGCCACCCAGATCGCGCAGATTGCTGCGGTACCTGAGAGCATCCGCGGCTATGGGCACGTGAAGCAACACTCGGTCCAGGCAGCGCGTGCCCGGTGGCACACGCTGCTCGAAGCCCTCGAATCAACGAACAAGGTTGAAGAACCGGCATGAACCTCCCATCCTGCACAAGGCTCTGGCGAACCTGCGCTGCGCTCGGCCTTGCAAGCAGCCTGACCCTGTTGCTGCAGGCTTGCGCCAACGACACGACGACCCTTGCGCAATCGGCATCTCGACCCAGGCTGGTCGTGCTGATCGTGGTCGACGGGTTGCCGCAACGCCAGGTCACTGCCTACCGCGACCAACTGGCTCCCGACGGCCTGGCGCGATTTCTCGATCGGGGTGCGTGGTTCTCTCAAGCCCATTATGGGTACGCCTTCACCGTCACCGCGGCCGGACATGCCACCATGCTCAGCGGGGCCTACCCCCACCGAACCGGCATCATCGGCAATGAGTGGCGCGATCAGCAATCGGGCGAGACGCAATACTGCACCGGCGACGCCAGCGCGACCTACATAGGCCATGCGACAGCCTTGCTCGATGGCACCAGCCCGAAGAATCTCAAGGCAGAGACCCTGGGTGATGTGCTCAAGCGGGTCGATGCCCGCTCAAAGGTGATCGCGGTTTCGGGCAAGGACCGCGGCGCCATCCTCCCGGCCGGGAAGACCGGCACGGCCTACATGTACATGTCGCAGACCGGACAATTTGCCGCAAGCACCTATTCCATGAGGCAGCACCCCGAGTGGGTCGAAGCGTTCAATCAGCGCAGGCTGGCCGATGCCTGGTTCAAGACCACCTGGATGCCCCTGCTCCCGGAGGCGGCCTACAGTCGCTCCCTGCCAGACAACCAGCCCTGGTATGGCGCAGGCGGTCGTCTGCCATCAACCATGGGGACGGCCGCCGCCCGTCGACCCGACGCAGCCTTCTACAGCCAGTTGCTGCGCAGCCCCTTTGGCGACGCGCTGACACTGGATTTCGCGCGTGCTGCGATTGGCGGCGAACATCTGGGCGAGGACGATGCACCCGATCTGCTCGCCGTCAGCCTGTCCGGGCACGACTACGTCAACCATCTCTACAGTGCCGAATCACGGCTCTCGCATGACCACCTGCTGCAGGTGGACCGCCTGCTGCAGCAGTTCCTGCGTGACCTGGACAGGGTAGTGGGCCCCGACAACTACATCGCCGTACTCACCGCCGACCATGGATTCATGCCCGCGCCAGAAGCCAGTGCCGCAGCGGGCATCGAATCGGGACGTATCGACAACGCCAAAGTGCTGGCGCACCTGGATGAAAGCCTGGGCCAGCGCTTTGGCAAGGGACGCTGGGTCAGCGTTTCGGCTTCATCGCTTCTCGTCAACCGCAGGCTGGCCGCACAGACGGGCGTCGCGATCGACGACGTGGCCGAGGAGGCCAGACGACTGCTGCTCTTGCAACCGGGATTTTCTCGCGCCTACACCCGGCGCGAACTGATGAACGATGAACTGCGCGACGCCCCCTTCTTCGATGCGATGCGCAAGTCCTGGCACCCCGATATCTCGGGCGACGTGCAGTTCATCCTCAAACCGCGCTGGATGTTTGCCTCGGGCGCGACCGGCACTACCCACGGATCACCCTACGATTACGATACGCATGTGCCCATCATGTTCTACGGACCGCGCTGGGTGAGGCCGGCTCGGGTGGACACCCGGGTTGAAGTGGTCGATATCGCGCCCACGCTGGCGCGCTGGCTTGCCGTTCCGGCGCCCTCTGCCTCGGAAGGGCATCTGCTGCCGCTCGCGCCCCCCTGAGCGTGCAGAACCTCAGTCGGGGTGAGGAGCCGGATCGAAGGCGAGCAGCGCAGGCACGCGACTGCGCGCCTCGCGAAACACGGCCACATCGACACCAAACAGACGCACCATCGGCACGATGCCGGCCATCAACTCGCCGGGCTCGACCGCCTCGTCGTGAATGTCGCACAGCATGTCGACAAATCCGGCAAGGTCTCGATCGAGAATCACGCCCGGGCCGGGCGCACAGTCGACCACGATCGAACCGGCATCATCGACGATCAAGCGGATCGGCTCACCGGCCTCGCGCGAGTCGGCGTGCGAAACCAGACGCGACATGTCGTCCGAGAGTCGATACACATGAGGGGTGTATTCACAGCTTACCCAGACCCGCTGCGGGCCATTCTGGAAGAAGTAGCGCCCACGCGCATCGCACTGGTAATTGCGACCGATGAAGGCAATGAGCGCCTCGTGCACGACACGCTCGAAATGCCCTTGGGCATCGGCTATCCACCAGACACCGCGGGCGTCGAGCCGCAGCCATCCATGACAGTCAGGCACATCGGGCCAGCGCGTCATCGCACGACGAACGATCTCATCCACGTCAGATTGCCTCGGCGCATGAGCGCCGCACAGCCTCCAAGTCTTGATGGCACTCATTCTACGGCCGGGCGCAGTCCTATAATCGTACCTCCCTCAAACGGAGTGCCTGCCCGATGACCACGCCGCCCAGCCTGAGAGCCACCGCGCCGGGCGAACGACTGTACTTCGAGGACTTCGAGGCGGGCATGTCCCTCGATATCGAGGGGCCCACAGTCACCGAAGCACAGATCATCGAGTTTGCCCGCAACTATGATCCACAGCCCTTCCATGTCGACCCGGAGGCAGCGCGCGCAAGCCCCTACGGCGGACTGATCTCGAGCGGCTTCATGACCACGGCGCTGGCGATGCGCCTCATCTGCGACGCCTACCTGCTGCGCTCGGCCGGCCTGGGTTCGCCCGGCCTGGAGGAACTCAAATGGCTGCGCCCGGTCCGCCCCGGCGACCGCCTGCGACTGCGCATGACCGTGGAGTCGGCACGTGCCTCGCGCTCGAAACCTGATCGCGGAACGGTGCTGCATCGGTGGGAGGTCTTCAACCAGCACGACGAACTCGTGATGACGATGACCGGCTACGGCATGTTCCTGAAGCGTCCAAGCGCGCCAGCATGATGATCATCGACCCGAAAGTGCAGGTCCTCATGCGCAAGGAGGACCTCGATCCGCGGCTGGTCGCACAACGGGTATTCATCGTCCTGGACATCCTCTTCGCGACTTCAACCATTGTCACGGCCCTGGCTCATGGTGCCCGTTCGATACTGCCCGCCGTCGATGCACAGGCTGCACGTGCACTGGCCAGAGGACGCGATCCGGAGAGCTTCCTGCTGGCTGGCGAGCATCTGGCGGAACCCATCGAGGGCTTTGCTCCGCCCACACCACTGGCACTGATCGAGCGTGGCGTGGCCGGACGTGATGTGATCTACAGTACGACCAATGGCACCGTTGCCCTGAATGCCCTGGTCGAGGCTGAGCATGTCTATGCCGCTGCGCTGCTCAATGGGGCGAGCACCATACGTCATGTGCTCGCCCACCACCGGCATGAGCGCATCGTCGTGCTGTGCTCGGGTTCGATAGGGCACTTCAATCTCGAAGACTGGTACGGTGCGGGGTACCTCATCGATCTCATTGCCACCGCCTGCGCCGAATCGGTCGACCTGTCGGATGCAGCGCATGCCGCGCGCATGGGCTACGGTGCGATGGCCCCGCAAGCAGCCCTGCTCAGTGGCCGGGTCGGTCGTCTGTTCGCACGCCGCGGCCTGGCGAGCGAGATCGAATACGCCAGCCGTTGCAGCGTGCACGACGTGGTGGTGCGCCGCGAAGGGCAGGCCCTGGTCAGAGCCTCAGTTCTGCGGTGAGCAGCGCGTGATCGGAAACCCTTGACCAGCGCAGGCCGTGGTGGACGGCCGCACCCCGTATCGACAGACCCCGCACATAGATCCGGTCGAGTCGCAGCACCGGCAAGGTTGAAGGAAAACTGCGCGCCGCTCGGCCACCGCCCCCACCAAAGACTTCGTGCACGCCCAGCGCCAGCATCAGTTGCCGGCCAGCGCGCCCGCGCCAGTCATTGAAATCACCGGCAATCACCAGCGGTGCACCTGCGGGCACATGCTCCCGCACCCGCGCAACCAGTGCCGCAATCTGGTGGTGCCGGCCGCGCTCGGTGAGGGCCAGATGCACGCACAGGCAGTGAATGGTGCCGCGCGCCGCAGGCAGTTCGATCTCGCAGTGAAGGAGCCCACGACGCTCGTAGCGATGCGAGGAAATGTCAAGGTTTTCAGCGGCAAGAATGGGATAGCGCGAGAGAATGGCGTTGCCGTGATGGCCATGCTCGTAGACCGAGTTTCGGCCATAAGCAAAGGCAGGCCAGACCGTGTCGGCAAGAAACTCGTGCTGCGGCTGCGCCGGCCACTCGGGGTAACGCTTCGGATGCAGCACGTGCCCACCCTGCACCTCCTGCAGAAACACCACGTCGGCGTTCTCCGCGCGCAGACGTTCGCGAATATCGTGCACGGTCAGGCGCAGATTGAAATGCGAGAAGCCCTTGTGGATATTGAAGGTGGCGATGCGGATCTGCATGGCCGACCCGAATTACATCCAGTGACCGTCGCGACGCGCCGGTCGCGCCCCGTGACGCGCCGGAAGCAGGCGTATGGCGTCGCGGTTGGACCATGAAAAACACTTTTCGGCAGCCGCGTCCCAGGGCATCCACTGGTGAGCAAGATGCTCGGCCGGCGCAAGACGCACCGGCACGCACTGCGCCAGCGCAAGGCCGAACACATGTTCGGTGTTCATGGTGACACCCGGCCCGTAACGGGCACGCCAGCGCAGGAAGATCTCGTAACGATTCTCGATCTGCCAGTCGCTCAGGTGATGGGCACGCGCATCGATGCCGGTTTCCTCGAACACTTCGCGAATGGCTGCCTCGCGCGGTGTTTCATCCGGATGATCGAGGCTGCCAGTGACCGATTGCCACAAGCCCGGCTGCCGCGCACGCTCCATCATCAGCACCTGCAGATCGAGCGTGTGTATCACTACCAGCACCGATCGCGGAATCTTGTAGACAGGCATGCTGACATCGCTTGGCACGGCTTGCCTCGAATGGGTCAAATAGATCGCTGCAGGCAGCGATGGGGCGAGAGCGGACTCAGGCAGCCGGCCAGCGGGGGAGTCCTGAATCCCAGCCCTGGGCGCCGTGGATGAACATCCAGAACGGCTTGCCCTGGGTGCGCCATGCCTCGACGATCGAACGCAGCACCTCGATGGCCGCCTCGAAGTCGTGGCGATGACCAGCGCCAAAGTGCTTGGACTTCTCGAGCACGACCACGTAGCCCGAGGCGGGCATCCACGACAGGTCGGTCAGACAGTCATGCAGGGCATCCCAGTTCTTGCCAAAGTGGGCCGGGAAAGCCATCGCCGTGGCAAAGTGGCCCAGCAACTCTTCCTTGTGATGGACATGCCCGATATCCATCCGGGCAAAGGCGAGTCCTGCCGTCTTGGCCTCGCGCTCGATCTCATAGGGCTCGCATGCGAGGTGGAAAACGCCGCACGAGCCTGCTTCGGCGAGTGTTTTTGCTATATCGGTCATTCGAGGATCCGCCTGAAAGTGGAGTAGTGATCATCGGTGTAGAAAAATTCACCTTCGCGTCCGGCAATCACCCGGCGCGCACCGCGGTCGCGTGCCCCGGGCGTCGGGACCGTGTACTCGCGGTAGAAGTGCGGCTTCTCGATCGGCAATCGCCGCTCGAAATTGCCAAACGAAACGCCGTCACGCGCATAGGGAAACGGGCCACCGGCGTGGATGAGGCGAAGCGTTTCGCGAACCTGAGGCGGCAGCGCCTCGACCGAAACACTGGCAATGGCCTGCAGGGGCGCGGCATCGGCCGACTGCACAGGCACGCATGCCGTGCCCAGCACCATGACGATCGAGGTGAACGCCGCCAGCAGCCGGGCACGCCAGGCACTCATGCTCGAGTCTGCTCCCGTACCCGAATGTGCAGTTCGCGCAACTGCTTCTCGTCGACCACGCTGGGCGCCGCAGTAAGCAGGTCCTGAGCACGCTGGGTCTTGGGAAATGCGATGACATCACGGATCGATTCGGCACCCGCAATCATCGCTGACAGCCGATCCAGACCGAAGGCGATCCCGCCGTGGGGCGGCGCTCCGTAGCGCAGCGCATCGAGCAGGAAGCCGAACTTCATGTCGGCCTCTTCAGCCCCGATCGCCAGGGCCTCGAACACCTTGGACTGCACATCGGCACGATGAATACGCACCGAGCCGCCGCCGAGTTCCCAGCCATTCATGACCATGTCGTAGGCCTTGGCAAGCGCCTGCGAGGGATCGCTCGAGAGGTAGTCCTCGTGGCCATCCTTGGGTGCGGTGAAGGGGTGATGCATGGCAACCCAGCGACGGTCCTCGTCGTCATATTCAAACATCGGAAAGTCGATGACCCAGACAGGCCGCCAGGCACCTTCGACAAAGCCCTTCTCGTGTCCAACCTTCTGACGCAGCGCGCCCAGCGCATCATTGACGACCTTGGCGCGATCGGCGGCGAAGAACACGATGTCGCCATTCTGGACGCCGGCGCGTGCAACGATGGCCTCCAGGGCTTCATCGGAGAGGTTCTTCACGATCGGCGACTGCATGCCCTCGCGCCCCTGTGCAACGTCGTTGAACTTGATCCAGGCAAGCCCGCGTGCACCGTAGATCTTCACGAACTCGGTGTAGCCGTCGATCTCGCCCCGCGTGAGTTCGCCACCGCCAGGCACACGCAGCGCAGCAACCCGGCCGCCAGCCGTGTTGGCAGGGCCCGAGAAAACCTTGAACTCGACCGTCTTCATGACATCGGTGAGCTCGCAGAACTTCAGCGGAATACGCAGGTCGGGCTTGTCGGAGCCGTAATCGCGCATCGCATCGGCCCAGGTGAGTACCGGGAACGGATCGGGCAGATCGACGCCGAGCTCCTGTTTCCATACCCCGCGTATCAGGATCTCCATCAGGGCGCGTATGTCGGCCTCTGCCATGAACGAGGTCTCGATATCGATCTGGGTGAATTCGGGTTGCCGGTCGGCGCGCAGGTCTTCGTCACGAAAACACTTGGTGATCTGGTAATAGCGGTCAAAGCCCGACACCATCAGCATCTGCTTGAACAACTGAGGCGACTGCGGCAGGGCAAAGAACATGCCGTGATGCACCCGCGAGGGCACCAGGTAGTCGCGCGCGCCTTCGGGCGTAGAGCGCGTGAGCATCGGTGTTTCGATGTCGATGAAGCCCTCAGCGTCGAGGAAGCGACGCACCGCCATCGCGATGCGGTAACGCTGGCGCAGATTGTTCTGCATCTGCGCGCGTCGCAGGTCGATCACCCGATGGGTGAGACGAGTGGTCTCCGAGAGGTTCTCGTCATCGACCTGGAACGGCGGCGTCACCGAAGCATTGAGGATCTCGAGTTCGGCCGCCACGATCTCGATCTCGCCAGAGGCCAGGCGCGGATTCACCAGACCCGGGGCGCGTGCAACCACACGTCCGCGTACCCGCAGCACGTACTCGCTGCGAACCCGCTCGGCAGCGGCAAAGACTTCAGCCGTATCAGGGTCGCAGACGACCTGCACGAGGCCTTCGCGGTCGCGCAGGTCGATGAATATGATACCGCCGTGATCACGCCGGGTATTGACCCAGCCACAGACGGTCACCGTCTGATCCGTCAGCGTCTTGTCGACTTGGCCGCAGTAATGAGTGCGCATCTTGGGGATTCTTTCAGGGTTGAGCGGTGCCAGCCTGAACGGCCGACGGGTCAGAAGGGTCGATCAGGTCTGGACCGACCACTCCCATGGAAATGACGTACTTGAGCGCCTCGTCGACGCTCATGTGGAGTTCGATGACCTCGGAGCGCGGCACCATGATGAGAAAACCCGACGTCGGGTTGGGCGTGGTGGGCACATACACACTGAGGTAATCGCCCGCCAACTGGTTGGCCAGCTCGCCGGAGGGCACGCCTGCTTGAAACGCGATCGTCCAGGTGCCCAGGCGCGGGTACTGCACCAGGAGTGCCTTGCGAAAAGCCTGACCACCGGGGGCGAAGAGCGTGTCACTGACCTGCTTGACCCCGCCATAGAGGGTCTTCACGATCGGTATGCGAGCGAGCAAGGCCTCCCAGCAGAGCAACAGACGTTGCCCGATCAGATTGGACACCAGAACGCCAGAGACCATGACCACCACGGCAGTGACGATGAGGCCAGTGCCGGGGACCGCAGTACCGAGCCAGATTTCAGGGCGCCAGTCGCCGGGTAGCATCGGCGTCACCAGTTGATCCATCGTCGTGACGATGCCGCGCAACACCCAGAAGGTGATCACGAGCGGAATCCAGATCAGCAAACCAGCAATAAGATAGCGTTTCATGCGTATGCCCCCCGCCAGACGCGTCGACCCAGGCCGGTCATGCACCCGCCGGATACACCTCGCCGACCGGTCTGGATCAGGTTGATGACGTATCCGCCTTGCCGGTACTGCCACCGCCGGTACTGCTGCCGGCATCTGCCGCGGCGGCAGGCGTCGCACTAGCCGCGCTGGCCGCCGGTGCCACCGAGTCTCCACCGGCAGTCGGGGCACCCGCCGCGCTCGTCGCAGGATCAACGCCCTTGGTGGCGGTCTTGGCTCCCCCTGAGTCGGCGCCAGGCGCGCCACCCGAATTGCGGAAGTCGGTGACATACCAGCCCGTTCCCTTCAACTGGAACCCCGCTGCGGTGACCATCTTTGAAAAGGTCGCCTTGCCGCAACTGGGGCAATCGGTTTCGGCAGGATCAGAGACCTTGCGCAGGTACTCCTTCTGGAAGCCGCAATTCGTGCACTTGTATTCGTAGATCGGCACGGTCCACCCCGGTAAAGATGACGAAAAGTCGCTGATTATACAAAGTCTTGCTGCACTGCAGCCGAACTGATCGCGATCGACGCCCAGGTTTGCGCCGCCACCACCCCACGAGCAGCCCACGCATGTGCGCTGCAATCTGTGCGGGTTACCATCAGAACTTCTGCCGCCCTGACGCCCCGCACGGACACGCTCATGCCCCGACTCAGCCCTCTTCAAGACCCGCAACGCACGCCTGGCCCGAGGCAAGACGGTCATATCCGGCAGTCGCCTCTGGCCTCGCGCGGCTTTACCCTCATCGAAGTGATGGTGGTCGTGGTCATTCTGGGCCTGCTGGCTGCCATCATCGTGCCACGCATCATGAACAGGCCCGATGAGGCCCGGGTCGTCGCGGCGCGCGCGGACATCGCGGCCATCACGCAGGCCCTGAAGCTGTACCGCCTTGACAATACCTTCTATCCGAGCAGCGAGCAGGGGCTGGCAGCCCTGGTTTCACCGCCCTCCAGCGAGCCAGCGCCGCGCAACTGGAAACCCGGCGGTTATCTGGATCGTATGCCCAAGGATCCCTGGGGCAACGATTACCTCTACCTCAACCCGGGGGTGCGTGGCGAGATCGATGTCTACAGCCTTGGCGCCGATCGTCAACCCGGGGGCGATGGCCCCAATGCCGACATCACGAACTAGGTGCCGCGCAGGCGGTTTCACCCTCATCGAGTTGCTGGTGGTGGTCGTCCTGATCGGGCTCACGACAACGCTCGTGCTGCTCAATGTGGCGCCCGATGACCGCTCCCTGGTGCGCGGCGAGGCCGACCGACTCGCGCTGCTGATCGAGCAGGCACGCGATGAGGCCATCGGCACCGGATCGAGCATTGCCTGGCAGGCCCAGCCCGGTGGTTACCGATTCCTGCGCCGTGACCCGGCGCGGCAGTGGCAGGTGGTCAGCGATGCGCCCTTCGCACCACAGCGCTTTCCGCCCGGCGTGGCGCTCACCGGCATCGAACTGCGGGCGCATGCGGCCACCGCGGCCGAGCCGGTGGTATTCAGCCCCTTGGGCACCTTTCCGGCGCTGCGACTGCACCTGAGTGCGGGCGCCATCCGCCTGAGAGTGCGCGCTGACACCCCCAATCAGGTGATGGTCGAGAATGAATAGCGCATGCACGCCCCGCGGCCAGCGCGGATTCACCCTCATCGAAGTGCTCGTCGCCCTGGGCATCCTGGCGATCGCACTGGCAGCGACCGTGCGCGCATCGAGCATGGCCACCGACGGTGCGCTGGAGAGCCGCGAACGCCTTCTCGCCCTCTGGGTCGCACAGAATCGGGTCGCCAGCTACTCGGCCGGACTGCCCTTTCCGGACATCGGCGAGCGTAGCGGCGAGGACATCGAGGCGGGCCTGGTCTTCACCTGGCACGAGACCATCGAAGGAACGCCCAACCCCTGGTTCCGCTCGGTGCAGATTCGCGTCTCAGGGCCACGCACACCGGGCTATGTCCTGGCCAAGGTCAAGGCTTATGTCGTTCGCCCGCGCTGACCGGCACCGGGGCAGTACCGGTGGCTTCACGCTGATCGAAGTGCTCATCTCGATCCTGCTGTTCGGGATCATTGCCGCCGTGTGTTACCAGGGCCTTGCTGCCGTCATCAACGCGCGTGAGCGCGTGAGCGCCGAGAATCGCAAGTGGCGCAGCATCGCGCTGGCATTCACCCGGCTCGAACTCGATCTGGCAGCCATTGTCGATCGCCCGGTGCACGGCCCCGCGGGCACGATGCAGGCTTCATCGCTGATCGGCAACCCATCCTACCTGCCGCAGGAGGCCACACTGATGTTCAGCCGCGAGGGCGAGCCGGATGCAAGCGGCAACCCCGGCATACCAGTGAGAACGGGGTATCGCCTGCGCGAGGGCAGCCTCGAAGTACTCACCTGGCCCGTACTGGACGCAGCGCCGAGCGTTCAGGCACTCGCCACGCCACTGCTCGACGGCGTGGCGCAACTGGAACTGGCCTACCTGACGGCTGACGGGCAGCAGGGCGTGGTCTGGCCACTCGGACTGACGGTTGCCCCAGGCGGCTTCACGGCTCCCGCAGGCGTCTCGGTACGCCTGACCCTGCGCGATGGAACCCAGGTGTCGCGCCTCTTCGCGCTCGGTGCGCCGGGCATTCGATGAGCGTGCGTTCCAGAACCTCCGCTGCCGATCAGCGTGGCTTGGCCGCAGTGATGGCGATCCTGATCGTCGCCCTGGCAGCCACCATCGCCAGCGGCCTCATGTGGCAGCAATCGATGATGATGCGTCAGGTTGAAAACCTGGCTGCGCGCGCGCAGGGGCGCGAAGTCGCTCGCGCGGCAGCCGCCTGGGCCGCCGTCATCCTGGCCGACGACGACCCGGCGGTGGATCACCTGCAGGAGCCCTGGGCAACGCCGTTACCCGCCGTCGATGTGGGCGAAGCGACCGTATCGGGCGGCCTCGCCGATGAGACAGCGCGCTTCAACCTCAACAACCTGGTGAGCGAGGGCAAGCCGGTCGCCACCCAGGTCGATGCCTTCCGCGGAGCGCTGGGCCAACTGGGGCTTGAGGCCTCGCTCGCCGATGCCCTCATCGACTGGATAGACCCTGACAGCGAACCGATTGCCGGCGGGGCCGAGAGCGGCTACTACCTCACCCTCGATCCACCCTACAACGCAGCCAACAAGCCCCTCACGAGCCTGGGCGAACTGCGTCTGGTGCGTGGCTTCACCGACGAGGTCGTGGGGCGTCTGGCGCCGCTGGTCACCGTACTGCCGGCTGCGAGCCGCATCAACGTGAACACGGCATCTGCGCAGGTCATGGCAGCCTTCGTGCCCGAGATGCCGACCCTGGCAGTGATGAGAAATCGCGACCAGCGACCTTTTCTGAAGCCACAGGACTTTCTCGACCTTGCGCCCGAGGAGGCCCGCGCGCGTCTGGGCACGCTGATCGCTGTCAGCAGCAGTTACTTCTCTGCACGCGCCGTCGTGACCAGCGGTCGCGCCCGCATTGCCTGGCATGCCATACTCGAACGCGGCGCAAACCCGGCAACCGGTGCACAGCCCAAAGCCTGGCCTCGCGTCCTCACCTTCCACGAAGAACCTCTCTGATCCCGCCCCATCGATCGGCATGCGCCAGAACGGACCACCTGCACTGACAGCCAGCACGGCGCCCCCGCAAGCCACCGCCGTGGCCCGGACCGGCGACAGGTCTGCAGCGACAGCGCGAGTCGATTGCGTCCAGATTCATCTGCCCCATGACTGGCCAGACCAGACCAGCAACGAGCGGGCGGGCACGGTTCAATGGACCTGGCGCAACGGCCTGCAAACCGGTGGCGACAGCGGCCGAATCGAAGACCTGCCAAGGGCTCGCGACTACCTGCTGGTGGTGCCGGGCAGTCGGGTGCTGACCCTGCGGGCACGCCTCCCGGCCGGCCGTGCCGGCCGTCAATCAAACGTGCTGGGCAACGCCGTCGAAGAGATGCTGGCCGTACCCCCTGACGCAGTATGGGTCACGGTTCTGGAGGCACGGGCCGATGGCACCACGCTGCTTGCGGTGCTCGACAAGGCGTGGCTCTGTGCCGTGCTCGATACGCTGGCGCTCCAAGGGGTCGTGCCGGCACGAGTAACCTCGGAGATCGAAGGGTTGACACCGCAGGGCATGGGGCAGTGGTCGATGGTGAGACAGGCCAGTGGCGGATTCGTGCACCTGGGAGGACTGGAATCGCTGCCGCTGGACGGCGCAGTCCAGGTCGATCTGCCTGCGCAAGCCGCAACCGAGGCACCCCTTGCACTTCAGTTGCTCGCCACTGAACGCCTGGCCACTGGCACCCCGGGACAAGGACTGCGGGTGTTCTCGGCGTCAGGCCTTGGTACGCCCGACTGGGCTGCCTGGTCGGAACAACTGAGCATGCCGGTGAGCGACGCCGGCCCGTGGCAAACCTGGCCACCGGGCGCCAGGCCGCGCCAGGGCATCGATCTGGGGGCCGGTCTGAACCGGCGCCCCAGGACCGGCGCCAAGGGTCTGGGCGCCTACCGGGTGCCCCTGGCCATCGCGACCGGCATTCTGCTGACCCACCTGGCGCTCACCGCGCTCGACAACTGGCGCATGGCGCGTGAAATCGTCAGCCTGCGCGATGGCATGGAAGCGCGATTTCGACAGATGTTTCCGGAAACGCGCGCCATCGCCGATCCGGTGCTGCAGATGCGTCGCCTTCACGAGGCGCGTGCCGGCGGTTCGGGAGCCAGCGCGCCAGAGGATTTTCTTTCGCTCATGGGTCAACTGGCCAACCCGATGGCGGCAACCGGTGCCCGGGCGAGCGCAGTGCGCTTTGATGCTGGTATCCTCGTACTGGAACTCGCCTTCCCGCCAGGCACCACGCTCGAGACCATCGAGCCCGCCTTCAAGGTCGAGGGCTTGCGCATCACCATCGAGCATGTCGGTGCGGTCCCTGCGCCCACGGCGGGGGCCAATGCCCGCCCGGCCGCGGGCAGCACGACGGCCACGCTGCGCGTGGCGGTTGCGCCATGATGCGGCTGGGCGATGCGCGGTGGTGGCAGATCACCACCCACTGGTTCTACGCGCGTACACCGAGCGAGCAGCGCGTGCTTGGAGTGGGCGCACTGGTGGTGGTGCTGCTGCTTTTCTGGCAACTGGTGTGGGATCCGGTGACAAGCACGCATGAGCAGATGCGCCTCGCGCTGCCCGTGGCGCGTGAACAGGCGGCCCAGTTCACAGCCCAGGCGTTGGGCATCGAGCGACTGCCGGCACCGGCAGCTACCGGGCGTGGCAGCGGCGGCCGCTCGCCACAAGCTGCCATCGAAGCAAGCGCTGCACGAGCAGCACTCGGGGGCGACCCGCCGCGTGTCGAGGCAGCACCGGGCGGACGCGTTCTGGTTCGCGTTGGTCCGGTGAGCTTCAAAGGCCTGATGGGCTGGGTCGCTCGACTGGCCAGCGACGAGGGTTATCGGGTGGATGCACTGAACATCATTGGCGCCGGTGAGGGTCGTGTGAAGGTCGAGCGTCTGCTGCTTGCCCCGGCCGGCACCAGCCGCGCAGGCATCGAGCGTTCGGCCGGCACCCGTGCGGCCCCGGGCGGCGCATCGGAAGGGGTGCGCTGACATGGCCTCGCACCGAACTCGCCTCTGGCTGATCTACCCCTGCTGCCTGCTGCTTGGCATCCTGCTCGCGAGCACCGTGCACGCCCCCGCGCGACTCATCGGGATGGGCCTGGCGCTGATCGGCGAGGATCGCGTCGCGCTCGAACACCCGGCCGGAACAGTGTGGTCAGGTTCGACCGATCTGGTGGTGCGCATGCCGGGCGCTTTGCTGCGCTTGCCCGACATTCACTGGCAGCTGGGGCTCTCGCGCCTGTGGCGTGGCCAACTGGTGATACAGCTGGCCACGGCCTCTGCCGAACTGGAAGGGTCTGTAGAACTCACGGCAGGGATTGGACAACAGGTGATCCGCACGACCCAGTTGCGCCTGACCGCCGGCCTCCTCGCAAGCCAGATTCCGGCGCTCGCTGCCATCGGTCCGTCGGGCGAATTGCGCATCGCTGCAGATCCACTGACGATTGATCATGGCGAAGTGCAAGGCAACGCCAGCGTGCGAGTGACAGACGCCCGCTCGAACCGCCTCGGCGCCATGGGTGACTACCTGATCAACCTCACCGGCGTGCCGGGCGGTGCAGACCTCTTCGCCCAAACGGTGCGCGGACCGGTGCGCCTCGATGGACGAGGGCAGATCCAGACGCAGGGCGGCTTCCGATTTCTGGGCTCAGTACGGGCTGAAGGTCCGGAACGCGATCGGCTCACAGCGGCACTGAGCAGCTTCGGTGTGCCGCGAAGCGACGGCAGCGTGCGTCTGGCCTGGCCCATCGGTGCAGGCGCACTGTCGCAAGGGGAGGCACCATGAGCACGGATGCTCTGCAGGCATCGCTGCAGCGCGAGGCAGGTCGCTCGGCGCAGCAGGCCACGGGCGAGCGCTCGCGCAAGGGGGCACGGATAGCAACTGGCGCAGCACTGGCACTGGCCGGATGGGTCGTCGCCAGCTGGTACTGGGACCTGACGACCGACCCGGCTGCACACACCCCGTCGGCGCGGCAGCCAGCGCCGGATCGTCGTGTGCCTGCCAGCCAACTGGCCGAAAGGATCATCGCAGCAGCCCCTTTTGGGCAGACGGCAGAGAGCGAGCCGGTGCTGACCGCGGGCCCCACCGGCGACGTGCGCCTCAAAGGGGTGATTGCCCGATCAGGTACCCGACCGGGTGGGGCTATCGTCAGCCAGGGCGGTGCCGACAGCTATGTCGCGACAGGCGGCGAGATTGCGCCTGGGTTGATGCTGCTGGAAGTGCATCCCGATCACGCCATCCTGCGTCGCAACGGCCGCGCCGAGCGAGTGGAGCTCGAAGAGCGAAGCGCCCGCATGGCAACGCCTGGCCTGGGCGCGCGTGTCGGCACCCCGCCCCCTGCGGCGGGCACCTCGATGCCTGCACCCGGTAATTTGCCGGGGCTGCCACCCGGCATGGGCATGCCTCCGGGTATGCCCCCAAGTATGCCCTCAGGTATGCCATCGGGGGCGCAGCAGATCATCCAACCTGGTCAAAGCCCGCAGATGGCTGCCCCCGCCCCCGAGACGAGCACAGGTGCCTTGCCACCGGCCGCCCCCGGGGCGCCCGGCCCGGTGCCGCGACGGGTTCCAGGCCGATCCTCGACCTCCCCACCGACTGGCATGGCCGAGACTTCAGTGCGGTTCGCGCTTGACGCGCAACAGGCACCGGAATCGCCGCGAATTCCAGCCACAGGGCTTGCAACGCTTGCGTGATATCGTCCCCGGCAAGATCACGAACCTCGAACGCCAGAGAAAACCCAGAATGAATTCATGCGCGCAACCTGCCAGCATCCGTCGCGGCAGCATTGTGCTGGCGGCGATGGCGCTCATCGCTCTCCAGGCGGCCCTCGGCAACGTCCACGCCCAGGATCGAAAGCTGGCACCCCAGAGGTCTGATCGAAGCACCGCGGCGGTGGCGCCGGCATCGGCCTCGGCCTCGGGTCGAGCAGCCCATGATGCGGTGACACTCAACTTCGTCAATGCCGACATCCAGGCAGTGATCAGGGCGGTCTCCGACATCACGGGTCGCAACATCCTGATCGACCCGCGCGTGAGTGGGACGGTCAACCTCATCGCTCCCCAGCCCGTGCCCAAGGCCATGGTGCTCGACGTATTGCTGGCGGCACTGCGTGCGCAAGGATTCACCGCGGCCGGTGGCGAGGGCGACATGCTCCGCATCATTCCGGAGGCCGAGGCCAAGTTTCGTGGCGACAGCGTGCGCGCCCAGGACGGTCGCACCGACCAGATCGTCACAGAGACCTTCAAACTCGAATTCGAACAGGCACAGCAGATGGTCACGGCGCTGCGCCCACTGGTCACACCCAACAACGTGATCAACGCGTTCCCGGCTACCAACACACTGGTGATCACCGACTACGCCGACAACATCGCCCGAATACGCCGCCTGATCGCCAGCATCGATCAACCCAACCCGGGCGAGTTGATCACCCTGCGACTGCGCCACGCATCGGTGCTCGATGTGGTCCAGACCATTTCCCGGCTGATGCCCGAGGTACGCACCAGTTCGGGTGGGCTCGGGACGCTGGGTGCCCCGATACAGCCCGGTGCGCCCCCCGGCGCAACCGGTGGCACGCCCAACGAACGGGTCTTCATCAGCGCAGAGCCCCGCGCAAACGCGCTCTTCATTCGATCGTTCAGCCCCTCGCTGGTGACGCGCATCCGCGAACTGGTCGAGGCCATTGACGTGCCGGCCGGCAGCCTGGGCAATCTGCATGTGGTTTATCTGCGCAATGCCGAGGCCACACGCATGGCTGAAGTACTGCGCTCGTTGCTCACGGGTCAGCCCTCGACACGCGCCGGCACGAGCGGTGCCGGTGGCAGCTCGGCGCCCTTTGGCCAGAACAGCTTCGGCGCCGCGAGCGGACAGCCTGGGTCATCGATGACCGGGTTGGCCGCGCCCGCTGGCGGCCTCGGCCAAGCCAATGCCGGACAGGCACCGGGCTTGAGCGGGGGGCCGAGTGCGAGCTTTGCTCAGGCGCCGGGTGCAGCACAGGCCAGTGGCTTCTCGGCCGGCGGGGCCACCGTGCAAGCCTACCCCGACCTCAATTCGCTCGTCATCATCGCGCCCGATTACCTCTACCACCAACTGCGTGCGGTCATCGACCAGCTTGATGCGCGCCGTGCACAGATCTATATCGAAGCGCTCATCGTCGAGGTCACCAGCGACAAGGCGGCCGAGTTCGGCATCCAGTGGCAACACCTCACCGGTGGTGGCACCAACGGCACCCAGTTGATTGGCGGGACCAACTTCACCATCGGCAGCGGCGCCAGCATACTGGGGGTCGCACAGAACCCGACCTCGGTCGGACCGGGCTTCAGCCTGGGCGTGATGAACGGCACCGTGAGCATCAATGGCACCAGCCTGCTCAATCTGGGGATGCTCGCGCGGGCGCTCGAAGGTGACACCAACACCAACATCCTGTCGACACCCTCGCTGCTGGCGCTGGACAACGAAGAGGCCAAGATCGTGGTTGGCCAGAATATTCCTATCGTCACCGGCACCTACACGACCGCTGCCAGTGGCTCGACCAACCCCTTCACCACGGTGGACCGGCGCGACGTCGGTCTGCAACTGCGCGTGCGTCCCCAGGTGACACAGGGTGGCGCCATCAAGCTGCAGTTGTATGAAGAGGTCTCGACCATCGTGCCGTCAACCGTCAATACCGCGCAAGGCATCATCACCAACAAGCGTTCGCTCGAATCGACCGTGCTGGTCGACGATGGCAAGATCATCGTGATTGGCGGCCTCATCGAGGATTCGGTCAGCAGCAGCCTGCAGGCCGTGCCGCTGCTCGGGTCGATTCCAATTCTTGGCAGCCTGTTCCGCTACGATGCTCGCGAGCGCAAGAAGACGAACCTGATGATCTTCCTGCGCCCGGTCGTGCTGCGCGATGGCGAATCGCTGAACGCGATTTCAAGCGAGCGCTATGACTTCATCCGGGGAGTCCAGCAAGGCCAGCAACCCAACCGCAACCTGCTTCTCCCCGACATGCCACCGCCCCAGCCGCAGCGCGGATTCGAAATGCCTGCGCCCAACCCGGCCAGACCCTGATGTCGCAGGACCTCCAGGCGGACACGCGCGAGACCCGATTGGCCGATACGAACCCGAGCCTGACGGCCCCGACCGAGCGCCTGCCCACCCTTGCAGAGGGCGTGCCAGACGCGCGGATTGCCAGGCTTCTGCCCTATGCCTTTGCCCGAGCAAGCGGGCTGATCGCAGTCGCTCGCAGAGCCGGTGCCATCGACCTGTGGGTGCACCCTCGGGTGACCGCACTGGCGCTGGCAGAAGCGAGGCGTACGCTGGGCGAACCGATCAGACCACAGCGCATCGCGGCCGAGCAGTTCGAGCGCCAGTTGGCCCTCGCCTACAGCCGCGAGGGCACCCAGGCAGCGAGCCTTTTTGACGACATGAGCGAGACGATAGACCTGCGCAGTCTCGCCGATGAATTGCCGCGCTCTACCGATCTGCTCGAGTCAGAAGACGACGCACCACTCATCCGGTTCATCAACGTGCTGCTCACCCAGGCGCTGCGCGAGCGCGCCTCCGACATCCACATCGAGGTGTTCGAGGAAGCCTCTTCGGTGCGCTTTCGCATCGATGGGGTGCTGCGCGATGTGCTGATGCCACCGCGTGCCCTGCACGCCGCCATCGTCTCGCGGGTGAAGGTCATGGCCAGCCTGGATATTGCCGAGCGTCGGCTGCCGCAGGACGGTCGGATCACGCTGCGGCTGGCCGGCAGGGCGGTCGACGTACGGGTGTCGACCCTGCCCACCGGGCATGGCGAGCGGGTGGTCCTGCGTCTGCTCGACAAGCAGGCGGGCCGACTGGACTTCGAGAGCCTGGGCATGAGCGCGCGCGACCGCGACCGGGTGGGCGAACTCATTTCGCAACCGCACGGCATTATCCTGGTGACCGGCCCGACCGGATCGGGCAAGACCACCACGCTCTATGCAGCGCTCTCGCGGATCGACTCGGCGCGACTGAACATCATGACCGTCGAGGATCCGATCGAGTATGACCTCGAAGGTATCGGTCAGACCCAGGTGAACGCCGGCATCGACATGACCTTTGCGCGCGCACTGCGCGCCATCCTGCGTCAGGATCCTGATGTCGTGATGATCGGCGAGATACGCGACCTCGAGACCGCCCGCATTGCGGTACAGGCAAGCCTTACCGGTCATCTGGTGCTGGCAACGCTGCACACGAACGATGCGATCGGTGCGGTCACCCGATTGATCGATATGGGGATCGAACCGTTTCTACTCTCCTCATCGCTCCTTGGCGTCATGGCGCAACGACTGGTGCGCCGGCTGTGCACCCATTGCCGCACGCTCGACCCGCCCACCGCAGCCGAACGCGAGCTGCTGCCGCCTGACTGGGGCACGCGCCTGGCCGGACATGCCGTCGGATGCGAGCACTGCGCGCACAGCGGCTATCGTGGGCGTACCGGCATCTACGAACTGCTGGTCATTGACGAGGCAACCCGCGGACTCATTCATTCGGGCGACTCCGAGCCAGCGCTGCGGGCCCGGGCTCAAGCAGGCGATGTCGCTGCGTTGCGGGATGACGGCCTGCGCTGGGTAGCCGACGGCGAGACCACGCTCGAGGAAGTGCTGCGCGTGACACGCGCAGTCGACTAGGCCCCCGCGACGTCATGGCCGGATTTCGCTATGAAGCCCTGACTGCGGGCGGCAAACGCCAGAAGGGCGTGATCGAATCCGACAGCCCCCGCCAGGCGCGGGCCTGGTTGCGTGAGCAGGGGCTCACGCCGGTCCAGGTAGAGGCTATCGGCACGCAAGGGGCCGCAAACGGCCTGCCGGGACGGCGGCGCAGCCTGAGCACGACTGCGCTGGCGATACTGACCCGACAACTGTCAACCCTGCTCGGCGCTGGACTCACGATCGAACAATCGCTCAATGCCTTGATCGAGGATGCAGCCTCGGAGGTCGAAGGCGAACTGCTGGGTGCCATCCGTGGCGAAGTGCTGGCAGGGCAGACACTGGCACGGGCCCTGGCCAATCAGGGGCGGGTATTTCCTGATGTCTATCGCACTCTGGTCGATGCCGGAGAACGTTCCGGGCGTCTGCCCGATGTGCTCGAGCGCCTGGCCGACTACACCGAAGAGCGCGACACCCTGCGCAGCAAGGTGCTGCTCGCCTTCATCTACCCGGGCCTGATCGTGATCGTGGCCACCGTCGTGGTGGGTGCACTGCTCACCTATGTCGTACCCCAGGTCGTACAGGTCTTTCGCAACACCCATCAGGCACTGCCACTCCTTACCCGCGCACTGATCGCGCTGTCGGATCTGTTGCGGGCCATCTGGCCCTGGCTCCTGCTGGCACTCGTCGCGCTCGTGGTGGCAACGCGGCAAGCCCTGCGGGTACCTGCAATCCGCACCCGCTGGCATCGGATACAGCTCACGCTGCCCCTGGCGGGTACGCTCATCCGCGGCTTGAACACGGCGCGCCTGGCAAGCACCCTGGCCATCCTTGCGGCGAGCAAGGTGCCCCTGCTGACCGCACTTCAGGCAGGCGCCGGCGTGTTGGGCAACATACCGATGCGCGAAGCCCTGGCAGCCGCTTCCGCGCGGGTTCAGGAAGGGGCTACCCTTTCGCGCTCACTCGCGGTGTCGCGCCTCTTTCCGCCGCTCATGATCCACATGATTGCAAGCGGCGAGGCGAGCGGCCGACTGGCCACCATGCTCGAGCGAGCCGCAATACAGCAGACCCGCGAAATGGAACGTCGAGTCACCGCGCTGGTGGCTTTGCTCGAACCGGTGATGATTCTGGTGATGGGCCTTGTCGTGCTGCTGATCGTGCTCGCGATACTGATGCCGATCTTCGAGATGAATCAGATCATCCGATAGCGCTGACGCTCGACGGATAGGGGTCGGCGCTACCGATGATGCCCGGACTCTAGAAGGGGATGTCGTCTTCCATCTCGCCCATGTCAGCGGCCGGCTTGCGCGCTGCGGCAGGTGCCGGCTTGCGAGCAGGCGCCCCCCCACCGGACGAACCCGACGACCAGTCGGCATCCTGTCCACCGCCGCCGCCGCCGCCCTCGCCACGCCCACCCAGCAACTGCATCTGGTCGGCCACGATTTCGGTGGTGAAGCGCTCCTGCCCTTCCTTGTCCTGCCACTTGCGGGTGCGCAGGCGTCCCTCGACATAGACCGGCGAACCCTTCTTCAGGTACTCACCGGCAATCTCGGCCAGCCGGCCACGGAACGCCACCCGATGCCATTCGGTCTCTTCCTTCTGGTCACCGCTGGCCTTTTCCTTCCAGCGATAGGTGGTGGCGATCGACACATTCGTGAGTGCCGCGCCGTCAGGCATGTAGCGAACTTCCGGATCGCGGCCGAGGTTGCCGACGATGATGACCTTGTTGACCGATGCCATGAGGAGACTCCTGGTGTCTGCGAGCGCAGATTGTAGGCTGAATCAGGGGGCGTTCTGCAAGCCGACCCGGATGTGGGCGCGAGCGGGCAGTAGCAGATGCAAGAGAGCGCCATCGGGCTATCTGCACCGATGCAGCAGTGTGATGCGACCGTTCGATGCCGGCCCGATGCCGACCCGGGTCAATCCTCAGGCCGAAGCGGCTGCGCCCTCTTCCGGGACCACCGCGCGAGGTGCGGGCGACTTCATGGAAAGACCGAGCAAGAGCCAGAGCGCGAGAACCGCTGCGCCAAAGAGGTACACCATGGCGGCCCCGCCTTGCTGCCGCAGCGCTCCACCGGCCACGCCCCCGGCGAAGATGCCCAAGGACTGCAAGGTGTTGTAGATCCCCAGGGCGGCGCCACGCCCGCCGGGCGGTGCCGTACGTGCAACCATCGAAGGCAGCAGCGCCTCCATCACGTTGAAGGCGGTGAAGAACACCACCAGCACCGCAGCCAGCCCATAGACGCCAGTGGCCCCACCAATGAAGGCGATATGCACGAGAAACATGAGCAGGATCGATCCGAGGAACATCGAACGAAAGTGTCGGCCACGCTCGGCCGCAATGATCGGTGGCACCATCAGCACGAAGGAAAACAGCACCGCCGGCAGATAGATCTTCCAGTGTTCGGCAACCGGCATTCCGACACCGCTCACCAGCGTGGAGGGCAGCACCACGAAAAGGGCCATGAGCACGGCATGCAGGGCAAAGATGCCGAAATCGAGCCGCAGCAATTCGCGGTTGAAGAGCACCGCCAGAAAGGGTGCCGGCGCAATGGCCACTGCGGGGACCGCTGCCTCGCGTTCGGAGGGAACCACGAAGAGGGTGACCAGCACACCGCCGAGCGCCAGCGAACCGGTGAGCGCAAAGATGCCGCTCATCCCGATCGATTGATAGAGAATCGGCGCAAGGAGCATCGACAGCGCGAACATCAGGCCGATCGAGGTGCCGACCAGCGCCATGGCCCGAATGCGGCTCTTCTCGGTGGTGAGATCGGCCAGCAGGGCAGTAACCGCGCCCGAGATGGCACCAGCCCCCTGGAGGCCACGCCCGACGATCGTCCAGTTGAGGTCCGTGGCAAACGCCGCGATGAAACTGCCCAGAGCAAAGAGCAGCAAGCCGGGCACGATCACCTGCTTGCGGCCGATGCGATCGGAGAGCATGCCGAAAGGCACCTGAAGCAGACCCTGGGTGAGGCCGTAGATACCCATGGCCAGCCCGATCATGAAGTGATCGTCACCGCCAGGCATGCCCATCGCGTGCACGGCAAACACGGGCAGGATGAGGAAGAGCCCCAGCATGCGCAACGAGTAGAGCGCGGTCAGCGACAGGCTGGCACGGGTTTCGAGAGGAGACATCGGGGGCGGGGAGTCGCAGGAATGAAAAGGAGTGGTCAACTGCACCTGCGCTTTCGTATAGTAGCAGGTTTGGCTCTCTGCCCTCCCCATGGCTGAACGACTGCGCATCCGCGGCGCGCGTACCCACAACCTGAAGAACGTCAGCCTCGATCTGCCGCGTGACCGGCTGACCGTGGTCACCGGACTGTCCGGATCAGGCAAGTCATCTCTCGCCTTCGACACCCTGTACGCCGAAGGACAACGCCGCTACGTCGAGTCGCTGTCAGCCTATGCCCGACAGTTCCTTCAGTTGATGGAAAAGCCCGACGTCGACCTGATCGAAGGCCTGTCCCCGGCGATCGCGATCGAGCAGAAGGCAGCCAGCCACAATCCGCGCTCCACCGTGGGAACGATCACCGAGGTACACGACTACCTGCGCCTGCTCTATGCACGCGCCGGAACGCCGTACTGTCCCGACCATGGGGTTGCCCTCGATGCACAGTCGGTGGCACAGATGGTCGATGCCACGCTTGGACTGCCCGAAGACACCCGTATCGCGGTGCTGGCGCCCGTCGTCGCCGATCGCAAGGGCGAGCAACTCGAGCTGTTCGATCAACTGCGCGCGCAGGGCTTCGTGCGTATCAGGCTTGATGGCAAGATGATCGAACTCGATGACTGCCCGCCCCTGGCGCGACAGTCGCGGCACTCGATCGATGTCGTGATCGATCGGCTGTCGGTACGCGATTCATCGCGCCAGCGGCTGGGCGAATCGCTCGAGACCGCACTGCGCCTGGCGCACGGTCGCGCGACCATCCTGCAGACCGAGTCCGGTACCGAGCAGACATGGTCATCGCGCCATGCCTGCCCGATCTGCAGCTACTCGGTGGGCGAACTCGAGCCGCGCATGTTCTCGTTCAACAGTCCGGTGGGGGCCTGCAGCCGCTGCGAAGGCCTGGGAACCATCGACTTCTTCGACCCCGAACGGATCGTCGCGCACCCCGAGCTTTCACTGGCAGGCGGGGCGATTCGAGGCTGGGATCGCCGCAACCAGTTCTTCTTCCAGATGCTCACCAGCCTGGCCAATCACTTTGGCTTCGATGTCGAGACGCGCTGGGATCGCCTGCCCGAAGACATCCGGCGCAAGGTGCTCCAGGGCACGCGCGAAAAAGTGGCTTTCTCCTCGCTCGATGCGCGCGGCCGCACCGTGTTTCGCGAACAGGCCTTCGAAGGGGTGGTTGCCAACATCGAGCGGCGCCACAAGGAAAGCGAATCGAACGTGATCCGCGAGGAGCTCGGACGCTACATCGCCACGCGCCCCTGCCCGGACTGTGCCGGCACGCGACTGCGGCGCGAATCGCGCCATGTTCGGGTCGGCACCCTGGCCATCCACGAGTTCTCGGCGCTGGCACTGCGCGAAGCACTGGCACTGGCCAACCAGCTCGAACTGCCCGGTCACAAGGCAGTGATTGGCGAGCGCATCCTGCGCGAGGTTGCCTCGCGGCTGCAGTTCCTGGTGAATGTGGGGCTCGATTACCTGAGCCTTGACCGCGCAGCCGACACCCTGTCGGGGGGCGAAGCACAACGCATCAGACTGGCTTCGCAGATCGGCTCGGGCCTTACCGGCGTGATGTACGTACTCGACGAGCCTTCGATCGGTCTGCACCAGCGTGACAATGCCCGCTTGCTCGACACGCTGCGCCACCTGCGCGACCTGGGCAATACGCTCATCGTGGTCGAGCATGACGAAGATGCCATCCGCACCGCCGACCATGTCGTGGACATGGGCCCGGGCGCCGGCAGTGCCGGGGGTGAGGTGATTGCCAGCGGCACCCCGTCGGACATCGAAGCAAACCCTGATTCGATCACCGGACAGTTTCTGTCCGGACGGCGTGCCATCGCGGTACCCGAGCGGCGCGTGAAGGCTGACCCTGCCCGGATGCTCTCGGTCAGAGGGGCCAGCGGCAACAACCTGCGCTCGGTCGATGCCGACTTCCCGGCAGGGCTCTTCATCTGTGTCACCGGCGTTTCGGGCTCCGGCAAGTCGACGCTGGTGAACGACACACTCTACCCGGCGGTCGCACGCCATCTCCACGGCTCGAGTGCCGAATCGGCACCCCACGAACGCATCGAGGGGCTCGCGCTCTTTGACAAGGTGGTCAACGTCGACCAGAGCCCGATCGGGCGCACGCCACGGTCCAATCCGGCCACCTACACCGGACTCTTCACCCCGATCAGGGAACTGCTCGCCGGGGTACCGGTGGCGCGCGAGCGCGGCTATACAGCCAGCCGGTTCTCGTTCAATGTAAAAGGCGGTCGCTGCGAGACCTGCGAAGGCGATGGCGTGATACGGGTCGAGATGCACTTTCTGCCGGATGTGCATGTGCCCTGCGACACCTGCGGCGGGCAGCGCTACAACCGCGAGACCCTCGAGGTGCAGTACAAGGGCCGCAACGTCGCCCAGATCCTGGACATGACGGTCAGCGAGGCCGCCCCCTTCTTTGCTGCGGTTCCGGCGCTCGCCCGGCGCCTGCTCACCTTGAGCGAAGTAGGCCTGGGATACATCCGCCTGGGGCAGGCCGCCACAACCCTCTCGGGGGGCGAGGCACAGCGCGTGAAGCTGAGCCAGGAGCTGGCACGACGCGACACCGGCCATACCCTCTACATTCTCGACGAACCCACCACCGGACTGCACTTCCACGATGTCCAACTGCTGCTGGGGGTGTTGCACGCGCTGCGCGATCACGGCAACACGGTGATCGTGATCGAGCACAATCTGGACGTGATCAAGACAGCCGACTGGATCATCGACCTCGGCCCCGAAGGGGGCGACGGTGGCGGCCAGATCGTAGCCTTCGGCACCCCCGAGACGGTGGCCACCATCGAATCAAGCCATACCGGTCGGTACCTGCGCCTTCAGCTCGAGCGCGCAGCCGCGCGCGCGGCACTCACGAAGGCCAGCGCGACAAAGGTTGCCCGAGGCACCCCGAGCAGCCGAGCGGGGCAGCCCGCCCGAGACTGATCGGGGTCACGTACCAGGCAAACGGCGCAGACCGATCAATCTTCGGTCGCGCCGATATCACGCACGAGCTTGCCCAGCCGAACCGATTCGCTGCGAATGAGCGCACCGAACTGCGCCGGGGTACCTGCCACGAGCTCGGATCCGATCTCGGCCCAGCGAGCACGCACATCCGGCTCCTCGAACGCCTTCACCACGACAGCATTCAGTCTTGCAACCACCGCGGCAGGGGTGGCTGCTGGCACGGCGATGCCGTGCCAGGCCTGGATCTCGAACCCTGCAAGCCCCGCTTCGGCCATGGTGGGCACCCCGGGCAAGGCCGAGGTCCGCTCATGACCGGTCACCGCGAGGGCGCGCAGCTTGCCACCGCGGATGTGCGGCACCGAACTGCCCACGATGTCGAACATCGCGGCGATCTGCTCCCCCATCAGATCGCTGAGCGCCGGGCCTGCCCCCTTGTAAGGCACATGTTGCAAGGTGGTGCCTGCAAGCGTGTCAAAGAGCGCCCCGGCCAGATGCTGCGGCGTGCCATTGCCGGCCGAGCCATAGGACACCGAGCCCGGCGGCCGGGCCTTGACCCAGGCGATGAATTCGCGCAGCGTCTTCGGCGTCGCCGAGGCAGGCACTTCGAGCACCAGCGGAAACGCCGATATCTGTACCACCGGCGCCAGATCGCGCAGGGGGTTATAGGGGGTTGAGCGCATGAGCGTCGGGTTCACCGCCATCGGCCCACTGGCCGCCAGCAGCAGGGTGTAGCCATCGGGCGGCGACTTGGCAACCATGTCGGTTCCGATATTACCTGCCGCGCCCGCGCGGTTGTCGACCAGCACCGTGACGCCCAGAGTCTGCTGCATGCGTGGCGCGAGAATGCGCGCCATCAGATCAGTAGGGCCGCCCGGCGGGTAGGGAACGATGAAACGAATCGGCCGCGAGGGCCAGGCCACTTCGGTCTGGGCAGCAGTCGGGCCGGCCATCGCCAGGACCCCCAAGGTCGCCACGACAGTGGCCCGGGCAGCCCACCCGATACGCCAGCCACTGCGAACCCCGATGGCGGCCCCGATG
>CAIKRR010000052.1 GCA_903829815.1 uncultured Pseudomonadota bacterium | reverse complement strand
GCGCCATGGCTGGCGTCAAGGAGCGGTAACCCGATGATCAGGAAGAGACCTTCCCGCATTCCGGCCCGCTTTTCGTTAACTCTTGTTGTGGATGGGTGCGCTTCAATCGCTCGCGGCGGTGAACCCCGAGCCGCGGATGATCGGCCCCCAGCGCTCGGTGTCCGCCCGCACCATCACCTGATAGGTCTCGGGCGTGAATTCACGGGGCTCCAGTTCGAACGAGCGCATGCGCTCACGCACCTCGGCGGTGCGGAGGGCCTTGGTCGGCAGTTCGTTGTAGCGCTGCACGGCCCTTGCCATGCGTCAGGTGGTTGATGATGTCTTTGCAACGGTCGCGCCATTGCGATGCCATGGCAAGACGTGTCGTTGCCTTGTCTGAAATCGATTGCCATCGGGGCAATGCGTCTTCAAGGGCCCCGGGCAGGTCCGCGGCCGAGGCGTATTTCACATAGTCGACACCGTGCTGGAGCACAAGGCTGGTGTAGCGGTTCTGGTTGGTGACGGCGATGGCGCCACAGGCTGCGGCATTCAGAACCCGGTCATGGATGGACGCGGTCCAGTTGGGGGCGAGGTTGAAGACCGCCTTGGACTTCCCGAAAATCGGTAACTGGCCCTTGTAAGTGACCTCGTCCAGCCGGACCCATGCGCGCGGAATTTCGCCAATCCTGTCCCAACCGGTGCCGCCGACGGCGACCCGCAAGGAGCGGGTGTAGGCCGACTCGATCAGGGCTTTGCCCGCTGCGACGCGTCGGTAACGCTTGACGTAGGAGTCGAAGGTCGTTGCAAGTGCATTGTCGGCATTGACACCCAGCGGTTGTCGAAGTCCTGTCTCCTGGCTCAGCAGGTCGACCAGATCGAGGTCGTAATGTCCAGGGACCAACTGCCTTGCCAGCCCGGCGATCTTTGCCTGCGCCCCTGTGGGAACGCCTGGGGTGATCGCGGGAAACTCTCCGGTCCATTGATCGTGACGGACAAATTCGGCCGATATCTGATCATCGATATTCATCAGCAGGACGAGATCGAATGCCGGCTCGTCTGTCGATGCGGCCCTCGGCACCGGAGGGATCGAGCCCAGAGGAAAGAAGTGGGTGATGAAACGCCCTGAATGCGATTCGTCGAAATGGTCTCGGGCCTGCTGCGCCTGTCTTGCATCCGGGAACAGCATGAGTGTGTCGTCGGGCAATTTCCTGACAAGTCTTGCCATCTGTCGTGCCAGATAAATGGGGGAATCCATGAACAGGATCGCGAATCGGCACGGCATCAGTTCCATGAGGGTCTTGCCGCGAGCCTTGAAGCCCAGAGCGTCAGGGGTGAGGGCGATGACCAGATCGGCGTCTCTGTCTGAGATCATGCGTGCCACTTCAGCGGCTGCCTGTGGCTCCTGGATGCCGATGGTGCTCGTGCGACAGCCATTGTCGCGAAGCGCCGATGCCAGCACTTTGGCGAAGTATTCGACGGCCCGGTATTTGTGCTTCCAGTAGAGCAGATAGATGTTCATCGAGGCGCAGCCCGTCAGTTGCCGGTTCCCTGGGGTGGTTGGTGAGAGTAGTCAGTGCCTCTGCGATGCCTGACACGGACCCCCAGGTCCCGCAAGACCAGCAGATCATGTGTATCGGCGTAGGCGATCGCTGACCATTCGATGCCCCAGCCCAGGTTGTTGCAGCCGTAGTCCAGGCGACACATCCCGTGGATTGTTGTCAAGGGATTCAGCCGGTGGTGCGTCGTCTTGCGGCGGCAGGATCCGCAGGCCCCTGGTCCGATGTGTCAGGGGGACATCTGCTTTTCAGCGATCAGCAGCCATATCTGATGGCCGTGGGACTGGCTCGAGTAATTGCGCAGAGCCGTGAATCGACCCTTGAATCCATAGCGGCGCCCCAGTTCGAGCCGGTCGTCAGCGACCGATGAGCCGTCGCCGTGTTTCGCGGTAGCAAAGTACAGCACCGTGTCGGGTGTGATCACGTTGACGTGAGTCGGGTCGCTGAACGCAGTCGGGAAAGGGTAGGCCGGGGTCTGGGCATAGAAATGGCCTTGGGGCTTGAGCACTCGCCAGACCTCGTTCATGAGGTAGATGAACGGGTTGCTGTTCGGTTTCTGCCCGCCCGTTCTCGGAATGTGCTCGATGAGGTCGAACGCAGTCACGAAGTCCATGCTCGAGTCGGCGAACGGCAATGGCTCCATGCCGATGTCGCATTTCTGGACCGCGTCGTTGAATGCATCGACGTCCAGTCCGAAGACCTTGTCTGCCTTGAAGGGATTTCTGGGGTTGGGACCTGACCCCAGGTCTAGCGAG
>CAIKRR010000051.1 GCA_903829815.1 uncultured Pseudomonadota bacterium | reverse complement strand
CTCGCTAGACCTGGGGTCAGGTCCCAACCCCAGAAATCCCTTCAAGGCAGACAAGGTCTTCGGACTGGACGTCGATGCATTCAACGACGCGGTCCAGAAATGCGACATCGGCATGGAGCCATTGCCGTTCGCCGACTCGAGTCCAGCCAAGCCTACGGGCACCAGATCTGGCTGCTCGTTGCCGAGAAAGCGATCGATCCCTGAGCTCCGCCGATACGAGCAAGGCCGGTGAATGCAAGGTTCGCCCGATGAACAGGATCCACGCATTCATCATTTCATGGAACGGGATGCAGCAGAAGGCAGCCCATATCGCGACCTGCCTGGCAGGCGCCGTAGATCACCTCACCGTCATCTACTCGAATGCCAGTGGCTGTGCGGAATCGGGGGCAGGTGAATGGGTCATGGTCGGCAACGACCATTATTACGGCAGGAAGTTTGCGACGAGCCTGAAGCTCATGCGCGGCGACATCAACCTGCAGATTCAGGCAGACGCCGAATCGGATGACTGGCCTGCCTTGATCGCGGATTGCCGGGCTGCCTTCTCGTCGATCGCACACCTCGGAATATGGGCCCCCGAAGTCGATTGGACGCCCTACCCCACGCAGTACACCCGGATAGCCGTTGCCGGGAGCGGCAGATACGTCTTCTCGGCGAACACGGATGGCATCGTCTGGGCCCTGTCACCGGAAGTCATCGAACGCATGAATCGCCTCGAATACGAGCACAACAACCTGGGCTGGGGGATCGAATGGACCGCAATTGTCTATTCCTACACCCACGCCAAGCTCGTCATCACCGACCGCAACTGCAGCGTACGCCACATCAAAGGCAGTGGGTACTCGCGCGATCTTGCGGCGACACAAATGGCGGAATTCTTCAAGCAGCTGACCCCAGCCGAACGCGTCATGCAAAACCTGCTCAATGGATACATCACCATGCGTCGAGCGTATCCGGATCCAGTTTCTTGAAAATCTATCTCCTTTACTGGAAGCACAAGTACGGCGCTGTCGAGTACCTCGCGGAAACGCTGGCAACAGCACTTCGCGAGAATGGTTGCCAGGCCACCACCGTGACGATGCAAGGCGAAGAGGCGGCGCGGCAAGTGGGAGGCATGGTCGCGGACAAGCAGGCAGATCTTGTCATCGCCATGACGCCAGACGCGCTGGGATTCACCATCGGCGGCAGGACGCTCATGGAAATCATGCCGTGCCGATTGGCGATCGTGTTCATGGATTCGCCGATCTATCTGTCGAGGCGGATGGCCGGACTCGTCGAGAAACTGCCCAGCGATACGCTGATGCTGTTCTGGGACGCGCGACAAGCGCAACAAGCTCGCCGCCACCATGACGACCTTCACTCGGGCAGGTTCATCACCCACTTCTGGCCGATCGGCTCGATGGCGCCGATGCCGGCAATGGAAGATCGCGAGGATCGGGCGTTCGACCTGACCCTCCTGATGAACCTCGATGACCAGATATCGGCCCACTTTGTCAGACAGGATCAGTGGACAGGCGCATTCCCCGACCTGGCATCGACGGCTTTCCGGGGGGCGCAGGAAAAGATCGCTCGGCTCGCGATGAGTCTGGTTCCAGGCCACTACGACACCGACCTGGTCGACCTCCTGAGCGCGGAAGCCGGCATTCGTCAACCACTGGCGGTGCACGCCGACAATGACCTGGCAACGACCTTCGATTCCTATCTCAAACGCTATCGTCGGTTGGCCGTGTGCCGGGCGCTTGTCCAGTCGCCCTATGCGCGCTCGTTGCGAGTAGCCGTGTACGGAACCGGATGGGAAAGGGTGGGCGATTTTCCTGACCGATGGGTCAGGTTCAACCAGATTTCGTACCAGAGCCAGTTTTCGGTGTTCCAGCAGACGAAGGCTGTCCTCAACATGGACCCGAACTGGACGACCGGTATCCATGACCGCGTTCTCAATGCCGCTGCATGCCGGGCAATGAGCGTCACGAGTCAGAACCGCTATTCGACGATCGTCATGCAGAACGGCACGGATTCCGCGCAATACGCGGCAGCCGCCGAGTTGCCCGGGGTCCTCGAGGACGCATTGCCCAACTGGCGCTCCATCACCGAAAGAGCGTTGACAAGCATCACCATGGCGTCGCTGTGGCGAGACCGCTGCAGGGAGATCATCAACTTCATGAGTGGCCAGTACAAACCGGCAGCCGATTCCGGCCTTGCTCGCCGCTGACTGGATTCGAGCCCTCCAACGATGACCGACCCACGACTCTACGTCACACGCCCCGCTCTGCCGGCTCTCGACGAATTCATTCCATTGCTGCAGGAAATCTGGGCATCGCGAATTCTCACCAATGGCGGGCCGTTTCACGCAAGGCTTGAAAGTGCGCTGTGCGAGTATCTGGGCGTACCCCATGTCTCGCTGTGTACCAACGCAACGCTCGGGCTGATGATCGCCCTGCGCTCGGCGTGCCCTCCCGGCGAGATCATCACGACCCCCTACTCGTTCGTGGCGACGTCACACGTGATCCGTTGGACCGGCAGTGAACCGGTGTTCGTGGATGTCGAACCCGACACGCTGAACATCGACGCATCACGGGTCGAGGCGGCGATCACACCGCGCACAACCGGAATCCTCGCTGTTCACTGCTACGGGAACCCCTGTGCAGTGACCGAACTTGAGGCGCTTGCTGAACGACATGGCATTCCCCTCGTGTATGACGCCGCCCACGCCTTCGGCGCCCGGGTTCATCAGCGCAGCCTGATGAGCTATGGCGACCTGTCAGTGGTCAGCTTTCATGCCACCAAGATCTTCAATACGCTGGAGGGTGGCGCAATTGTCTGCAAGGACGCAGCCACCAAGCTGAAGATAGATCGCCTGAAGAACTTCGGCTTCGTGAACGAAACGAGCATCGCCGAGTGCGGCCTCAATGCAAAGATGAGCGAAATCAATGCGGCACTCGGACTGCTGCAACTCAAGACGATGCCGGACATCCTTGAGCGTCGAGCCGACATCGGCCTGAAATACCGTCTCGAACTGCAGGATGTCGTGGGCATCGACTGCATCACGCCAGGTCCGCACACCGTCTGGAATCATGCCTACTTCCCCATCATGGTTCGAGAGACCTTCGGCATGAGTCGGGACGCCTTGTACGAAAAGATGAAGCAGGCCGGCGTTCATTGCCGACGCTACTTTCATCCGCTGATTTCCGATCTCGAGATGTACCGCAGTCTGCCCTCGGCAGATCCTGCCCACCTGCCCGTGGCATCTGCCGCTGGCAATCAGGTTCTTTGTCTGCCCATCTACCCTGACCTGAGTCCCGACGACCAGAGCCGCGTGATCGCGCTGATTCGGGGCGACGCCGACTGAGCGACCTTCCATCCCGCTCCGATGCGGCACAGCACCGTGGCGAGGCGTCAGCTGAGGTAGGGCTCACCGGGCACGCGGTTCCGGTCTTCCCGGGAAACGCTGCCGTAGGCAACCTTGCACGCCGCAAGGTTGCGGTCGAGGAAGCAGTTGGCGCCGACGACGCTGTCCTCGCCCACTGTCACATCGTTCTTCACGATGGCTCCCATCGAAATCGCTGACCGCATCCCGATACGGACACCGCCACCGGTGACTGCCCGCGGGGCCAGCGAGGAGAAGTCATCCATCACACAATCGTGGTCAAGGCAGGCGGCCGTGTTGACGATGCAGCATTTCCCCACCCTGCTGTTGGCGCCGACGACGGCATTGGGCATCAGAACCGAACCCGCGCCGAGAGTCGCAAAGGCAGACACGACGGCCGAGGGGTGAACCAGCGTCGCATGCCTGATCGATGGGTACTGGGCACCCAGCTCGGCAAAGATCCGATGACGCACGTCGTTGTCGCCAACTGCGATCACAACCGCACAGTCTTCCAGACCCGCAACGTCATCCAGGCGGGCGATGACATCAAAGCCCAGATGCGCCTCACCCGCGCGGGACGAGTCGACAAACGCCTCAAGCCGGTAGCCGGCAGCCAGTGCCACGCTGGCTACGCTGGTCGCGTGGCCGCCCGCACCCATGATGACGAGACGGCGGTGCCGATCATCGAGGCTTGAAGATGTCGTCATGACCGCGTTTTCGGTTGTTCGGCATGGCCTCTCGCCCCCTGCATCGCCCGCCACACCGCCTCGGGCGTCGCCGGCAACGGGAGGTCAGTGACCCCGAGCGGCGCCAGCGCATCGAGAATCGCATTGATGATGGCAGGCGTGGCTCCGACATTGCCCGCTTCGCTGCCGCCTTTCACGCCCAGCGGGTTGGTAGCAGTGGGCACAAGACAGTGCGCCGAGCGCATCGGCGGCATGTCATCGGCGCGTGGCATGGCGTAGTCCTGGAAGCTGCCGGTCAGCAGCTGTCCGCTGGCACGGTCATAGAGCAGCTGCTCGAAGAGAGCCGGCCCCAGGCCTTGCGCGACCGAGCCATGCAACTGCCCTTCGAGCGTCACCGGGTTGATGATGGCACCCACGTCGTCGACTGCATCAAGCGAGACGACGGTGACGCGGCCGGTATCGGGGTCAACCTCCACCTCGCAGATCATCGCACCGCTCGGAAAGGTATTGGGCCCAGGGTGGGTACCGGCGCCATCCAGGCCGATGCCCAGTTCGGCTGGCAGCCCGGGGGCGGCAAACGCCCGGCGCGCCACGGCATCGAGACTCACCCCGCGATCGGTGCCTGACACGCTGAAGCGGCCAGCCGCAAACGCGACATCACCCTCGGATGCCTCGAGCATCCAGGCGGCAATCGCGCGCCCCTTGCGCACCACCTCATCGGCCGCCAGGCGCAAGGCCGAGCCGCCGGCAATCATGCTGCGTTGAGCAAAGGTGCCGCGCCCATAGAGCAGCCGGTCGGTATCCCCCTGGAAGAGGCGGATGCGTTCGACCGGCACGCCCAGCCAGTGCGCCACCATCTGCACAAAGACCGTCTCGTGCCCCTGGCCAGTGGACAACGTGGCCACATGCAGGGCCACGTCACCACGGGCAGTGAGCCGGATCTCCATCCGCTCGGACAGACTGCCCGCGCGCTGGCAGTGCATGGCAAGGCCGATGCCCCGCAGGAGGCCTCGACGAGCACTTTCAGCGCGGCGCGCGGCAAACCCGGTCCAGTCGGCAAGGGTCAGCGAGGCTTCGAGGAGGCGCGGAAAATCACAGGCGTCGAAGAGATAACCGCCGGGCGTTCGGTAAGGCATCGCCGAGGGGCCGATGAGATTGCGCCGACGCAGTTCAATCCCGTCAATCGCAAGTTCGCGCGCCGCCCGGTCAAAGAGGCGCTCGGTGAGAAAGCTCGCCTCGGGCTTGCCCGAACCCCGATAAGGCCCGACCGGCGCCGTATGGGTATAGACCGCATCCACCGTGGCGTGGATGAGCGGGATGTCGTAGGTGCTCGTATAGCTGATGGCCGCGTTGAGCGGCGGCACGCCGGCCGCGTTGGAGAGATAGGCCCCCAGGTCGATGGCCACCGCCACCCGCAGGGCCAATGCACGGCCCTCGGCATCGAGTGCAAGCTCACCCTGCGCAATCTGATGCCGCCCGTGCTGGTCGGCTGCGAGCGACTCGCCGCGCTCGGCTCGCCATTTCACCGGTCGGCCCAGGCGCATCGATGCCCAGAGCACCAGCGCCTCCTCGGGGTAGATCTGCGCCTTCATGCCGAAGCCCCCCCCGACATCGGGTGCGACGACGCGCAGATCGGTCTCGGGCAGTTGCAGCACCTCGGCCAGTATTTCGCGTACCTGCCACGGAATCTGGGTGCTCGAATGAACGACATGACGGCCATCGATGTCATCGCGCAGGGCGAGCACCGTGCGCGGCTCGAGGGCATTGGCCGATGCGCGCGGGTAATGCATCGACACCCGCGTGACATGCGCTGCACGCGCAAAGGCGGCCGATACCGCAGCGCTATCACCGCGTTCGAGCCTGAATGCCCGGTTCGAGCCGTGCGCCGCCCACACGAGGCCGGCATCGGGCGCAAGGGCATCGGGCAACGTGGCAGCACCAAGCGCCTCGCAATCGATGACGACCTGCTCGGCCGCATCGCGCGCGCGTGCGAGGGTGTCGGCCAACACCAGCGCAACGGCCTCGCCGACATGACGCAGGGTGTCACCGGCCAGCAAGGGCTGGCCTGGCTTGAACGGGTGCGCGATGCCCGCCTGCGGCGGAAAGGCCATGCAGGGCAGTTCGCCCACGCCATCAGCCGCGAGTTCGCGGGCGGTGAGTACCGCGTGCACCCCGGGCATGGCGCTCGCCGCCGCGGTATCGATCGAGCGGATGCGCGCATGCGCATGCTGGGCACGCACGACGACGGCATGCAGTACGCCCGTCACCGCGATGTCATCGACGTAACGACCGCGCCCGGTGAGGAAGCGCCGATCCTCCAGACGCGCAAAGATCGGGCCGAAGCCAGCCGGGTCAGTGGCCATGGGCTCGGGCACCTGCGGGGGTGGCGACATGCGAGGGCGCCTCAGTTGCCCCGACTGGCGGCCTGCCGCGCGATCGGTGCCAGGCGCTCGATATCGGCACGAATGTAATCATCGAACTCGCGCAATGTACGCACTCGACCCGTCAAGCCCAGCGTGCGATACCGCTCGCGCACTTCGGGCTCGGCCGCAATCTCGCGCAATTCGCGCGCAAGCAGTTCGAGCACGGCCGAGGGCGTGCGCGCCGGGGCGAGAAAGCCATACCAGGTCACGTATTCGTAACCGGGAATGGTGGCCGAGACCGTCGGAATCTCGATCGGCGTCTTCATGGGTTCGGCGGCGGTCGTGGCGAGCGCAACGAGCTTGCCCTCGGTGACCTGAGCGAGCTGGAACGCAGGCGGCACGAAATTGGCCTGAATGCGGCCACCCATCAGGTCTGCGGTGATGTCCGAGGAGACCTTGTAGGGCACATGCACGATATCGATGCCTGCACGCTGGGCGAACCAGGCACCTGCCATGTGGGTGGCCGAACCGAGCCCAGCCGAGCCATAGTTGATGCTGCCAGGCTTCTGACGCGCCAGCGCGATGAACTCGGCGAGCGTCTTCACCCCAAGTTGCGGCGCCACCACGACGAGCGAGGGCGACTCGCCCACCAATGCCACACCAGCAAAGTCGCGCAGCGAATCGTAGGGCAGGCTGTCGTAGAGGCCCGGGTTCACCGAGTGCTGCGAGTTGGCCATGAAGAGCATGTAGCCATCCGCAGGCGCCTTGGCGACCTGGGCGGCAGCGATCGTGCCACCCGCACCCTGCCGGTTCACGACCAGAAACTGCTGCCCGAGTCGGCGCGAAAGACGCTCGGCATAGATGCGACTGATGATATCGACCGCGCTACCTGCCGACACCGGCGCGATGATCTGCACCGGGCGAGAGGGATACTTCTCCTCGGCATGAGAGGCCTGAGCCAGCACCAGCGCCGTGAGCAACGCCAGTCGGTGCAGCGGTCGAATCACGGTGCATTACTCCAGAATGACTGCACGAACTGGCGAGGCTTCGGCCCCGATCAGCTTCAGGGGTAGCGCAACCAGGGTGACGCACTGGCTGCTGGCCTGGTCGAGGTTGTCCAGGTAAGGCATGGTGACAACGCCATGCTCGCTGAAGGTGCGCGAGGAATTGAAGACCCGCGGCGCATCGGGCTCATCGACGCCGTGATAGAAGTCGTAGCCCACCACGCTCACCTTGCGATCGATGCACCACTGGGTGGCTTCAGCCGTGAGATAGGGCGAGCGCTTCTGCCAGTCGTTGATCATGTACTGGCGATTCACATCGGTACGAAGCAGCAGACGATCGCCCGGCTTCAGAGCAGCACCTGCCGCCTTCTCGAGATCGTCGGGGGTGATGGCACCTCCAGGTACCCGGTGACGCAGATCGGCGATCACCGCGTCGCCGGCAAAGGTATCGAGCGGCAGGTCCTCGACCTGCGCGCCGCCCGGCACATTGTGTTCGGGGGCATCGATGTGGCTCCCTGCGTGCAGGCGCATGTGCACACCGCGCACGATCTGGCCGGCACCGCCTGGCGCGTCATGCTCCTTGATCACTTCCATCTGGAACTGCATGTCCTTCTTGAACCCGGGCGGGGTCCGCATCTTGAACCGGGAATCGTCCAGTTCGAGGCTGATGTCGATAACCCTGCTGATTCTCAGTGCCATGTTCTGCTCCCATCGTGCGTGACATGCTGCCGCCGCTTGCAGCGCGATTGTACTGGGTCGGGACCGGGGTCCCGGGGCCTCTTGCAGCACACGGTGAGGCGCAAACCCAGGGCGTGAAGTCATGGCTTGTCCAGAGACGCGGTGGACGCAATCGGGCTGTATCCTCGAGGCTGCACGCGCTGTGAGCGAGAATGACTCGCCCGGCACCCGCCAACCCACCGATCAACGGAGCCCCTCATGCTGCCCATGCCCATCGCAGACCTTCACGCCATCGCACGCGAACTGGCCGCTAGCGGCCGACGCGTGCACGTGATGTGGCAACGCCCCGAGTCCCTCGCCTTCGTTGCGCGCGGTCGGGAGTATCGCAGCGAGTTTCATGTGAACCCGTCCGACGAGATCATGTACATGATCAAGGGCGAGATGAACCTGCACTACCGCACCCCCGAGGGCAAGGAGGAGATTGCGGTGCTGAAGGAAGGCTGCACGATCTACACCGCAGCGGGCATCCCGCATTCACCGCGTTTTCCACCCGACGCCTTCCTGCTCGTCATCGAGCGGCAGCGCCGAGCGGGCGAGATCGATGCCTTCCATTGGTTCTGCCCGGCCTGCGACCATCCGCTGCATGAAGAACGCTTCGTCGTCGCCGATTACGCGACCGACCCGGTGAGCGGGGCCTATCGCGCCTTTTACGAATCGGAAGCGCATCGCACCTGCGCGGCGTGCGGACACGTGATGCCGCGACCCGAATCCTTCAGGTAATGACCTGATCATGGCACGCACCTTCCCCACCGCCGACATCTGGCGGACTCAGACCCAGGCAAAGACCCTTCGTGGTGGCAGCCCTCAATTCAAGGCGCTGAACACGGCCTTCCTTGCCTACGCCGAGGCGCGCACGACCAAGGGCCCCGTGGGCCAGTCGATTGCCGACGAATACGTCGAACTGAAGCGCGCCTACGACGCCTACATGACCAAGAAAGCTTCCCATGCAGACCGGCTTCACCTGCTTGGAAAGGTGAACCGCGATGGCAACGGCATCCTGCAGGCGCTCGGAACGTTTCTGACCACGACCCCATCGACTGGCATCTCCGACGAGGAGGAACAGGCGATGATCGACTACACCTTTCAGCGTACCGTGCGCCTGAAAACCGCGCTCGCAGGTGCGCGGGTCGAACTCAAGCCATCGAGCTGGCGCGAAAGCTTCGACGCGGCGTGCACGACGCTCGAGAAGATCAAGACCAGGGGCGTCCTCGGGACCCTGCTGCGCAGCAACTCGCTCATTGATGACCTGCGCGAGCAGGCAGCACGCGCCGAGGTCACGGCGGCACGCGACGCCCGAGGCACGCAGGCTACGGCACTGGCCCAGACCGCGCAGGGGTTCTACAGCGAGGCGACCAACGCCATGTCGCAGGTGAGTACGGTCCTGAACGGCGCTCCAGCGCCCGCGTCGCCGCCGGACACATCGACCTTCGAGGGCTACATCGCCAACGCGCTGCAGGTCTCGCAGGACAGCGTCTTCCAACAGATGATCAGCGCGGCACAGCGCGTGCTCGGCCCTGAGCGCTACACCGAAATCGTCGGCCTGATTCCACTCCTGAACACGGTCGTCGGTGCAGCCCGGGTCGCCAAGGGCCTCTATGACGCGACCCAGGCCTATCGGCAGTACAACGAGTGCGCGGTAGCACGCAAGGACATCATCGCCCCGGGTGATGCCAACGCCGCCTTTGCGGCACTCGAAAAACTGCTCGACGAGGAATTCAAGAAGTCCACCCAGGCTGCCGTGGAGGGTGCCATAGCCTTCGCCGCCGGCTTTGACCCGACGCAGACGGCATCGAGTGTGGTCGGGGCAGCCACGGCGGTTGCGCACCTCTTCCAGGACATGATCGGATTCGGTCTGAACTACTACCAGATGATCGAGGCCAATCGCATCCTGGTGGCATGGCGAGCCGCCCCCCTCGATGGCGAGATGTCGATCTCGTTCGGACTGAAGTCGCCACGATGGGTCATCGATGCCGTGAAAGCACGCCGCGCCGGGGGAGCGGTGGCCATCACCGAGTTCACGGCGGCCATGCAGCGATGCCCGCTGCTCGGGTGCTACTTCATTGCCACCATGCCTGCCCTCGACGTCCTCGAAATCGTGGCGGCCGACGCGGCGTGGAACTCGCAGAGCAGCTTCTTCCAGATGTACCTGGACATCAATTCCGCACGCGTCGAAAAACTGGTCGAAAGCGCGAAATCGATCCTGAAGAATTCCAGGTTCCGGGTGAACCAGAATCGCGAACAGGTGCACCAGTTGAGCTCGGATCTGGTGACCGCCAATTTCGATCGCCATCAGGCAATGCATGCGGATCGTGTCGCAACCCTCTCGGCGTTTGCCCGCCAGCACGAGGAAAAACGGCAATTCCGTGAGGCTCGCGAAGCCACGCTCAATGCGTTCGCGATCAAGCATCTGGCGGCGCAGCGGGCGGCCGAAGATGCCTACCGGCGCTCGATTATCGATGCTGCTGCAGTTCAGATGCTGCTGGCACGCCAGGCAGCCGAAGACGAGGCAGCCGCACAACTGGCCACCCTGATGCAGGCATCGGCGAAGGTCGAGCGCGATCGGCTCATGGCACGCCGCGAGGGTATCGCCCGCGCTCTCGCCACCTACAAGAAGGAAACCAGCGGTATCCATCGACTCCACACGGTTCGCAATCCGGAATCGACGGTCGCCCGCGAGGTCTTGAAGGCACTGCTCGGCAAGGGAACCGGCTCCGATACCCTGGCTGCCCTCGACGCGGTGGTCTCCTATCTGCTGACGATCACTCCCCGGCCGGCCGGCTACCCGATGCTGCGCCCCCTGCGCGATGCCTCACGTCTGAAGCGTCTGCTGCAGGCGGAGTACGATGCTGCGCTATGAATGCCAACCTGCTTGAACACATTGCCCCGGGCATGACCGGCGAAGCCACTCTGGTCGTGGCCGCCGAGCACACTGCACCGCTGGTCGGGAGCGGCAAGATTGCGGTCCTCGCCACCCCCGTGATGATCAACCTCTTCGAGGCCGCTGCCCTCGCTGCCTGCGAGCACCGGTTGCCGGCCGGCCACCAGAGTCTGGGCACCGTGCTCGACATCCGGCATATCGCTGCCACGCCGGTGGGGATGCAGGTGCGCGCAACGGCAACCGTAACCGCCATCGGCGCCCGCACCATCCACTTCAAGCTCGAGGCGCATGACGAGCGCGAACTGATCGGTGATGGGCGCCACGAGCGGGTGGTGGTGAACGTGGTGCGGTTTGACGAGCGAGTACAGCGCAAGACCACACCGGGCTGATTGGCGCAGGCTCAATCGTCGAGGCGGATATGCGTGGCCTCGATGATCTTCTGCCAATAGCGCGACTCGGCCGCCAGAAAACGCACGAACTCGTCGCGCGGCAAGCCGCCGGCATCGCCACCCACCGCAGTCACCTTCTGCTGGAATTCAGGCGTGGCGGCAATGGCCACCAGTTCGCGCCCCACGCGCAGCGCGATGTCATTGGGCAATCCGGCCGGACCAAAGACCCCGAACCAGGACGAGGCACGGTAGTCGGCCACCCCGCTCTCGGCCATGCTGGGCACTGCCGGCATCAGGGTCGAGCGCGTGGGCTTGGCAACCGCCAGTCCGCGCAACTGCCCGGCCAGCACCGACTTGAACACGTTGAACCCGGTGATCAGCACCTCGACATGCCCACCGATGACGGCGGCCGTGGCCGGGCCTCCGCCATTGAAGGGCACTTGCGAGATCTGCGCACCGGTGAGCAGGTTGAAGTACTCGAAGCTCATGTGATGCACCGTGCCATTGCCCGGGGTGGCGTAGCGCAGGCTGCCAGGCTTTGCCTTGGACAGTTCGATGAGTTCGCGGATCGAATTCACCGGGACCGAAGGGTGTACGGCAAACATGAGATAGCTGTCGGCCACCTTGGCCACCGGCGCCAGATCGCGCACCGGGTCAAAGGGCAAATTGCGGCGCAGGAGCGGCAGGATGGTGAGCGTGTCGGAACTGGCAAAGACGAGCGTGTGACCGTCAGGCGCGGCGCGCGCCGCCTCGTTGACGCCGATAGCGCCCGAGGCACCGCCCCGGTTCTCCACCACCACCGAGGTGTCGAGCCGCTCGGCCAGCGCCTGTGCGGTCACGCGGCCGACGGTATCGAGGGCGCCACCGGCCGGAAACGGCACGATGAGCCGGATGGGGCGTGCGGGCCAGGCGCCTTGCGACATCGCAGGCAAGGCCGCAGCCAAGAGGCCTGCGGCCAGCATCGCCTGCAGCAAACCTGTTCGGGCAGAACACGCACAGCGTTTCATCATCGATCCTTCAGGCGGTGACGACATCGAGGTAGTGATTCATCAGGTGATGCACCGCCCCTTCCAGATGTGCCATGGGGCCAGGCACATAGAAGGGCGAAGCCATCGCCGTCTGCAGTTTCACCACCATCGGGCCATCCTCGTTCGCGATCGCGCCGAGGATGAAGCGCTGATACTCGTCGTACTTCGACTCGAAAGCCGGGTCGTCAAAGGCGCTGGGCGCAAAGAGGCTGTACATGTGCAGTTCGCTCGTGCCAACCGAGGTCGGCAGGATCTGCCACATGCGCAGGCTGTCGTAGCGCAAGGACAGATTCAGGTTCGGGTAGAGCCCGGCCTTCATCGAGGTGTCGGAGGCGCGGTCTTCGAGCCAGGGCAGGGTTGGAAACATCTGGCGGCCACCGGTCGAATGCGGGCGCGACTTCTGCGAGTAGCTCCACCCGCCGCGCTCGAGCAGCTTGAATTCGAGCGCATTGCGATCGCTCTTCAGAAAGCCGCCAAAGGAAGGCCCGTGCAGCACCGGCACGTGATAGATGTCGATGAGGTTCTCGACCAGTAATTTCCAGTTGCAACCCACGCTGAGCACCTCGCGACGCGCGAGGCGACTCTGATCGGTGCGAAACCACCACAGCTCTTCTTCATAGGGCGCGATGAAAGCCTCGAAGGGCGCCACGGCCGCATCAAAGCTCACAAAGATCCAGCCGCGCCACAGCGCGGTGCGCAAGGGACGCAGGCGCTCACCCTTCATGTCGATTTCACAGCGCCCCATCCAGGGGGTGGCACTGACCCGGCCATCGATCTCGTAGAGCCAGGCGTGATAGGGGCAACTGAACTCGGTGGCATTGCCGCTGCCCTGGGCGACCGGTACTCCGCGGTGCAGGCACATGTTCATGAAGGCATGCACCGCGCCTTGCGCATCGCGTGACACGATGAAGGGTTGGCCGGCAATCTGCAGACAGCGGTAGTCACCGGGCTTCGCAACCTCGTCAACGTGGGCTGCAAGCTGCCAGCCGGCGAGGAAGATGCGCTCCCGTTCGAGGGCCGCAATGGCCTCCGAGGTATAGAACTCGCCCGGCATCTGACGCGCTCGCTCACGCGGCAATCGGGTATCGGCAATCGCCGGTTGAAGATGATCAAGAAGGTTCATGCTCATGCTGCGCCCCGCACGGTATCGATGAGTCGGCCCGCATCGGCAGGCAGGGTGTCGCTGCGCCAGGCCACATGCCCATCGGGCCGCACCAGAACCAGACGCTGCTCATAGGCAACGGCCAGCGCCGGGTCGCCCGAGGCATGCACCGTCAAGGGCATGCCGCAGCGGCGGGCAGCCGCCTCGATCGGTGCTGCATCGGGCGCATCGGCGCCGAGGCGCATCAGCACGAACCCGCGGCCAAAGAGGTCGAGCGTCGAGCGTCCGGGTGAGAGCCACGCATGCGGCGCGCGGTGGCCGGCCCGCGAGGTCTGCCGATACTCGATCGGGTCGTCGGCAAAGGGCGGCGAGCCATCGGGCACCACGAGTGGCGACTGATCGTAGCGGTAACCGAGCACGACGCCCAGGGTCTCCCACTCGCCGCGCGTGGTTTCGTCAAACGAAGCCCCGAGCACGCGGCGGCGCGCTTCGCCGGCCGGGCCCTCGTCGAGCACATCGGTGTAGTCGAGCGCAGGCGCAAAGCGCGAGAAATTGTTGGCGGCCGCATCGACCGCGCGCTGGGCTGCGGGCCGCCGCTCAGTACCGTAATGAGCGAGAAGCCCCGGCCCACCCCAACCGGCGAGGGTTGCCTCGATCTTCCAACCCAGATCGACCGCATCGGCGATGCCGGTGTTCATGCCGTAGCCCCCGTTGGGCGCTGTCACATGTGCGGCGTCGCCCGCGAGAAAGATGCGCCCCGACTGGAAGCGCTCGGCCACCAGACGACTGCGCCGCCAGGGCATGACCGCGTCGATTTCGAACGGAATCGAATCGTCACCCAGACAGCGCCGCAGCCAACCTTCGGCATCGAAGTCATCGGCCTCGACACGCCCGCGCGGACCGGTAACGGTGAGGCGCCAGTAGGCATCGCCATCGACCACGGTGAGATTGCCCCAGGTGCCCTCCGGGCCAATCAGCATGTAGCGCTCGGCCGGGCCCATCGGATGGCGATGTACGAGACCCGGCGACCGAAAGTAGATGCCGGTGGAGTAGCTCAGGGTCTCGCCCTCGAAAGCGATGCCCAGTGCACGACGAATGCCACTACCCGCACCGTCGCAGGCAATGGCGTACTGCGCTGCAATCTCCACCGGTTGGCCGGTGCGCAGGTCGCGCGCGTAGCCACGCACACGCTCACCATCCTGCTCGAGGCGCTCGAGTTCGCACTCGTAGCGCACGGTGGCGTGGTCATCCTGTTCGTGCACGGCACGGGCGAGCAGCGGATCGAACCACAGTTGCGGGCAGCGCTGACGCCGCTCGGGGCTTTGCGGTGGAATCGGCTCATCGCGCATGCTCGGGTAAGGAATGCGATGGATGAGATGGCCGGCCAGACTGGTGCAGAACACCTGATTGATCGGGTAGTCGAGTGGGAAACCGCAATCGCGCACCCGATCGGCGATGCCCCAGCGGCGACAGAATTCCATCGTGCGCACCGACACCAGACCCATCTTCGAGAGGCGCACCACGCCGTCGCCACGCTCGAGCAGCAGGCAGTCGATGCCGCGATGGGCCAACTCCATCGCACAACTGAGCCCTACCGGGCCGCCTCCCACAATCAGCACCGTGGTGTCGAGTCGTTCTGTCATTGCCGCACTGCTCCTTGCCTGCTGCACCGGTCAGGGCCGGCCATTGAACTGCTTGTCGATGTCAGCCCACACCGACGGGTAGTCGACATGGCGCTCGGGGGCAGCCAGCGCAAAGGCACTGGGCACCAAGGGATAACGGGTCTCGAACATGAACGCGTAGGAGCCCGCCGTCTTCTGCGGTACCAGCGCTTCGGTGGAAGCACGTCGATATGCGGCAGCATCGGGCCCGTGCGGCACGCCACTGTTGTGCAGGCTGGCGCTGCCCGGGACGAAGGCATGGGTATCGGTGCCCGTGCCTTGAGTGCTGGCCGGGCCGGCGGCGGCCGACCCCGCCACCGTCGCGAGGGTAGCGCCCTCTGCAAGCCCGGCCGACTTGGCATCGTGCTCACCGCTGAGGAGCCCCAGAAACTCGCTCATCACATTGCGATGAAAGTACGGCGGCCGGAACGTGTGCTCGGCCACCAGCCAGCGGGGCGGGATCACCACGAAGTCGAGGTTGGACGTACCCGCCAGATCGGAGGGCGAGGTGAGCGCGGTGTAGATCGACGGATCGGTATGGTCGACGCTCACGGTGAAGAGCGTGACAAAACGCGTGAGGTCGTACTTGCAGGGCGCGAGATTGCCATGCCAGGCCACCACGTCGAACGGCGAGTGACCGAGCCGGGTGACCCAGAGCCGCCCGCCGGCCTTGCCGAGGAGTTCGACCGGGTCATCGCGGTCTTCGAAGGCCGCCACCGGGGCGAGAAAATCGCGCGCATTGGCAAGCCCGTTGGCGCCGATGAGGCCCAGATCAGGCAAGCGCAGCGACGCACCGTAGTTCTCGCACACATGGCCGCGCGAGACCCCGTCGGGAAGCTCCACCCGAAAGCGCAGACCGCGCGGAATGAGCAGCACCTCGAGCGGGGCCACCTCGAGAACGCCCAGTTCGGTCACGACCCGCAGGCGGCCAGACTGCGGCACCACCAGCAACTCGCCATCGGCATCGAAGAACACGCGGTCGGTCATCGAGCGATTCGCCCGATACACATGAATGGCGATGCCCGCCTGCATCACCGGATCGCCATTGGCGGCAAGCGTTGCCATGCCATCGACGAAGTCAACCGGCGCATCGCTCACGGCGAACGGACTCCAGCGCAACGGGTTGGGCGACCAGCCGCCGGCAAGCGGTGCCGTCAGCCAGAGGCCCGCATCACGCTGGACAAAGGCCGGACAAACCGCCGAGGGGCGGATGCGATACACCCAGGTGCGCCGGTTGGCCGCGCGGGGCGCGGCAAACGCACTGCCATTCCACTGCTCGGCATACAGCCCCCAGGCACACTGCTGCGGGCTGTTCTGACCCTGGGGCAATGCACCAGGCAGGGCTTCGCTTGCAAACTCGTTGCCAAAGCCCGACTGGTATTTCAGATCGATCACGGACGGTCCTGTTCGACCAGTTTCCACTGACCTTTCACGACCCGGATGATCTGTCGCGAGCGGGCATCGAGCCCGACATGGTCGGTGGCGCTCATGGTGTACACACCCTGGGTGCCAGCGAAGTCGCGGGTGGCTTCGATCGCATCGCGCAGCGCGACGCGAAAGGCCGGTGTGCCCGGCTTTGCCAAGGCTGCTGCCCGCGGCAGTGCGTTGGCAAAGAGGAGCCAGGCGTCATAGGCGTTCGAGATGAAGGTGTTGGTCGAGCCCGCCCCGAAGCGGGCCTCATAGCGCTGGATGATGTCGAGGCTGGGTCGCCGCGCCGGATTGCCCTCGGGCAACTGGCTGGCGACAAGGAGCGGCCCGATCGGCAGGTAGAGTCCTTCGGCAGCGGCACCGGCCACGCGCAGGAAGTCGGCATTGGCCACACCATGGTTCTGATAGAGGCGCCCGGTGTAGCCGCGATTGACGATTTCAATCTGTGGCAGGGCTGCGGGGGTGCCGAGCGAGGCTGTGAAGATGGCATCGGGCCGGGCCATAGTGAGGCGCAGCACCTGCGCGGTGACGCTGGTATCGGTGCGGTTGTAGCTCTCGACCGCGACCAGGCGCAGACCGGCGCGTTCAGCGAGCGGCCGCAGGGCGCGCAGATAACCCTCACCGGTGGCATCAGCCAGGCCAATGTAGCCCACCGTCTTGATGCCGGTCTTGACCATGTGCTCGACGATGGCTTCGACCATCATCTGGTCGTTGTGCACGGTCTTGAAGACCCAGCGCCGGTTTGCATCCATGGGTTCGACGATGGCCGCTGCCGAGCCCATCGCCACGAAGGGCACCGAGAGCTCTGCAGCCACCGGCACGATGGCCAGGCAATTGGGGCTGGTGGTACCGCCCAGCAAAATGTCGACGCGCTCGTCGGTGATGAGCTTGCGGGCGTTGCGCACGGCCTGCGCCGGGTCGCCGCCATCGTCAAGCACGATGTACTCGATCTTCTGCCCGCCAATTTCCTGCGGCATGAGTTCGAACACATTGCGCTCGACCACCCCCAGAGAAGCAGCCGCCCCGGTGCTCGAGAGCGTCACGCCGACGCGCACCTGGGCCTGGGCCAAGCCGACAACCAGTGCCATCGACAGGGCCATCCCCATGCCCAGCGCACCGGCCAGCGCCCGTCTTGCCCGGCCAAGCCGCCTCGGGGCGCTGCGTGTGCTCAAACCACTGAAACCTTTGTCCATTCCTTGTCTCCTCGTGGCACGGGCAGGTACCCGGCCTTGTTTCTGGTATGTGTCGATCTACTGCGGCAAGGTCCAGCGCCCGTTGCGAACCTGGGCTATGTAGAGTGACTTGGCATCGAGGCCGACGTGATCGGTTGGCGACATCGAGTAGACGCCACTGGAGCCGACCACACCCCGGATGTCTTCGAGCGCATCGCGCAGTGCCTCGCGAAACTCGCGCGAGCCCGGCTGCCCCTTGCGCAAGGCCGCCGGCAATGCGGCCTGCAGGAGCACCAGCGCATCCTGGGCGTAGGCGATGAAGATGTTGCGGGTGCCGGCGCCGTAGCGAGCCTCGTAGCTTGTGGCCAGGGCAAGGGCCACCTTGCGGACCGGGTTGGAGTCGGGCAACTGATCGGCCACAAGCAACCCTGCCACCGGCAGATACAGCCCCTCGGCCGCAGCCCCGGCCACGCGCAGGAAGTCGTTGTTGGCCACGCCACCGGTGTGATAGACCATGCCCTTGTAGCCGCGCGATACCAGTTCGATCTGCGGAAGCGCCGCAGGCGTACCGAGCGAGGCCACGAAGATGGCCTCGGGCGAGGCTGCCGTCACCCGCAGCACCTGCGCGGTGACGCTGGTATCGGCACGGTTATACTTTTCGATACGCACGAGTTCGATGCCGCGACTGGCGGCCATGGTCTGCAAGGCGGCCAGATAGCCTTCACCGGTTGCATCAGCAAGGCCGATGTAGCCCAGGCGTTTCACCTGACGCCGCTGCATGTCATCGAGCACCGCCTCGATCATCGAGGAATCGTTGTGCACGGTCTTGAAGACCCAGCGCCGCGCCTTGTCCATCGGCGCCACGATGGCCATCGCCGAGGCGAGCGAAATGAGCGGTGTGCCGGTTTCCTCCGCCACCGGCACCATCGCGATCGAGTTGGGCGAGGTTGACGAACCGAAGATCACATCGACCCGGTCTTCGCTGACCAGCCGGCGCGCGTTCTTCACCGCGTTGCTCGGCTCCGACGCGTCATCGAGCACGATGTACTCCACCGACATTCCACCGAGGGTCTTCGGCCAGAGGTTGGCCACATTGCGCTCGATGGATCCGAGCGAGGCTGCCCCGCCCGTGGTCGAGAGCGTGACGCCCACCTTGAGTTGGGCCAGACACGGCTCGATGGGCAGGCCTGCCGCGAGCGCGACGAGAAGGGTTGACGAAGCACGCACAAGCAGATTCCGGATCGGGGCCATGCAACCTCCTGAAGAAATCCTGCGGGCGTCCGTCAATCGGCAGACGCCATGACAAGGGCAGGGTGATGGGACGTGGCTTTCAGCGCGCCGCCGGCTTGAGCACCGTATCGAGCGCATCCGACTTGATCGGCCCCGGCTGGTAGGCCGATGCGAGAAGCGCAGAGTCCTCGGGTGAGAGCTGCACCTCGAGCGCTGCCAGCGCCTCCTCGAGATGCCGCGGCTCGAGCGCACCGACCAGCACCGAACTCACCTGCGGCCGCGACAACACCCAGGCCAGAGCCACCCGCCCCGGGGGCAAACCCAGACGCCCGGCCACTTCAAGCAGGCGCGCACGCACCGCGTGGTCAGCGCTCGAGCCGTAGAGAAACCTTGCCTTGGCATCACGCTCGACCCGGATGCGCTCGCGCTCGGTCAGCGTAGCCGCCTCGCCATCACCATTGACCAGCCAGCCGCGCGCGAGCGGGCTGAACACCATCACGCCAATGCCCTCATGCTCGCAAAACGGCAGCATGTCGCGCTCTTCCTCGCGATAAGCGAGGTTGATCTGCAGCTGCATCGTGGTGAAGCCGCGCCGCCCTTGCGACAGCGCCGCACGCTGCGCCACCGCGAGCTGCCAGGTCATGTAGTTCGATGCGCCAAAGTGCAGGATCTTTCCGGCACGCACCAGATCGTGCAGCGCTTCGACGGTTTCCTCGACCGGTGTGGCGCCGTCCCACACATGCATGAGGTAGAGGTCGAGGTGATCGACACCCAGTCGCTTCAACGACGCATCGATGCTCGCGTGCACGTGCTTGCGCGACCCACCGCGCGCATTGGCATCGGCCCCCATCGGCAAGCCGCACTTGGAGGAAATCACCAGTTCGTCGCGCGCCACCAGCCCGCGGATGGCATCGCCCAGGGCCACTTCGCTCTGCCCCGCCGAGTAGAAGTCGGCGGTGTCGAAGAAATTGATGCCGGCATCGAGTGCCTGACGCACGAAGGCGCGAGCCTCCGACTTGTCGAGCACCCAGGGCTGCCACTGTCGGCTGCCATAGGACATCATCCCCAGACACAGGGGTGAAACCGCCAGCCCGCTGCGACCCAGCTTGCGATAGTTCATGCCGGGGCTCGCTCGGCACGCATGAGGCCCTGCAGGATGCGCTTGTAGCGCTCGACCCCGATGTCGTTCTCGAGAATCACCGGCTTCTGCGCCGGGTCTGCCGAAAGGATGCTCTGCTGCTGCGCGCGGATCATCACCTGATCCTGCTCCTCGAAGGCATAGCGACGCAGCTCGGCAATCTTCTCGCGGATTTCGGTATCCACCGGCTCACCCCAGGCAATCGGGTTCTGACGCGCAGCGGCAAAGTGGTACCAGCAGGTCGTGTCGGTCTCGGGGGTCAGAAAGTGCATGCCATAGATGCCGGTACCGGACGAGCGCGGGGCCCCGACATCGGTGACGCCGGTGTCGTTGATGAGGCAGGCGGGCACCATCCAGCGGATGTCGGCCCAGTAGTTCACGCGACGCCCATCGCGCCGATACATGAGGTCGAAGAAACCCGGAATGGGTACGTCAGGCGCATTGCGGCCCACCTTCACGCTGGTGGGCGTACTCTCGAAGGTGATTTCGGAGGGCACCGTTTCGGCGTTGCCCAGAATGCCCTCGTGCAGGAAGGCGGTGTGGCTCAGGTCCATGAGGTTGTCGACGATGAGCTCGTGGCTGGCGTCCATGCGCAACCAGTCGCGCCGGCTCACCTCGTGGCCCGACCCCTCGTCGAGCATGCCGAAGTCGGGAATCACCGACGGGTCAGCGGCCTGATCACCCATCCAGATCCAGATCGCCGAATGGCGTTCAACCACCGGATAACTGCGCACGCTGGACGCGGGTGGAATGCGCTGGTGTCCGTGCGGGTTCTTCACGCAGGCACCACTCGCATCAAATTGCAGGCCATGGTAGCCGCAGGCGATGCGACAGCCCTCGACGACCTTGCCAAGACTCAAGGGCGCAAATCGGTGCACACAGCGGTCGGCCAGGGCAGCCACCACGCCATCGGTGCCGCGATAGAGCACGACCGGCTCGTTCAGATACGTGCGCCCGACCACCTGCCCGGGCTGAAGGTCCTGCGACCACATGGCCACGTACCAGGTGTTGCGAAGGTATTGCATGCCACCCCTCCTTCTGCTGCGTGTCTCCAGGCGCTGCGAGTCGGTGCCGCAACTGCCACAGCCGAGTCTAGCGCAACCGGAAGGGCGGGTGCGATCACGGCGGCTTGCAAGCAGCCACCGTAGACAGTGCCATCAAGCTTCATCACATTACGCAAGCAGCAGTTCGACCCGATTTGTATGTAATGCTGATATACACAGGGTCGACCTTGAAACCATTCAGGGCTTTGACTGGGACGCTGGCACCGCCCGAAAGAATGCCGAAAGGCATGGCGTCTCGATCGGGCCCAGGCACGAGCCGTGACACTGCCCGGCCACCCCTTGCTGGCGGTAGCATTACAGCCATCCATCCACCGGAGCACACCCCATGAACCAGGCAGCCCTTGCCGTCCTGATCGCCGGCCTCCTGCCGATTGTCTGTGCAGGCTTCTCGAAGTGGGGCGCCAAGGACTACGACAACGCCAACCCGAGGGCCTGGCTCGAGAAGCAGGCCGGCCTGCGCGCGCGCGCCAACGCGGCCCAGCAGAACAGTTTCGAAGCGTTTGCGCTCTTTGCCGCAGGGGTGCTCCTCGCCCTGCAGGCCGAACCCGACCCGCAGGTCGTGGCCGTCACCTGCTGGTTCTTCATCGCGATGCGTGTCCTCTACATCTACTGCTACATCAGCAACCGGGCAAGCCTGCGCTCGATCGTCTGGATGGCGGGCCTGGCCGCGGTCGTGCGGCTCTACTGGCTGGCGTTCTGAGCTGCCCGCCGCCCCGTCGATCGGCGATACTCGCGCCGCTGGCCAGACACACGCACCCGGAGATCCGACCGTGAGCAACACCGCAGCACCCTCAAGCGCCACGCGGCCCGACGCCGCCTCGAACGAACTCTATGCCCGGCAAGGCCTCGGGCAACGCATCGGGTTCGGCCAGCGCCCGGCGCTTCTGCTCATCGACATGCAGAACGACTTCTGCGAGCCGGATGCGCCGACCACGCTCTACCCGTCGATTACCTCGACCTACGAGCCCATCAAGCAGTTGTCGCAGGCCGCACGCGCGCATCAGGTGCCGGTGATCTATACCCGTGGACTGGTGGCGGCGGACGGATCGAGCGCCGGCTTGTGGCGACTGAAGATGAAGCATCACGGCCTGCGCGGCGTGCAGATCGAGGGCGGGCGCGGCGCAGACATCATCGATGAACTGACCCCGCAACCGGGTGACCGCGTCATCAACAAGTGGCGTCCGAGCGCGTTCTTTCGCACCGACCTCGAAGTGTTCCTCGGCGTACGACAGATCGACACGCTGCTCATCTGCGGCACCAGCATGAGCGGTTGCGTGCGGGCCACCGCCACCGACGGCTTCATGCGCGACATCCGCTGCATGATCGTGCGCGAAGCCGTTGCCGACCGCACCCCGGCCGTACTCGAATCGAACCTCTTCGATGTCGACCAGAAGTACGGTGATGTCGTGACGCTGGCAAGTACGCTCGAGTACCTGAACGGACTCTGACCCGCGGGGTGTGGCACCCGTCGCCTTGACGCATCAAGGGCTTTCTGGCAAACCGTCGCTCACCGGTGCAATGGGTGTCACAAGAAACCGGCGTATCGCCCTGCAGATGTCAGCCGCTGCACGACCCACCGGCTGACACCCTTTCCCATTCCCATCCGGAGACAGGCATGGCGACTCGATTTCTGACGACCGTAGCAATCGTGATGGCCGCGGCATTGCTCGCGAGTTGCGGCGGCGGCGGCGGCGGCGGCTCGGGCGGCGGCAACCAGACATCGACCGGCACGGTGGTCGCCGCCGACGGATCAGCGATGTCCTACGCGCAGATCACCATCAGCAGCCTGGTCGACTCGACCCAGGCGACGCAGACGGCCGACATCAACGGCGCGGTCCCGATACCGGTCGGCATCACGTTCCCGGCACTGGTGAAGGCCCAGTCGCTCGACGCCTCGAAGGTCAATTACGGCTACATCGCCAGCAGCGCGCAGACCCATGCGCCCGTGAATCCGCTCAGCACCTTCGTCCTTGCCATCGCCGCGAACGCAGACCCTTCGAGCATTACCGCGAGTGCGCAAGTCACGCCGTCATCGATTGCCAGCGCGAAGGGCGCCGTCAACGCGATCTTCGCGAACATCTTTTCAGCATTCAATGTGGCGTCGAACATCGATCTGCTCGCCGCATCGTTCGCCACGAATCACACCGGCATCGACCTGCTCATGGACGCCATGGCGATCCGGTTCGACCCGGCGGGTAATCCGACGCTGTGTACCAAGATATCGAACGCGTGCAAGAGTTTCACCCTGGCGAGTCTTGACACCTCGGCGATTGCGATCACGCAACCCCAGATCGACCTCATCAATTCGGTGCCGATCGTCGCGTGCTCCTCGATCATCAACAGCATGACCAGCACCAGCATCACGACCGATGCGACGCTCTACCACCCGAACTTCCTGAACGCAGGTCTGCAGGCGGCGAGCTATCGGACGGCGTTGGCAGGCCGGCTGGGGGCCGTGTCGGCGACGTTCAACGCGCCAACGTTCGCGGGTCGCGATGCGAACGGCAACTACCTCTTCCAGTTCTTCCTCTACAACACCGCGACGAATCAGTACGCGGGCGCCATGATGATGGCCTTCAACACCGACTCGGATGGCCATTGCCTCATGATCGGTGACCAGTTGCCCTTCTGGATCCAGGTGGGCTCGCAGATCACCTTTCAGCCCCGGGTCGACGATTCGAACATGGGCACGGTGGCCGCAGTAACCACCCAGACCGGCGGACAGTACGCACCGGTTGCGGGCCTCTTCTTCAAGGCCAGCGGCGACTCGTTCGGGCATTCGGGCCAGGCCATGTATGACATTACGGTGAGCGGAACCCCCTATTCCATTCGCACGCTGCAATTCAACCTGTGTGACGCAAACCAGACCTGCAGCCATCTGCTCGACATGAAGATGGCGACGAGCAACTATTCGGGTTTCTACTACATCGCAAACAGCACCAACACGCTGCCCGCCCTCAGCTACGCGGCGGCCGGCATCCAGTCGGCCAGTGATTTCTACAACGGCAACCCCGATCCGATCCAGGTGAAGATGCTGGACGAAACCGACACGGTGAGGAAGACGGTCTACCTGAAGCTCAGGGGTCCCTACGTCTCACCCGCGTCGGCCATCCTCACCAGCGCGGCACTGCCTGCGGTGACCAATGCCAGGGCGGTTCTGTCAACCGTGACGAACCTTCCGAACCCGAGCCTCTCCGTCAACATTCCTGCCGGTACCCTGGTGCAGTCGATCTCGCTCACCAGCGGGCCGAGCAACGGCTCGCCCGTCACGACCGCGCGTTTCGTGCTGAGCGGCAGTTCGATCAGCGTCCCAATCGGTGCAACCATCGACGCCACCACCGACACTTACCGGAGCCTCGCGATCGGTGGCAGCACCACGGGCGGTATTCCGATCTACATCAAGTACGTGTGGGCACCGGGATGCAGCGTCTGCAGCTGATGCCCGCAGGGCGCAGGCATGACGCCCGGCTCGACGGGTGCGGCATGAAGTGAATCGATCCAACTGACAAGGAGTCCATCGCATGAAAAAGCGCATCGACCGCCGGCAGTTCCTCGTTGGCACAACCCACGCCGCCGTCTGGGCCGGGGTGAGCGGCGTCACCGCACTGGCAGGCCTGGCAACGCGCCCTGCCGGCGCTGCGGGCCTTGACACCCCCACCGTCGACCGGCTGAGCATCCGGGTGCTGGTCGACAGCAGCTACGACCTCTTCTTCAGGCCGAACACGGTGAGCGGCGTGGCCATCACACCGGCCCCGCGCGCGGCTGACTTCCGGCGCTCGCTGCACAACGAGTGGGGGCTGTCGCTGTGGCTCGAGTCGCAGCGTGCGAGCGAAGCGCGCACCATCATGCTCGACTATGGCTACAGCCAGAACGTGCTGTACAACAACATGGAGCTGCTCGGTGTCGATCCCGCGCGGCTCGATGCCCTGATCGTGAGCCACGGGCACTACGACCACTTTGGCGGGCTGATGGGCTTTCTCGACAAGTACCGCGCGGTCCTGCCCGCGGGGGTGAAGCTCTACGCCGGTGGCGAGGACAACTTCTGTCATCGCCTCAATGGCGCACCCGGACAGTTCAGCGATTTCGGTACGCTCGATAGGCGCGAACTGGCCGCGCGCAACATCACGCCCGTACTGGCTGACAAGCCGGCCGTGGTTGCCAATCACGCCTTCACCACCGGCCAGATCAAGCGGCGCAGCATCGAGCGGGTGTTGCCCAACACTCATGTCGAATTCGGCATGAAGAACGGCGTGGGCTGCGATGTCGGTCAGTACCTGTCAGCCGACATGGCAGGCAAGACCGTGCCCGACGAGCACCTCCATGAACACGCCACCTGCTTCAACGTGAAGGACAAGGGGCTGGTCGTGATCAGCTCCTGCGGGCACGCGGGCATCGTCAATTCGGTGCGTCAGGCGCAGGAAGTGTCGGGCATCGAGCGAGTGCATGCGATCGTGGGCGGGTTCCACCTCGGGCCGGCACCGGCCGACTACCTGGCCGAGGTCGTGAGCGAGATCCGCAAGCTCAAGCCCGATGTGCTGATTCCGATGCACTGCAGCGGCCTGAACTTCGTGCAGGAAGCGCGTCGGCAGATGCCCGAGAACGTGCTGGTCACCACCACCGGTAGCCGCATCACGCTCGGTGCCTGAGATGGCGCGCAGGGTCGTGCAGCCGTCTCCCGGGGACGGGGGCACAGGCCGCCTGCGGCGCCGCACGCTCGTGCTGTCGCTTCTCGCCGCGGCGGTGCCCGGTGCCGCGAGTGGCACGGGCACCGGGATTGCTGCGGGCACAGCCGGCAGCGCCTCGGCAGGCCCGACAGCGCCGAAGCCAGGCCGCTCGGCCGCCGACCTCATGGACGCGGTGATGTGGAATCGTGAACCCATCGGGGGTGCGTTCCGCCTCACCGACCACCAGGGTCGCCTGCGGCGCGATACCGACTTTCGCGGCAAGTTCATGCTGGTGTACTTCGGCTACACGACCTGCCCCGATATCTGCCCGACCGACCTGCAGCAGATCGGCCACGCGATGGAGCTGCTGGGTCCTGCCGCACGCGAAGTGGTGCCGATCTTCATCACGCTCGACCCGAAACGGGACACCGCGAAGCTGCTCTCGGCCTACGCGCCCGTGTTTCACCCGCAGATGGTGGGGCTTACCGGGAGCGAAACCGACATCGCCAGGGTCGCTGCGGCGTATCGGGTGTTCAGCCAGAAGGTGCCGGTGAGCGGTTGGCTGCGTTACACGATCGACCACTCCTCGTTCATCTACCTGATGGGGCCCGAGGGGCAGTACCTGGGGTTCCTGCCCCCGAGTACGGCTGCCGAGCGCATCGCCGACGTGGTGCGCTCGCAGATCGACAAGGGCCGATAGGTCCAGCGCTGCGAACGGGCCTGGGGCAGGCAGCAGCTTCGACGTGGATCGACAGTTGCCCGAACATGACCGCCTGTGAACCGACAGCTGAGGCGACATGTGCACCGACAACAGGCTAAAGTCGCGGGGTGCGCGGGCCACGGCCCGTGCATGGGTTCAACACGATCGTGACAGGCTGGTCATCAACACTCAGTCCTCACACCCCTCCAGGTCAGCCATGCCATCACTGAACGACTATCTCGACAGCCTCCCCGCCGAGGATGTCCTGCGCATCTCCGAGCCCACCGATCTGGATTACCTGCCTACGGCGCTCGTGCTCGAACTGGAGAAGCGCAAGCGATTTCCGGTGGTGGTCGTCGAGAACCCGATCGGCTTCGATGCCCCGTGGGTTGCCAATATCTTTTCCGACCGTGCACGAATCGCGCGCATCGCCGGCGCCGCGCCGGGCACCGGCCCGAACAGCTTCAACGACGTCTGGCAGCGCTGCGAAGCGCATCCCTTGGCGTCGGTGATCGTCCCGACCGGGGCCGTGCAGCAGGTCGTGGTTCAAGGTGCCGAAGTGGATGCCGGGGCCTTGCCGATCAGCCGGCACTTCGAGCATGACGCGGGGCGCTACATCAGTTCGGGCATCCTGATCTGCAAGGACCCGGATACCGGGGTGCGCAATCTGTCGTACCAGCGACTGCAGTTGAAGGGTCCCGACCGGTTCGGGGTGAGCCTGCATTCGCGCGGTCACATCTGGGAGCATCTGGCACGCTGCGAGGCGCGCGGCAAGAACCTCGAGGTGGCTATCCTGATCGGGGCACACCCCGCGATCTATCTGGCGGCGGCCGCCAAGGTGGCGATGGAAGTCGACGAAATGGACATCGCCGGTGCGATGCTGGGCAGCCCGATCGAACTGGTGCGCTGCAAGACCATCGATGTCGAGGTGCCGGCCGATGCCGAATATGTGATCGAAGGGGAAATCCTCGCCGGGGTCCATGAAGACGAGGGACCGTTTGGCGAGTACACCGGCTATTCCACCTCGCGCTCGACCCGTAATGTCTTCGTGGTGAAGGCCATCACGCGCAAGGCAAAGCCGGTCTACCTGGACATCATCCCGGGCTACTCGATGGAGCACCTGCTGCTGGGTCGCGCCGCCAAGGAGGCGCACGTGTTCAGCCGGTTGAAGGAAATGGTACCCAACCTGAAGGCACTCAATTACCCGCGCTCGGGCACCCACTTTCATGCGTACATTTCGTTGAAGAAATCGGCCGAGGGGCAGGCGCGCCACGCCCTGATGCTGCTGATGGGCCTGGACAACTACATCAAGCTCGCGGTGGCCGTCGACGCCGATGTCGATGTGTTCAATGAAGAGGAGGTGCTGTGGGCGATTGCCACCCGGTTCCAGGCCGATACCGATCTGTTCACGGTACCCAAGGTATTGTGCAACCGGCTCGATCCGTCCTCGGTGGATGGCATGTCGGCCAAGCTCGCCCTCGATGCCACGGCACCGCTCGATTGGGATGTTCAACGTGCCTTCCCGCCGACACGCGCGGTTGACTGGGCGCAGGATCTGATTCGCAACCGAAAACTCTAGAGGATTCACCGAAAATGCGGTTTGCTCGTACGATTGCCTTGGCTATGACCCTGACCGGCGCGGCCCTGCTCGGCTGCTCACTGGAGGCGTCAGCACAGACCAGCGCGCCCAAGAAGGTGACCTTCCGCCTCGACTGGAAGCCGGGTGCCCAGCACGCCGTCTTCTACTACGCACGCGAGCGCGGCTACTACAGTGCCGAGGGCATCGACCTGCAGATCGTTTCAGGCTCGGGATCGTCAGACTCGGTGAAGCAGCTGGGCTCACGGGCGGTCGACCTCGCCCTGGTCGATGCGCTTGTCATGGTTCAGGGGCTCGAACAGCGTGTGCCGGTGAAATCGGTGGCAGCCTACTACCAGCGCACACCCATCGTCCTGATGAGCCCGCAGGCAAAGCCCATCACCGATGTGAAGCAGTTGCTGGGTGACGTGAAGCTGGGTTCGAAGAAGGGCAGCGCCACCTTTCAGGGCTTGATTGCCTTGCTGGGCGCCAACAACATCAAGCTCGAGAGCGTGAAGCTCATCGACATCGGGTTTGGCGTGCAACCGCTTCTGGTGAAGCAGGTGGATGCCATGATGGGCTTCACCATGAACGAGCCGGTTGAAGCCGAGTCGGCCGGCATGCCCATCCATGAGCTCATGATCGCCGACGCTGGGGTGAACACCTACGGCCTGGTGATCGCATCGAACGATACCTTCATTCGCAGCCAGCCCGAGCTGGTCACCGGGTTCCTGCGGGCCAGCCGCAAGGCCGCCGGGGAAGTGCTCGGGGCGCGGCAGGCTACGGTGCAATCGGTCGTGAATGCGGTCTCCGAAATCGATGCGGCGCGCGAATTGAAGGTGCTCGATCGCACGATTCCGTTTCTGACCGGCAAGAACGCCGCATTTGGCACCCAGACCGAGCAGGGCTGGAAGGTCACGATTCAAACGGCACAGACGCTCGGCCTGGTTGAAAAGGCCCCGGCAACACGCGACATCTTCGATGCGAGCCTCCTGAAGTGAGCGATGAAGGTGCCGCTCGCGCAGAGGCGCCCTCACCCCTGATCCGCATGCGTGGCGTGGGGGTGGTCTACCCCAGCGCCCAAGGTCCGGTGAATGCATTGACCGGGGTCGATCTGGCGGTTGCCGATGGCGAGTTCGTGGCGCTGCTGGGCCCGACCGGCTGCGGCAAGAGCACCCTGCTGCGTCTGGTGAGCGATCTGCTGCGCCCGACCTCGGGTCAGATCGAGGTGAGGGGCCAGCCGGCCGCGGCCGCGCGGCGGGCCAATGAGTTTGGCTTCGTCTTCCAGGAGCCCGCACTCCTGCCCTGGCGCTCGGCGCTCGAGAACGTGCGTCTGCCGCTCGAAGTGGTGGACTACCCGGCATCCGATCGCCAGGCACGCTGCGAAAGCCTGCTCGAGATGGTAGGCCTGACCCGGTTTCGCGGCCACTATCCGCACGAACTCTCAGGCGGCATGAAACAGCGTGTGGCCATCGTGCGCGCGCTTGCCTGGAACCCTTCGATTCTTCTCATGGATGAGCCCTTTTCGGCGCTCGACGAACTGACGAAAGCACAACTTCAGGATGATCTGCTCGATCTGTGGGCGAGCGAGAAGAAGACCGTGCTCTTTGTCACCCACAACATCTCCGAGGCGGTCTACCTGGCCGACCGGGTCGTGGTGATGTCGGCGCATCCGGGCCGCATTGCCCGCACCGTGACGATCGACTTGCCGCGCCCGCGGACCGCCGACCAGCGCGAGACCCTGCCGTTTCTCGCGCTGGTACGCGAGGCGCGTGAGGCCTTGCGCGGCGAACCGGCGACGCTGACGACACCGACGACACCGACGACAAGGGCCTCATGAGCACGCAAGCACTTCTGGTGACGCCCGCGGCACCGATCGAATCCATGCTGCAACGCTTCGGGCCACCGATCGTCATCCTGGCCATCGTGCTCGCGGTGTGGGAGTTCCTGGTCTGGTTGTTCGATGTGCCACCCTGGCTCCTGCCCGCACCGTCGCAAGTGGCCGTGCGCTTCACCCGCACCCCTACGCTCTGGTACCACACCGGCCTCACGATTCTGGAGGCGTTCAGCGGCTTTGCGGTGTCTGCCTTGCTCGGAGTGAGTCTGTCGGCACTGATCGTGCATTCGCGGTTCATGGAGCGGGGCGTCTTTCCGTACATTGTCGTATCGAATTCGATACCGATCATCGCCGTGGTGCCGCTCCTGACCATCTGGTTCGGCTTCGGTCTGGCGCCCAAGGTGATGATTGCCTCGATCATCACCTTCTTTCCGATTGTCACCAATACCACCCGCGGACTGAAGGCCGCCGACCCGAGAATTCTCGACTTCATGCACTCGATCAATGCCACTCGGTCGGAAATCTTCTTCAAGGTCCAGTTGCCGGCAGCGCTGCCCTTCATCTTTGCTGGGTTCAAGATTGCCGCTTCGCTCTCGCTGGTCGGCGCCGTGGTAGGCGAGTTCTATGGCTCTGATCGTGGCCTGGGCTATCTGGTGATCACGTCCGCGACGCAACTTCGTACCGACCTCCTCTTCGTGTCGATCATCGTCCTTGCCGCGTTGGGCGTCGGCCTCTTCACGCTCTTTGGCAAGCTCGAGCGGCTGGTGATACGCGGTGAGGTCGACACCGAACGGCCCACCTGACCGGGCCGGGCGCTGCGTCTGGCGCTGCGTCTGGCACAAAGGCCCACTGCTACGCCGACTACCGCGTTCGCCGAGGAGCAAGCGATGGAGATGCAAAGACCCCTGTTGATCAAGAATGCGATCGTCGTCGCACAACCCGATCGGGCGCAGCCCTTCCTGGGCTGGGTGCGCATTCGCGGCACGCAGATCGAGGCGGTGGGGGTCGGGGCACCGGTTGAGGAGGCCATTGGGGATGAGGCTGAGGTGATCGATGCGCGCGGCGGCATCCTGATACCAGGCCTCGTCAACACCCATGCGCATTCGCACAGCAGTCTCACCCGCGGCAGCGCCGAGGGCATGACGCTCGAGCCGTGGCTGAACGCCTTGATCCGCGAACAGGCACAACTGACCCCCGAGCAGGCACGTGTGGGGGCGTTTGCCACCTATGCCGAGATGCTGCTCTCGGGCACGACCACGGCCCTCGACATGTGCATCAGCCCCGAGGTGGCCCGCGAAGCGGCCGAGGCCATCGGCATTCGGGCGGTCATTGCGCCCTATGTGGCTGACTCGATGCGCTTTGCGCCGACCCTCGAGCGTACCGAAGCCATGCTGGCGAGCACCGCGGCGAATGCGCGGGTGCGAACCTGGGTGGGTCTGCACGATATCGAGAGCGTGAGCGAGGGGCTGCTGCGACGCGGTGCCTCGCTGGCACGCCAGTACGGTGTGGGGCTGCATCTTCACTGCGCCGAGTCCGAATTTCTGACTCGCAAGACGCTCACCCGTACCGGCCGCTCGCCCGTCGAAGAACTCGAGCATCTGGACGCCCTCTTCCCGGGCACGCACCTTGCGCACTGCGTCTGGGTCAACGAGAGCGATCAGCAACGGATGGCCGCACGCGGGGCGAGTGCCGCGCACTGTCCGCATGCCAACCTGAAACTTGGCTCAGGCATCGCGCCGGTTGCCGCAATGCGCACAGCGGGCGTACGAGTGGCACTGGCCACCGATGGCGCGAAGGCCAACAACCGGCTCGACATGTTCGACGTCATGAAGTTCGCATCACTCCTTGCCAAGGGCACGGCGCGCGATGCGAGTGTGCTGCAGGCGGGCGAGGTGCTTGCCATGGCGAGTACCACCGGGGCGTCGGTGCTGGGGATCGATGCTGGCGAGATTGCGCCCGGGCGTCTGGCTGATCTCACCCTCGTTGGCGTCGATCGATTCCACCTTCAACCTGCCGTGCCCGAAACGGTCGTGACCAATCTCGTTCACGCAGCGCGTGGATCTGATGTGAGTCTGGTGATCGTGGACGGTCGGATCGTCGTCCGAGAGGGTCGCTTGACCCTGGTGGATCAGGACCAACTGCTTGCGGGTCATGCTGCGGTGGGCCGGAAACTGCTGGCCCTTGGACAGGCGTAGAGTTCGATCAAGCAAGTTGTCGGGTTGCCCGCGACTCGAGCCTCGTGCCTCGTGCCTCGTGCCTCGTGCCTCGTGCCTCGTGCCTCGAGCGTCAGGGCAGGCTTGGCAACAGGCTCCACAATCAGAAACCCCAGGAGACAGACACCATGAACCACTCTGACGCAGCGAACCCTTTGCGCCGCAGGCTCGTGGCAGGCGGTGCCGGTCTGCTGGCTGGTGCGGGTGCCAGTGCCTTGAGCGGCACGGCACTTGCGCAAGCCGCGACCGTCAATCTGCCCATGGTGAACGGCAAGCGCAACCTGGTG
>CAIKRR010000050.1 GCA_903829815.1 uncultured Pseudomonadota bacterium | reverse complement strand
CCGTCCGGTGACGGTCCGACGGTGACTTGAATTGCCAGGCGGGTCCAGTGCCTGCGATTCAAGTCGCTTGTCGATAACGCATTTTTCCCATGGACGTGCCTCATGTGAAGTCCAACCTGCCAGCGGGTTTTACCCTCATCGAGTTGATGATCGTCGTGGCGATCATCGGCATTCTGGCGGCGGTGGCACTGCCGGCCTACACCGACTGATCCGTGCGCGGATGTCGGAGGTGGTTCTTGCCGCTGGCATCTGCCGGACAAGCGTCACCGAGGCCTATCAGACAGGCGCAAACCCGGGAGCCAATAATTTTGGCTGCGAGCCTCCGGTCAGGCAGTTGAACAGGTACACCGCCTCAATAAGAACCGATGACGATGGGGTCATCACGGTCACGACGGCGAGCTATACCGATCTTTCGACGGCCGCCAGCACGGCAATCTCGCTGACGCCGCTTGACAGCGCATCAGCCAAGCTGGTGATTGCAGCCGGTACCCCCCCAAACTATCGCCAGCTGGAAATGCGGTCCTGCCGCAGTCGCCCCGACGCCGCTGAAGTATCTTCCGGCTTCCTGCCGCTCTCCTTGATCGCCAGGTGTTGCACGTTCACTCGGACGCCGGGGTAACCCGCCCGCCTGCGGCATCCGGGTGAGCGCGTGACAGCATCCCTTCGCACGATGCGACCCAAAACGCCGTCGGCCAATCGCCGATGGCGTCTTGCATTCGGCGACACCTGCAGTTCGGTGTTTCCGCTCGCCGCGCCTCAGCCCCTGACGAAGTGCCCCGACTGGCCGCCCCGTTTCTCGACCAGGCCGATCTCGGCCAGGGTCATGCCGCGGTCGATGGCCTTGCACATGTCGTAGATGGTGAGGAGCCCCACGCTCACCGCCGTCAGGGCTTCCATCTCGACCCCGGTCGGACCGTGTGTTTCTGCGGTCACTTCGAGCGCAATGGTCGATGTTGCCTCATCGAACATGAATTCTGCAGCCACCCGGGTGAGCGCCAGCGGGTGACACAGCGGAATCAGGTCGGCCGTGCGCTTGGCACCCTGAATCGCGGCGATGCGCGCAATGCCCAGCACATCGCCCTTCTTGGCCGAGCCTTCGCGGATCACCCGGAAGGTTGCCGGCTGCATGTGGATGAGACCGCGCGCGCGCGCCACGCGGTGGGTGCCTGGCTTCGCGCCGACATCCACCATATGGGCCTGGCCCTGCGTATCGAAATGCGTCAGTTCAGACATGGTTGAGCGGCTCGGGCCTTGTTGTTGGACGGGTACGGGTATCATTTTGCCATGAGAGATCGGCGCATCCGCATCCTGTGCCTTGCCCTCGGCCTGGTCGTGTTCGGGCCGCTGGCACCGCTTGGCCCGATCGGCGTGGCGCGGGTGCAGGCGCAGACGCTGCCTGAACTCGGCGAGGCGGCACAGGCCAGCCTGAGCCCGCAACTCGAACGCAAGATCGGTGAGTCGATCATGCGTGAGTATCGTCATGACCCCGACTTCATCGACGACCCCGAGGTGAGTGCCTATGTCAACTCGGTCGGGCGCCGCCTGGCTGGGGTGAGTGCCGATGCCGGCCGCGAGTTCGAATTCTTCGTTGTGCGTGACATCAGCATCAACGCCTTTGCCATGCCCGGCGGCTTCATCGGCATCCACAGCGGACTGCTGCTGGCGGCACAGTCCGAAGGCGAACTGGCTGGGGTGCTCGCGCACGAGGTCTCTCACGTCACCCAGCGCCACATCGCCCGCCAGATCGACCAGGGCCAGAAGATGCAGTGGGCCGCCATTGCCGGGATGATTGCCGGGCTGCTGGCCGCTCGCTCCAATCCGCAGGCGGCCCAGGCGGCCATCGTCACTGCGCAGGCCGGCATGATCCAGTCGCAGCTGAACTACAGCCGCGACTTCGAGCGCGAGGCCGATCGGGTCGGTTTCACGCTGATGGCCTCGGCCGGGTTCGACCCGGCCGGCATGCCGGCCTTCTTCGACCGCCTGCAGCGGGCCTATCGACTGTCGGAGAGCAACGCACCTGCCTATCTGCGTACTCACCCGCTCACTGGCGAGCGCCTGAGCGACATGCAGTCACGGGTGGCAACGGCCGATTACCGACAGCGACCCGACAGCATCGAGTTTCAGCTGGTACGGGCGCGCCTGCGCTCGCAGGTGGGGTTGCCGGCCGAAGCGGTTGCCCTCTTCCAGCGCCAGTTGGGCGAGGGGCGCTACATGACCGCTGCGTCTGCTCGCTACGGCCTCGCGCTCGCCTGGTTGCGCGCCAACGATCCGGCGGCGGCGCGCACTGCACTCGCAACGGTGCGCCAGGAGGCCGGGGCGCATCCGATGTTCGATACGCTCGAGGCGCGCATCATCGCCGGCGAGGGCGATCGTGCAGGTGCCACCGAGCGCCTCGCGCAGGCGATGCGAACCTGGGGGCGGCGTGATTACCTCGTGCATGAATACGCCGCGGCGCTGCAGGCCCAGGGGCGTCACCGCGAGGCCATTACCGAACTCGAGGCACTGGTGCGTCTGCGGCCGCGTGAGGCGGCGGCCTTCGGCATGCTGGCCCAGTCGCATGCGGCGCTTGGGCATCTGGCCTGGCAGCATCGTGCGCAAGGCGAGTACTACGCCCTGTCGGGCAGCTTGTCCGATGCGATTCAGCAACTGCAGTTCGCGCAACGCGCCAACGATGGCGATTTCTATCTCATGTCGGAGGTGGACACCCGGCTGCGTGAATTGCGTGCGCTCGATGCCGAGGAGCGCGCGGCCCGGCGCAACTGATACCGCGGTCCGTGATCTGCACCCAGTGCCTGGCGCAGCGGGCTGTGGATGCTCGCCTGGCTCGCCTGTGGGCTCAGCGAACCTTTCGGGGGTGGTCGAGAAAGGTCTCGTAGATCTGGTCGAAGACCTGTTCCATGGCCGCCAGCAGCGCGCCCGGGTCGCCCTCGGCGCGTCGTACCGCCCCTGCCATCACCTGTTCGATGGCGGCGCTTTCGGCCACATCACGACTGCCGGTTTCCAGGTCGCGCACCAGGGCAGCAAGGCGTATGAGGGCGCCATCACGACCCATGCGAAAATAGTCGAGCAGCTGCTCGAAGGTCGTGCGCTCGGTCGAGTTCTGGAAGACTGCGCCGGCAAAGCCGAAACCGAGTACCCCGCCTGGCACCAGGTCGTCGCGGTCAAGCCAGATGAGGTGCGATTCGACGTCGATGAATCGTCTGATGAGCCAGGCCGACCCCAGTCGATCGGCCCACAGGGGCTGGCGCGTCACCCAGATGCGGTGAAAGAACTCGCTGCGTGCTCCCCGCTCGGGCAGGGTGGCACGGCCCGCCTCGGGAAACAGGGCAGCCTTGACCGCTGCTTCGGCCGACTCGACGGTGGCCCGAGCCTGGTCACGGGCCGGACCGGGAAAGTAGTCGATCGCCATCACTCGCAGCAGGTCCTCGCGCTGGCGCGTGAGTACCCGCGCTATCGCCGCAGGTTCGGTGAGCCCCAGACCGCGACTGAGCGCGCTGACGGTCTGTTCGATCGCTGCATAGCGCATCGTTCGATCCAGGCTCGCGCGCAGTCGCGCCTCCTGGAGCATGTCGCGACTGGTCAGGATGACGACCTCGGCGTCGCCCCCGGCACTGCGCACATAGCCGCCCAGTTCGTCCAGCCCTTCTTCGAGATCGTGCCGCCAGGGCAGCAGGTAGACGCCTTGCACGAGCGTGGCCGTACCCAGTGATTCGAGCGTGCGCGCAATGCGCATTTGCGCGTCGACCTCGGGTACCGCGACCCGTATGATCAGGGTCAGCCACTGTCCCGGCGGCGCAGTTGGCAGGAAATCTGCAGACGAGAGTCCGAAAACAGGGCTTTGGGTATCATCGACCATGCGTTCGACCTTAACCGATATTAATGGATTCGCCAAGGTTGCCCACCGCGTGCGTGCTGCGGCCGGTGCGAGGCTGTCGCACGCCGTGCGCTCGATGCTCGCCCTGGTTGCCATGGCGGCATGCACCCTGGCCACAGCGCTGCTGCTGGTTGAATACACCCGATTCACCGGGGGGTTTTCCCGCATCACCCTGCGTGAGGGCCTGCTGGCTTCAATCGGACTTGCGGCGCTGGCGGGCGGACTGTGGGTCGTGCTGTGTGGCCTGCAGGCCCCTGTGCGCTGGCGGCTGCCGGCCGCACGGCGCGCTGGGTTTGCCGCCCTGCTCGCCCTCGCGCTGCGTGCCTGCTATCTGGCGAGTCTTGCGCTCGTGATGCTCTCGATGATTGACCATGCACGGTACCGTGCGCTGGCACCTGCCGATGACACGCTGGGCTCACCGGTTGCGGCCTTTGCTGCCTGCGCACTGCTGATCATGGCCGTGTCGGCACTGGCCGACTTGCCCTCCTGGCGTCGTCTGTACGGTGTGTCGGCTCGGGCATGGCAAGCGGTGCTCGCAGCAACGCTTGCCTATACCGTGCCCCTGCTTGCGCTGCTGCCGCCCACCTGCTCCGATCTCAGTGGTCCTGGCTGGCCGGTGGCTGCCTTGTCAGCTGCAGCATCGGGCCTGGCTCTGGCATCATGGCTCGCCCCGCGTGGGGAAATCATCACCGTTACCCCCGAGCGGCCGCTCGATCAAGCGAGTGTGTCGGGTGGACCGGCAGGAGAGCGTGCGAATGGAGATTGACAAGGATCTGGATGTGCGAGGGCTCAACTGCCCGCTCCCCATCCTCAAGGCGAAGAAGGCGCTGTCAGGCATCGTGTCCGGACAATGCCTGCGCGTGGTGGCGACCGATCCGGGGTCGGTGCGCGATTTTGAAGCCTTTGCGCGGCAGACTGGCCATGCCCTGGTCGAGAAATCACAGGCCGGCGAGGAGTTCACGTTCGTGCTGCAGAAGCGCTGAGCCAGACCGCCGTCGTCTTGCCAGGCAACGCTCAGTCGAACAATGCGGGCTCGGGCAATTTCCACTGGCTGTACCAGAGTGCCTGCAGGTCGACGGTGCGGCCATGCCCGGCCGGGCCGCTGCGGGGCAGGGCATCAGCGCCCGGATAGCCCTCGATGCAGAAGAGCTCAATGAGATTGCCCGAGGGGTCGCGCAAGAACATCAGCGCCTCGCGCCCGTTGCGTGTCCACAGTGGCGAAACCGGAATGCCGCAGGCCATGAGCCACGGACGCATCGCCGCCAGGTTCTCGGCATCGATGAAGAAGGCCATGTGCGGATACTCGGCCACCGCTTCGGGCCAGGCGCAGCCGACATTGCCGATGCCGATGTCGACATTGGCCACGGTGATCGAGGCAAAGGTCGGTTGATCGACCCGCAGGCTCCCTCCCAGAACGCCGACGTAGAAGCGCTTGCCCTCTTCCAGATCGCGACAGGGGAAGCTCACATGAGAGATGCGTTCGACGCGTGGTCGCTGCGCGCCCTGTGCCGGTGCCGGCTGCGCGAGGGCTGGGCTTGGGGTCTTCGTGAGCATCGTCAGGTATCCTTGGTCTTGGCATGAGTGCAGTGGCCCGTGCGCGGTTGCCCATAGGCGCTTGCAACGGCATTTGCCGATGATACCGCCGCTCGCGGTATCCTCGCGCCTGCAAGGGAGCGTCGATGACTCCCGTGGAGATACCTGTGGAATTTGGCATCAGCATCGCCGCCGGCGCAGACTCCTGGCAACTGGTTCGCCGCGCCGAGGCGTTGGGCTTCAGTCATGCCTGGTTTCTGGATTCGCAACTTCTCAACGCCGACCCCTTCGTGGTGATGGCCGCCTGCGCCATGAATACCACGCGCATACGCCTGGGTACCGGCATGCTGATTCCGTGCAATCGCCTCGCGCCGGTCACAGCCAACTGTCTGGCTACCCTGAACGCGCTGGCACCCGGCAGGATATGCCTGGGCATTGCCACCGGGTTTACCGCGCGCCGGACCATGGGTGTGGGCCCGGTGACACTCACCCAACTCGAACACGAGATCGAGGTGATCCGCGGACTGCTCGAGCGACGCACCGTCGACTACGACTACGAAGGGGCGCCACGGCCGATCCGGTTTCTGAATCCGGATTTCGAACTCGTCAATACCACCGACCCGGTACCGATCTATGTCTCGGCGCTCGGGCCGCGCGGTCGTTCGCTCGTGGCGCGGCAGGGTACCCGCTGGACCATCCCCTTTGGCAATGTCGAGCGTGCGATCGGCATGCTCGAGCAGATGCGCGCCGCCTGGATTGAAGCCGGGCGCGACCCGCTCGACCTGCAGGCGGTAGCCAGCGGCGGCGGTTGTGTTCTTGACCCCGACGAGTCCTTCGGCAGCGACCGTGCCCGGGCCCAGGCTGGGCCCAGTGCGGTGATGCTGCTGCACGATTCGGTCGAGGCCGCAGGGCAGGGCGACCTGTCCAAAGTGGTGCCGCCCGAACTCATCCGCGGGTTTCAGGAGGTCTACGAACAGTATGCCCCGGCACATGCACGCTATCTGTCGTTGCACCGCGGCCACCTCATGGTCGTTCGACCTGAAGAGGCGCACCTGGTCACCGCCGATCTGATCCGGCGGCTGACCTTTACGGGCACCCGGGAGGCCTTGCGCGATGGATTACGTGCACTCAAGGCAGCCGGTTTCACCCAGTTCACGACCCACGTGCGCTACGGCCAGCCGCAGATGCTGGAGGCTTGGGCCGACGTGGTGGCGTCGGTCTGAGTCGCCAGCCGCGCCGCGGCAGCCGACGCGGCCGCATGCTGAAACGGGGCTTGGGCTCCGGGTTCGGCGGCGGCCGTGGCCTGGCTGGGCCACCTGCCCTCTACTGAACCTTCAGACCCATCAGGCCGGCGATGAGATTGCGCTGCATCTGCGAGGTGCCGGCGCCGATGGTGACGCTGCGCGCATCGCGAAAGTGCCGCTGCATGTCGAATTCCATGTTGTAGCCATAGGCGCCCATCACCTGCATGCCCATGTTTGCAATCTTCACGTACATCTCGGAGCCAAACAGCTTGGCCATCGAGATCTCGCGCAACGCGTCCTTGCCCTGCGACAGCATCCAGGCGGCGCGCATCATCATCCAGCGTGCAGCTTCCACTTCGGTCTGCATGTCGGCGAGCATGTGGGCGATGGCCTGATTGGTGCCGATCGGACGCCCGAACTGCTTGCGCTCGCGGGCGTACGCGACCGCCATGTCGACGGCCGCCTGCGCAGCACCGCTGTAGCCTGCCGTGGAGGCCACGCGCTCGACCTGCAGCCCCGAGAGCACGCAGTGCCAGCCGTTGTTCTCACCGCCCACCAGCCGATCGGCCGGCACCCGGACGTCATCGAAGAAGATCTCGTAGGTGCCCACGCAGCGGCGCCCGAGCATGTCGAGCTTTCGCATCTTCACACCTGGTGTGTCGTTGTCGACGAGAAAGAGCGAGATGCCCTTGCGGTAGTGCACCGAGGAGTCGGTCTTGGCGTACACGTTGATCACGTTGTTCTTCGCACCGGCGCCAGTCGCCCAGACCTTCTGTCCATTGATGACCCACGAGTCACCATCACGGCGGGCCGTCGTGCGCATCGCGCCGACATCGGAACCGGCATCGGGCTCTGACATCGATACCGAGAACTTCACCTCGCCCGAGAGCAGCTTGGGCAACCAGTGGCGGCGCTGCTCCTCCGAGCCGTTGCGCAGCAGATTGAGGCCGCAAAAGAGCGTGCCACCATAGGCGGTGAAGAAGTCGAAGCTCTTGCGCGAGAGCTCCTCGGAGATGATCACCATGTCGATCACGCTGCCGCCCAGCCCGCCATATTCTTCGGGAAAGGGCATCTGAAAGAGGCCCATCTCGGCCCACGCCTCATAGAGTTCGTAGGGGTAGGCCTGATCGCGATCCAGGCGCCTGATCAGTTCGGGCGTGGCCAGATCATCCATGCGTCTGCGGATCGTGTCGCGCAGCATGTTCTGCTCTTCGGTGAATTCGAAGTCCATCGGTCCTGTCTCCTCTGTGCGCGTCGATCGCTCGTGATGCGTGCGCGCCTGTTGCTGTCGCAAGTGCCCGATTGTCACCGATCTGGTGGTGACTGGTCGACCCTTGGATGCGGCCCGGTGGGTGGCGGCCGCACGATGCCCCGTGCATTGAAGCGCTCGCGCAGTTGGGTACGCCAGGGGCGATACCCGGCCAGAAACCAGGCGGCCAGTGCGAGCAGGCCAAAGGCGAACAGATGCAGTGCCCAGGGGGCTCCGAGTGCGTGCGCACAGAAGCCGCCCAGCAGGTTGCCCAGCGGCATCGACCCCAGGAAGGTCATCACGTAGACGCTCACGATGCGGCCGCGGTAGGCATCATCGACGATGGTCTGGAGGATGGAATTGCCGGCAGACACCGTGGCAATGAGGCCAAAGCCAAAGAGTGCCAGCAGCAGACTGGCCGGGGCGATGTGCGACACAAATGAAAATCCGATGAAGCTGAGTGCAGCGACGAAGGCGGTGACCACCATCACGCCTTCGATGCCACGCACCGTGCGGCGCGAGGCGAGGTAGACGGTTGCAAAGATCGCCCCCGCACCGATCGCGCCGATGAGCAGCCCCAGGGTGCGCGAGTCACCCCCCATCACTTCCTTGGCGACGACCGGCATCAAGGACTGCCAGGGTGATGACAGAAAGCCCATGCCGCCCAGAAACAGGATGAGCCGCCGGTTGACCGGGTCACCGAAGGCGTAGCGAAAGCCGTCGATGAGCGAATCGCGCCACGACTGGCCGTCGGTGACGATCTGCCGTGGCGGCGGTCGTATGAAGCGATAGGCTGCAACGATGGCGAGGTAGCACACCGCATTGATCGCAAAGCACACGCCTTCGCCGGCCCAGGCGAGCAGCAGTCCGGCAATGCTCGGGCCCACCATGCGCGTGGTATTCATCAGGAACGACTGCAGGGCAATCGCGTTGGGCAGATGCCGGCGCTCGAGCAGCAGTTCGAGCAAGAAGGCCTGGCGGGTCGGCGTCTCGAAGGCGTTGACCACGCCGATCCAGAGCGAGAGCACGATGATGTGCCACACCGCCACATGGCCTGTGAAGGTGAGCGCCGTGATGGCCACCGCCTGCGCGAGTCCCAGGCTTTGCGTGATGATGAGCAGCTTGCGCCGGTTGATGCGGTCGGCCAGAACCCCCACGAAGGGGGCCAGCAGCAGGGTGGGTACCTGTTGGGCAAAGGCGGTGACGCCCAGTGCCAGTGCCGAATCGCTCAGCCGGTAGACGAGCCAGCTCATCGCGATGTTCTGCAGCCAGTTGCCCAGCACCGCGATGAACTGCCCGATGTAGTAGATGCGAAAGTTGCGCGACTGGAAAGGCCGCAGCGCGGGGTAGCGCTCGGCCGCGGTCTCGAATCGTGAGCCCTGCTTACTCACGCAGCTTGTCGAGTTGGGAGCGCATTTCGGCCAGTGTCGATTCGAAACCGGCAAGCCGTTCACGCTCCTGGGCAACGACCTTGGGCGGTGCACGGTCGACGAAGGAGGCGTTGCCCAGCTTGGCCAGCGCCTTGTCGCGTTCGCCGGCCAGGCGCGCGATCTCGCGTTCGATGCGGGCGCGCTCGGCGGCGATGTCGATCTGCACATCGAGCATCAGGCGGATGTCGCCGCAGACGGCCACCGGGGCCTGCGAGTCGGGGAGGGTGTCCACCACCCGCGTCTCGGACAGTCGTGCCAGGAAGCTCGCATACGGGAAGATCCGCTCGAGCAGCGCCGTATCGCCGGTGGCGATGAGGGGCAAGCGGGTGCCTGGCGCAATCTTCATCTCGCCACGCAGGTTGCGGCAAGCGTCCACCACGCGCTTGAGGACCACCACTTCGGCCTCCGCGCCTGCGTCGATCCGCTCGGGTTCGGCCTGCGGGTAGCGCGCAAACATGATCGAACCGGCCTCACCGGTCGCGTCGGCGGCACGTCGCCCAGCCAGTGGCGCAACCTGCTGCCAGAGCTCTTCGGTGATGAAGGGGATCACCGGGTGGGCAAGCCGCAGAATCGTCTCGAGCACCCGCACCAGGGTGCGGCGCGTGCCTCGGGTGAGCGCCGGGTCGGTCGATTGCAGCTGTACCTTGGCCAGTTCCAGGTACCAGTCGCAGTACTCGTCCCAGGCAAAGCGATAGATGGCGTTTGCCACATTGTCGAGCCGGTAATCGGCAAAGCCGCGCGCCACCTCGTCTTCGCAGCGCTGCAAGGCACTGATGATCCAGCGGTCGACGGCCGACAGCACGATCGGGGCGTTCGGGTCGAGACCGCAATCCTGCCCTTGCACATTCATCATCACGAAGCGGGTGGCGTTCCACAACTTGTTGCAGAAGTTGCGATAGCCCTCGCAGCGTTTCAGGTCGAAATTGATGTTGCGTCCGAGCGTGGCGTAGGCCGCCATGGTGAAGCGCAGGGCATCGGTGCCAAAGGCCTGGATGCCGTCGGGAAATTCGCGTTGCGTGCGCTCGGCAATGGCGCTGGCCTGGCGCGGATCCATCAACCCTGCGGTGCGCTTGGCCATCAGCGGGGCGAGTTCGATGCCATCGATCAGGTCGACCGGGTCCAGGGTATTGCCCTTGGACTTGGACATCTTCTGACCCTCGGCATCGCGGATGAGGCCGTGGACGTAGACATGCCGGAATGGCACCCGGCCGGTGAAGTGGGTGGTCATCATGATCATCCGGGCAACCCAGAAGAAGATGATGTCAAAGCCGGTTACGAGGACCGAGGAGGGCAGATACAGTGCCTGGGCGAGTACGTCATCGCCCTCGGGTTCGGGCCAGCCCAGCGTCGAGTGGCACACCAGTGCCGAAGAAAACCAGGTATCGAGCACATCGGGGTCGCGCACCAGCGGGCCTTCGATGCCGCGGGCACGGGCGAGCGCGACTGCCTCGGCTTCGGTGCGCGCCACATGCACGCCCCCTTCAGGATCGTGCCAGGCCGGAATCTGGTGCCCCCACCACAATTGGCGCGAGATGCACCAGTCCTGGATATGTTCAAGCCACTGGTTGTAGACGTTGGTCCAGTTCTCGGGAAAGAACTGCACCTCGCCCTGCGCGACCACGTCAAGCGCAACCTGGGCGATCGAACGGCCGGGTTGAAGCGTGCCTTCAGGGGCGGGCTTGGACATGGCCACGAACCACTGGTCGGTGAGCATCGGTTCGACGATCTCGCCCGAGCGTGCGCAGCGCGGTACCTTCAGCCGATGCGGTTTGCGCTCCACCATCAGACCGGCATCAGCCAGGTCGGCAAGTATCCGGCGGCGCGCCTCGAAGCGGTCAAGGCCGCGATAGGCCGCGGGCACGGTGTCGGCCATCGTGGCATCGAGGTTCAGGACCGAGATGGCCTCGAGCCCATGGCGCAGCCCTACTTCGCGGTCATTGAAGTCATGGGCCGGGGTGATCTTCACGCAACCGGTACCGAAGGCCGGGTCGACATAGGTGTCACCGATCACCGGGATGCGCCGGTCGGTGAGCGGCAGCGCGACCTCGCCTCCGATGAGGTGGCGATAGCGCTCGTCATCGGGGTGGACCGCCACCGCCGTATCGCCCAGCAGGGTCTCGGGGCGCGTGGTTGCCACCACCAGTTCGCCACTGCCATCGGTGAGCGGGTAGCGGATGCTCCAGAGCGATCCGTCTTCTTCTTCGCTCTCGACTTCGAGATCGGACACGGCGGTGCCCAGTTTCGGATCCCAGTTCACGAGGCGCTTGCCGCGGTAGATGAGCCCCTCCTCGTGCAGGCGCACGAAGGTCTCGGTCACCACCTTCGAGAGCTTCGAATCCATCGTGAAGTATTCGCGGCTCCAGTCAGGCGAGGTGCCCAGGCGCCGCATCTGGCCGGTAATGCTCGAGCCCGACTGGTCCTTCCAGGCCCAGACCCGATCGACGAATGCGTCGCGCCCCAGTGCCGTGCGTGAACTGCCGGCTGCTTCCAGCTGGCGCTCGACGATGATCTGGGTGGCGATGCCGGCATGGTCGGTGCCGGGCAGCCACAGCGTGTTGAAGCCGCGCATCCGGTGATAGCGGGTCAGCGCATCCATGATGGTCTGGTTGAATGCGTGCCCCATGTGCAGGGTGCCGGTGACGTTGGGCGGGGGCAGCTGGATGCTGAAGGCAGGTTCACCGGCGCGGGCGCCGGCAGCAAAGAAGCCGCTGGATTCCCAGTAGGGGTACCAGCGTTGCTCGATCGTCCGGGGGTCGAAGCTCTTGGCGATTTCCATGGGGGGCTCGGTGAAAGGCGGTGCCCGGCTGCGGCTGCCGGTGCGATCCGGCATTTTATGCCTTCAGTCGGCTGCGCCTTCGGTCATTCGGTGGGTGCCGATCGTGTAGCCCCGATCGCGATAGAAGCGGTAGCGTTCGCGGGCCATGTGCCGATCGGTGTCGTGCAGGCTCACCACTTCGGCCAGCCGCTCGAAACGGGAAAAGTCTGCCGGACGTTCATCGGCAAGGTTGATCAGCACCTGGTCGTACGGCGTTGCTTCGCCGGGGCAGGCAAGCACGATCGGTGTCTGATCGGCCAGTGCCGTACCGGCGCGGCAGTGCGGCGTGAAGCCACTGGCCGGTGTGCTCCACAGCAGCGTGCTGGCACGTTCGAGCAGCGCTTCGTCGGCAAAAAGCAGCACGACGGTGAGTTTCTGCCGCAGCGCCTTCTGTGCGATGCGGCAGGCAAAGGCCACCTTGTCATCGACCTCGGTGTAGAAGTCGATCCGGGTCATCGGGTCTTCGCGTCTGCCTGCTCGAGCAGGAACTGGGTGAGCAGTGGCACCGGGCGACCGGTGGCGCCTTTCTGGGCACCCGATTTCCACGCCACCCCGGCGATGTCCAGGTGGGCCCAGCGCATCGAGCGGGTGAAGCGCGACAGGAACATGGCAGCAGTGATGCTGCCTGCCGGACGCCCGCCGATGTTGGCGACATCGGCAAAGTTGCTCTTCAGTTGTTCCATGTAGTCATCCCAGAGCGGCAGACGCCATGCCCGGTCGCCGGCGGCATCGCCTGCCGCGAGCAGTTCACCGGCCAGTGCCTCGTCGTTGCTGAAAAGGCCGCTCGCCACATGCCCCAGCGCGATCACGCAGGCGCCGGTCAGGGTGGCGATGTCGATCACCACCGATGGCTTGAAGCGCTCGGTGTAGGTGAGCGCATCGCACAGGATCAACCGGCCTTCGGCGTCGGTATTGAGGATCTCGACCGTCTGGCCCGAGAGGGTGGTGACGATGTCCCCTGGACGGGTGGCGTTGCCACCCGGCATGTTCTCGCAGGTGGGCACCACGCCGATGAGGTTGATGGGCAGGGCCATCTGGGCCGCGGCCCGCAGTGCGCCGAACACACTGGCTGCGCCACACATGTCGAACTTCATCTCGTCCATTTCGCCCGCGGGCTTGAGCGAGATGCCGCCGGTATCGAAGGTGATGCCCTTGCCGACCAGCACGATCGGCGCTGTCTTCGCCGCAGTGCCCCGGTAGTTCATGACGATGAACTTGGGTGGCAGGCTCGAACCACGACTCACTGACAGGAGCGAATGCATGCCGAGCTTTTCCATCTGGGCACGCTCGAGCACCGTTACCGGAAACTTCCACTGTCGTCCGAGCTTGCGGGCCTGGGCCGCCAGATAGGCGGGTGTACAGACGTTGCCGGGCAGGTTGCCCAGGGTGCGGGCCAGGTTGCTGCCCTCGCCGATGGCATGGCCTTCGCGCAGGCCGCGGCGCGCCGCAGCCACCTCGGTGCTGCTGCCGACCATGAACTCGATCTGCGCAAGGGGCGGTGTCGGGGGCTGGCTCGATTTCATCTCGTCGAAGCGATAGGCGGTCTCGCTCGCGCACAGCGCAGCATGGCGGGCCTTCCAGCGCAGGTCGGCACCATCGACCACGATGTCGGCCAGCAGCAGCGTGGCGCGCTTGGCGCCGGTGTCGAGCAGTGCACGCACCGCGGCAATGAGGGCATCGCGGTACTGGCGCCGACTGATGGAGCCGGCCGGCCCCAGACCCACCAGGACGACCCGCTCGATGCGGCCACCGACCGGCGGATACACCACCCGGGTAGACCCGAGCTTGCCCGGAAAGTCACCGCGCTCGATCACTGCGCGCAGGGCGCCGCCACAGGCCTTGTCGACCGCCGTCGCGGTGACGCTCAGGGCGCCTTTTTCATGCACGCCCACAACCACGGCAGGACCGCTCGCCTTGTCGGCAGCAAGGGCTTTTGTGCTAAATTCCATGGGGCTTGGCCTCGGTGCTGTGGCGCCGCCGGGAGGTGACGCCGATTGATCGTGCGCTTGGCGCTCGGAAGATGCCCCTCGCAGGGGTGCACGGTGTTCTCGACCTGCTCTTGAGCGGTGCGCATCCGTCGTTTTATTATTGCAGCTTCGGGCGCAAATCCCAAATGGTCAGATCGTGATCTTCCAGCGTGCCCTGCTGCGCGAATGTACCCATTTCGCGGCAGCCGTCTTCGCCTCGCTGTTTTCGATCGCGGTGGTGATCACGCTGGTAAACGTGCTCGGACGAGCCGCCGGCGGGCGTCTGCCGGTCGAGGCGGTCATCGCCACGGTGGGTTTCAGCGCGCTCAACGCCCTGCCGCTCATTCTGGGTGGCTCGATGTTCATTGCGGTCATGCTCGCGTTATCGCGCAGCTATCGCGAATCCGAGATGGTCATCTGGTTCAGCGCCGGGCTTCCGCTCACCGCCTGGATACGACCGGTGGTGGTCTTTGCGCTGCCCTTTGTCGTACTGATTGCGGTCCTCACGCTGGCGCTCACCCCCTGGGTCAACCAGCAGATGGAGGCGTTCAGGGTACAGCTCGCCAATCGCGAGGAGACCTCGCGGATTGCGCCCGGGGTTTTCATCGAGTCATCTGCGGCCGACCGGGTCTTCTTCGTCGAAGCGTATTCCGAAGACGAGAAGCGGGTCGAGAACGTCTTCGTCTCGTTTCGTCAGCACGGGCGCCAGGGGGTGATGGTGGCGCGATCGGGCGCCATCGAAACCACCCCCGAGGGTGACCGCTATGCGGTGCTGCTCGACGGACATCGCTACGAGGGTACGGCAGGCACTCCCGAGTACCGGGTGATGACCTTCAAGCGTTACGCGATCCTGCTTGAACAGTCCGTGGCAGCCCCGGTTCGGGTGTCGGTTCGGGGGCTTTCTCTGGCCGACATCCTCGCCAACCCGTCGCTCGAGAGCCGGGCCGAGCTGCTCTGGCGGCTGGGGCAACCGCTGGTAGCGCTGGTGCTGGCGCTCCTCGCCATACCGCTGGCGTTTGTGAATCCGCGTGCGAGCACGTCGCTCAATCTGGCCTTTGCGGTGCTCACCTACATGGTCTATACCAACCTGCTCTCGGTGGCCCAGGCGCAGGTGGCACAGGCCCGCATCCCGTTTGCCATTGGCTGGTGGGTCGTACATGCCGCGATGCTGGCGGTCTTCGGGCTGCTGATGCTCTACCGGATGCGTCCGGGCTCGCCACTGGCGTGGCTGCGCCGCTGGCGGAGTGCCTGAGCATGCGCACGCTGCGCCGTTACCTTGCCCGCGAGATCTACCTGGCCACTGCCTTCGTGATGGTGGCCTTTCTTGCGCTCTTTGCCTTTTTCGATCTGGTGAGCGAGCTGCGCGACGTGGGGCGCAGTACCTACCGCCTGGCGCAGGCCTTCATCTTCGTGGGCTTGAGCCTCCCGGGGCACGTCTATGAGCTCTTTCCGATCGCCGCCCTGATCGGCACCCTGTATGTGCTTGCTCGCCTGGCGGCCAATTCGGAGTTCGCCGTCATGCGCACGGCCGGTTTGTCGCCCTTGCAGGCCGGTGTTGCGCTGGTTCGGATAGGCGCCGTGTTCGTCGTCCTCACCGTTCTGGTGGGTGAACTGCTCACGCCAGCTGCAGCCAGCATGGCACAGCGTCTCCGTCTGGTGGCGCTCGGGGCTGGCGCAGGCCAGGAGCTGCGCTCAGGGGTCTGGGTGCGCTCGGGGCAGAGCTTCATCAATGTGCGTACCGTGCATGGCGATTCGACGATTGCCGAGATTCTCATCTATGACTTTGCAACCGACGGTCGACTGGCCTCGATCAGTCAGGCCGAGGCCGGGTCCTATATGGGAGAGAATCGGTGGCGACTCACCGGCGTGGTCGAAACCGAACTCATGCCTGAGGGCGCTCGATTGACTCGTGAGCCCGAGCGGGTCTGGCATTCGGTGCTGACCCCGGATGTTCTCACCGTACTCGCCGTCGATCCGCAGAAGATGTCGGGGTTCGACCTCTTCCAGTACTCGCGGCATCTGGCGCGCAATCACCAGAGCAGCGTGCGCTATGACATCGCGCTGTGGCAAAAACTGTCTTATCCGGTGAGTGCGCTCGTGATGATGGCGCTGGCCTTGCCCTTTGGTTACCTGAACGTGCGCCACGGCGGGCTGGGGGCAAAGATCTTTGCCGGCATCATGCTCGGCGTGCTCTTCTACGGCATGAACACGATGTTCGGGTATGTCGGCGTGCTCGAACGCTGGCCTGCGGCCTTGAGTGCCTGGGTACCGTCGGTGCTGTTTTTCCTGACCGCCGTCATCATGATGTGGCGGATCGAGCGGCGCTGACCGGTGGCAGAAGAACCAATCGGGTACCGGCGAGCCGATCAAACGCTGCCTGCCGGTCGCTATCGATGCGGCTCCAGAGGAGCCCGGCGATGATCGGGGCAAACCCGATCCATCCCAGCCAGTCGCGCCCGTGATCGATGAGCCACAGCGCGGCCATGGCCGCGGGCAGCATCAAGAGGCTCGCGAGCGCCAGTCGCGCAAGCGCACGCCTGCCGGTGGGCAATTCACCCTTCGTGGTCTGGATGCGTAGTCGCCAGGCGCGCATTGCAAGCGTCTGGCCGTGGCGCCATGAAAGCCCGAAGTACGCGGCGAGGCTCAGGGCGATGCTTGCCTGCAGCACGAGGCGCGCGCTGCCGGTGATGCGCCAGCCGGCCTCGGCCTGGCCCAATCCGGTCAGGTGCGGGAGCACCTGGAAGGCGAGGCCGGTGAGCAGGACAAGCGCAGCAACCAGCAAGGCCTCGTAGACCATGGCGGCCAGTCGTCGCCAAAGCGGTGCCGAGGGCAGGCGCAGCGGGGATCCAGCCTTTTCAGGCCCCGTCAGGGCCTGCTTCATGGGGCGGTTGCAGGACTCGAAGAACCGGCGCTCGTGGCCGAGCCAGCATCCGGGACCGAATCGGGGCTGGCGCCAACCCCGGCCGAGGCCGGTTGCGCTGCCGGATCGCTGCCGATCAGGGCTTTGCGCTGCTCGGGAGGCAGGGTGCTGTAGGTCTTCCACTTCTCGAGCACATCCTGCTTGCTGTCGGGGTCGAGCCGGGTGTGTTCGCGAAATTCCTCACGCGCCGCGCGGCGCTGCTCCGGCGTGAGTGCTGCCCATTGGCGCATCTGCGCCTTTAGCCTGGATTGCTCTTCAGGCTTCATGCTCGGGTAAAGCCGCGCGACTTCGCGCCACTTGGCCTTGCGTCGTTCCTCGAGCGCGTCCCAGCTTTCCTGCAGGGGCGCGAGGATGCGCTTTTCCTGGGAGCCAAGCCGGGTCCACAGGGGCTCGGCGGCGAGCGCGCGACCGGCTCCGGCGGTCAGGATGACCGCCATCAGAGCGATGCGAAGAGCTCTAGCGCTCACTGCGGCCAGCAGCCTCGATCGCGCCGGCAGACTCGCTGGCGCCAGCCGTGCCCTCGGCGGGCGCCGTGGTGCGGACCTTCTGCAGATACGCCTTGAAATCCGGGTCGATCAGCGCGTCGACCGGCAGATCGCTCTTGAGCAGTTCGGCGTCGATACGGCCCAGCCCCTGGATTTCCGGGTCGTTGTGGAGTGCACTCTGCCACTGCTGCCACCCCAGAATGGCCGCCAGGACGATGGCGGCTGGCAGGATCACCCGAACGAGCACGCCGCGCGACCCGCCCTGGGCGGGGGAGGGCCGACGGCCCATCCCGGCCAGCGCTGCCAGCGGCACGGGTTCGGCAACCACCTGGGCCGCGTCAAAGGCGGCGAGTGCCCGCTCGCGCGCAGCGCGCAGCTGCCGAGTCGGAATCGCCTTGTCATCAAGCGACTGGTCGAGGATCTTGCGGATGGAGTTGCCGAACTGGTCATCATTCATCTGAGGTAGCCTTTCGTCTTGAGCGCCGCAGCCAGGGCATGCGTGGCGCGGGAGCAGTGGGTCTTGACGCTGCCTTCCGAGCAACCCATGGCCGAAGCTGTCTCGGCGACATCGAATTCCTCCCAATAACGCAGCAGGAAGGCTTCGCGTTGACGCGCCGGCAGGTCGGCAAGCGCTTTTTCGATCAGTCCAAGCGTTTCATCACGCGAAAGCTTGTGTTCGGGCGAGGCAAGTTCGAACGAAAAGACCTCGACCGGCAGTCGGTCAAGCGGGTCGTCGTCCTCGTCGTCGCTGCGCCCTGCCAGTACCGACATGGGGCTCAGGACGCCTGCGCGCACCTTCTGTCGTCTGAAGTGGTCGCGGATTGCGTTCTGCACGATGCGTTGAAAGACCAGCGGAAATTCCTCGGCAGGTCTTTCGGCGTAACGCTCCGCCAGACGCATCATCGACTCCTGAACGATATCCAGAGCCGCCTGTTCATCGCGGACCGCGTACAGTGCCTGCTTGAAGGCGCGTCGTTCGACGTCTTCGAGAAATTGGGACAGTTCGGTACGAGTAGCCAGGGCCGGAATCCTCGGGGCATGAGCACGGTGGGCGCTCCTGCAGCGTGCACAATGGTAACAAAGACGGTCTGCGCACGCTGCCCGCATCGCCGTTTGGCTTGACCAATCGGTGTCTAGCTCTTAACCTAGGCGGTTTTCATCAGCTTTTTCAGCACTTTGCGTTGCCAGCGATCAGGCTGCGACCGGGGCGCTACGACGCGGGGCCGCAGTGCCGGCTCCCGAGGCAACAGACATCATGGAACTTACAGGCGCAGAAATCGTCGTTCAGTCGCTCGCTGCCGAAGGCGTCGAATTCGTCTTTGGTTATCCGGGCGGCTCAGTGCTGCACATTTACGACGAGTTGTTCAAGCAGGACAAGGTCAAGCATGTGCTCGTGCGTCACGAGCAAGGCGCGGCCCATGCTGCCGACGGCTACTCGCGTGCCAGTCGCAAGGTTGGCGTGTGTCTGGTCACCTCCGGGCCGGGGGTCACCAATGCCGTCACCGGCATCGCCACCGCCTACATGGATTCGATCCCGATGATCATCATCACCGGGCAGGTGCCGACGCACGCCATCGGTCTTGATGCTTTTCAGGAAGTCGACACGGTCGGCATCACCCGACCCTGCGTGAAACACAATTTCCTGGTGAAGGACGTGCGCGATCTGGCCGTCACCATGAAGAAGGCTTTCCACATCGCCACCACCGGCCGTCCGGGGCCGGTGCTGGTCGACATCCCCAAGGATGTCACTGCCGAGCGCTGCGAGTTCATCTACCCCGAGCGTGTCGAGATGCGCACCTACCAGCCGGTGGTGCGCGGACATTCGGGCCAGATCAGCCAGGCGCTCGAACTGCTGCTCCAGGCCAAACGCCCGATGATCTACACCGGTGGCGGCATCGTGCTTGCCGATGCCTCGAACGAGCTTGCCCGTCTGGTGCACAAGCTGGGTTTCCCCTGCACCAATACCCTGATGGGCCTGGGCGGATTTCCCGGCACCGATCCGCAGTTTGTCGGCATGCTGGGCATGCATGGCACCTACGAAGCCAATATGGCGATGCAGCACTGCGATGTGCTCCTGGCCATCGGCGCCCGTTTCGATGACCGCGTCATTGGCGATCCGCGCGACTTTGCCCGTATTTCGCGTCGCATCATTCATGTCGATGTCGATCCGTCGTCCATCTCCAAGCGGGTGCGCGTCGATGTGCCCATCGTGGGTGATGTGCGCGAAGTGCTTCTCGAACTCACCGCACAGCTTGAAGCCCATGCCGGTAGCGTCGACAAGCCAGCCCTCGACGCCTGGTGGACGCAGATCAACGAATGGCGCGGACGCGACTGCCTGCGCTATGACCGCACCGCCAACATCATCAAGCCCCAGTACGTCGTCGAGAAACTGTGGGAAGTGACCGGTGGCGATGCCATCGTCACCTCCGATGTCGGCCAGCACCAGATGTGGGCTGCGCAGTTCTACAAGTTCGACAAGCCGCGCCGCTGGATCAATTCAGGCGGCCTGGGAACGATGGGCTTCGGTCTGCCTTCGGCCATGGGCGCGCGCATGGCCAACCCTGATGCCACGGTGGCCTGCGTCACGGGCGAGGCCAGCATCCAGATGTGCATCCAGGAACTGTCGACCTGCAAGCAGTACCACCTGCCGATCAAGATCGTCAATCTGAACAATCGCTACATGGGGATGGTGCGTCAGTGGCAGGAGTTCTTCCATGGCAACCGTTATGCCGAGTCGTACATGGATGCGCTGCCCGACTTCGTGCGTCTTGCCGAGGCCTACGGCCATGCCGGCATGCGCATCGACAAGCCGGCCGATGTCGAACCGGCGTTGCGCGAAGCGTTCGCCCGCACCGACCAGCTGGTGTTCCTCGACTTCATCACCGATGCCACCGAGAATGTGTATCCGATGGTGGCAGGGGGCAAGGGGCTCACCGACATGATCCTTGCTGAAGATCTCTAGACTAGCGGCAGGCACAACCAATCTCATGCAGCACATCATCTCCATATTGCTCGAGAACGAAGCGGGCGCCCTGTCTCGCGTGGCCGGACTGTTTTCGGCACGCGCCTACAACATCGAATCGCTCACGGTAGCGCCGACCGAAGATCCGCTGGTCTCGCGCATGACCATCGTCACCAGCGGATCGGCCGACGTGATCGAGCAGATCACCAAGCAGTTGAACAAGCTGATCGAGGTCGTGAAGGTGGTCGACCTGTGCGAAGCGGGCCATCTGGCGCGCGAACTCATGCTGATCAAGGTGAAGGCCACGGGCGCAGCCCGTGACGAGATGAAGCGCATGGCCGACATCTTCCGCGGGCGCATCGTCGATGTCACTGATGCCATCTACGTGATCGAACTGACCGGCAACGGCTCCAAGCTCGATGCGTTCATCGAGGCCATCGATGCCGATCTCATCCTCGAGACCGTCCGTACCGGGGTCTGCGGCATTGCGCGCGGCGATCGGGTGCTGAGCGTCTAGTCATCATCACTGCCGTCGGGTCCCTGTTGCCGCCCTCCTGGGTCTGCAGCGGTCTGCCGGATTCATGAAACATTCAACCGAGAAGGAAGGGGAGCTCACATGAAGGTGTACTACGACAAGGATGCCGATCTCTCGCTCATCAAGGGCAAGAAGGTCACGATCGTCGGTTACGGCTCGCAGGGCCATGCCCATGCCCAGAACCTGAACGACTCAGGCATCAAGGTCACCGTTGCGCTCCGCAAGGACGGTGCCTCGTGGAAGAAAGCCAAGGCCGCCGGCCTCAAGGTTGCCGAGATCGCCGAAGCGGTCAAGACCGCTGACGTCGTCATGATGCTGATGCCCGACGAGAACATCGGCGATGTGTATCGCACTGAAGTGGCACCCAACCTCAAGAAGGGGGCCTCGCTTGCCTTCGCGCACGGCTTCAACGTGCATTACGGCCAGGTCGTGCCCCGCGCTGACGTCGACGTCTGGATGGTGGCGCCCAAGGCGCCGGGCCATACGGTGCGTTCGACCTATGCAGCCGGTGGTGGCGTGCCGATGCTGATTGCAGTGCACCAGGATGTCACGAAGAAGGCGCGTGATGTCGCGCTCTCCTATGCGGCGGCCATCGGTGGCGGCAAGGCAGGTGTCATCGAGACCACCTTCAAGGAAGAGACCGAGACCGACCTCTTCGGCGAGCAGGCGGTGCTGTGCGGCGGTTGCGTCGAGCTGGTGAAGGCTGGTTTCGACACGCTGGTCGAGGCGGGCTATGCGCCCGAGATGGCCTATTTCGAGTGCCTGCATGAACTGAAGCTGATTGTCGATCTCATGTACGAGGGCGGCATCGCCAACATGAACTACTCGATCTCGAACAATGCCGAGTATGGCGAGTACGTGACCGGTCCGCGCGTCGTCGACGACAACACCCGTGCGGTGATGCGCGATGTCCTGAAGCGCATCCAGACCGGTGAGTACGCACGCGACTTCATTCTCGAGAACAAGGCGGGTGCCCCCACCATCATGTCGCGTCGTCGCATCACGGCAGCCCTGCCGATCGAAGTGGTCGGTGGCAAGTTGCGCGAAATGATGCCCTGGATCAGCCGCAATCGTCTCGTCGATCAGTCCAAGAACTGATGGCACGCGCCTACCCACACCCGATCATCGCCCGCGAGGGCTGGCCATTCGTGGCCGGCACCCTCGTGGTGGCGGTGCTGGCAACTGCGTTCTGGGGATTGGCCGGTTCATTCCTTCTCTGGATCGCGTTTGCCTTCGTGGTCCAGTTCTTCCGCGACCCGGGGCGGGTAGTGGCCGGTGACGCACAGAGCGTGGTGTGCCCGGCCGACGGGCGCATCGTGTCGGTGGGCGCTGCGCACGACCCCTGGCTCGATCGTCCGGCGCTGCGGGTCAGCATCTTCATGAACGTGTTCAACGTGCATTCCAATCGCAGCCCGGTTGACGGCACGGTGCAGAAGGTCTGGTATCACGCCGGATCATTTCTGAACGCGGCGCTGGACAAGGCCTCGGTCGAGAACGAGCGCAATGCGGTGTGGCTGCGCACGGCCGCCGGTGATGATGTCACCAGCGTGCAGGTGGCTGGCCTGATTGCCCGTCGCATCCTCTGTCATGTCAAGCCCGGTGATGCCCTCCATCGTGGCGATCGCTACGGGTTCATCCGGTTCGGTTCGCGGGTCGATGTCTATCTTGATCCGGCCTCCACCGTCTGCGTCGCGCTGGGCGACACGGTGAGTGCCTCCTCGACCGTGCTGGCACGGCTTGCGCGCAATGGCTGAGGGTCAGTTACCCAAGCGATCGGCCCGTGGCGTCATCCGGCGCCGCGGCATCTATCTGCTGCCCAATCTGTTCACCACCGGGGCGCTGTTTGCCGGCTTCTTTGCCATTGTCCAGGCGATGAACGAGGAGTGGGATCGCGCTGCCGTGGCGGTGTTCATCGCCATGGTGCTCGACAGTCTCGATGGTCGTGTGGCGCGCATGACCCACACGCAAAGCGAGTTTGGCGCGCATTTTGACAGCCTGGCCGACATGGTGTCGTTCGGTGCTGCACCGGCCCTCATCATGTACGAGTGGGCGCTGCGGCCACTGGGTCGCTGGGGCTGGATTGGTGCTTTTGCCTACTGCGCCGGCGCGGCCTTGCGACTGGCGCGTTTCAACACCAATATCGAAGTGGTCGACAAGCGCTGGTTCCAGGGCATGCCCAGCCCGGCCGCCGCAGCCGTCGTGGTGGGCTTTGTCTGGATCGTGAATGACTTTGGTATCGATCGTGTGGCCTGGTTGCGCTGGGCCGGGTTCGCGCTCACCCTCTTTGCCGGCATCACGATGGTGACCAATCTGCCGTTCTACAGCGGCAAGGAACTCAACCTGCGACGCAGCGTGCCGTTTTGGTCGATGCTGGTGGTGGTGACGGGCCTGTTGCTCGTGTCGATCAGCCCGCCGGTGGTGCTCTTTCTGCTCTTTCTGGCCTATTCGATCTCGGGCTATGTCCTCTGGCTGATCGGCCACCGAGCGGGGCGCCGGCCGTTCTAGCGCGGATTCAGGGCTTGCGCATGCCATCGGTTGCATCGCTGGTGCGCCCTCGGCTATAGTCCTCTCATGGGTACAACGCACACTGTCGTGACGCTCTCCGACCCCACCGTGGATTTGCCTTCAGGCCATTCGGTGGTGTTGTCGCGTGCCCCTGCTGGTCGTGGTCTGCCCTGCCCGCTGCTGCGCGTGGCGCGCACACACTGAATCGACTCCCCCCGCAGCACCCAGACCCGCACCGCCAAGGTGCGGCAATCCCAGCGGCATGGCCGCCAGCAGGAGCACATCATGAGTGACCGACTCGTCATATTCGATACCACCTTGCGCGACGGCGAGCAGAGCCCCGGCGCATCGATGACCCGTGAAGAAAAGGTTCGCATTGCGCGTCAACTCGAGCGCATGCGGGTCGATGTCATCGAGGCCGGGTTCCCGGCTTCCTCCATCGGCGATTTCGAGGCGGTGCGCGATGTCGCGCGTGCGGTGCGCGAGAGCACCGTCTGCGGCCTGTCGCGTGCCAACGATCGTGATATCAGCCGGGCCGTCGAGGCACTTCGCGAGGCGCGCTCCTGGCGCATCCACACCTTTCTTGCCACCAGTGCGCTGCACATGGAGAAGAAGCTGCGGATGAGCCCCGAGGATGTTCTCACCCAGGCCTGCCATGCGGTGCGCTTTGCCCGCAATCACACCGACGACATCGAGTTCTCGCCCGAGGATGCCAGTCGATCCGATATCGACTTCCTGTGCCGGGTGATCGAGGGGGTGATCGAGGCGGGCGCCCGCACGATCAATATCCCCGACACCGTGGGTTATGCCGTGCCGGCACAGCTTGCCAGCCTGATCCAGACCTTGCGTGAACGCGTTCCCAATTCTGACAAGGCGGTCTGGTCGGTGCACTGCCACAATGATCTGGGTCTGGCAGTGGCCAACTCCCTGGCTGCTGTCATGGCAGGCGCCAGGCAGATCGAATGCACCATCAACGGTCTTGGCGAACGGGCTGGCAACACGGCACTGGAAGAGATCGTGATGGCGGTGCGTACCCGGCGCGACTTCTTCGGACTCACGACGGGCATCGATGCGACGCAGATCGTGCCGGCCTCCAAACTGGTGTCCAGCATTACCGGGTTTGTCGTGCAGCCCAACAAGGCGGTCGTGGGGGCCAACGCCTTCGCACACGCTTCGGGCATCCATCAGGATGGCGTGCTCAAGAGTCGCGAAACCTACGAGATCATGCGCGCCGAAGATGTGGGCTGGAGCGCCAACAAGATCGTGCTGGGCAAGCTCTCGGGGCGCAATGCGTTTCGCCAACGCCTGGGCGAACTGGGTATTGCGCTTGACTCCGAGTTGGATCTCAATGAGGCCTTCAAGCGCTTCAAGGAACTGGCCGACAAGAAGGCAGACATCTTTGATGAGGATATCCACGCGCTGTTCGCCGATGCAGGCACCCATCCCGGGGCCGACCATTTCCGCCTGATCTCGATGCGTCAGCACAGCGAGACCGGTGAGAAGCCGCTCGCCGAACTCGTGCTGATGTGCGAGGGCGAAGAACATCGGGTGAGTGCCCAAGGTTCCGGCCCGGTCGATGCCACCTTCAAGGCCATCGAGTCGGTGGCAGCCAGCCAGGCCGAACTGGTGCTCTACTCGGTGAACGCGGTTACGAGCGGCACGGAGTCGCAGGGTGAGGTCACCGTGCGTCTGTCACGCGCCGGGCGCATCGTGAACGGTGTGGGGGCCGATACCGACATCATCGTGGCTTCGGCACATGCCTACCTCAGCGCGCTCAACAAACTGCACGCAGTGACCGAGCGATTCAATCCGCAGACTGGAGAGGTCTAGCGTTGCGCGGGCCCGGGTGGCTGGCGGTCGGTGGCAACCGACCGTCGGTCGGCCCGCACGAAGAGAATTGCGCTCGTCTGGAACAGCAGCACCAGCGCGATCTCCAGGGCCGCCAGGGCCTGCGCCGGGCCGACGTCACTCCAGGCGCGTACCACGCCTTCGCAGAACCAGGGCAGCACCAGCATCAAGGCCCACTGTGCGGTGTAGCGCGAGCCGCGCAACAGGCCGGGCAGCGGCGCGAGCAGCGGCAGCGCCTTCAACATCGCCCACGACCCGCCGGGTCGCAAGGGCGCGAGGCGCAGTTCCCAGGCAAGGCAAAGCGCGATCAGCAGGAGCAGCAGTGCGATCGTGAGTCTGAGAGCCGTCGTTTTCATCGGCGCGGAGCGTAACATACCGGGATGCGTGAACTTGTCCACCTGCGCCGCTTCCTCATCGCACTCGGACGCCGGGTGCTGGAGGATGGTGGCTGGCGTCTGTCGGGCAGCCTCGCCTACACGACGCTGCTCTCGGTTGTGCCGCTCATCGCGGTTGGCCTGTCGATCTTCTCGGCCTTTCCGGCCTTCGGGGAACTGACGGGCACGATCCGGCAGTTTCTTTACGACAACGTCCTGCCCGAGAGCATCTCGCGCGCAGTGCTCGGGCATATCGACCAGTTCACGCGCAACGCGGCGCGCTTGACCGCGATCGGACTGGCGGCGCTTGCGGTCACCTCGTTCACGATGATGGCCACCATCGAGCAGGCCTTCAACGTGATCTGGCGGGTGCGCAAGTCGCGTCCGTTTCTCACCCGATTGATGTTGTACTGGTCGGTGATGACGCTGGGACCGGTTCTGGTAGGCGCCAGTCTCATGATGACCACCAGCATTGTCGATCATTCGATCGATGTGGCGGCACGGGGTCTGTGGCTTGCGCCCAAAGTGCTTTCGCTCTGGCCCCTGGCGTTTCTGGCAGTTGCCTTCACTTTTCTCTATGGTGCCGTGCCGGGGCGCCGGGTGCTGCTGCGCCATGCCGTCGTCGGCGGCATCTGCGCCGCCATCGTGTTCCAGTTGATGAACCGGCTGTTCGCCACCTATGTGGGGGAGATGCACGCCTATACGCTGGTCTACGGCGCCTTTGCAGCCGTGCCTCTTTTCCTGCTCTGGATCTACCTGTGCTGGGCGGCGGTGCTGCTGGGCGCCGAGATCGTAGCGCTCGCGCCTCAATACCGGCGGCTCGATGAGCATGCACGCACGGCACCTGGTCGGGGCTTGTTTGCAGCGTTGTCGATCCTGCGTCAGCTGCTGGTGTGCCGTCGTGCCGGTCGTGCGCTCGAGGCCAGTGCGCTGGCTGACATCACGGGGCTGGCCATCATCGATGTCGAGGTCTTGCTCGAAGCCCTCGAGAGCAGCGGGTTCGTGGCCCGCGTAGCCGGTGAGCGCTGGGTGCTGGCCTGTGACGAGACCGGGACCCGCCTCTCGGCGGTCTTCGAGGCTATCGTGGTGCGTGCTGCTGCGCCGGGTGAAGAAGCGGTGGCGCAGCCGATGGATCCGGTGATCGATCGGGTGCGACAGAGTCTCGATCAGCCGCTGGCAAGCCTGCTCGAGTCGCCCTCGGCTCTGTGAGGGCCGGGCGAGAACTGAACCCTTTGCAGGCGGGGCAGGCGCTCGAGCAATCCGGTCGGCCTGATCACCAGTTGCGACTGACGATCGATGAGGGTCATTTCCGCGCTGTCCTCGCCGCTGCCGGTTGGCATGACGATCGGCATGACGATCGAGGCGCACCGATTCTGGTGCGGATCGTCGGGCAATAGCAGGGCCTTCACCGCGCAGATGGCAGGGTCAGCTTCGGTCGAATGCGGCTTGGCATGGAGTCGAACCGCTCGCGCATGGCTCGACAGCGTCTCGATGCCCACTTCGATCTGGCTTTTGCTGCGCGCCCGAATCCAGCGCACGATACCCACATGGAGGCCGGGTACTTCCAGGGGGGCCAGGCTGATCAGATCGCCCGGATGTATCGGCAGGGCAGATCCCGACAGGTGCAGGAGCGAGCAGCCTTCCGCCGCCTCGTTGGTGATCAGCCATTGCGACAGACCTTCACCCGGCTGGGTGCCCTCGGCCAGCTGCAGCCAGATGGCTTCCAGCCCCGTACGCAGGGCGACGCGGGTGTGTACGCCCAGACGACTCGAACGCCGCGCCGGTGGTGAGCCCCAGCGCAGCGCCAGGCGTTCTCCCATCTGATGGGCTCCGAGGGCATCGCCCGAGCGTGGCGTCGTGATCGCGGCGGCGATCGCCGCTGCAGCCGGTGCAGCATCGAGTACGAGATCGTCGGGGCGCGGTGTGGTCTGGTAGGCCTTCGAGGCGGCGTAGCCGGCATGATCACGACCGCTGCGCACCACGAACAATCCGGCGCGGCGCTGCCCTTCACGTGATTGTGCCAATTGAGCGAGTCCGGCATGCGTATCGATCAGGCTGCGGGCGCTTGCATACTCGCCAGGCATGAAGTGATAGGGGTCGGCAAAGGCGGTCAGCAGGGCGCGCTTGTAGAGGATTTCCGGGCTGGTCTCGCCACCGGCGAGCGCACGCCGAGCCAGTCCGCGACTGGCTGCCAGGTGGTAGAGCGCATGCATGCGTATCCACAAGCCCCTCGGGGGGCGGCTCCAGGCATTCCAGGCGAGGGCGAGGCGTTCATGGCCGATCTGCATCGAGCGCACCAAGGGCAGCAGAGCATGTCCGCGGGAGGCCATGCCGAAGAGGCGTTGTGTCTGGCCATCGAGCAGGTCGCGATACCCCTGGTCAAGGCGCTCGAGCAGGGTGTCGGCCAGTTCGTAGAGGGTACGGTAGCGGGCATCCAACGGTGCTGCGCTGCCCTGGAGTGACGCTTGCAGTCCGGGCAGCACCTGAAAGCACATTGCCCCGATGGCTTCGAGCAACCGTTCTCGCAGGGCAAAGCGCAACCGTGGCAAGGCGTGCTGCTCCAGTTCAGCAATGAGGTCAGCCGCCGTAGCCTCGGCGTCCCTGGGGTCGAGGCGCTGAATGCGCTCGAGGACACGCTGACATCCGGTGTCGGTCAGACGAGCGGGCGCTTGCCCTGCACGGGGCAGGTCTTGTGGATCGTTGGTAGCGGCCATGGGGGGGTACCGGTTCCTTTGCAGACTGCCGCGCCGGCGGGTGCGGTTGATCCATGCAGGGCAAGCCCCATGCCACGCAGCCGGTCTGGCAGGGCATCATTGGCACCGCGACCGCTTTGAGGCGACCGTGTTTGTGACACATGCCCCATTGGCGGTGGCCAGCACCCGGCGTATCGGGGCTGCGGTTCATGCGAGGGCAGGGTGCGCGGCGTCTTCGCGGCGGGCAAGCGTCGATCAATCGTCGGATTGTGGACGACCGATGACGAAATCGCGACAAGGTAGAATTGGCGTCCGCCCCGAACCCAGCCGCATGCTCTGGGGCATGCCGAGCCCTGGTGCCAGGCGCGCCCGCGCTCGAACTGCACTGACTGCCGAGACCATCATGACCGACACAGCCCGCATCAACACTGCCTCTGCCGACATACCGCCCGAAGAACGGCTCATCGTCGCCCTGGATGTTGCCTCGGCAGACCGTGCCCGCGCGCTGGTCGAGCAACTGGGTGACTCGGTGCACTTCTACAAGCTCGGTCTCGAACTGTGCATGGCAGGCGGCTACTTCGAACTGATCGACTGGCTGGTGGCGCGCGGCAAGAAAGTCTTTGCCGATCTGAAGTTCTTCGATGTGCCCGAGACGGTGCGCTCGGCCGTGCGCGGACTGCGCGGGCGCGGCATCACCTTTGCCACCGTGCACGGCAATCAGGCCATCATGGAGGCTGCGGGTGCCGAAAAGGGCGAGGTGCGCATTCTCGCCGTGACCGTTCTCACCAGTCTCGATCGCGGTGATCTCGACGATCTGGGCTTTCAGTGCGATGTCGAGTCGCTGGTCCTGTCGCGGGCACGGCGAGCCCTTGCAGCGGGCTGTGACGGAGTGATTTCCTCGGGCCTCGAGGCGCCGCGCCTGCGATCCGAACTGGGTGGCCGATTGCTCATCGTGACACCCGGTATCCGGCCGGTGGAAAACCGGCCTGTCGATGACCAGAAACGCACGGTCGATGTTGCCCAGGCCTTTGCCAACGGCGCCGATTACATCGTGGTGGGGCGTCCTGTTCGAGGCGCAGCCGATCCGCGCGCTGCTGCCCAGGCCATTCAGGCCACGATCAGGGCTTCTCTGTCTGCACGCTGAGGCGCTCGCTGCGGTTTGAATCTCGATTCAAATCCCGATTTGCATCGTTTTCTGCAAGCTGCCAGCGTCGACTGGCCGCGAGCACGCGATCGGGGTATTCGTTGCGCCCGAGGCTGCCGTTATAGCGTCCGAGCGCACGTGACAGATTGCCGCCCTCGATCTCCAGGTAATGGCGCAGTATCGTGCAGCCAAACCGCAAGTTGGTTCGCATCTGGAACAGATTGGTTGATGGCGTCCCGATCAGGTCGACCCAGAAGGGCATCACCTGCATCAGGCCACGGGCGCCAGCCCGCGATACCGCATAGCGATTGAAGGCACTCTCCACTTCGATCAGCCCCAGGACCAGGTGCGGCTCGAGCCCGGCACGCGTCGCTTCATAGTGAATGAGCTTGAGCAGGTCGATGCGTGTCTGCAGGTCATTGACCGAGCGAGAAAGTCGCGCCGACATCTCGAGCAGCCAGCGATAGCCCTGCGCCGGGTCATCGAAGCGCAGCGCCGGCGTTGGCGTGGTGTTGACGGTTGCCGAGAGCGCGGTCTGCACGCTGTGAGCCAGCGGTTCGTAGATCTGCGTGGCCGATCGAGCTTGAGCCGCGACAAGCAGCGCCGCGCTGCTCAGCAGGGCAAGGCTGAGGGCGTTTGGCTGCAGGGTGACCCGCTGTGCGAGCGCGCTCAGACGGCCGCCGCGCCTGAGTTCACCGAGCGCGCAAGGGCCTCGACGATGACCTTGCAGGCCTCTTCGAGCGGCACGAGCGCGGGCGCACTGGCACTGCGTGCCTGGTATTCCACCTGACCGGCGGCAAGCCCGCGTTCGCCGATCACGACGCGGTGCGGGATGCCCAGCAACTCCAGGTCGGTGAGTATCACCCCGGGGCGCTCATCGCGATCATCGAGCAGCACGTCGATGCCCTGCGCGAGCAACTGCTCGTAGAGGGCATCGGTTGCCGCGCGTACGCGCTCGCTGCGCCGGTAACCAAGCCCGGTGATCGCCACCCGGAATGGGGCGATCGGATCGGGCCAGACGATGCCACGCTCGTCATGGTTTTGTTCGATGGCGGCTGCCACGATTCGTGTGATGCCGATGCCATAGCAACCCATCTCGAATTCGGTGGCCTTGCCAGCCACGTCGAGGAAGGTGGCCTTGAGGGCCTGCGCGTACTTGCGGCGCAACTGGAAGATGTGCCCTACCTCGATGCCACGCTGGATGAGGAGCGGGCCAGCGCCATCGGGCGAGGCGTCACCCGCGACCACGTTGCGGATGTCGGCGATTTCATGCGGCTCGGGCAGGTCGCGCCCCCAGTTCACGCCGCCCAGATGGGTGTTCTCGGTGTTGGCGCCGCAGACAAAGTCGGCTGTCACGGCCACTGCACGATCGGCAATGACCCGTACCCGCGGACCGACACCCACCGGGCCGATGTAGCCGGGGCGACACCCCAGCGCCGCGACGATCTCGCCATCACTGGCAAAGCGAAAGTTCTCGAGCCCGGCAAGCTTCTGCGCCTTGATTTCGTTCAAGGCATGGTCGCCGCGCAGCAGCAGCAGCCAGATCGCCGGTGCGTCAGTCTGGGCGCTCGCAGCAACCGGCACCAGCGCAATGGCTTTCACCATCTGCGCGAGTTCAATGCCCAGGTGCGAGGCCACGTCTTCGCAGCGGGTGAGGCCAGGGGTGTCGACCCGGCTCATGGGGTGACCTGCTGCTGGCCGTGCTGCCCTCGGTGCCACTGCTTCGGCCAGTTCCACGTTGGCTGCGTAGTCCGATGCCGGGCACCAGGCAATCGAGTCTTCGCCTGAGTCGGCCAGTACATGGAATTCGTGCGAGCCGGTTCCGCCAATCGAGCCGGTATCGGCTGCGACCGGCCGAAAGCGCAATCCCAACCGGGTGAAGATGCGGCAGTAGGTGTCATGCATGTTCTGGTATTCGCGCACCAGGTCGGCGTGGTCGGCGTGAAACGAGTAGCCATCCTTCATCACGAATTCGCGCCCGCGCATCACCCCAAAACGTGGCCGACGCTCATCGCGGAACTTGGTCTGGATCTGGTAGAAGTGGACCGGCAACTGGCGATAGCTGCGCAATTCGTTGCGTGCGATGTCGGTGATCACCTCTTCGGAGGTGGGCTGCATGACGAACTCGCGGTCGTGTCGGTCGCTGAATCGCAGCAGTTCAGGGCCGTAGGCCTGCCAGCGTCCTGACTCCTGCCACAGTTCGGCCGGTTGCACGACCGGCATCGACAGCTCGATCGCACCGGCACGGTTCATCTCCTCGCGCACGATCGCCTCCACCTTGCGAACCACCCGCAGCCCGAGCGGCATCCAGCTGTAGATGCCACCGGCCAGCCGGCGGATCAGGCCGGCACGCAGCATCAGCCGGTGGCTGACCAGTTCGGCCTCGGAGGGGGCCTCCTTGAGGGTCGAGATGAAGAAACGGGAGGCGCGCATCGCGATAACCGGTGGGGACGAAGAAAGAGCGGCGAGTTTACCCGCAGTGCGCAACTGTGAAAGAATTGCGGATCTGAATCTGCCTGGAGGCGAGTGTCGTCATGGTCGACAGCGATGGCTACCGCCCCAACGTCGGCATTGTGATTTGCAACACAGCCAATGAGGTGTTCTGGGGCAAGCGTGTGCGCGAGCACTCGTGGCAATTCCCGCAAGGCGGCATCCAGCACGGAGAAAGCCCCGAGCAGGCGATGTACCGCGAGTTGCACGAGGAGGTTGGGCTGCTCCCCGAGCATGTTCACATCCTGGGGCGCACGCGCGGCTGGTTGCGATATGACGTGCCCCAGACATGGTCCAGGCGTGACTTGCGCGGCCACTATCGCGGGCAAAAGCAGATCTGGTTTCTGCTGCGCCTCGTCGGTCAGGACTCCGAGTTCAATCTGCGCGCGAGCGGGCATCCGGAGTTCGATGCCTGGCGCTGGACCGAATACTGGCAACCGGCCGAGCAGGTCATCGAGTTCAAGCGCGATGTCTATCAGCAGGCGCTGGGTGAATTGGCCCGATTCCTGGGGCGCGAGCGCGGCCTGCGTTTCGTACCGGTTGCAGCCGCCGTGGCCCCGTCTGGCACCGACTCTGACAACTGAGCGCGCAGGCTCGGCTCATCGGTCGCAGAGGGCCTGTGAGGGTTGACAGCCGTAGCGTGGCTCATCTATCCTGCGGTCTGTTTTAGACCAAGTCTAAACTGGCCTGTCAGCTTCGGCAGGTGCCGGTCGCACGAGGTCTCGCCCGGGACGCGCCGAGGGGCCGCGTCGGCAGTCCGGGTAGACAACCCGCAAGGAGCGCCGTGCCGGCGTTATCCTCGTGCTCCTCGACTCATCGGAGGCAGTCATGCAACTCAAGGGCTCCAAGACTCACGACAACCTGAAGGCCGCGTTCGCCGGCGAATCACAGGCCAACCGTCGCTATCTGTATTTCGCAAACAAGGCCGACGTTGAAGGCCAGAACGATGTCGCAGCGCTGTTCCGCTCGACCGCTGAGGGCGAGACTGGCCACGCGCACGGCCACCTCGACTATCTCGCCGAAGTGGGCGATCCGGCCACGGGTCTTCCGATTGGTGCCACTCGCGCCAATCTGACCGCCTCGGTTGCTGGTGAGACGCACGAGTACACCGACATGTACCCGGGCATGGCCAAGGAAGCTCGCACCGAGGGCTTCGAAGAAGTGGCCGATTGGTTCGAGACCCTGGCAAAGGCTGAGCGTTCGCACGCCAACCGTTTCCAGAAGGCGCTGGACCAACTGGCAGACTGATCCCGCCTCTGGCGTTGTCAGCAAGGCGGGGAGCAGTTTCCCCGCCTTTTTTTATCTTCAGGGGAAATGAACATGCGTGAAGGCAACCTGGACGCGCCGACCCGGCACCCGATCGAATGGCGCACCGATGCGTTCTACGATGAGAAGCTGCTCGAAGCGGAAATGGAGCGGGTTTTCGACATCTGCCACGGTTGCCGCCGCTGCGTGAGTCTGTGCACGGCTTTTCCCACCCTGTTCGATCTGATCGACGCGGGTGAGTCGGGCGAGATCGATGGCGTTGCCAAGGCCGATTACGCCAATGTCGTCGACCAGTGCTACCTGTGCGACGTCTGTTACATGACCAAGTGCCCCTACGTGCCGCCGCATCAATGGAACGTCGATTTTCCGCATCTCATGCTGCGTGCCAAGGCAGTCGATTTTGCCAAGGGGGGCTCGACGGCTCGCGACCGCCTGCTGGCGAGTACCGACACGCTGGGGTCCTTTGCCGGCATTCCGATCGTGACCCAGACGGTCAATGCGGTGAACCGCATGGCCCCCGTGCGTGCGGCCATGGAGACCGTGCTCGGCGTTGATCGCAAGGCCTGGGTGCCCGAGTACGCCACCACAACCTTCCGCGCGGGCGCGAACGCCTCGCCCACCCATCCGGTCGTCGACGGTGAGCGCACGCCGGGCAAGGTTGCAATCTACGCGACCTGCTATGTGAACTACAACGAGCCTGGTATCGGCCATGATCTGCTTGCCGTGCTCGAGCACAATCGCATTCCCTATGTCGTCGTCGAGAAGGAGGCCTGCTGTGGCATGCCCAAGCTCGAATTGGGCGATTTGCAGGGCGTGGCCAAGCTGAAGGAAACCAATATCCCGCCGCTGGCACGTCTGGCCCGTGAGGGTTACGCGATTCTCACGGCCGTTCCTTCCTGCACCTTGATGTTCAAGCAGGAACTGCCGCTCATGTTCCCCGAAGACGCCGATGTGGCTGCGGTACGCAAGGCCATGTTCGATCCGTTCGAGTACCTGATCGCGCGCAACAAGGACGGTCTGCTCGACAAGGATTTCAAGGCGCCGCTGGGCAAGGTGTCGTATCACATGCCGTGTCACAGTCGGGTGCAGAACGTCGGTCGCAAGACCGAGGAAATGCTCAAGCTCGTACCCGGCACCGAAGTCACCACTGTCGAACGCTGCTCCGGGCACTCGGGCACCTGGGGCGTGAAGAAGGCCTTTCATTCGCTGGCGATGAAGATCGGTCGGCCCGTGTTCAAGGCGATGGCAGCGCCCGGTCCTGATGTCATCAGTTCTGATTGTCAGTTGGCCGGACACCATATCGAGCAGGGCATGCGCGAGGCCGGTTCACCAGCCCCCGAAGTGGCGCATCCGATTACCCTGGTGCGACGTGCCTACGGCATCTGAGCGCATCTGACACTGGAGCATCTGCATCATGCCGTACATCACCCGTGACAGTATCTGGAGCCTCGAGCGCTATGCGCGTGAACGCCCCACCTTCCGAGCGAAAGTCATCGAGCACAAGAAGTCGCGCAAGGTCTTCGTGGGCGAGCACGTGCTGCTCGAATTCGAAGATGAACTCACCGTGCGTTACCAGATTCAGGAGATGCTGCGCGTCGAGCGTACCTTCGAGGAACGCGGCATTCTCGACGAGATGGAAGCCTACAACCCGCTTATTCCCGATGGGCGCAATTTCAAGGCGACCATGATGATCGAATATGCCGACGAGGGCGAGCGTGCGGTGGCGCTGGCCGGCATGCGCGGCATCGAGGATCGCACCTGGGTCCAGGTGGCCGGGCACGATCGGGTCTACGCCATTGCCGATGAGGATATCGATCGCGAAAACGACGAGAAGACCTCCTCGGTGCACTTCCTGCGCTTCGAACTGACCGAGGCGATGGCACAGGCACTCAAGAGCGGCGCAGCGCTGGCGGTCGGAGTCGATCACCCGGCCTATACCGCAAGCGTCGATCCGGTGACACCACTGGTGCGGGCCTCACTGGCCGCCGACATGGTCTGAAGCAGCCCGGGCCTCGAGGGCTTCAGGGCTTCAGGGCTTCAGGGCTTCAGGGCTCCAGGGCTCCAGGGCTCCAGGGCTCCAGGGCTCTGGCGTTCTGGCGTTCTGGATCTCCAGCGCCCGGACCGCCGATCAGGCGCCCCTCACCACATCGACGATAGCAGTGCAGTCATCGGGCAAGCGGTCATCGCGCCAGGCCACATGCCCGTCGGGACGCACCAGCACCAGCGTGCGCTGATACAGGTGAGCGATAGCCGGATCATCGACTTTCTCGATGGCGAGCGGCATGCCGCTCGCTGTCGCAGCGGCTGCGAGCGCCGTGGTGTCGATCGCGGTATCGAACTGCAACAGCACGAAACCACCACCGAAGAGGTCAAGCGTCGAGTGTCCTGGCGAGAGCCAGGCATGCGGTGCGCGTGAGCCGGGGCGTGCGGTCTGGGTGTAGGTCATCACTTCATCGGGCGGTGCCGGCGTGCCATCGGGCACGATCACCGGCGAGCGCTCGTAGACATAGCCCAGGTGGATTCCGATGGTGAACCACTCCTGCTTCATCATCGCGGTGTAGGCATCGCCAAAGTGGCGTCGTGCCTCGTCTCCCTCTGGCGTGTCATCGAGCAGCGCGGCTGGCGGCTTGCGGGTGCGCGGGGAGAGCATGCGTTCGAGGTTGGCGGTGGCCTCACGCACATTGCGCAGCGCAACCGGTCGGCGTTCGGCTTCGTAGCTTTGCAGGAGGCGCGGTCCGCCCCAGCCTTGCACCATCGCTGCGAGCTTCCAGGCAATGTCGACGGCATCCTGCATGCCGGTGTTCATGCCAAAGGCGCCGGTGGGTGAATTGAGGTGAGCCGCATCACCGACGAGAAAGATGCGTTCGCTGCCGTAGCGCTCGGCAACGAACTCGCGCCGCGTCCAGGGCATGATGCTCAGCACGTCGAAGTCGAACGGGCGGCCCACAGCGCGCAGGATGGCCTCGCGCACCGCCTCCTCATCGAGTGCGCGTCGGCTGCCATCGCCCACGAACGAGAAGCGGAACTGGTCGCGCCCGTTCACGGCGACAATCGTGCACCAGGTGCCTTCGGTGTTGATGAAGATGAACCGGTAGCCAGGGCGCACTTCGGCCACTTGCCAGAGGCTGTCACTGCGAAAGATCGCGTTGCTGGTGTAGGTGAGCACCGTGTCGGTGGGCAGTTCGATGCCCAGGCTCTCACGGATGCGACTGCCGCCACCGTCGCAGGCGGCCACGTAGGCAGCCTCTATCGTCCAGGTGCGGCCGCTGCGCGTGTCGCGTACCCGCGCAGTGACCTCGCCTGCATGCTCGGTGATGTCGAGCAGTTCGGTCTGGTAGCGCAGGCTCACGGGTGCCTGGCGTGCGGCAAAGCGTGCAATCACCGGATCGAAGAAGTTCTGCGGCTGACGCTCCCGGTGCTGCGGGCTCTGCGGGGGCGTGGGTTCGTCACGCGGGGGCGGGAAGGGCTCGCGGCCGAATTCGTAGCCGCCCGCGAGCGCGCTCACCCAAGCGTAATCCTGTGGATGATCACGGTTGTAGCCGGCCCGTTCCACCTCGTCGACGATGCCCCAGCGCCGACAGAATTCCATCGTGCGAATCCCGAGCAGATCCATCTTGGGCTGACTGATCCCGCCATCACCGCGCTCGACGAGGATGCAATCGATGCCGCGCCATCCCAGATCACCGGCGACTGCCAGACCCACCGGCCCGCCGCCCACGATGAGTACCGGGGTTCGTTCGACCGGGCTGTCGTCGGTGGGCACAGGCGCATTCATCGTGACACCGGCGCGAGCCGCGCGAGCGCCGCAGGCACCGGTTGATCCTCGCTGCGAAGCCAGTGCAAGCGCTCGAGAAAAGGCTCGTCGGTCACTCGCAGCAGGTGGCTGCGCTCGTGTGCGCCATGCGCATGGGGCCACCACGCCGGCACGACGAACACATCGCCCCGGGCCCAGGCAAAACGCTCGTCGCCGATCAGGGTTTCGCCACTGCCATCGGCCACGGCGTAGATGATGCTCGCGGTCGTGCGGGCGTGAACGACCGGGGCACTCTGGGTTGGTGGATCGAGTCGCATCATCTGCAGTCCGATCGTGTCAAGGCACGGTGGGCCGAGCGTGACGCGACGCTCGCCCGGGTGATCGTCGCTGGCAGCGTCCAGAGCGGCCATCCAATCGGCGCGCGCGAACCGCATCGAGGCGTCGTGTTCGATCGGCGCTGCGCTCTCGATGCCCTCGGGGTGACGCTCGAAGAACATGCCCCCGTCGATGAAGTGCATCATCGGCACGTCGAGAAAGTCGATCCAGAACGCATTCTGCGGGCCTTCGTTGGCATGCCCATGCCAGTGCCAGTTGGGCGTGAGCAGCACATCACCTGCCACCATCGGCAGCCGATGACCTTCGACGATCGTGAACGTGTCGGGCCCGGCATCCATCACCAGGCGCAGTGCGTTGGGCGTGTGGCGGTGACTGCGTGCCGTTTCGCCGGCGAGCACCATCTGATACGCGCTGATGAGCGTGCGCGAGGTGGCGTAACGGTTGCCTTCCACCGGATTGAAGAGGATCAGGTTGCGCCGCTCGGCAAATTCGGTGCTGACAAATCGCGATGCAGCTTCGAGTGCTGCGCGACCACTGGTGTATGACCAGTGTGCCGGCTTGAAACCCTGGCGCGGCGACGGCCACAGCGAGGGCTCGCGTTTGGCCCAACCGGGGTCGACGCCAAACCGTTCGAGCGCGCGATGCAGATCATCGAGAGAGGTGGTCGCCGCAAACTCGGCCGGATCGGTGGTGCCCATGATGTGCATTGTTGCCGCTGGTTCAATCGACCGAGGATAATGGGCGCAGCGCCTTGCAGCAACCGGCGCGCGGGGGAGAGGTCAATGCATGTCCTGGAGACGCCGAAGATGAAGAGATTTTCCGGTCGATGGCAGGAAAGTGGGGGTACCACTGATCGTGTCTCGTGCAGTGCGTCGGGCATGGCCTCGCGCACGGTTGCGTCCATGGCCTCAGGCCTCGTTTCGGGGCTTGCGCTGGCCTTTGCACTCGCGCTGCCGCTTGAGTCTGCCCAGGCCCAGGACTACCCGGTGAAGGCAGTGCGCATCGTCGTGCCGATCGCCGCCGGTGCCACCAACGACATCATCGCCCGCATGCTCGCCACACGGCTTGCCGATGAACTGCATCAGCCCTTCGTCGTCGACAATCGGCCCGGGGGTGCACAGATTACCGGCACCGACCTGGTCGCACATTCGCCGGCAGACGGCTACACCCTGCTCTTTGGCAATACCAGCGTGCTGGCGATTCAGCCCAGCCTCTATCCGCGCCTGCCCTACGATCCGGCACGCGATTTCGATCCGGTGTCGGTGGTGGCCGAATCGCCCAGCGTGCTGGTGGTGTCGCCCGCCTTGCCGGTCACCAATGTGCGCGAATTCATTGCTTACGCGCGGATCAATCCGGGTTCACTCAACTACGGCTCGCCCGGCAGCGGTTCGCCGTTTCATCTGTCGATGGAACTGTTCAAACGCCAGACCGGCACCGACCTCGTGCATGTGCCTTTCAACGGCAACCAGTTTTCGGTGACGGCGCTGCTGGGCAATCAGATCCAGGCCCTGTTTGACAATACGCCCAACATCCTGCCGCAGATCCGTGCCGGCAAATTGCGGCCTCTGGCGGTCACCAGCCCGCAGCGCCTGCCCTTGCTCCCCGATGTGCCCACGCTTGCCGAATCGGGCTTCAAGGGCGCCGAATCGCAGTCCTTCTTTGCCATCGTGGCCCCGCATGGCGTGCCACCGCTTGCCATTCGTACCCTGAATGCCGCACTGATCAAGGCGCTTCAGGTGCCCGAGGTCCGCCAGCGTCTGTCCGATCTGGGGGCGGTGCCCCTGGGCAATTCGCCTGCAGAAGCGGTGATCTACATCGCGGCTCAGGCAGCGCTGTGGGGTCGTGTGGTGAAGGAGTCGGGGGCGCGCGTCGACAACTGAGTCGCTCAGGCGATGTCATTCGGCCGTCATTTTGCATCGCGACAATGCGCAGGTTGATCCACTCACCTCGCAGGATGCCCCGACATGACCTTTCGCCCCTCGCGACTTCACCTCGCGGTCGCTGCAGCACTGGCCCAGATTGCCTTCATCTCGCCGGCGGCACTGGCCGCTGATCCGGTCGACCTCGGTGCTGTGGGTACCGGTGCCGGCAATGCGACCAATGAAACCGCGCCTGGTCGCACGCCCGCACTGCCGGCCGCCGCGATCGGTGCGCCTGCTGCCGCTGCCGTCGCAATCTCGCAGGGCAACCTCGAAGGCCGCTGGCCGACCTCGGAAGTGAGCGAAAACTACATCCGCAACTACACCGCGCCGGTCTCCGACTACACCCAGATCCTGAACATTGCGCCAAGCATCGTCGCCCCGCCTCATCCGAACGGCATTGGCGGTGGCGACAGCAAGATCATGTTCCGTGGCTTCAGCGACGGCTACTTCAACATGACCTGGGATGGAATCCCGTTCAACGATGCGAATGACCCGACCCATCACTCGTGGGCCTACTTTCCGGGGCAGTTCATCGGTGGCGTTCAGATCGATCGCAGCCCGGGGTCGGCAGCGACCTTCGGCCCGTCATCCTTTGGCGGGACGGTGGGCCTCATGTCCAAGGACCCAACCGCCGTTGCTGGCATCTCGCCCTACGCGTCGTATGGCTCGTTCAACACGCAACTGTATGGTGCCGAATTCAATACCGGGCGCTTCGGTGCCAACGGCGGCGAGAGCCTCGTGCTCGACGTCCAGAGTTTCAAGAGCGATGGTGCGTTGACCTATGACGATCAGCACCGCAAGTCGGTGATGTTCAAGTACCAGAACGCGGTGAGCGCCGATACGTCGATCACCCTCTTTGGTACCTTCAATCAGCTCTACAACCACACCGGCAACACCACCACCGGCACCCGTGCTGCCCAGGCGCTCTACGGCAATAACTATCTGAACAGCAACGACCCGACGAAGACGAACTACTACGGGTACAACACCTACGACGTTCGGAGCGACCTCGAATATTTTGGCATCACCTCCAACATCGGTGAGGGCTGGAAGCTCGACAACAAGCTCTTCACCTACTCGTACAACAACATCCAGAACTACGCCAGCACGCTTTACACCGCGGCCAGTGGCTTGCCCGATGGCGCCGCTTACGGCAAGAGCGGCACGGCTGCCTTCCCGACCGGTGCGTGCGCTGGGGTTCAGCCCTCCAAGGATTGCTACAACGGTATCGCCAAGCTGAACGCCTATCGCACCTATGGCGACATTTTTCGCCTGAGCAAGGATTCGAGCCTGGGACAGACCCGCGTCGGCGCATGGCTCACCCAGACCACGAGCTGGCGTCATGGCTACTACATCAACGTCGAGAATCCGGGCAACTACACCGACAGCCTCACCGGTACCAGCTACCACCAGGATTTCACCAACAACCAGAACCAGTTCTACCTCGAACACGAATTCCATCCAATCGAGAATGTGTCGATTACCCCGGGTGTGAAACGTTCGGTCATCACGCAGTCGATCAACGACATGCCAGCGCAGAACACCTCGCTGACCAAGCCCTACAGTTTCAGCCAGACCTACGCCAACACGCTTCCTTCGCTCGACATCCGCTGGAAACCTGCGGCGAACTGGACCGTCTATGCGCAGGACACCTGGGGTGTGCTGATTCCCTCCACCAGCTGGTATGACCAGAAGATGCAGCAGTCGCCCACCAATATCGTGGTGCCCGATCCGGCGCGTCCCGAGCGCAGTCGCGCCTACCAGTTGGGCACGATCTGGAAGACCGACCGTCTCACGATCGATGTCGACGGCTACCTCATCAAGTTCGACAACTATTACGGGCAGGGTGCCTACGATGTGGGCTCCAACACCTACCCGGTCATCAACAACGGTGGCGTCACCTACAAGGGGCTTGAGGCCGAACTCACCTACGTCTTTGGCAACGGCTTCAGCGGTTACTTGAATGCCACCACCAACAGCGCGAAGCGCACCTCCGACTACACCGCCGTCATGCAAGGCGGCAATACGGGCCTGCCGAGCAACACCGAAGCAGTGGGTGCCTTCTGGGAATCGGGTGGCTGGAAGGTAGGTGGCATTGTCAAGCGTATCGGCAGTGCTTATGTAACCACCGGTTCGACGGCCCAGGGCGCGAGCATCGACCCCTACCTGCTCACCAACGCCTTTGTGAACTACAAGCTCTCGAATATCAGCCCGACCCTCAAGTCGATGCAGATCCGGCTGGGCGTGAACAACCTCTTCAATCACCAGGACATCGTCGGCCTGTCGCAGGCGAGCACCACGCAGGCAAACAACGATCTCGTCTACCGCCTGCCGCGTCGCAACGGCTTTGTCGGCGTCAATGCCGATTTCTGATCAGGCTCGCAGAAACTTTCTCACAGCAGTCAGGAGCCACTACGCATGAATGTCGAGCATCTGATCGATCTGGCCAATAATTCGGGGGGCACGATCTATGTGATGCTTGCCGTTCTGCTGGTGGCACTCACGGTGATTGTCGAACGCACCCGGTATCTGTCCAGCATGGCCCGATCGGGCGCCGAACTCATCCGCGTGCTGCAAGGGTCGCTGACCGGGCCAGGCGATGACCTGCAGTCCTTGCGCGGCAAGCATCCGCACTTGCCACACCTCGCGCTCCTGCGTGCGGCCCAGCAGGCCGATGGCATGGGGGGGCGGGCGACGCTTGGCAGTCACCTCGAGGAGGCGCTGATGCACGAAGTGCCCCGACTCGATCGTTCGCTGTGGGTCCTGGACACCGTTGTCACGCTTGCGCCACTGCTTGGTCTCTTCGGCACCATCATCGGCATGTTCAACGCGTTCAAGGTGCTGGCCGACCAGAGCGCAGCAGTGGAAGTGACGGGCGGCATTGCCGAGGCACTGGTGGCTACGGGCCTCGGACTGCTCATCGCCATGATAGGTCTGGTGTTCTACAACGCGCTGCACAACCGTGTGCGCCTGCTTGTGCACCAGCTCGAGACCTTGAAAGTCATGATCATCAATCGTGCCGACCTCGGGCGCCGCCCGCTCGAGAACGCGGCTGACCAGGTCTCGATGGCACCGCGCCGCGCGAGTGCCTGATGCGCTATTTCGAGACTCGCAAGGCACGCATCGAGATCGTGCCGATGATCGACATCATGCTGTTCCTGCTGGTGTTCTTCGCGATGATGACCTTGCGCATGATTCCGACCTCGGGGCATGTGACGAAGCTCCCCACCAGTTCCACTGCCACACCACTGCCGACGCCAAAACTGCTGGTGGAACTGGCGGCCGACGGCACCATTGCCGCTGATGGTCGACCCATGCCCTTGGCCGAGCTTTCAGCCTGGCTGTTGAGTCACGACGGCACCCATACCGCGGTGACCCTGGCTGGCACTGAAACGGTGGAACTGCAAAAGGTGATGGAGGTCATCGATGCGGTGCGTCGTGGTGGTGCGACCCAGATCGCGCTCGCGACGCGCAATCCGGGGCACTGATGGACGCTGCGCCACGTTCACCCGCCCGCCAGACAGGGTGGCAGGTCCAGTCGCTGGGCATTGCGTTGGTGCTCGAGGTGCTCCTCCTGGCGGGGGGGTTGGCACTGCTCGCGTTCACGACGCACGTGGCGAAGTCGGAGCCGGCCCCGGTGGTGCTGCAACTCGCCCCGCCCGAGGAGAAGAGGCCGCCCGAGCCGCCCCGACCAAAGCCTGAGCCGCCCAAACCCAAGCTGCCGCAGCCCAAGGTCGTGCCACCGGTGCCTGTGCCACCGCCGCCGCCTGAGCCACCGCCGCCGCGACCCGTGGTGAAGGCACTGCCCGATCTGCAACCGGTTACCGAACCCACGCCCTTCAGCGAGCCGGCACCGCCTCCCGCCCCACCAGCGCCGCCACCGCCACCGCAGGCAGCACCTGTTGATACGAAGCCCGATCCGATGCTGGTCTATGCAGGCCGTGTGAAGGCTGCGGTGCAGGCCGCTGTGGTTTACCCGGCGGCAGCGCAGCGCCTGCGCATGAGCGGCCGAACGCGCGTGGAGTTCACGATGCGCGATGCGCGTACGTCCAACCCCACGGTCATCCAGTCCTCGGGCATGGGCCTGCTCGACCAGGCCGCGCTGGCTGCCGTTGCTGCCGCCACCTATCCGGCGCCACCTGACGATCTGGTGGGGGTGACTCGCCAGTATCAGGTGTGGGTGGAGTTCAGGCGTTAGCCTTGCAGCAGCACCATATTGTCGCGGTGGATGAGTTCCAGGTGGTCGATGTAGCCCAGGATGGCTTCGATGGCGTTCGAGGGTTGACCGGCGATCCGTCGTGCATCAGCCGCACTGTAGTGAGTGAGTCCACGGGCAATTTCGACACCCTCGGGGTCCAGACAGGCGATGACCGCACCGCGCTCGAAATCGCCGGTCACGCTGCGCACGCCCACCGGCAGAAGACTACGGCCGCCTTCGCGCAAGGCCCTTGCCGCACCGGCATCCAGCTGTACCGAGCCACGCACCTGCAGGTGATCGGCCAGCCACTGCTTGCGCGCGGTGAGGGGGGGTGTGGTGGCTGCGAGCATCGAGCCGATACGCTCGCCGGCGCACAGGCGAAGCAGCACATCGGGTTCTCGTCCCGAGGCGATGAGGGTGTGAGCACCACTGCGTGCCGCTCGCCGAGCTGCGACGATCTTGGTGAGCATGCCGCCCCTGGCGATGGCCGAGCCGGTGCCGCCGGCAATGGTCTCGAGCCAGGGGTCTCCTGCGGTGGCCTCGCTGATGAGGGTTGCGCTCGGGTCCTTGCGCGGGTCGGCCGAGTAGACGCCAGCCTGATCGGTCAGGATCACCAGGCAGTCGGCCTCGATGAGGTTGGTGACCAACGCCCCCAGCGTGTCGTTGTCACCAAAGCGGATTTCGTCGGTAACGACCGTATCGTTCTCGTTGATGATCGGCACGACGCCCAGTTCGAGCAGCGTGCGCAGGGTCGACCGCGCATTGAGATAGCGTTCGCGGTCGGCCAGATCGGCGTGGGTGAGCAGCACCTGAGCCGTGTGCAGGCCATGGCGATGGAACGAGGTTTCGTAGACTTGGGCAAGGCCCATCTGGCCCACCGCGGCGGCGGCCTGCAGTTCATGCATGGCCTGGGGGCGCGTCTTCCAGCCCAGTCGCTGCATGCCCTCGGCAATGGCGCCACTGGAGACAAGCACGCAGTGTCGACCCTGGGTGCGCAGTTGCGCGATCTGTTCAGCCCAGCGCCCGATGGCGGCCAGGTCAAGCCCCGCGCCGTCAGCCGTCACGAGTGAACTGCCGACCTTGATCACCAGCGTGCGCGCCGCGACGATGGCCCTGCGCGAACTCATGCCAGGGCCCGCTGCGACTCGTTGTGTTCCATGATGGCAAAGCCCAGTTCGCGGCAGCCTTGTCCGGTGAGGGCGGCCGTCACGAACACGGGCCCCTTCCAGCGCAGTCGTCGTACGCAGGCCTTGACCCTGCGCTCGCACTCGGCGGGATCCAGCAGGTCGGCCTTGTTGAATACGATCCAGCGCGGCTTGGCATGCAGTTCGGGGTCGTACTTCTTCAGTTCCGCGATCAGGGCACGGGCACCGACGACCGGGTCGTAGGCCTCGTCGAACGGTGCGATGTCGATCACGTGCAAAAGCAGGCTCGTGCGGCTCAGGTGACGCAGAAACTGGTGTCCGAGACCGGCCCCTTCGGATGCGCCCTCGATGAGACCCGGAATGTCAGCCATCACGAACGAGCGGTTGTCGTCGATGCGTACCACGCCCAGATAGGGTTGCAGCGTGGTGAAGGGATAGTCGGCAACCTTGGGGCGGGCACTGGACATCGACCGGATCAGCGATGACTTGCCGGCATTGGGCATGCCCAGCAGCCCCACATCGGCCAGCACCTTCAGTTCGAGATGCAGATTGCGGTTTTCGCCCGGTTCGCCCGGCGTCGACTGCCGCGGTGCCCGGTTGACGCTCGACTTGAAATTCATGTTGCCCATGCCACCCTTGCCACCGCGGGCAAGCACCGCCTCCTGGCCATCGGCTGCCAAGTCGGCCACCAGCTCGCCTGAATCGCGATCGGTGATGGTGGTGCCTACGGGCACGCGCAGGGTCACGTCTTCGGCGCCGCGCCCATTGCATTGGGCGCCACGCCCGCCTTCTCCCCCGCGGGCGCGGAAGATGCGCGTGTAGCGATAGTCGATGAGCGTGTTCAGATTGCGGTCGGCAATGACGATGATGCTGCCGCCTCGGCCGCCATCGGCCCCATCAGGGCCCCCCATGGGAATGAATTTCTCGCGGCGAAAGCTCACCGCGCCCTTGCCGCCAGCGCCGGCATGGACTTCGATCAGGGCTTCATCAATGAATTTCATCGCGCTGCAGAGGAGAGGAGGGGCGGCTGCGCGGTCGATCCGGGCCTGCTGCAACGGCCCTGGCGGACCGCTACAGGAGACACGAGGAGGTCGATCAGGCCTGTGCCGGGGTGGCCTCGGCGGCCACCGGGACGATGCTGATCGTCGACTTGCCGAGCGGGCCCTTCACTGCGAAGGTGACCACGCCAGCGAGCTTGGCGAAGATCGTGTGGTCGCGGCCGATCCCGGTGCCATGCCCGGGGTGGTACTGGGTGCCACGCTGACGAACGATGATTTCGCCCGCATTGACGATCTGACCACCATAGCGCTTGACGCCCAGGCGCTTGGAGTGGGAGTCACGACCGTTGCGGGAACTCCCGCCTGCTTTTTTGTGTGCCATGTTGGGTCAGCTCTCAGCCGTTGATGGAGGTGATCTGGATTTCGGTAAAGGCCTGACGATGGCCTTGCGACTTGCGATAGTGCTTGCGGCGACGCATCTTGAAGATGCGAACCTTGTCACCACGTCCGTGAGAGACGATGGTGCAGGTTACCGTTGCGCCTGCGACCTGGGGCGTACCGATGCGAAGGCTGTCGCCTTCACCCACTGCCAGCACATCGTCGATCGTCACTTGTGCGCCGACATCGGCAACCAGTTTTTCGACCTTGAGTCGTTCGCCCGAGGCAACCCGATACTGTTTGCCACCGGTCTTGATCACCGCATACATAGCGTGCCCTGCCCGAATCCGGAAAAGCCTTGGAAGATAGCTGACTGTGGGGATGTCTGTCAATGCGTTCATGCTATTCTTGCTGACGCTCTACGATGTGAGGTCAGAGCATCGAAAGACGTGCGAGCGCCGCGCTGGCGCGTTCTCGACCCCGCCAGAGCCTCATTCTCCCTCAACTCTCGCCTGCTGCCTGCCGTGAACGCAACCGTCGAATCCCTGCGCCTGCCGATTGCCCAAGACCTTGACGCGGTCGATCAGGTGATCCGCGCACGACTCGATTCCGACGTGATCCTCATCCGTCAGGTGGCCGAGTACATCATCGCCAGCGGTGGCAAGCGCCTGCGCCCGGCGCTCGTGCTCCTTGCGGCTCGAGCCTGCGGCTACCGGGGCGCCGATCACGTGGAACTGGCGGCCGTGGTGGAGTTCATTCACACCGCCACGCTCTTGCACGACGATGTGGTCGATGAATCCGACCTGCGTCGTGGCCGCAAGACCGCAAACGCCAGCTTTGGCAATGCAGCCAGTGTGCTGGTGGGCGATTTTCTCTACTCGCGCTCGTTCCAGATGATGGTCGGCGTGGGCAATATGCGCGTGATGCAGGTACTGGCCGAGGCCACCAACACCATCGCCGAAGGCGAGGTGCTGCAGCTGCTCAATATCAGCAATGCCGATGTCGACATTGCGCGCTACATCGATGTGATCGCACGCAAGACCGCCAAGCTCTTCGAGGCGGCGGCCAGACTGGGCGCGATTCTGGCCGGTGCCGATGCGCGTGCCGAGGACGCGCTGGCCCGGTACGGGGCGCACCTGGGTGTGGCCTTCCAGTTGATCGATGACGTGCTCGACTACTCGGGCGCCCCCGAGGAAACCGGCAAGAATGTGGGCGGCGACCTGGGCGAGGGCAAACCGACCTTGCCGCTCATTCATGTGATGAATGTGGGTACCGCCGACGAGCGTGCCCTGGTGCGCCGCGCCATCGAGGGTCAGCAGATCGATGAGTTGCCCGCCGTGCTGGCCGCCATCGAGCGCACCGGCGCGATTGAATACACCCGTGCCCGCGCCCGTGACGAAGCGCGACAGGCCCTCGAACTGCTGTCGGTACTGCCGCCCAGCGAGTGCCAGGCGACGCTTGCCGACCTTGCCCGCTTCTCGGTCGATCGCTCGTTCTGACGCCGTGCCGTGTTGGCCTGGCTTGCCAGGCGCCAGGCGCCCGGAGACCGCGCCGGCCCGGGTCGATTGGAGACACCGACGCCTGGCATGCCGAGTCGTTCCTTGATAGAATAGTGGGCTTGGCCGTGCTGGACCTTCAATTTGGGGGATCAGCGTGGGCAGTACCAACGGGGTGTAGCGCAGCCTGGTAGCGCACTGCGTTCGGGACGCAGGTGTCGGAGGTTCAAATCCTCTCACCCCGACCAATTCCGACAGAAGGGCCAGGTACAGACCTTGGCCCTTCTTGCTTTCCGGCCCATCTTCCGGAGCCGCACTTGATCGATTCCTGCCGACGGGTAGTACGGGTGCTGGCGATCGGCCTGGGCACGGTCGGCTCGCTGATGGCCATGACTGCGCATGCGCAGTCGGCCTGGCCGGTGCGCCCGGTGAGGATCGTTGCGCCCTTTTCCGCCGGTGGCAGTGCCGACACCCTGGGTCGCCTCGTGGCGCAGAAGCTTTCTGATGCCTTCCATCAGAGTTTCATCGTCGAGAATCGTGGCGGTGCCGGTGGGGTGGTGGGCTCCGAGATGGTTGCCAAGGCTGCCCCTGACGGATACACCCTGGTCGTGTCAGGCGTTGCCTCGCATGTGCTCGCGCCGGCCGTCTCGCGAGTGCCCTTCGATGCCATGACCGATTTCACCCACATTGCGCTCTTTGGTGGGCCGCCCATCGCCTTGTGCGTCGCGCTCAGCTTGCCAGTCCGCGACCTTCGCGAATTCGTGAGCCATGCGCGCACGCATCCCATGGCCTACGGTTCGCCAGGCACCGGTACGCAAGGCCATTTGATGGCCGAGATGTTCCGTCAGGTCGCCAAACTCGATCTCGCCCATGTGCCCTACAAGGGGGCCAGTCCGGCTATCGTCGATCTGATGGCAGGCAACCTGCAGTCCAGTTCGACGACGCTCACCACGGCCTCATCGCAGATCCACGGTGGCAAGATCCGGGCCATCGCGCTTTCGAGCGCCCGGCGCCTGCCCGACTACCCCGATGTGCCCACCTTCGTCGAAAGTGGCTACCCGGGCCTGGTGGCCGCCGTCTGGTTTTCCCTGTCGGGTCCGGCCGGATTGCCTGCGGATATCGTGCAGCGCCTCAATCTCGAGGTGCGCCGTGCCCTTGCCTCGGCTGATATCCGGGCGCGTCTGCGCATGGAAGGCACTGAGGTCAACGATCTCGATGCGGCCCAGTTCACCGAGTTCATGCGCAGCGAAATTGCGCGCTGGACGCCCATTGTCAAGAAGTCGTCGGCGCGCAATGACTGAACGCCTGCCTGGCGGCATCACTCTTTCCGGGCTTGCGCCCCTTCGTGACCGCAGCCTTGTGCGGCGACCCTGACCCCTGGAGACCGAGCATGTCCCGACTACGTCTGAATCTTGCCTGCTGGAACTACGACCGCACCCGAGCGCTGGCCGATGGCCTGGTGCAGCCCGATGGCATCGATCTGAACTACATCAATCTCGAGGTCGAGGAAACGTTTTTCCGGATGCTGCGCAACCGCGAGTTCGAGGTGGCCGAGATGTCGCTCTCGTCCTACACCGTGTCGCTGGGTCAGGAAAAGCCGCCCTTCATTGCGATTCCGATCTTCCCCTCGCGCTTCTTCCGGCATTCATGCATCTTCGTGTCGGCCAGGAGCGGCATTCGCGAACCGAAGGACCTCATCGGCTGCAAGATGGGTGTGCCCGAGTACCAGATGACAGCGCCGGTGTGGATACGCGGCATCCTGCAGGATGAATACGGCGTGGCAGCCGATGCCGTCGACTACTACACCGGTGGCGAGGAGCAACCCGGACGCGAGGAGAAGCTCAAGCTCTCGCTGCCATCGAAGTTTCGCATGCACTCGATCGGCCCCGACAAGACCCTGTCGCGGATGCTTGCCGAGGGTGAAATCGACGCCCTCCAGTCAGCGCGTGCGCCCTCGACCCTGCACAGCCGCCCGGCCGATGTGAAGCGTCTGTTCGAGAACTACACCGAGATCGAGCGGGCCTACTATCGCCGCACGAATATCTTCCCGATCATGCACACGGTGGTGATCCGGCGCGATGTGTACGAGGCCAACCCCTGGGTTGCGCAATCATTGTGCAAGGCCTTCACGCTCGCGCAGCGTCATACCTATGAGGGCCTGATGCAGACGGCGGCCTTGAGCACCATGCTGCCCTGGCTCGTGTCGCATGTGGAGGAGACGCGTCGCGAGATGGGTGATGACTGGTGGCCCTATGGCTTTGCGGCCAATCGCCATGTGCTCGACACGTTCCTGCGTTATCACCACGAGCAGGGCTTGTCCAAGCGCCGCCTGGCCCCGGAAGACCTCTTTGCTCCCGAGTCACTCGAGGCGTTCAAGATCTGAAGTCGTACAGGGCCGGCTTGCACGGTCGGCCCATGGGGCGTTTCTCGTCGTGGGCGCCTGCCTCACTCGACCCGGATCTGGCTTCCCCCGATCACCCGCCTCCAGCGTTCGGCATCCTGACGCATGAAGGTGGCGGCCTCGGCGGGTGAAAGGCCCATGGGCTCGGCCATCATGTCGGTGAGGCGCCGTTGCACGTCCGGCAGCCGGATTGCATCGCTGATGGCGTTGCTCAATTTGGCAACGATGTCGGCGGGCGTGCCTGGTGGTGCCACCACGGCAAACCAGGCCGTCGACACCAGTCCGGGCAGTGTCTCGGTGAGGGTGGGTGTATCGGGCAGCACCTGAACCCGCTGCGTGCTGGTGATCGCCAGCGCGCGCAGGCGCCCCGCGCGAATGTAGGGGAGCGCCGATGACAGATTGTCGAACATGAGGTCGACCTGACCCGCCAGCAGGTCGGTGAGGGCCGGTGCGCTGCCTTTGTAGGGCACATGGGACATGCGCACGCCGGTGGCCATCATGAACAGTTCGGTCGTGAGGTGCGAGGTCGAACCGCTGCCTTGCGAGGCGTAGTTGATCTGCCCGGGGCGTGCCCGAGCAAGGGCCAGAAATTCGGCCAGCGTCTGCGCCGGAACCTTCGGGTTCACGGCCAGTACCGTGGGTACCGCGGCCATCACCGACACCGGTACGAAGAGGCTCGCGTCGTAGGCGATGCGCGGATACAGGAACTGGTTCACCACGAGCGGCGGGGGGGGGCTTGCCATCAGGGTATAGCCGTCGGGTTCGGCACGAGCGACCAGTTCGGCGCCGATATTGCCCGCTGCACCGGCGCGGTTTTCGACCACCACCGGTTGATTCCATCGCTGCGCGAGTTTCTCCCCGACCATACGTGGCACCACGTCGGCGGTACCACCGGCCGGAAAGGGTACGATCATGCGGATGGCGCGGTTGGGATAGTCATCGGCGGGCCCGGCCAGCGCGCTGCCTGTCATGATCGGCAGGAGCATGAGGCTCAAGGTCAGTGCCCTGCTCAGCCGAGACAGGTGCGGGGCTGGCATGATGATGGCTTCAGTCAGCCTGACCCGATATCGGGCCGGGACTGTGGCCCCGATACGTCCGTTCAACGGGCGCATCGGGCGTCTTGCGCTCGCCTGCATGATGTTCGTGTCTCCTTCCACTGATGTGCAACCGCCCAACCTATGATACCTGCCCTTGTACCTTGCACTCTTGTCCTGTTGCGCGGCCTGCGTGCCGGGCGTCTTGCTCTGACGCTCTGCGTGGCCGGGTTTGTGCTGACGTTGGGGGCTGCGAGCCAGGCGGCCGATGTCTGGCCGACTCGTCCGCTGAAGATGATCGTCGCCTTTCCGCCGGGCGGTGGCGCCGATGTCAGTGCCCGCCTCGTGATGCAGCGCCTCGGTGACGTGCTGGGGCAGCCGGTCGTGATCGAAAATCGGGTCGGTGCCAATGGTGCCATCGGCGCCGAAGCGGTGGTGCGTGCCCCGGCCGATGGCCATACCCTGCTCTTCGGTTCGAGTGCCAACATCACCATCAATCCGCATCTCATGCGTCTTGCCTATGATCCGATGAAGGACCTGTCCCCGGTGGCCATGGTGGCCTTCAGCCCCTTGCTGCTCTTCGTGAATCCGACCCTCATTCCCGTTTCGACCGTCCGTGAACTGGTCGATTACGCGCGGGCCCGTCCCGATCAGGTGAACTACGCCTCGGGTGGCAACGGGTCCCAGGGGCATCTGGCCGCAGAACTCCTCAATCTGCTGGCAGGCACCCGCATGGTGCATGTGCCCTACAAGGGGGGGCCACCTGCCGTGAATGATGTGCTCGCGGGCCAGATTGGCGTGAGCTTTGCCGCCGCACCGGCGGTGTTGCCCTACACGCGCGCCGGACGCTTGCGTGGCCTGGCCACGACGGGGGCCGCTCGAAGCGCCTTTGCGCCCGAGATTCCGACCATTGCCGAGTCGGGTTATCCGGACTTCGATGTGGTGATCTGGAATGGCGTGTTCGCGCCGGCGGCGATGCCCGCAGCGCTGGTGGCCCGCTTGCATGCCGAGATCACCCGCGTTCTGGGTATGCCTGACATCCGGGAGGCTCTGCTGCGCTCGGGCGCCGAACCGATGCCGCTCTCGCAGGACGCTCTGGGCCGCTACCTTCGAACCGACTACGAGCGATGGGCGAAGGTGATTCGTCTGGCCAAGGTCACCATCGACTGACCGACTGGCGTGAGCCGCTGCCCTCCGGGGGCGCTAACCCGTCCGGGCTCAGGTCGACCGATGCTGGCCGCGTCGGACCGGACTCGACCGCGCGCCGCTGTGGCTTTACCAGAAACTGCGACTGGCGATGCGAGCACCCTCGGCCATTGCTGCCAGTTTGGCGAACACGACCTGCGGATCGACGGCCGCCTGACCCACCCAGGTGCCGTAACCGCAATCGCTCCCGGCGATGACATTTTCACGACCGACGAGGCGGGCGTAGCGGCCGATGCGTTGGGCGATGAGTTCGGGGTGTTCGATGAAGTTGGACTTCGATTCGAGTACGCCCGGAATCAGTACCTTGCCCTCGGGCAGACGAATCGTCTCGAAGAGTGCCCATTCGTGGGCATGCCGCGGGTTTGCGGCTTCGAACGAGATAGCTGCCGGCCGCGCCGAGAAGACGATGTCGGCGATGTCGGCGAAGGGCACGTCATGGTGATGCGGGCCCTCGTAATTGCCCCAGCACAGGTGCAGGCGAAGCCGTTCCGGGTCGATGCCCGAGAGGGCATGGTTGAGCGCTTCCACATGCAATTGGGCCTGGGCACGGAACTGCGCAAGGTTGAGGTTCGCGTACTGGATATGCCGCCCCATCGCGAGGTCGGGGCAGTCGATCTGCAGGGTGATGCCGGCCGCGGCGATGGCCTCGTACTCATGGCGCATCGCGTCTGCGATGGCATACAGATAGGCTTCGTGCGAGGGATAGTGGTCGTTGCGAAAGAAAAGGGACACCACGCCGGGTGACGCTGCACTCATGAAACTGCCGCTGGCACCGGCCAGACGCGCATCGGTGCCCGGATGCGCCTTGATAGCATCGAGCAGGTTGTCGACGTCGGTCTGTGCCGCCGCGGGGTCACGCACGGCAATCGGTCCGGTACAGGCTGGGGTCTTGCGGCGCGATCGACCGGGGTCACCGAACACCTTCTTCGCGAGCGCCGGAAACTCCACCAGATCCTGGTACTCGAGCGACTGGCTCGTGCCACCAAAGCCCGACAGGCGGTCCTTCACATAGGTGGCGTAGCTCGGTTTGGAGAGTTCGCCGTCGTTCACCAGATCGACGCCCGCCGCGCGCTGCCGCGCAACGATGTCCCGCACCGCTTCGCGGATACGCGAAGCCAGCGCGGTCGGCTCGACCGGCACGCCCTCTTCGCGGGCGAACATCATGCGGATGAGGTCGTCAGGTCGCGGCAGGCTGCCGGTGTGGGTGGTCAGAAAGCGGTCGGTGCTGCGCATCATGGCGATGTCTCCTGATTGGCCTCGCTCATCCCGGGGGGCATTATCCCTCAGGCAAGCAGTCCTTCGATGCGGCTCGTGACCCGTTCGAGAAAGAGGGCAAAGTCATGCCTGGCTGCCAACTGCCGGCCGCCTTCGATCAGGTTCTGACGCAGGGCAGCGTCATCGATGAGCGCCTCGATGGCTCCCCCGATGCTCGCGCTGTCTCCGCAGCGGGCCAGGAGACAGTTCTCGCGGTCGACCCAGCCTACATGGGCATAGACCGGGAGGTTGGCGAGGATGACGGGCAGTCCGATGCGGGCGGCTTCGAGTGCTGCCAGGCCGTAGCTCTCGTCATGCGAGGGCAGGCAGAAGGCATCGGCCTGTGACAGTCTTGCCATGGCTGCCTGGCGAGGCCGTTCGCCCTCGCTCAGGACGAGATGAGGGTATCGTCGTCTGATCGCGTCAATCCGGGACTTCAGAACCGGGTCGTCAGCGTGGCTGCCGATGAGATCGCATTCGATGGCGTGACGCGGCACGAGCGCTGCGGCGGCTTCGATGAGTTCGATCTGTCCCTTGCGGGCATTGACGCGACCAACGGCGGCCACCCTGAATGGTTTGTGATCTCGTGCAACCGACTCGACCGTGGAGAGCGAGCCCGGACACGGGGCTTCGGGCATGTCGAACGGCAGAATGCCGTAGGGAACGATCGCGATGCGTTCGGTGGGCAATCGGTAGATGAAGCTGCGAAAGACCGACTCGGTCTGCCATCGACTGTTGAACAGGGTGAGGCGTGGCAACTGGAAGACACGCGCCCATTGCGCCGGCGTGAGCATGGCGTTTGCGATGATGCTCTCGGCCTCATGCACCCAGAGCACGACCGGCAGTTTGTCATGCAATTCCAGCACCGACTGATAGTCGTTGAGCGTGTTGACCAGCGCAAGGTCGTAGCCTGCATCGGCGCGCACTTCGTACACCGGCTGCATGCCCGCTGCCTCGATGGCGTCGAGCGTCGATCCGGCCCAATCACGTCCGACCAGGGCATCGACCTGCCAACCCAGCGTCGTGGTCCAGAAGTGCACGGTGTGCAGCAGCGTGAGGGCTGCTCCGTCGTTGCCGTAGCTGTGGGTGACCGAAATGAGCTTCATGACCTGCTGCCTCTCCTGCCGTGTCGGTCGGCGTGTTCGGGCCGGTTTGCCAGCCCGATCAGTGCGAGCCCTTCTCGGCCGACACGCCGTGCAGCACCTGCGGCGTATGCGCATCGATCAGCACGAAGGCGATGCGACAGGACACGCTGCCATGATTCATCCAGGCATGGTTGGTGCCTTGCTGGACCAGAATGTCGCCCGCCTTCAGATGCACCTCACTGTCATCGAGCAGCATGTCGATCTCGCCTTCCATCACGATGGCGTAATCAATGCTGCGGGTGCGATGCATGAAGGGGCTGCGTGACGCACCGGCGGCACCGCCCAGGCCCATCTCGCGCAGAACGGCGTCGTGATCGATTGCGCCGGTACCAGAAGCCAGGGGTGGAAAGTCGACGACGCGAAACACCGAGCCTGTATCGGGAGGCGCCACACCGATGTCGCGCTCGGCACGGTCGGTGCTGCCGTTGATGTCGGCCGGCGTCTGGTCCGTGGTCCAGGCGAGGGTCGATACCAGTCCGCCTGCGGCAGCCCGCACCTTCACGTTGCCCGCCGGGCCATCCATGAGCACGATGGCCTTGCCGTTCTCATCATGCCCGGTTACCACACGTCTGATCGCCATCGTATGCTCCGTATTTCGTTGCCGTTGCTGCTCTGGGTACGGCCCGATTGTCCCTGATCTGGAGCGCCCCGCGAATGCTGACTGTTTCTCGATACCTGACCGCACCGGATGCGTTGCCGAGCGCGATGGCCCGAAGCGCGCGCCCGACCGTGCGTGATATCGGGTGTCTGATGCGGCGCCCCCTCGTGCGCCGGGTGCGCGGCGGCGTGGCCGCGGCGCTGGCTGGGGGCCTGCGGGTGTCGGTGCGAGCGTCCGTACTGGTGTCCATGCTCGCGGGCTGCCAGGTCCGAGCCGCCGACTCGAGCGCCGTGCGCTGGCCCCAGCGACCGGTGCACCTCATCGTATCGACCGCTGCAGGTGGCGCATCGGACATCATGGCGCGTCTGCTCGGAGAGCGCCTGCAACCCCTGTGGGGCGAGCAGGTGCTGGTCGAGAACCGTACCGGTGGCGGGGCCGTCATTGCCACCGAAGCGGTCGTTCGTGCGGCGCCCGATGGCCATGTGCTGGGCTTGCTGGCCAGTTCATTCGTGGTGACATCGGCCCTGCGTGACGACATGCCTTACATCATCACGCGCGATCTGCGCGCGGTGACGCATGTCGGGTCGGCGCCCGCACTGCTGGTGTCGCGTGCCGACTTTCCCGCAGGTACTGCCGGCGAGGTCATTGCCCTTGCACGGGCGCGTCCGGGGCAGTTGTCCTACGGCAGCCCGAGCATCAATTCCAACGGCCACCGCGCGGGCGAAGTGTTCAAGCGAGATGCGCGCATCGATCTCGTACACGTGCCGTTCAAGGGCGGGGCACCAGCCACCGCAGCGCTGCTCGGCGGGCAGATCGATCTCATGATGGCAACGCCCACCGGATTTCAGCAGCACATTGCGTCGGGTCGCCTCAAGGTGATCGGGGTGAGCAGTGCGCGTCGTTTTCCGGCCTTTCCCGATGCGCCCACCTTTGCCGAATCGGGCCTGCCCGGCTTTGATCGGGTCGAATGGT
>CAIKRR010000049.1 GCA_903829815.1 uncultured Pseudomonadota bacterium | reverse complement strand
GCCGGCATCAAGCCGGAGTGAGAACGCTTGCGGCGGCCCGCTGATTGGGTCTTGTGGTGCGGCAAGGCACTGTGTCTGCCTCCCGCGAGGTCATTTCCCTGCTGGCAGCGTAACGTCAGCGGCGGCTCGTGCGCAAATGCCAGCCGGCGAGTCCATCTGCCGCGTTCTGCCGGCCTTGCGGTCTCATTCGGGCTCGATCCCTGCTGCTTTGACCACGCGAGCTGCGTTGACCAGGCTACGCTTGAGTTCGGCGGCCAGTTCTTCGGGCGTACCCGGGGTCGGAATGAAGCCCAGGGCGTCGATCCGGTCGCGCAGATCGGGCGCTGCCAGCGCACGGTTGATTTCGCTGTTGAGGCGATCGACGATCGGCCGGGGAAGGCCGGCAGGGCCGAACCAGGCATTCCAGCCCGGTGGCGGTTCGTAGCCTGGAACCTGCTCGCCGACGGTCGGTATCTCGGGCGTCCGCCGAAAGCGACTGGTGTTGTTGATGGCGATGATGCGCAGCTTGCCAGCCAGGTGGTTCTGATACACGGTGCCGAACACACCCCAGCCAATCGGTATCCGATCGGCCATCAACTCCACCCCTACCTGGTTAGGGTCCTTGTAAGGCACATGCGTCATGCGCACATTGGCAACCGACTGGAATATCTCGGCCGACAGGTGATGGGTCGTGCCCACGCCTGATGTGCCGTAGAAGAGATTGCCGCCATCAGCCTTGGCGCGCGCCACCAGGTCGGTCATCGACCGGATGCCCGACCCATTGCTCACCGCCACGGCAAGAACGGCATCACTCATCATGCCGATGGGGGTGAAATCGCGTATCGGGTCGTAGGGCACGTTCCTGGACAGCAGGGTGCGATAGACCTGCGAATTCACTGCCGCATAGAGAATCGTGTAGCCGTCCGGGGCGGCACGGGCCACGGTGTTTGCCGCGATCGAGCCGGCTGCGGCGGGTTGTGGGTCGATGACCACCGACTGACCCATCGATTGGCTCATCTTCTCGGCGATGAGCCGACCCAGTGCTTCGCCGCCACCACCGATTGCGACCACCGCCCTGATCGGCCTGGCCGGATAGGCCTGCCCGCTGGCCGCGAAGGGGCAGGCCGCCACCAGGGCGCCGAGGATGAGCCAATTGGGGAGGCGATAGTCCATCAGTGTCTCCTGATCATTGTGGGCGCAGCCTATCAGGCGCCGCGCGCGCGGTCGATGAGTGCAAAGGCGTCAGTGGAAACCTCATCGGCGCGCCAGGCGACATGCCCGTCGGGTCGCACGAGGACATGCCGGCGTTCGTAGCACTGGCGCACGGCCGGGTCATCCAATGCCACCACCTCGAGGGGCACGCCGCGCCGGTGGGCGGCTTCTGCCAGCGCAAGGGAGCGTGCGTCCGGAGCGAGGTCGCCAGCAGCGTCGCCCAGTTGCATCAGCGTGTAGCCGCGACCGAACAGATCGAGGGTCGAACGACCGTCAGCAAGCGGTACATGGGGGGCTCGGGCGCCGGCGCGCGCGGTGGGGGTGTAGTCGGCCGGATCATCGGGCGGTGGAGGGGTGCCGTCGCTGATGCCGATGGGGGAATCCTCGTAGCGAAAACCGATCTGCAGGCCGAGGGTTCGAAACATGCGCCGAACGTGGGCAACCACGGCGTTGCCGATGTCATCGCGCAGCGCAGAGCCCGCCGCCGTATCGGCTTCGATGGCCTCGAGGCTTTGTCTGAATTGGGCTTGACCTTCGTAGAACTGGGTCGCCATCCGGACATTGCGTTCGCCTGCCGGACGTCGATCGGCGTCGTAACTGGAGAGCAACTGCCGACCGCCCCAGCCTGCAATCGTGCCCGCGAGCTTCCAGCCCAGGTCGACGGCGTCGGCAATGCCGGTATTCATGCCCAGCGCGCCGGTGGGCGAGACCTGGTGTACCGCATCGCCGATCAGAAACACCCGCCCTGCGCCATAACGCTCGGCCACCACGCCACGTCGTGTCCACTTGCTCGCGTTCAACCACTGAACCGCAACCGGTCGCGCCAGTGCCCGCGCAAGGCAGGCGTCGCGGTCGATATCGGCCACCTCGGCGTCTGCGGGTACGTCAAACAGCAGGCGCCAGAGGCCGCTTGCCGGGTCGATGGCGCGCACATTGCCCCAGAGCCCATCGCGGTCAATCATCGAGAAGAAGGTGCCGGGCCGCACACCGAGTTCGCCCAGCAGATCGGGGGTGCGGAAAAACAGGTGCATCGAGTGGCTGAGTGTTTCGCTGCCCACCAGCCCGATGCCGAGCGAGCGCCTGATCCGGCTCGAGGCGCCATCGGCTCCGACCAGCCAGGTCGCCCGGATGGTTTGCTGGCTGTCATCGATCAGGTTGGTTACGCTTGCCTCGATGCCGGTCTCGGTCTCGGTGAAGGACTCGAGCCGGTGGCGTTGCAGGATGCGAACGCCATCAAACGATTGCGCGCGTCGCCGCAGGATGGGGTCGAACCAGTGCTGGGAGCAGACCTGCAGGTTCATCGGGCTGTGGGGTCCGGGCCGCTGCGCATTGCGTGCCGGGCGTTCGATTCGACCCAGTTCATGGGCGCCCAAGCGGGTGGCCACTGCGACATCCATCGGATAGTCCGCCGGAAACGGGCAGCCCAGTACATCGTCGGCAATGCCCCAGCGCCGGCAGAACTCCATGGTGCGGATGTTCACCTCGTTCATCTTCGGTGTCGGGATGCTGCCATCGGACTGGTCGATCACCAGGCACTGCACCCCGCGCCACCCGAGTTCGAGGGCCAGGGCAAGTCCCACTGGTCCTGCGCCCACGATGAGTACGGGTGTCTCCATGCAAACCTCCTGAGTCATGCCAACGCTGCGGGGCCCCACTCTACGTGAAGTGCTGGCGCGCGGTTAGAATCAGCGTTGGATAGCGCTCGCGCCGGGTGGCCCGAGGCATTCTGAACATGTGGAGAATGGATATGGCCAAGGGATATTGGGTCGGTTGCTACAGTGAAGTCAGAAACCCCGAAGCACTTGCTGTCTATGGCAAGCTGGCATCGCCTGCCATTCAGGCGGCCGGTGGTCGATTTCTCGTTCGTGGTACACCTGCTCACTGCTACGAAGCGGGACTGAATCAACGCACCGTGCTGATCGAGTTCGAATCGGTGGCGGCGGCGATCGCGGCCCATGACAGCCCGGGCTATCAGGCAGCGTTGCTTGCGCTGGGCGATGCCGCGGTGCGCGATATCCGCATCTGCGAAGGGCTGCCAGGCTGAGTCGGGGGATGGACATTCCGGCCACCTGGTCACTCGAGTCCTCGGGCGAGGCGATCACGCGCGAGTGCCGGTTTGCCGACTTCGGGGCTGCCTTTGCCTTCATGGCCGAGATGGCGCTCTTTTCCGAGCGCATCGGTCATCACCCCGAGTGGTCGAACGTCTACAACCGAGTGAGCATACGCATGACCACGCACGATGCGGGCGGGCTATCGCCACTCGATATCCAGTGGGCGCACGAGGCCGACCGGGTGCTTGGGCGTCAGGCGCAGGCCGCCGCTGGCGGTGATCGTGTCGGGTGAGGCTGGTGCGCTGCAGGCCATCTGGCTGACGCTGCAACTGGCCAGTCTGACGACCGCCTGCCTCCTGCTCATCGCCACGCCGCTCGCCTGGTGGCTCGCGCGCTCGCGGTCCCCCTTGCGCGCGCCGGTCGGCGCTGTGGTCACGCTCCCCATCGTCCTGCCACCGTCAGTGCTGGGTTTCTATCTGCTGATCGCGCTCGGACCCCAAGGCCCGGTGGGGCAGTTCACCCAGGCGATGGGGTGGGGTGTACTTTCCTTTACCTTCACCGGTCTTTTGATCGGATCCATCTTTTATTCGCTGCCGTTCGCGGTGCAACCGCTGCAGCATGCGTTCGAGGCCATCGGCGATCGTCCGCTCGAGGTCGCTGCCACCTTGGGTGCGCGTCCGATCGATGCTTTCTTCTCGGTTGCGCTGCCGCTGGCCCGGCCCGGCGTGGTGACTGCGGCCATCCTCAGCTTTGCGCACACCGTTGGCGAGTTTGGTGTCGTGCTGATGATCGGCGGCAACATTCCCGGCCGTACCCGCACCGTATCCACCGAGATCTATGGCCATGTCGAGGCGATGGAGTACGCTCAGGCGCATTGGCTGGCAGCTGGCATGCTGGTCTTCTCGTTTTTGGTGCTGCTTGCGCTTGCGCGTCTGCGCAATCGTTCGGTGTGGCTCGCGCCATGAGCGCGCCGGACCACGTGTCGCACCTGCCGCACGCGCCCGATGAAGTCGCCGACACCGGTTTGCAGTTGCAGTTGCAACTGCCCCGAGCAGGCTTTGATCTGGCCGTCGACATCACGCTGCCGGGGCGTGGCACCACCGTCCTCTATGGCCCCTCAGGCTCTGGCAAGACAAGCGTGCTTCGCTGTGTCGCGGGCCTCGAGCCAGACTGCACAGGGCGTATCCAGATTGGTGACCGAGTCTGGCAGGACGAACGTCGTGACCTCTGTCTGCCTACCTGGCGACGCCCTCTGGGCTACGTGTTTCAGGAAGCCAGCCTGTTCGAGCATCTGGATGTGCGCGGCAACCTGCATTACGGCTTGCGTCGCGGCATCGACCCGCTGGCTGCCCGTTCCCTCGCCGATGCGATCGAACTGCTGGGGATCGGTTCATTGCTCGATCGTTCTCCCAGGGCTCTCTCCGGTGGTGAGCGCCAGCGAGTGGCGATTGCGCGGGCACTGGCGACGCGTCCCCGTGTGCTCCTGCTCGATGAGCCTCTGGCTGCCATCGATCACTCGAAGCGGCAGGAGATACTGCCCTGGCTCGAGCGCATGCGCGACGAGGTGCAGATTCCGATGATCCACGTGACCCACTCGGCCGACGAGGTGGCGCGACTGGCCACCTACCTGGTGGTGCTCGAGGCAGGTCGGGTACGTGCGGCAGGGCCGGTCGCTGATGTGCTGGCTGCGGTGGATACGCCGGTGGTGGTCGGCGAGGACACGGCAGTTCTGCTCGAGGGCCAGTTGCTCGAGCGCGATGCGTCCTGGCACCTTGCTCGGGTTGGTTTCGCAGGGGGCAGCCTCTGGGTTGCCGATGCCGGACTGACAATCGGTCAGCGGGTTCGTCTGCGCGTGCTCGCTCGCGATGTCAGCATCACCACGCGCGAGCCAAGCCACACCAGCATCCAGAACCATCTGCCCGGTACGGTCGAGTGCATCACCGATGATGCGCAACCCTCGCAGGCGCTGGTGCGTTTGCGCTGTGGCCAGAGCGTACTGCTCGCGCGCGTCACCCGTCGTGCGATTGCTCATCTGGGTGTGCAGGCAGGCAGTGCGATCTGGATGCAGGTGAAGTCGGTCGCGCTCGTGCAGTAGTGCGTCTGGCCTACCAACGACCGTTTCAGGCTGGCGGGATTGGCACCTGGTGCACCTTCATGCCCAGCGCCACCGAGGTGTAATAGCCCAGCAGCACCAGCACTTCGGCAATGCCCGGACGCCCGATTGCGGCCTCCACGGCGGCATACTCTTCATCGGAGAGCACGGCGCCATTGACCAGTGCCCGCGCGAACTGACAGACCCCTCGCTCGTGCGGATCGGTCAGTTCGGGCTCCTTGCCCTGGACCAGAGCACTGAGCACGGCTTCGGTAACGCCCACGCGTCGCCCTTCTCGGACATGAGCGGTCTGTACATAGGCGGCGTTCCAGTGTGTGGCGATGATCACGATGCCCATCTCGACTTCGCGTGGCGTGAGCACGCCGCGCTTGTTCAGATGGGTGCCGATGTGCTCCATGCCGGCCGCCACCACCGGTGAGTGAATCCAGATCTTGTAGGGGCCAAGAATGCGCCCACGGCCCTGCACCAGGTTGTCGAAGACGACCTTCTGGTCGGCGCTCAGCTGTTCGGGCGGGATGTCGATGAGGCGATTCACGGTGCGGGTCTCTCCGTAGTCCGAGGCGAAGGGTTGCTGGTCTTCGATGATACCGGAGCGGGATGCGCATCCCTCGCACGGGTCGCTCAGTGGTCTCCGGTCAGCGGTAGGCCCACCAGGTAAAGCGCCGCTCGATGATGACCATGGCTGCGTAGAGCACGATGCCAAGCGCCGCCAGCGCGAGCAGCGAGGCAAAGACCAGTGGTACCTCGAAGGCCGCCTGGGCGGTGAGCATCAGATGCCCGACGCCGCTGTTTGAACCGACCGTTTCGGCCATGACCGATCCGACGAAGGCAAGGGTGATCGCCACCTTCAGCGAACTGAAGAAGTAGGGCATTGCGCGTGGCAGGCCGATCTTGGTCACCATCTCGAAGCGGTTGGCGCCGAGCGCCTTGAGCACATCGCGCAGTTCGGGCTCGGTGGTTGCCAGTCCTGTTGCCACATTCACCACGATCGGAAAGAACGAGATCAGAAAGGCCGTGACGATGGCCGGAATGCTGCCCACGCCAAACCAGAGAATCAGCACTGGCACTACCGCCACCTTCGGTATGGAGTTGAAGCCGATCATCACCGGATAGAGCCCCTCGTAGATCTGGGTGCTCACGCCGATGAGCACCCCCAGTACCAGTCCGGTGACGGTGGCGATGCCAAAGCCTGCGAGCGTGGTCCACAGGGTCACGGCCGAATCGGCCACGATGGCCTTGCGGTACTCCCACAGTGCGCCAAAGATCTGCGAAGGTGTGGGCAGAAAGGTGGGGGGCACCTTGAATCCCCGACAGCCGATTTCCCACGTCACGAAGAGCGCTACTGTAAAGAGTACCGGCCATGCGATGAAGGAGGGGATGGGCTTTCGGGACGAACGTGCGCTGGCTGGCATTGTGGGTACCCTGGAAAGTCGGTGCACTGAAGAGGTGCTCTTTGCCCAGCAAAGGGCATGCCGGCCGGATGTGCGCGGCCGAGTGTCTGCGACTGAGTGTCTGCGACTGAGTGTCT
>CAIKRR010000048.1 GCA_903829815.1 uncultured Pseudomonadota bacterium | reverse complement strand
CGTGCACCTCCGGGTGGGCAAGGACGCCATGATCGATCTCGCCGATGCCGAAATCCTCAAGCAGCGCCGCGGCACGGATGGGCCTGCCATCGACGGCACGCAGCCGTTCTACCCCAACGTCGAGCACTTCGCGCTGACGCTCGCCGAGTTCGACGCCGATGCCATCCGGGCGCACCTGGTCGCGCATGGCATCACCGCAGCACCCACGCTCGAACGATACGGTGCGCTGGGCAACCGTCTCAGCATGTATTTCAAGGATCCCGAAGGCAACATGGTGGAACTGCGCGCCGCCGCACCCTGACCGACACCCGCACTGCCTCATGGTTGACGTCCTCGGCCGCAACGCCCTTGCCCCCGGATACTCGAGGGCCTGACACGTCCTCCCTGCTGAACACCTCGAACCGTTCACCCTTTCCTGCCCTTTACTGCAAGAGGCTCACCATGACCACGCGCCGCCAGATGCTCTCCGCCACGCTTGCCACCGGCGCCTCGCTGGCGCTGCCGGTACGAACCGCCCGCGCCGCCACCAAGGTGCAGATCGGGTCGGTGCTCGCGGGCACGACCATCGCCGGCGAACTGATGCCCAAGTACCTGAAAGAGGCCGGCATCGACGCCGAGGTCCTGAGCTTTCCCAACATCACCCAGCGCATGCAGGCACTGGCCTCAGGCGATGTGCAGATCGGCTATGGCAGCGTCAACGGCGCCATCCTCCTCGCCAGCCGCGGGCTGAAGCTGAGCATCCTCGCCAACGCCTGCGAGGGCGGTGGCCTCATGGTGGGCAAACCCGAGTTCAAGACCCTGGCCGACCTCAAGGGCCGCAAGATCGCCGTGCAACCGGGCAGCCTCACCCAGGCGGCCCTGCTCTGGAAGCTGAAAAGCCTGGGCCTCGCCGGTGCGGCCGAATTGCTCTTCCTCGACGTGAACAACATGCCGGTCGCGCTGCAGAAAGGCCAGGTCGATGCCATCCTGCCCTTCGAGCCCTACGCCACGCTTGCCCGCATGAACGGCTGGGGTCACGACATCTGGCACCCCTACGACACGCCGATGGGCCGCACCAATGTGGTCTTCGTCGCCTCGACCGAATTCGTCAACCGCGAGCCAGCCCTCGCCCGCGAAGTGGTGCGCGCCCATGTGCGCGCCACCCAGGAACTGCAAAAGGACAACACCGCGGCCATCGAGGCCATCGTGAAGTCGCTCAACCTGCCGCGCGACGTAGCCCGCGAATCGCTGAAGAACACCTACTTCACACCCGACACCACCGAGGCGTTCGAGAAGAGCATCATCGCCGTGGGTCAGACCATGCTCGAAACCGGCATGATCACGCGGATGCCCGACTGGTCGACCTTCATCGATCGTCGCTTGGTCTGAGCGGCCGGTGAATCGCCTGCTGACGGCAGCGCTCGGGCTTGCACCGCTCGCCTTGCTGCTCGCCCTCTGGCAGGCAGCCACCACCGGCGGCTGGTACACCAGCGTGCTGCTCCCGCCCCCGATCGAAGTGGCCCGTGTCTTTGGCGCTCAATGGCCTGATCTTCTGCGCCATGTCGGGGCGAGCCTGACGCGGGTCTGTGTGGGGCTTGCCATCGCCTGTATCACCGCCATCCCGCTCGGTCTCATGATCGGCCGCTTCAAGTGGCTCGATCAGATCACCGACTGGACGATCCAGATCTTTCGCTCGCTGCCCGGCATCGCGCTCATTCCGCTGGCGATCCTCTTCTTCGGCATCGGGGACAAGCCCGCCATCATCCTCATCACGCTGGCGGCGTTCTGGCCGCTCATCATCAGCACGATCTTCGGGGTGAAGAGTGTCGAGCGCACGCTGCTCAAGGTGGCGCGGGTGGCACGTGCAGGCGATGCGCTCGTGCTGCGCGATATCCTCCTGCCCAGCGCCCTGCCCTCGATCCTCACCGGACTGAGACTGGCGGCCGGCGCCGGCTGGCTCACCGTGGTCACCGCAGAGATGATGGCGGTGAAGTCGGGGCTGGGCTATTACATCATGTACGCACAGACCACCTTTCGCGCCGAGGAAATCATCGCTGGCATCGTCACCATCGGTGCCATCGGTCTGCTCTTCGATCAGGGCATCCGCCTGCTGCGACATCGCATCTGCCGTTGGCAGGAAGGACTGGTGCTCGAATCATGAGCCTGCTTGAACTCGACGCGGTCTCCAAGACCTACCGCCGCGGTCAGGAGGTGGTGCAGGCCCTCGATTCAGTTTCACTTTCCGCCGGATTCGGTGAATTCATCTGCCTGCTGGGCGTGTCCGGTTGCGGCAAGTCGACCCTGCTGCAAATTCTGGCCGGTCTCGAACCCGCCGACAGCGGTGCAGTGCAGATCGAGGGGCAGCCGATCGCGGGCGGTCATCCGAATGCGAGCGTGGTGTTCCAGGAGCATGGGCTCTTCCCCTGGATGACCGTCGAGCGCAACGTCGAATTCAACATGAAGGCTCGCGGCGTAGGTGCCGCCGAGCGGCGCAGCGTTGCACGCGACTTCATCAACCGGGTAGGTCTTGCTGGCTTCGAACGGCGCTATCCGCACGAACTATCGGGCGGCATGCGCCAGCGCGTGGGCATCGCACGGGCACTCACCACGCGTCCGCGTCTGCTGCTCATGGACGAACCGTTCGGGGCGCTCGACGCGCAGACCCGATCGATCATGCAGAACCAGTTGCTCGACCTGTGGCAGGACTATCGCGCCACGGTGGTCTTCGTGACGCACAGCGTCGACGAGGCGGTGTTCCTCGCCGATCGCATCGTGATCATGTCACCGCGTCCGGGGCGGGTTCGATCGATCGTGCCGGTTGCGCAGCCGCGGCCGCGCGATCGTGCCGATCCGGCCTTCGGGCAGTGCGTCGGCGAGGTGCTCGGGCTCATTCACGATGACCTGCGTCACCTGATGGGGGCCTGAAGCACCCGCAGCCCCCTGCCGCTAGAACATCTGCCAGGGAATCGGCGCGAAGGTGAACGATGCACCCTCGCGATGCAGCCGACCGATGCCTGGGAAAGGCAGATGCGCCGCTGCCACCATCAGGTTTTCTCTTGCGACGCGGTCAAAGAGGGTTCGCCGGGCTGCGCGCGCCTGCGTCTGGTCGGTGTCGTAGGCAATCGTGACCTCGGGCCGCGAGAACTGCACCGCAGCGATGTGCAGGGTGTCGCCGATGGCAAGCAGCTTCTGTCCGTCGGATTCGATCTGGTAGGTGGTGTGGCCCAGGGTGTGACCAATGGCACCGATCGACTGGATGCCCGGGGCAATCTGCTCGCCCGGATCAAAGGGCCGCAGCCGTGCGCGGTAGGCCTCGGCCGCACGCCGTGCCACCTGAAAGCGATACTTGCGATCACCGGCCTTCGCTTCGTTTTCTTCATTGGCCCAGAAGGCGAGGTCGGCGCGGGCAAGCCGCAATTGCGCGTTCGGAAAGAGGGCAGCCCCCTCGGGCGTGAGTACGCCACCGATATGGTCAGGGTGGGCGTGGGTGATGAGCACTTCATCGACATCGGCTGGCGATACGCCGATGGACGCCATCACCTCGGGCAGCCGCCCCATGGTGGGTCCGAGGCCACGCGCCGCGCCACTGTCGATCAGAAAGAGTCGATCGCCCGTGTTCACGAGAAAGGTATTGACCGGGATGCGAATCGGCGCATTGGGCAGGTTCGCTTCTGCCATCAGGATCGCAAGCAGCTCGGGGTCGATGTTCAGAAGCGGCAACGGTGTGTCCTGATAACCGTCGAGAAGCGCTGTTACTTCGAATTGACCCAGCTTCATCCGATGCGCGCTCGCCACCTGCTGCCCGCGCAGGGCGGTCTTCGCAAGCGCCGAGCGTATCGGCATGCCTGCACCGCCCAGCGCGGCGAGGGCCGCGAGGGCGCCCGCTGACACGAGGCGCCGACGTGCGGGTTTCACGAGCGGGTCCTGATGGGTGTTGATCTGATCATTGGCCACGGAATGTCTCCTCAGGATTTTTTGCAAAGGCTGCCAGCCGAACGCATTCAGCGCGGCTCGCGGTTGGCGTTCATGTCACCGCCCCAGAACTCGGGCGACCATGCGGGGCCCCAGACATAGGGCAACTCGTTCCAGTCACCGGTCGTCCACGCGTCGCTGATCTTGTCCATGTCGGCGTAGTACTCGATCCAGCTGCCCCAGGGGTCGCGCAGGTAGTGAAAGAGGTTGGAAGCGAGCGCATGGCGCCCCGGTCCGAATTCGCCTGTGTACCCCGCCTTTCGCATGCGCCACACGGCCATCGCGATGTCATCCATGTCGCGCATCTGGAAACTCGCGTGCTGAAAGCCGCGGTGCGTGCTGTTGATGAACCCGAAGCAGTGATGATCGATGACCCCGGACCCGGCCGCCATGAAGGCCACCTTGCCCACGGCGCGATCACTCGCCCGCACGCCCAGCATGTCGTCGTACCAGGCCTCGGCCTTGGCGAAGTCCTGGGTATAGACAAGCATGTGACCCAGCTTCACCGGTCGCGGGTCGCGGTCAAGTTCGCGCCACAGATGGCGATCGATACGACCCGCCGTCTGGCGCGGTGTCGGTGCAGGCGGCGCAGGCGATGCATCGGCCATGAGGTGCACCCAGGTATTCCACGGATCGCGAAACCAGATACCGGCACGTTCACCGGCCACGGGGGACGCCTCGACCGTGACACCGGCAGCACTCAGCCGCTCGGCGAAGGCCCGCTCGTCCTCAGGCCGGATGGCGAACGAGATGTGGTGCAGACGCTTTTCGACGCCCGCCACCAGAATGATCTCGTCGTGACCGCGCCCGGCGCAGCGCGCGCCGAGGATGGGGCCACGCCGCTCGGTGGCGAGGCCGAACGTGCCATAGAAGCGCGCCGCCTCATCGAGATCGGGCACTTCGAGGCCAAACCCGGCAAGACCGGTGACACGAGGGTGGGGCATGGGCAGTCTCCTTGGAGAACGAGAGGGGCGGATCGGGCGCATCAGGCTGCCCCCGGCACCCTCAGGCATCAGGCATCAGGCATCAGGCATCAGACATCAGACATCAGACATCAGACATCAGACATCAGGCATGGGGCATCGAACGTCGGGCACCGGACATCCGTGATCGGACATCGCATGGACCTCATCACGCATCCGGCAGGACTGCGATCGCATTGATCTCGATGAGATAGTCGGGTGACACCAGCTTGGTCACCTCCACCATGGTGGAGGCGGGCAACGGCGGCTTGAAATACTCGGCTCGCACCTTGTGAATGGTGTCGAAGTGCTCGACATTGCGCACGTAGACATCCACGCGGCAGACATCATCGAGCGTACCGCCGGCAGCCTCGACCGCGGCCTTGATGTTGTCGCAGACCTGACGGGTCTGTGCCTCGATGTCCCCGAGACCGGCAATCGTCCCATCCGGGCGACGCGCCGTCATGCCCGAGATGAAGACGAGCTTGCCGCGCGCTTCGATCATGGTGGCTTGCGAAAAAACCCCGCTGGGCTGGCGCAGACGGTCAGTGCTGACCTGCTTCTTGGCCATCATGGCCTCCTTGCTTGGTGACGTGTTTCGTAAGGTGTTTCATGGGGTGTTTCGTAACCTGATTTCGCGGCGTGAATCGTGACCTGATTCATGCGCCCCCGGCAAGCCTTGCGGCCGCATCCGCGATGCCAGCCAGACGGGCACACGCCACCAGCTTGTCGAGCACATCGGGTGCCAGCGTACAGGCGCCTGCCGACTTCGTGGCGTTGAGCCGCTCGAGATCGCCCGGCGCGAGCACCCGCTCGACGCCTGCCGCCGGGCGCGCCGCGCGGATGTCCTGCGCGAACGCCGCAGCACGCTCGGCAAACTGCGCATCGACACCGAAAGCGGCCGGGTTGATGGCCAGAAAGAAATGGGCGCAGCGATAGGGATCGGCTGGATCACCGTACAGCGGATTCACTTCGGACCCGATCGCTCCACCGGAGAGGCCCCCGCAGAGCAAATCGATCATCACGGCGAGGCCAAACCCCTTGGGGCCGGCAGCGGGCAGCAGCATGCCCTTGATCGCCGTCAGCGGATCGGTCGTGGGATTGCCATCGGCATCGGCCGCCCAGCCCTCGGGAATGGCGCGCCCCGCCGATTCGGCCAACCGGATGCGGCCCATGGCCGTCGCCGAGAGCGCGAGATCGACCACGAGGGGCGTCCCCTTGGCCGCAGGCACCGCGATGGCGATGGGGTTGTTGCCGACGCGGCGCTCGGCTGCACCAGGCGGTGGCATCAGCGGGCGGGTGTTGGAGAGCACCATGCCGATGAGACCCGCGTCGGCCAGTTGACGAGCCCAGTAACCGGCCATGCCGAAGTGAAACCCGTTGCGCACCGAGACGGCTGCCAGGCCCTGCTTGCCCGCGCGCTCGATGAGCAGCGCAACCGCTTGCGCCGAGGTAAGTTGCCCCAGGGCGTTGCCGGCATCGATCGTCACCGCGGCACCACTGTCATGCACGATGGTGCCGGCCGATGCGGGCGAGACCGAGCCTGCGCGCAGGCGATCGACATACATCGGCAGGAGCATCACGCCGTGCGAGGCCACGCCCTCCAGGTCGGCAGCTACCAGAGCGTCGGCCGCGAGTCGGGCCGCCGATTCGGCCACCCCCAGACGCACGAAGACCTCGGCAACCAGTGCAGCAAGATGTCGCGCATCGATGCGCGCGGAAGTTGCCGCCGCAGGCGTTGGCGTTGTCATGGCGACCGTCGCGCGATCAGTGCGCGTCGCGCTCGTCGGTATAGAAGTCGGGCTTCTGCGGGTAGTGGGGGCCGTCATACATCTCGATCACGACCGTGTCTTCGTGAGCGATGGCAGGCCCGTGAACATTGCCCTTCGGATTGCAGTAGAACGAGCCGGCAGTGAGCACCACCTGGGTCGGCGTGTACTCGTAGCGGCCCGACAGGCAGATCATGAACTGGTTGGCGGCGTGCAGATGCGGCGAGGGAATGCCGCAACCCTTCTCGAACTTGATGAGGGCAATCGAAGCACCGGTTTCCTCATTGCGCCAGAGCATCTTCTCGTGAACGCCCTTGAGCGACTTGGCACGCCAGGGCATCGAATCGCTCTGGATCAGGATTTCCTGCAGGTTGGGGGCGTTGGCGGGCATGTTCATGAGCCGGCTTCCTTCAGTGGCGTGTGGTGGGAGGCAGGAGCGGTGCGAGCAGGCGCTCCACGAGAACAACGGCAAGGTAGGCCACGATACCGAGAATGGCCAGCGCAAAGAGCGACGCGAAGGCGAGTGGCGTATTGATCTGCGACGTGGCCGAGAGCAGGAGATAACCCAGTCCCTCGCTCGAGCCGACGAATTCGCCAATCACCGCACCAATCACGGCGAGTGTCACGGCCACCTTGGAGCCGGTCATGATGAAGGGCAGCGCGGCCGGAAACTGCACCTTCCAGAAGATCTGCCAGGGCGAGGCGCGCAGGCTGCGCGCCAGTTCGAGCAGTTCGCGAGGGGTCGACTGCAGGCCGGCCGCGGTATCGACCACGATGGGAAAGAAGGCAACGAGCCAGGCAATCGCGAGCTTCGATTCGATGCCGATGCCGAGCCACACGAGGAGGATGGGCGCAAGCGCCACCTTGGGCACCGACTGCAGCGCGATCAGCAGCGGATAGAAGGTGAGGTTGAGCACCCGCGAGTTGGCCACAGCGACAGCAAGCGGAATACCAAAGACCAGAGCCAGCAGGAAGCCGTAGATGGTTTCCTTGAGGGTGACCCAGCCTTCGGAGAGCAGGAGATCCCATCGCTTGATCGCGGCCTCGAGCACGAGCGCAGGGCGCGGCAGCACCGAGACCTGGATATCCAGACCCACGCAGGCCGCATGCCAAAGGGCGATCACGGCAATGAGACCAAGCGGCGGCAGGGCAAGGCGCTGCCAGTCGACGCGGGAAAGATCGAAGGTCGCGCTACGCTCAGTGGCCATGGGTCCCACCCTGCAGCGCACCGTGCGCTCCGCCATGCGATGCGCCATGCTCCACCGACGGCGGCACATCCTTGATCACCCCAAGTGCACGACTCGCCCGCTGATCGAGTTCGGAAAAGCGCGCGGTGTAGCGCGTGGCCGCCGAGCGCGGATAGGGCAGATCGACCGTGATGTCCTCGACGATACGCCCAGGTCGCCGGCTGAACACCAGCACCCGGTCGGAGAGATACACCGCCTCGGCAATCGAGTGCGTGACGAAGACGACCGTAGCTCGAGTACGGGCACGGATGTCGAGCAGAAGGTCGTTCATTTCCATGCGGGTGAGTTCGTCGAGCGCCCCGAACGGTTCATCCATGAGGATGAGGGTCGGCTGATGCACGAGCGCACGACAGAGCGACACCCGCTGCTGCATACCCCCCGAGAGTTGGTGCGGACGCGACGCGTGAAAGTCACCCAGGCCGACGATCTCGAGCAGGTCGTGTGCGCGCTTGCGACCGGCGGCATCGAGCCGGCCGATGATCTCGAGCGGAAAGAGCACGTTGTCGATCACGTTGCGCCATGGCATCAGATTGGGCGTCTGAAACACGAAGCCAAAGTCGGCATGCGGTTCGGTGACTTCCTCGCCGCGTATCTGCACCGAGCCACCGCTCTTGGGCATCAGGCCGGCAATGATCCTGAGCAGCGTGGTCTTGCCGCACCCGCTGGGACCGAGGAGCGATACCAGTTAACCTTCACTGAAGGCGCACGAGATGCTCTCGATCGCGACCAGCGGCTCGCGAGCCCCCCGGCCGAGCTCGCTGCGCTCGAACACCTTGCGTACATCGCTCAAAACGCCAAAAGGCTTCATGACGGATCAGGAGTGGAGCAGGTCATCATGGGGAACAGGGCGGCTGCGCGTTTTGAAAGCGACTGGTTTGAAAGCCCAATGAAGCGAGAAGGGACAGAACCGCAGCGCAAGAGCCACCGTGACTGGCGACATTCAGCGTCTGACACACATTGTTTTAATCAACAATATCATGTGATACTTCACGCATCAACTGTCGATTCCGGAGGCCTCGATGCACACGTTCAGCCGCCTGACCCGCAAGACCCTGATGGCCCTCATCGGTACCCTGGCAGCGCTGGCCGGTGCCGGGAGCCCGATCAGCGCACTGGCCCAGGAACGCGACGTGAAATTCATGCTGGACTTCATCGCACTGGGCCGACATGCACCCTGGTATGTGGCCCTGGCCAAGGGCTACTACAAGGAAGAAAAGCTCAACGTCACCATCGTCCCGTCCAAGGGCACGGCTGACGCGATTCGCGGCGTCGAGACGGGCATCGCCGAACTGGGGTTCATCGATGTACCGAGTCTCGTCGCCAGTGGCAGCGCCGGTGGTGGCAACCTGCGCATCGTGGCCGTGAGCTACGAGAAGGCACCCTACTGCGTGTTCACGCTGAACCCTGGTGCCAACGTCACCAGCCCGAAAGACATGGTAGGCCTCGAGTTCGGTTCGAGCACCGCCTCGTTCGTGCCGAAGATCCACCAGGCCTTCATGCGCATGAACGGCCTTGACCCCTCCACACTGAAGGTCGTCAACATCGATGCGGCTGCCCGCGTGCCGATGCTCGCGGCGCGTCGGGTACAGTCGATCGACCAGTTCATCATGAGCGAACCGTCGATCCGGCGCGCCGTGAAGGATGCCCAGCCCCAGTGCATGCTGCTTGGGGACCACGGCCTGGACATCTACGGCAACTCGATCGGCGTACGCGAAGACTTCCTGCAGAAGAACCCCGAGGTGGTCCGTGGCTTCGTGCGCGCCTCGATGCGGGGCTGGAAGGACGCGCTCGCCAATCCCGAGGAGGCTGCACGCCTGCAGATCAACTATGTGAAGGCACTCGACCCGCAGATCATCGTGGAGGAACTTGCGATCCTGAAGCGACTGGTGGTCGTGCCCGATACCGAGAAGAATGGCCTGGGGTGGATGACCCGCGAGAAGATGAAGCGCACCGTCGATTTCATCAATGCCAACATCGAGGTCGAGGGCAAGCGGCTGACGGTCGAGGACATCTATCGCGAGGGCTATCTGCCGCGCGATCCGATCAAGCCCTGATCCGTCCATGCCATCGGGTGTGAACAGCAGGCGACCGGTCGCCATCATCGGGGCCGGGCCGATCGGCCTCACCGCCGCTCTGGGCCTCGCGCATCACGGCATCCCGTTCGTGATCTACGAGGATGACGATCGGCTCTCGCTCGATACCAAGGCCGGCACCACGCTCTCGCGCACGCTGGAAGTCTGGCGCCGGTTCGGGGTCGCCGACGAGATCTTGCAGGTGGCCCTGCGCGCCGATGAAATCGGCGAGGTCGACCGCGCCACCAGTCGCCCGCCCTTCCCGGTGCGCTTGCATGAACTCGGGGCCGAGACCCGCTATCCCTTCGTGGTCAACCTGCCCCAGCACCACATGGAGCCGGTACTCGCTGCGGCGGTCAATCGCGTTGCGCCCGACAGTTTCCGACTGCAGCACCGACTGGTGAACCTTACCCAGAACGAAGCAGGCGCAACCCTCACGTTCGATACACCGCAGGGGCCACTTACGGTCCAGGCCGACCATGTGCTGGGCTGCGATGGCGGACAAAGCACGGTGCGTCACCTGCTGGGGTTCACGGCCGACGGAACGTCGTTCCCGGAGCGCTACGCCCTCATCGACCTCGTCATCGACCTCGATGTGGAGAACCCGCGCGATTTTCCGTATCTCGCCTATTTTTCGGACGCGACCGAGTGGATGATTCTGGTGCGCCAGCCCCACTGCTGGCGATTCCTCTTTCCTGCGCCGGAAGCCGAAGGCGACCCGACCGACGAGATGCTGCGCGACAAGGCACTGTCCTTCATCGGGGGCGTCGTGGCGAGCGACGCCACCATCATCAACAAGGTGCTCTACCGGACGCATCACCGCACCGCGAATCGCTGGCGTGACCGCGGCGTTTTTCTGATGGGCGATGCAGCGCACCTCATCACCCCGATGTGGGCCCTGGGTCTGAATACCGGGGTCCTCGACGCTTCCAACCTGCCCTGGCGCCTCGCCTGGGTGCTGCGCGGCTGGGCCGATGACAGGCTTCTGGATGGCTATGAAGCCGAGCAGAGGCCGATTGCGGCCAACGGCACAGGCGAGATGTCGCAAGCAGCACGCGCCTACATGGCCAAGCGTGCCGAGGGCGTGCAGGCCATGACCGTCAACAACTGGAGCAACGCCTGCACCCGGGCGATGCTAGGCGTGTGCCTCGATGTGAGCGGGGGCGGCGGCGGCTCGATGGTGAAGTCGGAGACCGAACCGGCGCTCGTGGTGGGCGATCGCATGCCCGACATGCTGGTTCACACGCCAGAAGGACGTGAAATCCGGCTGCACGATCTGTGTGACGACCGCTTCGTGGCCCTCTGGTTCACCGATGCCCGGCGTCGCCCGCCGGTACCACCCCATCGGTCACCAGCCCTCGTGCACTACGTGGTCTCGCGCTGGGACGCCCCCACCGATGGCGGCCTGCGCGACCGGGCGCTGCTCGATGCGGGCGACCGCCTGAAGAACCGCATCAAGGTAGCACCCGACACCCTGGTGCTCGTGCGACCCGACGAGCACGTCGCGGCCATCGTGCCGATGGGCCCCGGCGTTGCCGAGGCCCTCTATCGCAACATCACCGGACGTCCGGTGCCGGAGGCCGCATGAGTCTTGCCGTCAACTACGACTTTTCCGACAGCGTCGTCCTTGTGACCGGCGGTGCGTCAGGGATGGGCGCGGCCACGGCGCACGCCTGCGCGCGTCTGGGCGCGCAGGTAGTTGCGCTCGATGTGGATGTCGCCGCCATCGAGCGCATCGGTGCCACACCGGGCATCGACGCGCGCCTGGTCGACGTTTCGGACAGTGCCGCCGTCAACGCCTGCATCGACGATGTCCTTGGCCGCTACGGCAAGATCGATGGTGCGGTACTGGGTGCAGCCATCCAGCAGCGCACGCCCATCGCCGACCTCGGCGATGCCGAGTGGCGTCGCCATCTCGCGGTGAACCTCGATGGCGTCTTCCACTGCATCCGCGCCATCGGTCCGGCGATGTGCAAGGCACGCAGCGGATCGATCCTCACGTTCACCTCAGGCCTGGTCAACATGGGCTGGACAGGTGCTGCCGCCTACGCGGCGTCGAAGGGTGCTCTCATCGGCCTCACCAAGTGCGCCGCTGTTGAATTCAAGCCTTTTGGCGTCCGGGCCAATCTGATTTCGCCCGGACTGGTGACGACACCCGTGTGGCTCAATGTAGCGGGTGAGGGTGAGCGCGAAATGTATGCCGATTCGATCGGGATCTCGGCCCCTGAGGCGGTGGTACCCACCATCCTTCATCTCATTTCCGATGCCTCGCGCGAGATGACTGGTGCCATCATCGAGCGTCGACTGGTGCCTGCGCATTGAGTACCGCATCGCGCGAAAACGCAGGCCTTGCCCCGAGCCATCGGGATGGGGGCATGCCGTCCAGACACAAGTCCGGGCCCGTTCGCCTGAAGAGTGCCGGCGCCTCGCTGGCCGATCAGGCCTACGAAGCGATCAAGTCACGCATTCTCGCAGCACGGCTACGTCCCGGGCAGTTCCTTACCGAGGCCGAACTGTGCGAGGCACTGCAGAGCGGACGCACACCCGTGCACCAGGCAGTGCATCGACTCTCGCGTGAAGGCTGGATCGAGATCCGTCCGCGCAAGGGCCTCGTCATCCGCAACGACTCGAGTGCTGCCATCGCCCAGGTCATCGAAGCACGCGGCGCGGTGGAGCCCGCGGTCGCGGCATTCGCAGCGCGGCGCATCGATGAGGCGACGCTCGAGCAATTGCACGCCCTGCTCGAGGAGTCGGCCCGCAACACCGATCAGCGACAGCGCAAGCGCTTCATGCAGATCGATGCAGCGTTCCATGATCTGATCGCGACAGCGGCCGACAACCCGCCACTGGCCGAAGCGATCCGGCAACTGCATCAGCGCTCGCTGCTCGTCTGGCAGATACCGGGCTATGCCGACGATGATCTCGATCTCACCCAGGCCGAGCACCGGATCATTCTCGAGGCCATCGCGGCGCGCGATGCCAGTGGGGCTGCGCGTGCGATGAAGGCACATCTGGAATCGCTGCGAAAGCGGCTGCTGAAGAGCGGGCGCCTGTGATGACGAAACGGGTGAACACGGACTGGAAGGCAGCGGTCGTCGTCGCGATGGTGATGCTCGTCATCAGCCAGGCCGCTCCTGCCCAGTCCTTTGCCACGCATCCGATGCGCCTTCTGCTGACGAACCCGCCCGGGGGGACGGTCGATACCCTCGCGCGCGTGCTCGCCGACGGGTTTTCGCACGCCTTCGGCCAGCCCGTGGTGATCGAGAATCGACCGGGCGCCAATGGGGGGCTTGCGGCCGAAGCCATGGCCGCCACGGCACCGGATGGCCACACACTCCTGCTCGGCCCGCCCGGCCCCATTGCGATCAATCGACTGCTCTATCAGAAGATGAGTTACGACCCGCGCACGGCCTTTGCACCCGTGTCGCTGGTGGCAGTGGCACCACTGGTTCTGGTCGTCAATCCGGGGCTGCCCGCACAGAGCTTGCGCGAACTGATCGACCTCGCCCGCGCGCGGCCAGGGGCTATCAGCTACGCCTCGCAAGGCGGTGGGTCGAGTGGCCATCTGGCCATGGAGATGCTGGCATCGGCCGTGCGCATCGAACTGACACACGTTCCCTACAAGGGCAGTGCGCCGGCCCTCACCGACCTGATCGCAGGTCATGTGCAGGTCATGTTCGACAACACCACCTCGAGCCTGCCACATGTTCGGCGCGGCAGCCTGCGTGCGCTGGCCGTTGCCGAGCGCACCCGCATCAAGGCGGCTCCCGAGATTCCGACCATCGCCGAATCGGGCGTTGCCGACTTCGAGGCCACCCCGTGGTTTGGCCTCGTGGCGCGCACCGGTACCCCACAGGCCGTCATCGATCAGATTGCGGCCGAGGTCAGTCGAATCCTGGCTCGCCCCGACGTGGAAGCACGATTCACGGCGCTGGGGGTCGACCTGCGCGGCCTGCCGGCTGCACCTTTCGCGGCCTACATCGCATCAGAGACGGCGAAGTGGGAGCGCATCATCAAGGCCGCATCGATCCGGCTCGATTGATCAAGTCGGCCGAGCCTGCATCGGTGGATCGCGCAGGTCGGTGAGTGGCCGCGGACCGTGCTGCCCCGCGGCAGTGGCCCTGCATGCCCCTGTCGGTGCACGCAGGCAAAAGACCTCCCGCGCACGCTGCGGTAGCATCGTCAGGCAGCCACGCCCCGATGCACCCGGTATCTGCCGACGTGCCGCCCCGACCGCCCCTTCTGGAGATCACTGATGCCCCACTTTTACCCCCTCGCACACCGCACGCTCGCGCGAGTTCGCCAGGGCGCCACATCCGCAGCCCTGCTGCTCGCGCTCGCACCAGTCGCCACGCTGGCCGCCGATGCCAGCGCCATCCTCGCCGCCATCAAGGGCGCGCAGATCATCGACCTCTCGCACATGTGGGAAGGCGACTCACCGATCGCCTCGGTGAACCCGCCCTATGCCTTCAAGCTCGACGCAACCCACGCCAAGACGCGCGGCATGTTCCAGGATGGCGGGCAACTGTCGTTTGCCTCCGAGAAGATGGAATTCAGTGGCCAGCATGGCGCACCCACCATCGATGCACTCGGCCACATCGCGCGCGAGGGCAAGCTCTTCGGCGGTGTCGATGCAGCAGCCACCACCACGAACGATGCCGGCATCGGCGCCAGCGGCACGGGCAGCCATCTGGGCATCGACAGCTATCCGGTCAGCCGGCTGGTGAACCGCGGTGTCATGCTTGACGTGGCGTCGCTGGTCAACGGCAATCTGAATCCGTTGCCCGACACCTTCGAAATCACCAGCAAGCACCTCCAGGCGGCGGCAGCCCGCCAGAAGGTCAAGATCCAGAAGGGCGACACCGTCTTCGTGCGCACGGGCTGGGGCCAGTACTTCAAGGGGGACGCCAAGCGCTATATCGGTGACAACTCGCCCGGTCTGGGCGTCGATGGCGCCGCCTGGCTGGTGAAGTCAGGCGCTAGCGTCCTTGGCAACGACACCGCCACCTTCGAGCAGCGCCCGCCCATCGTGAAGGAACCCAAGTTCGAGGTATTCCCGGTGCACATGCAAGTCATCGCCGATGCAGGTGTCTACATCATCGAGAACCTCGACCTCGAAGGCCTCGCCAAAGCAAAGGCCTACGAATTTGCGGTGGTCGTGCCGCCGCTCAAGGTCAAGGGTGGCACCGGCTCGCCGCTGCGTGCCTTTGCGCTCATCGCGAAGTAGGCTGGAAGGCGTCCGCCCTGGCCTCCCACGGGCGATAACGCTCACGCGCGCTTTCCTTCACGACCAGCGGGTTCAGACAGCCCAGCGGCTTGAGGAAGGCGCGCTCCGCGGCTTCATCGCGGGTCTCGATCCACCAGGCGCGGGGCGCGCCCTGCTTGCCATCGTTCCAGCGATAACCGCGTGCCGAGGCGAAGTCCTTGTGCTCGATCGGCAGACCCACCGCATGCACCCGCCAGGTCGACGTGCGTGCCGATGCAAGAAGCATCGCCAGGAGGGTCTGCTCAGCATCAGGCGACTGGCGCGCGAGAAGTTCGATCAGCAGATCGACATCGGCCCGCGCCCGATGGCCCTCATGAAAGAGCCCGAAGCGAAACCCCAGATAGTCGAGCTTGGCGCTGGCGATACCCCAGCGCGACCAGGGCAACTCCTGAAACGAACAGGCGAAGTGGCGATCGGCAAAGGCGGGATAGCGTGCTTCAAGAAAGGCCCGGTCGAAGCGGGCATTATGGCAAATGACCAGCGGCACACCATCCATCGCCCGGGCGATACCGGCTTCATCGATGTGCTGACCCTTCACCATCTCGTCGGTGATGCCGGTGAGCTGCGTGATCTCGGGCGGAATCGGCATATCGGGATCTTCGAGGCTCTCGTAGCGATCGACAACGCGGTAGAGGCGGCCGCTCTCGCGCCCGTACTCGCAGGTGGCGATGGCCAGATCGATGATGCGATCACCCAGATCGGGCTTGAATCCGGTCGTTTCCGTATCGACGACAGCGAGACGACCACACGGTTCGTTGCTCGTATTCTCGGCAAAGACATGCCGATCGGTCACGGCGACGCGGCGCGACACCCGGTAGTCGGGGTGCTCCTCGAGCACGCGGGTGGCGGTAGTGAGGTCCATGTCGGTCATCAGGGTCTCGAACTCGTGGTGGCAGACGTGGCAGCGATGGGCGACACATCGTCTGCAGGCTGGGGATCTTCGTCCGACCGGACAACCCGGACTCGCTGGCGCTGCGTATCGCCACCTGGCGCCTCAAGCCCGGATGATAGGGCCTTGCAGGGCACCTTGGCGCCGATTCGTCAGAACCAGACTCGGCGCCCGGCTGCAATCCAGTGGCATAAACTTCGGGCATGAGACAAGACACCCTCGGCACTGCCAGATTGATCGTGCTCTCGCTTGCACTGTTTGCGGCAGCGGCATATGCAAGCCCCTGGCTGGTCGGCATCCGGCTGAGTGGCCATCACGACAAGGTGGTTCAACGGCTCCAGACCATCGCCGCGAATGTGAGCTACGCCATCGAGTTGCAGCAGATGATTGCAAGCGAAGCAGACGCGGGGCGGCGCGAGGAACTCGAGCGCGAACTCAATCGACTGGACGTACCGGAGAGCATGCCGCGATGAAAAGGATGATCCGGGAACGGACGCTGGGAAATCGGTTCGAAGGCTGGCGTTCATCCACCATGCGGCTGTTGGTCGCCCTCTGGGTCACCCTGCTGCCTGCGCTGGTCGAAGCGCAGACCTTTCCGACTCGGGCCGTTCGGCTTGTCGTACCCTTTGCAGCGGGTGGTTCGGTCGACATCCTCGCGCGCATGCTTGCGCCGCGCATGGGCGAGGCGCTGGGTGTACCGGTCATCGTCGATAACCGCGCCGGAGGTGGTGCGGCCATCGGCGCCGAGCTGGTCGCGAAATCGTCACCTGATGGCCACACGCTGCTCCTCACGCCCAACGCCCTGGCGATCATGCCCTCGCTCTATCGATCGATCACGTTCGACCCGGTGCGTGACCTCAGTCCCGTCAGCCTGCTCGTATCGACCGATCTGGTGCTGGTCGCAAGCAGCCGCCTGCAGGCGCGCAACCTGGCCGAGATGGTGGCACTTGCCCGTGCCCGGCCCGGATCGCTCAACTACGGATCGACGGGCGTTGCCAACCCGCTGCATCTGGTGATGGAGATGCTCAAGACCGCTGCAGCCATCGACATCGTGCCCATTCCCTACAAGGGCGATGCGCCGCTCAATTCGGCCTTGCTGGCCGGCGAAGTCGATCTGGCCGTGCTGCCGATCGGTGCGGCACAAACCGGTATCCGTGCACGCTGGCTGCGTCCCCTTGCACTGACCGGCGCCGCCCGATCGAGCACCCTGCCCGATGTGGCAACGCTTGCCGAGCAGGGTTACCCGGGCTTTGAAACCGGCAGCTGGCAAGGCCTCTTCGTTGCAGCTGGCACCTCGACCGAGGTCATCGCACGACTGCAACGGGCAGCCCTTGCGGCACTGGAGCCGGCCGATGCGCGCGAACGACTGCGCAGCCTTGGACAGACCCTGGTGGGAAGCTCGGGTGAGGCTTTCGCCACGCGCTTCAAGGCCGATGTAGCGCGATTTGCAGCGATCGTGCAGCAGGCTGGCATCGTGGCGCCCGACTGATGAGTCGCGCGCGCTGGAGAGGATCGGTGGCGGGGGACGGGCACTCGATGGGGTACATTTCCGAGGACGCGCGCAACAGCACTCGACGAACCGATCGAGCCCCGTGCCGCTGCAGCAGGCACACGGCTTGCCGCCTCTTGAGGAGAGCATCGATGCGGACACGTGCGCTGGCAGGGTTGATATGGGCGCTCGGGCTCCTTGCGCCGCTGGCTCAGGCCCAGGACGTGTGGCCCACACGACCGGTGCGCATCATCGTGCCTTACGGGGCCGGTGGGTCGCTCGACCTCACCGTGCGCCTGGTGGCGCAGCGTCTGGCCGAGCAATGGCATCAGCCGGTGCTGGTCGAGAACCGGCCTGGCGCCAATGCCATCATCGGTACCGAGCTCGTGATCAAGGCTGCACCGGATGGCCACACCCTGGGTGGCGGCGCCTCGCCCATCCACACCGCCAACCGGCTGCTGATCGCCAACCTGCCCTATGACCCAGACCGCGACCTCACGCCCATCATCCTGCTGGCGCGCAATCCGCTCTTTCTGGTCGTTCACCCGTCAGTGCCGGCGAACACGATCGCCGAACTCGTCAACTACTCGAAGGCCAATCCGACCGCGCTTTCGTATGGCACGGTCGGGCCCGGCTCCCCGCAGCATGTGGCCTTCGAACAATTGAAGGCACGCTCGGGGATGTTGGCCCTGCACGTACCCTACAAGGCAGCCTCCGCGGCGATGCAGGATCTCATCGGTGGTCAGATCCAGGCCGTGATCGACACCACCGCCATGCAGCAGGTGCGATCCGGCAAGCTCAAGGCCATTGCGGTCGCATCCGATGAGCGGTTTGCCGGGGAGCCCGCGCTACCTTCATTTGCCGAACAGGGATACGCGGGCTTCGAATTCTCGGGCTGGTTCAGCCTCTTCGGTCCGCGCGGACTGCCCCGGCCGCTCGTCGAGCGCATCAACGCCGACGTCAACCGGGTGCTCGCCCTGCCTGCCATCAGGACCCGCCTGCTCGAAGTCTTCACCGTGCCCGTGGGCGGCACGAGCGAAGCCTTTGAGGCCTTCATCCAGAGCCAGACGAAGATGCTCGCTGCCGCCTACCGGGCAGCGGGTATCCGGCCCGAATAAACGGCATCGGCTGATACCCGGCACCCGGTCGACTCGACCTACTTCACCCAATCATAGAGTGGTCGATCACGGTCGATGACATAGACTGAGAAGGCCTTCAGGGAAGTATCACCCACCACCTTGAAACCTCCGTGGACGACATCGGGCATGTTCGACAGCAATGAACCAGTGGCAAACATGACCGGCGCCTTGCCGGGCTGCTGCACCATCGCGCCCTGGATGATGTAGCCCGACTCGATTCCCGGATGGGAGTGGCGATCAAGACCATCGCCGGGCTTGAATTCGTTCATCTCGACGACGATCTGTTTGCCCGGCGCACCGGGAACGTCCATGCGCTTCACCTCGTGGCGTCCGGGCGGGTCCTGCGACGGGGTCTGCGCCCACACCGCACCGCACAAAGCAAGCGCACACAAACCTACCGCTGGGCGCCATGCGCCCGTGACTGAATGCATCGGTCTCCTCCTTGTCTTATCGATTCGACACTGCGGTCGACTGGCCCGGCAAAGGACAGTTCGCCACCGCGATCCGCCTTTTGTTCACCATAGCATGAAGGGCACGGTCGACCTCTCCCGGCCTGCTGCAACGTCAGCCCACCACCACCCAACAACCCGCCGTTGCGGCATCATGCACGCGCACCCATCTTGACCCACCCGCGCGAGCACAATCGACAGGACGCACCCCATGGCACATCCCCCTCTCACCTCACTCAATGGCCGTGTGGCAGTCGTCACCGGGGGCAGCAGCGGCATCGGCGCAGCCAGCGCACGCATGCTCGCCGAAGCCGGTGCCACCGTGGTCGTGACTTACAACCGCGGTGAAGAGCGCGCCCGTGCCCTGGTTGCCGCACTGCCCGGCAGCGGTCACCTGGCAGCACACATGGTGCTCGAGGACACGGCGAGCATACGAGCGATGGCCGCCGACCTGCAGGCACGTTTCGGACGCGTCGACGTTCTGGTGAACAGCGCCGGCTTCACCCGCCCCATTCCCCATCACGACCTCGAAACGATGGATGAGGACCTGTTCGCAAAGATCCTGCTGGCCAACGTGCACGGACCGTTCTCGGTCATTCGCTCGCTCATGCCGCTGATGCAAGCCTCGGGTGACGCGGTCGTGATCAGCGTGTCGTCGATCTCGGGCACCTCGGGCTCAGGCAGCAACATGGCCTACTGCGCGGCCAAGGCAGCGCTCGACACGATGACACTCTCGATGGCGCGCGCCTTCGGCCCCAAGGTACGGTTCCTGTGCGTGGCACCGGGCGCGGTCGCGACCGACTTCGTGGCCGGACGCGGGCGTCCCGAACTCGAGAAGGCAGCGCAGGCCACGCCGCTCAAGCGCGTGGTGGAACCCGAAGACGTTGCCGCTGCCGTGCTGGCCTGCGCCACCCATCTGCGCGCAGCCACCGGCACGACGATCGTGGTCGACGGCGGGCGGCATCTGTAGCGTTGCATCCGGCAGCGCGGGGCACGGCCGATGAGCGAGCAACTCGACCTCTTCGCACCCGAGAGCAATCTCGAGGTCAAGTTGCAATCGGACCTCATCGAAGCGATCAGGCAGCGCGACCCGATCGCCCTCGGCGAGGCCCGTGCCATTCTCTCCGCAGGCTTTCCCGAGGACCCTCTGCTGCCCGCAGCCTCGGTCTTGCAGGCTGCCCTGACGACCACGGTCTCGGGTGACACGCATGAAGCGGCCGCAGCGCAGATTGACCATCTGGAATCGGTCGTCGTACCGGCCGCTCGTGCAGCACTGGGTACCACTGCCAGCACCTGGCTTGCACCCTTGTGGCAGGCACAGGCACGGCACTGGGCCCATCTTGGCTTTGTCCCGGCGTGGCCCACCGCGCACAGTGCGCCGCTCTGGCTGCAGGCGCACCAGTGGGCGACCGCGCGTCAATCGATCACGACGCTGTCCCCCGACTGGCGAGAGAACCCCATAGCCCTGGGGTGGATGGCACGGGCGCTGCAGGGTGAAGCCGGTACCGATTCGCAGGACCTGTGGGTCTGCCTCATCGAACTCGCCTGGCGCGATGCGCAGGGCTTCTCGGAGACCGCACGCCGCATCGACCTGCCAGCCCTGCAGCGTCTCCTGAAACCGTTCGAGGCGAACTTTCTGTCGGCCCAGACCAGCCACGCATGGTTTCCGGCCTGGCTCGTGCAGGCGCATCCGGCCGCAACCACACGCCTGATCGAACGCAGCCGCCCCTGCGGCGACACGCCACCCGAAGCCGCCGCTCGCCTCATCGTGCGGATTCTCGATGCGGAAAGGCGTGCCGATCAGGCCCTGCTCGCGCGATTGCGTGCCGAGCTGCGCGAATGCCACGCCGACCTCTTCGAACTTCACATGCGGTCCCGGCGCTGAGCCCCTCCAGGATGCAGGCGCACGAACCGCGCCAGGATGCAGGCGCACGAACCGCGCTAGGATGCACACATCGCGCGGATCCGACACATGGCGCCCGCAGCGAGCATCAACAAGAATGCACCCGAGGAGACAGCATGAGAGCGCTTGTGGTTGCACGGGGCCGGCTTGCCCTGCCCGTTCGGTATCTGATGACCGCCTGCCTGCTGGCACTGGCCACACCCCTATGCCAGGCCCAGTCTGCCCCCGCCTGGCCCACCCGACCCATCCACTGGATCCTGCCCTATGGCCCAGGGGCCAGCGATATCCTCGGACGCATCCTGGCGCAACGGGTGAGCACGACCATCGGCCAGCAAGTCCTGGTCGAGAATCGTCCGAGTGCCGGTGGCAGCGTGGCCACCGAAATGGTGGCCAGGGCGGCACCCGATGGCTACACCCTCCTGATGGGCGCGGCCGTGACCCACGCTGTCAATCCGGCGCTGCTGCCACGCCTGGGCTATGACCCGCAGCGCGACTTCACCCCGGTGATCATGCTGGCCAGTATTCCGAACATTCTGGTCGTTCACCCGAGCGTTCAGGCGCGCACCGTGCAGGACCTCATCGCGCTCGCGAAAGCCCAGCCCGGCGCGATCATGTATTCGTCGAACGGCCCGGGCACCTCGCCGCACATGGCAACCGCCCTGTTCGCCCTGCTGACCAACACCGAACTTACCCACGTGCCGTACAAGGGCGGCGCCGAAGCCGTCATCGCGGTAGCCCGCGGCGACGTGCAGATGATGTTCGCAAGCCTCGCCCCGGCACAACCGCTCATTCGCGACAACCGGGTACGCATGCTCGGGGTTGCCATGGCGCAACGGCTGCCGAGCTTTCCCGACTGGCCAACCCTCGCTGAAGCAGGGGTTGCCGACTTCCAGGTACCGACCTGGTTCGGGCTCTTCGCCCCCGCCGGCACGCCTGAAGCCGTCGTGCAGCGACTCAATCGCGAGTACGGGGCAGCACTCGCCGAACCAGCGGTTCGCGACCGGCTGCTCGAGCAGGGCTTCATCATCGACGGTGGCAGTCCGCAGGATCTGACCCGCCTGGTGGCCAGTGAACGCGAACGCTGGACTCGTGTAGTGAAGGCCTCGGGCATGAAGGTCGAGTAGCAGGCCGCCAGCCCTCAGCGGGTGATGAGCCGATCGATGGAACGCCACGGACGCACGCAACGCGAGAAGGTTCTCGTCCGGCCGTGCCTGCGCGGTGCATCAGGGGTTCGCAAGCAGACGGCCGAACCCGGTCACCGGCGTCGTGACCCCGATGGTGCGAAGGGCATTCCACATCATCGCCGCCGCACTGGAGAGGGCCGGCTTTCCGAGCTCGCGCTCGAGCCGCTCGAGAACATCGAT
>CAIKRR010000047.1 GCA_903829815.1 uncultured Pseudomonadota bacterium | reverse complement strand
CTTGCGCACGAAGGGTGAGCGTGGGGACCAGTGCAGTTGCATCCTGGGTGTCATCGTCATTTTCTCGTCGTCGCTCCCGGGTATTGATTCCCCGGCCGTCATTCCGCGGCCGTCATTCCGCGGTCGTCATTCCCACTTGGCGCCGGCGGCACGGGCAATCGGTGCCCAGCGCGCATTTTCCGAACGGATGAAGGCGGCGAATTCTTCAGGCGAACTGGCAACCGGAATGGCACCCTGGCGAGTGAGGGCCTCGACCAGATCGGGCATGCGCAGTGCCGTCACCGCTGCCTGATGGATCCGGTTGATGATTTCGCGAGGCGTACCACCCGGTGCCAGCAGGCCGTACCAGTTGTTGGCCAGCACGCCCGGGAGCCCGGCCTCGGCGGTGGTGGGTACTGCCGGCAGCGTTGGCGCGCGGCGGATATTTCCCATGGTGATCGGCACCAGGCGACCCGAGACAATGTGCGGCAAGACCACCGGAATATCGGCGAACATGATGTCGACTTGCCCGCCCAGCAGATCGTTCACTGCGGGGGCTGCGCCGCGGTAGGGAACATGCACGATGTCGATGCGTGCTTCTCGCTTGAGCAGTTCACCGGCCAGGTGCGGCATGCTGGCCGGCCCCGATGAGGCAAAGCTGATGCGTCCGGGATTGGCACGAGCGTAGGCGGTCAACTCGGCCAGTGTCCGCACGGCAAGGCGCGGAATCGCGACCAGCACTTCCGGGGCATCGACAATCTGGGTAATCGCGGTCAGGTCGTGCTCGGGATCGTAGGGCAGGGTGGTGAGACCGGGGGCAATCGAGAGCGAACCGGCCGAGCATACGAGCAGGGTGTAGCCATCCGGCGCGGATTTCGCCACGGCATCGGTACCGATCACCCCACCGGCGCCTGCCCGGTTCTCGACCACGACAGTCTGGCCGAGCAGGCCAGCGAGCTTCATGCTGAGCGAGCGCCCGATGATGTCGGCCGGGCCGCCGGCTGGAAAGTTGACCACGATGCGCAACGGTCTCGACGGCCAGTTCTGGGCCAGAGTCTGTGCCTGGGTTTGTGCACCCGCCCCGGTGGTGATGAGCATGCCGGTCACCGTGACAAGCATCGATGCGCCCAGCAGGGCAGCACGCGTGGCATGTTGCATGGCAAGGCGCATGGCAAGAGGCCATGCGGCCCGCTGGGCGATTCGCAAGGTGTCCATCTTCAGCGCCCCTTGAAGACGGGGGGGCGCTTCTCGACCGCCGCACGAGCCGCTTCGCGGGCGTCTTCGGTCGCCATCAGCCGCGTGCTGTACTGCTGTTCGAGGGCATAGCCTTCTTCGACTGGCATCCACTCGGTGCGATTGAGTGCTTCCTTGGCCATGCGAAGCCCCAGCGGGCTCTTGGCCGCAATCGTTTCGGCCAGTTCGCGTGCTGCCGGCATCAGTCGGCGGGCACTGACGAGTTGATCGACCAGACCCACCCTGTGCGCCTCCCAGGCCGAGATCGGCTCGCCGGTGAAATACATCAAGCGCAGCATGCCGGGTGGCACCAGGCGCCCCAGGTGAGCGCCGCCACCACAGCGTCCGACGTTGATCTCGGGCGTGCCAAAGGTGGCCCGCTCGGAAGCAATGCGGATGTCGGCCACCGCGGCCAACACGTTGCCCGCACCGAGGGCGGGGCCATTGACCGCTGCAATCACTGGAATCGCACACTGCCTCACGGCCCGGAAGGTCTCGCGCACGATGGCGGCCCGCGCGGGGTCATCGGCCAGTTGTGCCGCCATGAACTCCTGCAGGTCAAGACCTGCGCAGAAGGCCTTGTTGCCACGCCCGGTGAGAATCACGCAGTGCACATCATCGCGACGACTGATCTCGTTGAACAGCTCTGCGATGCGTTCGTAGAGCGCGAGTGTGAGCGCATTCACCGGAGCACGATCGATTGTGACCGTGAGCACGCGCCCACTCTGTTCGAGAACGATGTCGGTCATGCTGTCTCCCAGGCACTTCATCGCACGGTTGCTGTGGCTGCAGGATACCTGTGCCTCGGCAGCCATGCACGCGCCTACAATGTCTGGCGGATGTCGCACGCAGGCTTCTGGTGCATCACGAAGGATGACTGTTCATGGCCGGACCCTTGTCGCATGTGAAAGTGCTTGACCTCAGTCGGGTGATGGCGGGGCCCTGGGCCGGACAGATGCTTGCTGATCTGGGCGCCGACGTGATCAAGGTCGAGCGTCCCGGGAGCGGTGATGACACCCGGTCGTGGGGCCCTCCTTTTCTGGCTGCTACTGATGGCTCGGCGACGAAGGAGGCCGGGTATTTCCTGTCGGTGAATCGCGGCAAGCGTTCGGTCACGCTTGAACTGGATCAGCCTGAAGGCCAGGCGGTGGTGCGCGCACTGGCTGCCCGCAGCGACATCCTTCTCGAGAATTTCAAGCTGGGCACGCTCGGCCGGTTCGGGCTGGGCTATGACGACCTCAAACCACTCAATCCCGGGCTCATCTACTGCTCGATCACCGGATTTGGTCAGACTGGCCCCAAGGCCTCACAGGCTGCCTACGACTTTCTCATTCAGGCGATGGGTGGGCTGATGAGTGTCACCGGTGAGCGTGCCGGGCGGCCGGGGGGCGGTCCGCAGAAGGTGGGCATTCCGATCGTCGACATCATGACCGGGATGTACGCCAGTGTGGCGGTACTGGCTGCGCTCGCGCGTCGTGGACAGACCGGCGAAGGTGATTTCATCGACCTGGGCATGCTCGATGTGCAGACCGGCATTCTTGCCAATCAGGCAATGAACCATCTGGTGTCGGGTCGGGTACCGCAACGCACCGGCAACGCCCATCCGAACATCCAGCCGCAGGACGTCTTTGCGTGTGCCGATGGAGATCTGGTCATCGTCGTCGGCAATGACGGCCAGTTCGTCAAGCTGTGCCAAGGGCTGGGCGTTCCTTCGCTTGCAAGCGACGAGCGATTTGTCACCAACGCGGCGCGAGTGCGTCATGTGGATCTCCTGCGTGACCAGATCAGCCAGGTGATGGTCGGTGCGCCGCGGCAGCATTGGATCGATCGCCTGGAGCCGCTCGGTGTGCCTTGCGGTCCCATCAATACCATCGACGAGGTCTTCGCTGACCCGCAGGTGCGCCACCGCGGGATGCGCATCGACATGCCTCACCCCCTGGCAGGCAGCGTGCCCCAGGTGGCCAATCCGATCCGGTTTCGCGCTGCGCCGATTGAATATCGGCGCGCGCCGCCGTTGCTGGGCGAGCACACCCAGGAGGTGCTGCGCGAACTCGGTCTGATCCCCTAGCCGGCTGATGACTGCGGGTTGGGTGTTTTCTCGTTCATGGCATCACCCTGCGGCAACGGCAAACGACCGCAGCCACGGATCGAGGTGGGCGATGTCGAAGGTGCCCGACTCGAACATCTGCATCATCTCTGCATGGATCGGCATCGGCGCACGCTGCAAGCGCCAGCCGTTGATACGCAGGAACACGTCGGCCGCGGCAAAGCCGATGCGCTTGTTCCCGTCCACGAACGGATGGTTGATTGCCAGGCTTTCCAGCAGGGCAGCAGCCTCGGCCACGATGTCATCGTAGTAACCGGTCTGCGGGCGAAACAGGGCGGCCTCCAGCGCCCCGGGATCGCGCACGCCCGGCGCGCCGCCGTAACGCTGCATCAGCACCGTGTGCATGCCGAGCACATCGGCCACGGTCAGGTAATCGTGAGCCACGGTTTACTTGGCCAGTTCGCGGTAGAGGCGATCGAACTCATCCAGACTGGACGCGAACGAAGCCAACACGTGGCGGCGGGGGCGCTCCTTTTGCTGCCGGTCGATATAGTCGCGCAGGGCTTCATCGAGCACCGCCTGGAACTGACGGCCTTGGCTTTCTGCGATCTGGCGCAACGCGGCCAGCACATCGGGTGCGGCCTGGGAGGAAAACTTTTCGCGGATAGCGGTCGTCATGGCCCTCTCCATCATGATTCATCTTGATGCATCATGATGGAGCAAGACGGGAATGTTTGCTACCGCGTTGATGGCGTTCGATGCCTGACGGGTGGCCGTGCGTTGGCGGTGAACCGGCACGCGTAAGGTGTTGATTTTGCGAGATCCCTCCGAGGTTCGGGCGTTGCGCAGGCTGGAAAAGTGCCTTCCAGACAAAATGTGTCATTTGTACTAACATTGAGTCTGGCGTACATCTGAAGGGGTTTGCCATGGCTGCCACCACCACCGCTCGTTCGGCCCGGCTCGGCCTGCGCGCAACACCTGAACAGGAAACCGTTCTGCGTCGCGCCGCCGAGGTCGCACACAAATCGTTGACTGATTTCATTCTCGATGCTGCTTATCAAGCGGCCGAGCACACCTTGCTCGATCAGAGATTGTTCATGGTTTCCGGCAGTCAGTACCAAGCGCTCCTGGAAATGCTGGATCGACCGGAGTCTGATAATCCTGGTCTGGCCAATTTGTTCTCCCGGCCTCCGGTGTGGGCAGAAAAATGAGTCTATCGGCACCACAGTCGATGGATGCGAATCATCGGCTGGAAGAATTTGACTGCGGAAAGCCGGCCCTCACCGACTGGCTGCTGCGCCACGCACGCCAAGCTCAAGGTAGCGGTTCAGCGAAAACATTCGTCGTCTGTGATGGAAGTCGCGTTGCCGGGTACTTCAGTTTGACCGTTGGGCAAATCGACACG
>CAIKRR010000046.1 GCA_903829815.1 uncultured Pseudomonadota bacterium | reverse complement strand
GGTGCACGACCCGGCCTTGCTGCTGATGGATGAGCCCTTCGGTGCGCTCGACGCGCTCACGCGCGAACAGATCCAGCTCGACCTGCAGCGTATCTGGCAATCGGCACGGAAGACCGTGCTCTTTGTCACCCACAGCATTGCCGAGGCGGTGTTTCTGTCCGATCGCGTGGTCGTGATGACCCCGCGCCCGGGCCGCATTCATTCGATCCTTGACATCGATTTGCCCAGACCGCGCGACCTCGCCGTTCGCGAGAGCCCCGAGTTCGGTGCCTATGTGCGGCAGGTCGGGCACCTGTTTCAGGAACTGGGGGTCATCAAATGAGGCTCCCCGAGCGATTTCAGAACGTGGCCTGGACGCTGGCATCCTTTGCGCTGCTCGTCCTCGTCTGGGATCTGGCCGTGCGACTCCTCGCACTGCCGGTCTACCTGGTGCCCTCGCCTGCTGCCGTCCTGCGGGCCGGCGTGACCCAGTGGCAACCGCTGCTCGTCAACTCGGGCTGGACGATAGGGGCGATTCTCGCTGGCTACATCACCGCGGTGGTCATCGCCATCCCGCTCGGCATGCTGATCGTGGCCTCGCCGCTCCTCGAGCGGCTGCTCTACCCGCCCATGGTGGCCACGCAGAGCATTCCCAAGATCGCGCTGGCGCCTCTTTTCGTGGTGTGGTTCGGTTTTGGCGTCTGGCCCAAGGTGGCTGTGGCCTTCATGATCGCCGTCTTTCCGATCGTGGTCGACACCATCGTGGGGCTGCGCGGCATAGACCCCGGCATGATCGCGCTGGCGCGTTCGATGGGCGCGCCGCGCCATCGGGTCTTTCTGAAGCTGCGACTTCCGTTCGCACTGCCCAGCATCTTCGGCGGGCTCAAGGTTGCCTCGACCCTGGCGGTGGTGGGCGCCCTCACGGGCGAATTCATCGGCTCCGACAACGGACTGGGCTACGTGCTGGTGCAAGCCTCCGGGCAGCTGGATACACCGTTGCTCTTTGCCACGCTCGTGGTTCTGTCCATCATCGCCATGATCTTCTTCTATGCCATCGAACTGATCGAGCGCAGATGCATTCCGTGGCATGTGTCGCAACGTAGCCCCACCGCCTGAGCGCCGCAGCCCCAGGGCGTCGGCCTTCTCGACAACCGTGCCGTCCTCATCTCAGTGGAGAAATCATGATGCAGCAAAGCCCTTCGACCCGAAGCATCAAGCCACACAAGTCGCGCCGCTCAGCCGCCAGGCGGCTGGGCCTCTCGGTACTGGCGATGCTGGCCTGCATTCAGGCACCCTTGGCGCAAGCCGACGAGAAGGTCACCTTGCGCACCGACTGGGTGAATTCGGGCTACCACGCCATCTGGTACTACGGCATCGACCGCGGCCTCTTCAAGGCCGAGGGTATCGACCTCGAAGTGCTGGAAGGTCGTGGTTCGGCCTCTACCGCGCAGACCGTGGCCAATGGCTCGACGATGTTCGGCACGAGCGATGCTGGCACCGTGATGACCCTGGTCTCGCAGGGGTTGCCGCTGAAGATCGTCGGGGGCTATCTGCGCCAGAATCCGATGGCGCTCATATTCCCGCAGAAGACCGGCTGGAAGAAGATCCAGGACATGAACGGGGCTCGCGTCGCCTACTCCCCCGGCGGTGCCTCGGCGCAGTTGCTGCCCGCCGTCCTGAAGGCGGCCGGCATGGAAGGCAAGATTCGCCTGATCAACGTCGAAGGGGCTGCCAAGCCGGCCGCCTTGCTCGAGGGCAAGGCCGACGCCATCGAGTCATTCGACTTCCTGCAGGTGCCGCTCTTCGAGGCAAACAACATGCCGGTGTCGACCTTCACCTACGCAGGCCAGGGCATCAACGTGCCGGGTCTGTCGCTGGTGGCGGGCCGTGACATCGCGCTGAAGAATCCGGCCCTCACGAAGAAGATGGTCGCGCTCATGGAGAAGTCGATCATCGCAGCCCGCAAGGATCCGGAGGGCGCGATCGACGCCCTGCTCAAACGATCACCCACCCTCAACCGCGCGATCTCGATGCGCATCCTCATGCTGTCCTTCAACCTGACCGAACCTGATTGGGGCAAGGGGCATTCCCTCGCCTGGCTGTCGCCCGAGGTGATGGAGCGTGCGCAGGACATCCTGAACCAGTACGGCAGTCTCAAGGAAAAACAACCGATCGGCAGCTATTTCACCAACGAATTCGTGCCAGGCAACTGAGAAAGGCTACAGCTACCGGAACTGCTCGAGCGATGCGGGCCATTCAAACCGCTCGAGCCATCTGCCATCTGCCGTCGAACGGGCAGGCAGTTCCAGAAGTGTGCCTACGCCACCAATTCCACCTTGCCTGAGTCCAGGTGGTAGAGGCCACCCACGACCAGCAACTTGCCCTGTTCGACCAGCCGCCGCAACAAGGGCGTGGAGTCTTTCAGGTTGTCGACATTGATCTTGATGTTTTCGACAATGGTGGCAGCAAGGAGGTCACCACCGGACTTTTCGGCGGCCTTCACCGCACTGCGCAACTGGGTGGTGATGGTCTGGATATGCCCGGGAAAGTCGAAGTGGTCCTTCTCGGCGGTGATGGCCGACTTCACGGCACCACATTCGGTGTGCCCCAGCACCATGATGAGCGGTGCCTTCAGCACGACTGCGCCGTATTCAAGGCTGGCCAGCATGTCGAGCGAGACGTAGTTGCCGGCCAGGCGATTGACGAACAGATCGCCTCGCCCCTCGTCAAAGCAAAGCTCCGGACTCACTCGTGAGTCGGCACAGGACAGTAGTGCGGCATAGGGGTTCTGCCCCTGAGTCAGCACGGCCCGCGTCTCGCTGTAGTCGCGGTCGTTGAACTCACCCGCCACATAGCGTGCATTGCCCTCCAGCAGCCGCTTGAGCGCGGCCTCCGGGGTCATCACATTCTCGGGAATCGGGGGATGGCTGGCAGTGGCCACGCTGAGGGCTCCAAGGGTCGGTCGAATGCACGGGTGAGGTCCCACGCGAGGGCCTGGGCCGCCACGGGTCGGAGACGCCAGAACTGCAACAACCCAGGCGCCCATCCTCGCAAAAGTGTACGACAGATGAGGCAGCCCTATCGGGCGTGCCTGCCCTGAGGCCGGGCCATTCTGCAGCCTGGTCTGTCCCAGACTGCGCTTTGCTCGTCCGGCCGCAGTGTTCAGGCACTCTCCGATCGGCTACGCTCGCCCCTGAAGCGCGTCGAGCCAGGGGCAGCAACCGCCACCGGCATGCGCAACATCGCGCCGCACGGCGCGCCCATCGCATCCAGGATCACTGCCATGAGTACAAGCCTTCATCCGGTCGAATCAGGGGGCATCGGCGCCCCGGTGCTGCGTCGCGAAGACCCCCGCCTCTTGCGCGGCGAGGGTCGCTACACCCACGACATGACCCTCTCGGGCGAAGCCCACATGGCCATGGTGCGCTCGCCCCATGCCCATGCCCGCATCGTATCCATCGACACCGTAGCGGCGCGTGCCATGCCCGGCGTTATCGCCGTGCTCACCGCGGCGGACCTCGAGGCCGCCGGCCTCAAGTCGGTCACCTGCTACGCCTCGATCAACGGTACGGTCGATCTGCCGCTCTCCAACACCGATGGCTCGCCACGCCGGGTCACGCCCATTCCGCTCCTCGCACACGACCGCACCCGATTTGCCGGCGATGGTGTGGTGGCAGTCATTGCCGACACTGCGGCGCAGGCCTTCGATGCGGCCGAAGCTGTCGCGATCGAATGGGATGCCCTGCCCGCGGTCACCATGGCACGCGCGGCACTCGAGCCAGGCGCCCCACAGGTGTGGGACGCCATCCCGGCCAACTGTTGCGTTGACGCACACTTTGGCGATTCGGCCGCCACCGAGGCAGCGTTTGCAGGCGCCGCGCACGTCACGCGCTTGAAGACCTGGGTGCACCGGGTTACCGGCGTGATGATGGAAACCCGCGCCGCGGTTGCGAGCCACGACGCGGCGAGCGGGCTCACCACCGTGTGGTGTGGCGGTGACAACTCGGTGCGCCTGAAGAGCGATATCGCCGCGTCGCTCGGTGTGGAGAAAGACGCGGTACGCGTCCTTGCCGCCGATGTTGGCGGCAACTACGGCACCCGCAACTGGTGCTACCCCGAGTACATCATCGTCGCCTGGGCGGCACGCCATCTCGCGCGGCCGGTCACCTGGCGCGCGAGTCGCAGCGAGTCGATCCTCTCGGACTACCAGGGGCGCGACCTGGACACCGATGCCGAACTCGCGCTCGACGCCAACGGCCGCTTTCTCGCCCTGCGCGCCACCCTGAGAAGCAACGTCGGCGCCTACACGATTGCCTTCGTGCCGATCAACAAGTCGGGCGAACTCCTCACCACCGTGTACGACTTTCCGGTGGCCTCGGTACGCTGCCTCGCGGTCACCACCAACACCGCCCCCACGGCGCCCTATCGCAGCGCCGGGCGCCCCGAAGCCATGTTCATCATGGAGCGGCTCATCGACATCGCATCGCGCGAAACCGGTATCGACCGCATCGAGTTGCGCCGTCGCAATCTGGTAAAGCCCGAGGCGATGCCCTATCGCACCACACTCGGGCTCCTCTACGACTCGGGTGACTACCCGCAGGCCATGGATCGGGTACTGGCCCTCGCCGACTGGTCGGGCTATGCCGCACGCCGCGCCGCATCGGCCGCGCAGGGAAAGTGGCGGGGCCTTGGTTTTGCCAACTACATCGAACTGACCAGCGGCAATCCGATCGAGCGCTCAGACATCACGGTGCGGGCCTCGGGCGACACGGGCGACACGGGCGACACGGGCGACGCAGGCGGCAGCGTCGATGTCGTGATCGGCACCACACCCACTGGCCAGGGCCACGAGACAAGCTTTACCCAGTGCGTGGCAAGCTGGTTGGGCATCGCCCAGGGCGACATCCATCTCATCACCGGCGACACCACCGTGGTGCGCGAGGGCGGCGGCTCCCACTCGGCACGCTCGATGCGCATGGCCGGCATCGCCATGGGCTACGCAAGCGACAAGATCATCGCGCGCGGACGCCTGATCGCGGCCCATCTGCTCGAAGCTGCGGGCGCCGACATCGAGTTTTCCCAAGGTGAATTCCGCCTCGCCGGCACCGACCGCGCCGTTGGGCTGTACGCGGTGGCGAGGGCTGCCGAGACAAGGTCGGATCTGCCACCCGATCTGCGCGGGCCGCTCGCCGCGAGCCATGTGCACAAGATGGCAGAGCCTGGCTTCCCCTACGGCGCCCAGGTGTGCGAGGTCGAGATCGACCCCGACACCGGCGTCGTGCAGATCGTGGCGCTCTCGGCCGTCGATGACGTGGGTCGTGCCATCAACCCCATCATCCTGCATGGCCAGACCCACGGTGGCTTCGTGCAAGGTGCCACTCAGGCCCTGTTCGAGAAGGCCCATTACGACCCCGCGAGTGGCCAGATGGTGTCGGCTTCGCTGATGGACTACGCCATGGGGCGGGCTGATGACTTCCCCTCGTTTGCGGTCGAACTGATGGAGATTCTCACGCCGACCAACCCGCTCGGGGTTCGCGGGGGCGGCGAAGGCGGCACCACCCCGGCACTGGCCGTGGTCATCAATGCCATCGTCGATGCGCTGGCCCATCTGGGCGTGCAGCACATCGAGATGCCAGCCACGCCCGATCGCATCTGGCGCGCCATCGCATCAGCGCGAGCCCTGCCAGGTCTCATGCTCGGGCAACCTCAATGAACATTCTTCTCACCGGCGGCGCAGGCTACATCGGCAGCCATACCGCGGTAGCCCTTGCAAGCGCTGGCCATGCGGTCGTGCTCTACGACAACTTCGTGAACAGCAGTCGTTCGGTACTCGCTGCGCTTCAGACCATCACTGGAGCGCAGCCGGTCTGCATCGAGGCCGATGTACGCGACACCGCGCGCCTGGCTGAGGTGCTTGGTTCACACTCGATCGATGCGGTCATCCACTTTGCCGGACTCAAGGCCGTGGGCGAATCGATCGAAAAGCCGGTGGAGTACTACTCGACCAACGTGCAGGGCACCATCAGCCTGCTGCAAGCCATGCAGGCCACGGGCCTGCACTCGCTCGTGTTCAGCAGCAGCGCCACCGTGTACGGCGACCCTCAATACCTGCCGATCGACGAAGCGCATCCCACCAGTGCCACCAACCCGTATGGACGCAGCAAGCTGCACATCGAGGAGATTCTCGCCGATTGCGCACGCTCCGATGCAAGCTGGCGCATCGCCTGCCTGCGCTACTTCAATCCGGTGGGTGCACACGCCTCGGGGCTCATCGGCGAGAACCCCAACGGCATGCCCAACAACCTGATGCCTTTCGTAGCGCGCGTGGCGGCCGGCCGCCTGCCGCGCCTGCGCGTGTTCGGCAACGATTACTCCACGCCCGATGGCACCGGGGTGCGCGACTACATCCATGTGATGGATCTGGCCGAAGGGCATCTCGCGGCGCTCGACTTTCTGACCCATGCAAGTGGCTGGCACGCGATCAACCTGGGCACCGGCCAGGGTCACAGCGTGCTCGACATGGTACGCAGCTTCGAAGCAGCCAGCGGCAAGACCGTACCCTTTGACTTCGCACCCAGGCGCCCGGGGGACATCGCCGCCTGCTACGCGCGCGTCGACAAGGCGTCGGACCTGCTGCACTGGCAGGCTCGACGCGATCTGGCCACCATGTGCCAGAGCACGTGGCACCACATCCAGTCGAGCAGCACCTGAGCGCGTCGGGCAGTACCTGAGGCTCGCACCGGGATACCGCTCACCCGCCCCCCCCAGCAGCCGAGAGGGGGTGGCCGTGGTGCCGGTCAGGCCTGCGTTTCTGCCGTTATCCCCAGACCCGACAGCGCCCGTGCCAGGTCATCCAGCGCCCGCCTGGGGTCATGAACAAGACTCGAGGCAAACACCCGCCATACCGTCCAACCGGCGCGCTCGAGCACGCGCTGTTGCGCCAGCGCTTCACACCACTGGGCAAGATCCTGTGCACCGTCGGCGTCGATCGCGATGGCAAGGCGTCGATCGCCCGACCCCTCGACGACCAGATCGATCACGCTGGCACCCGCCACCACCCTGGGCGTGACACGATGACCACGGGCACTCAGCCAGTCGAAGAGCGTGCGCTCGAAGGGTCCCTGGCAAGCATCGCGCAGGCTGGCCACCGGTGCGGGCGCCTCGGCAAAGGGCTGTGCAAAGTGCGCAATGAGGCGCGCACGAAAATCATGCGGGTCGAGCATTTCGGCGCTTACCGAGCGCATCAGCACCATCCGATCGCGCGCACGGCTTGCGGCCACGTTGTAGGCCTGTGCCGACTGCTGGTCCTCGACCACGCCAGGCCAGTGCGCGTCGGTCACCATGGACAGCAGCATGATGTCGCGTTCCTTGCCCTGGAAGGCACGCGCATCACCGGCAGCAAAGGCACGATCGAGCAGTTCGCGTGCACTCACCCGCTCGCGGAGCAGATCGATAATGCGTCGCGCCTGCGCCGGACCATGCAAGGACACGGCCCCGATCGAGCGACCTGCCAGGGTGGGGTCGGCCATGATGCGCACCACCTCGTCGGCAATGGCCTGCGCCTCGACCTCGTTCACCTCCCCCACCATGCGACCCTCAGGCAGATGACGGTCGATGAGCGCGGGCTCCAGTCGCTCGGATGGGCGCGGTACCCGCAGTGGCAGCAGATCGTTGCCGTAGAACTCCCGGCGTGCAAACTCGATGATCGGACGCACGCAACGGAAGTGCTCGCGCAGCATCACGGTACGGTGCGAAAAGGCCACGCGCGCCAGGTCGTAGATGGAGCGTTCAGGGGCCATCTGGGTCGCGAAAGGCTGATCGCCCAGATAGCGGGTGCGCAATATCGCCAGGCGCTCCTCGCTCAGCTCGCTCAACTCGGGCGACACCTGCTGATCATCACCCACCACGATCATCTTGCGTCCGCGCAGCAGACTGGGCAGCACCGACAGATCCGACTGGCTGGCCTCATCGATGATGACAAGATCGAAACAGCCCAACTGAGCGGGGAGCGTCTCCGACACACGCCAGTGCGGCATGATCCAGCAGGGCACGGCAGCGTGGGCCGCCATCATTGCGGCGCGGGCCTCGGCGCGCAGGCGTGCGGCACGGGCGCCGGTGGCATGGGCGAGTTGCCCGATAGCGTTGAGATAGGTCTGCAAGGCCGCGGTGACACGGGGCGGCGCATTGCGATAGAGCCGCAACCAGACCCGCTGTTCAACCGCCTCGGCCCGTAGCCGGGCGAGCGTCTGCGCGAGTTCGCGACGCTCCTCCTGCAACTGTTCGAGCATCGAGCCCGACTCAAGCAAGCTCAGATAGTCATGCGCCTGGCGCCATGCCCATGCCTCGCGCCAGTTGGCGGGCGTCTGCGGGTCGATGTGCCCGGTCACTGGCTCGCCGCGCAGGCTCTCGGCCCAGCGTGGCGCACCGGCTTGGGCAACGGCCGCTGTCAGACGCGCAAGCTCGGCCTGCAATGGCGCCCGCTGGGCATGCGCGCGAAAGCGCGCAACGAGGCTCGCCCACCGATCGAGAGCAACACCCACCGGCACATCGGCATCCCCCAGCGTCGTGCCAAGGTATTGGCGTGTTTCCTCGGCCAGATGACCCCCTGCCCCTGCCAGGCGCTCGAGCAGCCCCGAGACCAGCCGCAGGCCCTCGAGGGCTCGTGCTCGCTCGAGGTTGCGCTCGAGCAGGTCAGCCAGGCGCCGTAGTGCCGGCTCATCACGACCGACGCAGGCCTGAGCGACGGTAGCACCGAACAAGCTGCTCACAATGTCGTTCAAACCCGGCTCGACCTCGAGCACGAGGGCGCGCAGCGCGGCACAACGGCGCGCAAGATCAGCATCGCCCTGGACCGTGCCTTGTGGCAGCCCGGCCGCATCGCCAAGCAGTTCCTTCCAGCGCGCCGCCGATACCCGCATGCGATGGCGCAAGGCGACCCACGACTCCACTTGGGCCCAGTCGGCCAGGCCCTGCGGGGCCACGCCACCGACACTCACCTGCTGGAGCCAGGCGCGCACCGGCGTGCGCCCGAATTGCAGGAAGCCGATCGGATTCCCCGAGATTCGACCGCGTGCGAGTGCAGCCAGAAAGCCTTGGTCGAGCTCGGCCAGCAACGGCACCTCGACCGGGCGCTGGGCAAAGGTTTCGCGATCGGCGTCAATGGCCAGACTGGCCGCAATCAAGGGATCGAGACGATCGAAGAATCCGCGGCCCTCGGTGCGGGCACGTGCAAGCAGCGCCTCCAGTGCCGGGCCGGCAGCCGCAATGGCCGCCCGATGGGTGAGCGCCTCGGCAGCGATGCGGCTCAGTTCCACCAGCCGCGGCACGAGCCTGGGCGTATCGAGCGGCACGAGCGGCGTGCCGCTCGCCACCATGCGCGCTTCAAGGGCACGCCCGTTGGCCAGGTCGCCATGAATGCTCGCGATCGTGGTGGTCTCGGGCCAACGAAACCGCGACAACTCGTCATTGGCCCCGGCGTCTGGCCCAAACCCGAACAGGTCAGGGCCCAGCGAGCGTCGAATCGCCCGGATGCGATCGACAAGCCCATCATCGAGCGAGGATGCGGTAAAGCCCGCGGGCAGCCGGTCGACAAACCAGGCGTGCATTGGTGCCTCGCGCACCACCCACTGGGCAAGCGCAGCGGGCGACAAGGCTTCGCCATGATGGGACACCGGTCTGAACTGGGCACGGGCGGCGCGATCAAGGCCGGCGTCAACGGCCGACAGACGGTCGCTCGCATGGACTGCCTCGGCATCCAGCGCTGCAATGCTGCGCTCGACGGCCGGTGGATCGATGCGCGCAACGGCGGCGGCAATGGTCTGCACCGCACGCTGGAACTGCGCCACACCGGCGTGTTCGTCGGTGAGCAGCGATACCGCCAGCGGTTGCAGCGCCTGCGGCAAGTGCGCGCGCAAAACGGCCAGGGCCGATTCGCCCTTGGCCGTTACCAGCACCCGCCCACCTTCGGCCAGCGTGTGACAGATGATGTTGGCAATGGTGTGAGTCTTGCCAGTGCCCGGCGGACCCTGCACGACCACACCATCGGCCTGCGCCAGCTTGCGCAGGATCGAGAGTTGTTCGTCGTTGAATGGCTTGGGAAAGAATACGCTCTGTGCGGTGATCTCCGGTGCCCCCGCATCGGTCTGCGGCACTGGGTCGAGCTCGCTCGGATCAGTGACGAAGGCCGCTGCACCGACTGCGAGCGAGCTGGCTTCGTCCAGTTCGCGGCGCAGCCGATCGATATCCTCGATCAGCGTCGTGGGCGTGCGGCGACGTGCGTAGATGACCCAGCTATCAGCAAGTATCGGCGCCTCACCCAGTGGCGGCAGACTGCGCCCGTCAATCGCCTCAGGGTCACCCCTCCACAGGCTCGCACCAGGGCCGAGCGCGCGCGCGCAACCCTGCAGAAAACGACCGATGGCCTCACGGTCAAAGGGCGAGAACACCCCGGTAGCAAACTGCGGTTCGGCACGCCATTGCGCCTCGAGCACCGTGAGGGCTGGATGGCGGATGGCGACCAGAGGACCTGCCTCGAAGAGCGGTGCGCGCAGACGCGGCCCTACCTCGAGTGCAAGCGTGGTGCGATCCAGACGCACCTCTACCGGCTGTGTCACCAGCGGATGCGCAATACGTTGGCCGCTCGGGTGGTTCCACAGCAAAATGCCGGCCCCCCAGACCAGCTCGAGCGGGGTCTGGGCACCGGCGTCATCCATCGATTGCTGCAGCGAGAAGAGCCGGTCGTAGATGGCGCGCGCACGGGCCGTCTCGGCTGCTCCACCCAGAGGCGGACATTCAAGGCGCAACCAGGAGTCACTGCGCCGGTCGCTGGTACGGCCCGGCATGGCTGCCAACTGCCCTGTGGCATCGGCAAGCTCCAGGCCCTGGATACCGCTCCACTCCTCCTCCCAGGCACAGTAGTGCTCGACGCTCACCACGCTCGAGGGCTTGAGACCCAGACGCTCGACCTGCTCGAGATAATCGAGAAGCGAGCGCAGCCGCTCGCGTACTGTGAATGACATCATGCAGACACCCGGGGTTCTTGTATCCGTTCAGTGGTCTGAGCGGACGGGGGGTTCGATGCTGGGCCCGAACGCAAGACCTGTCGCACGGTGCGCAGGTCTGGTCCGATGAGAATATGGCACAGGCATCATCCTTGAAGGCACCGCCAAGGGTAGCATCGCAGCACAAGGCCATGCCAGCAACAATCTGCAATGGAGCATCACATGTCACGACGACAATTCATCCAGGCCGGCATTGCGCTGGCCGCCGCCGACACCGTGAGGGCAGCCGATGCAAGCCCTCGGACAAACGCCGTCCCATCCACCCCAGGAGCAACTGTGTCACTGCCACCACGCAAGGGGCCAGCCGTATGGCTCGACCTCGATCAGGCGCAACTCGATGCGGCCTACACGCAATCGGTGTTCGCACCCAACATGCAGCAGGTGATCAATCGCTGGGGCAACGCCAGCACGATTGCATTGGCCCATCTCGAAGCCCCGAGGCGTGTGCGCTATGGCGACTCGAGCACCGAGATGCTCGATGTCTATCGCACGACCCGATCCGATGCACCGATTGCACTTTTCATACACGGTGGCGCCTGGCGTTCGGGCACCGCGCGCGAGTACGCCTTCGTGGCCGAGATGTTCGTCAACGCGGGGGTGCACTGCGTGATTCCCGACTTCTCCTGGGTACAGGATGCAGGCGGCAATCTCATGTCGGTCGCTTCGCAGGTACGCCGTGCGGTGGCCTGGACCTGGCGCAATGCGACGAGCTTTGGCGGCGACCCGAACCGTTTGCATGTGATGGGGCAGTCATCGGGCGCGCATCTGGCCGGCGTGGTGGCCATCACCGATTGGACGCGCGACTACGCGATGCCGGCAGCACCGATCCGCGGCGCGCTCCTCGCGAGTGGCATGTACGAGATGAAACCGGTACGGCTTTCGGTGCGCAGCAGCTATGTGAACTTCGACGATGCCAGTGAAGACGCCTTGTCGCCGCAGCGACACCTCGAGCGCATCACTGCCCCCATCGTCCTTGCCTGTGGCGATCAGGAAACGCCCGAGTTCCAGCGCCAGTCACGCGACTTTGCAGCCGCGTTGCGCACCGCCGGCAAGCCGGTCGAACAAATCCAGGCGGCGGGCTACAACCACTTCGAACTGATGGAGACCCTGGGCAGCCCCTACGGCATCCTCGGACGCGCCGCGCTGGCGCAGATGGGGCTGGTCAAAGGCTGATCAAGCGGCCGGGCGCACCGCGAGACGCGCAAGGGGACGCTCGTCGACCGGCAGATTGACCAGCGCCGCGAGCACCCCGAGGACGATCGACACCATCCACATCAGCCGATAGGAACCCGTCTGGTCAAAGAGCCACCCGCCCATCCATACACCCATGAAGCTGCCGAGCTGATGGCTCAGAAAGGCGATGCCCGAGAGGGTCGAGAGCCAGGCCGTACCGAAGATCTGTCCGATCACGCCGCTGGTAAGTGGCACCGTCGCCAGCCACACCAGACCCATCACCACGGCAAAAGTCCAGATCGTCGCCGGCGAGGCAGGCAGCGCAATGAAGACGGCTACCGCCGTGGCACGCACAAAGTAGATGGCCGCCAGCAGGTTCTTCTTCGAGTAGCGCTGCCCCAGCCAGCCCGAGGCGAGCGAACCGAAGATGTTGAACAGACCCACCAGCGCAAGTGCCGTCATCCCCACCGAGGCCGGAAAGCCCAGGTCATTCACGTACGAGGGCAGATGCACCGTGATGAAGGCAAGCTGGAAACCGCAGACGAAGTAGCCGGCCGTCAGGAGCAGATAGCCGCGATGCGCGAAGGCTTCGCGCAAGGCTGCCATGGCGCTCTGTGCAGCACCGCTCCGCGCGGTCGTTTGCTGCACCCCGCGCTCGAGCAGCAGCGCGGCCAGTGGCGTGATGAGGAGCGTGGTGATGGAGAGCGCAATGAGCGCACCCAGCCAGCCGAAATGGGCAATCAGGCTGCCTGCGTAAGGCACCATCAGGAACTGTCCGATCGAGCCGGCGGCACTGGCCATTCCAAACACCATGCTGCGACGCTCCGGCGGAAAAGTGCGTCCGAGCAGACCGAGCACCACGGTGTAGGTGGTGCAGGCTTGTCCGATACCGCTCAGCACGCCAGTGGCCAGATCGAGCTGCCAGCCCGTGGTGGCAGCGGCCATGGCGAGCAGTCCGAGTGCGTAGAGCACGCCCCCGGCACACAGCACGCGCACCGAGCCGAAGCGATCGGCCACCGCGCCGATGAGAGGTGAGGCCACGCCCAGGGTAAGGTTCTGCAGCGCCAGCGCGAAGGCAAAGGTCTCGCGCGTCCAGCCGTGCTCGAGCGTCATCGGTTGCAGGAAGAGCCCCAGAGTCATGCGAGTGCCCATCGCCAGGGTGATGATGATCCCGCACAGGGCGAGAACGACGGGCGGGGTGCGCCAGGCAGGAGTGGTCATGGGCGGGGGCACGTTGCGCGAAGGGCCGGGGGGTGATTCTAGTCGATTGGCCACCGCGGTCTGGCGTGGGCCCTGCAACGACAGTCGACGCGGGTCGGCGAGCAGTCAGCGAGCGGCACACGAGGGCGACTGAGAAAACGTGCCTGAGCGGCGCGCTTCAGTGACGCGCGATCGATCGACACCGCGGTACTCTCGCGTCGTCTGCCCCCCACCCGGCACCCTGGGGCCACCCGAGACCATGCCCGAATCCATCTGGTTCTACCGCAAGGATGAGTCTGCCCAGGGTCCTGTAGCCCTGGCCGATTTGCTGCGTCTGCTCGTCACGAACGAGATCACGCTCGCAACATCGGTGCGCGAGGCCACCTCGGCCCGCTGGCAACCGCTTTCGGCGGTCGGTCTCATCCGGGAGCAGGTGCTCGAGGCCTTGCGCTCACGCGCACAGGCTCGTCCGCAGGTCGCCGCTGCAGATGACGCAAACCCTGAGGCTGACGCCGAGCCCCTGGGCCCTTCGGCTGCACTGCCCAGGCGGCTGGCGGCAGCCGGCATCGATCTGGTCTTCGTGCTTGCGCTCACCGTGGGCTGTCTGCTCGTTCCGTGGCTCGGGTTCGAGCCTGCCGATCCCGAAGGGTCGCTCGTGCGCACCACCGTCATCGCGGCCCTCATCGGCTGGGCTTACTTCTCGCTGCAGGCCACCTCGCATACCAGCGCGACCCTGGGCCAGACCGTCCTCGATCTGACGGTGACCGACATCGACGGGGCCCCGCTGCAACTCGCCCAGGCATCACTGCACTACCTGCTGGCCCTGTGCTCAGGTCTGGCGCTGGGTGCAGGGTATCTGGCCGCGCTGACTGACCCGTATCGACGCACGCTGCACGAGCGCCTTGCCAGAACCTGGGTGGCAGATCGGACCGGGTAAATACCGATCAACCGAGACGAGCGCTGGCTCGAGCATCCGACCCGTCCGCCGATGCACACGATGTGCCGGCAGGGTCTCAATCGCTGCGGATATGCGCCCGGTCGATCACCTGCTTGAATCGGACGATGTCAGCGCGCAGCGACTCGGTCAGTTGCTCGCCGGTAGAGGTCACGGCATCGACGCCGGCGTCGGCAAGCCGGCGACGTACCTCGGGCCGATTGAGAATGGCGCGCGCGTCATTGCCCACCTTGCGGATGATCTCGGGCGGGGTTCCGTTGGGAGCCGCAAGCCCGTACCAGGCCTCGACCGCGTAGTCGGCCAATGCAGGGCCACCGGACTCGCGCACGGTCGGGATCTCGGGAGCGGCTGGCGTACGCGTGGCATTCACCATCGCCACGGCGGCAAGGCGACCGGAGCGGATATGTGGCAGTGCCGGCGCCAGCGTGAGCATCGCCACGTCGATCTGACCCGCCACGGTATCCAGGGTGGCAGGCGAACAACCCCGATAGGGCACATGAACGACAAACGTGCCGGTCTGCGCCTTGAGCATCTCCATCGCCAGATGGAGCGAGGTGCCATTGCCGCATGAAGCGTACGAATAGCGTCCCGGACTGGCACGAAACAGCGCGAGCAACTCGGGGAGCGTACGGGCAGGCACCTTGGGATTGGTGACGATCACCATGGGTGAGGACACCACGTAGGTGATACCGACGAAATCACGCACCAGATCAAAGGGCAGATGCTCGAACAGGCCCACATTGACCGCATGAGCGTTGCTGATCATGAGGAGCGTGTAGCCATCGGCAGGCGACTTCTGCACGGCCTCGATACCGATGTTGCCGCCCCCGCCCGGGCGATTCTCCACCAGGACCTGCTGCTTCCATTGCTCGCCCAGACGTTCGGCGAGCACGCGAGCTCCGATATCGGCGGCCCCCCCGGTGGTGAAAGTCACGACGATCTTCACCGGCCGCACTGGGTAATCGGCGTAAGCAGCGGCCGCCGGGGCCGCCCCGACGGGTGCCGGCTGGGCGCTGGCCGAGCCCGCCAGAAGCACGCTGGCCAGAGACGCCGCCGCCACCATCGTGCGCATCACCTGCGCGGCCCCACAGCCACTCGCCGCCTGAACGCGACTCATCAAGTCTCGGCTCATGGACTCAGCCCCAGACCTTGTTGGCAATCTCGACCACGAGGCCGAGCTTCGCCCACTGGTCGTCCTCGGCCAGCACATTGCCCTCTTCGGTCGAGGCAAAGCCGCACTGCGGCGACAGGCACAAGCGATCGAGGTCGGTGTAGCGTGCCGCCTCGTCGATACGACGCAGGATGGCATCGCGGTCTTCGAGTTGCCCCGACTTGGTCGTCACCAGACCCAGCACCGCGTGGCGGTCCCCGGGCAGGAGGCGCAGCGGCTCGAAGCCACCGGCGCGCTCGGTGTCGTACTCCATGAAGTAGCCATGCACCCGGATGCGCTCGAAGAGGAGTTCGGCCACCGGATCATAGGCACCGGCACCCTGGAAGGTCGATCGGTAGTTGCCGCGACACAGGTGCATCGTCACGGTCATGTCGGCCGGAATGTCGGCAATGGCTGCGTTGATGAGGTCGGCAAAGATGACCCCCAGACGCTCGGGGTCATCCCCGCGGGCGCGCAGCTGTTCGCGAAATTTGGGGTCGCACAGCATCGCGATGTACACCTCGTCAAGCTGCAGATAGCGGCAGCCCGCATCGGCGAAGGCGCGTACAGCGCCCGCATAGGCCCGACCGACATCGGCAAAGAACTCGTCCATCTGGTCGATGCTGTAGGCCGCGTCATCGATGGCCTTGCGGCCCATGCGGCCATAGATCGCCGAGGGCGATGGAATGGTGATCTTGGCCAGCCGCGTCGTATTGGCCTGCACGAAGCGGAAGTGATCAAGCATCGGATGCGTGCTGAAACCCACCTTGCCAGTGACTCGCGCGCCTTCGGCACGGGTCTTGACGCCTGCAAAGGTGATGCCCTCGCCCAGCACCTCGCGCTCGACGCCATCGAGCCCCCAGAGAAAATCCAGGTGCCACCACGAACGACGAAACTCGCCATCGGTGATACCCAAGAGGCCGATGTCTTGTTGCCGGGCGATGATGCGGCGGATCTCGCGGTCTTCGACCTCGCGCAGGGCCGCCTGGTCGATCTCGCCGCGCGCGCGGCGCTCACGGGCCTCCTTCAGGACGGCAGGGCGCAAGAGGCTGCCGACATGATCAGCACGAAAGGGCGGGCGGGTACGCAGCATCAGAAAGACTCCAGTTGAGCGGCATCGGCAAAAGCAACGATCGTAGCAGGCTCACCTGTTGGCGGCGTCGAAGCCGATGCACGCCTCCCCCCTGCGCCAGGCCCGGCAGCCGACGCGCGGGCACAGCTGCGGGCACAGGGGCTGGCTGGTCAGTAGAAGAACTTGGCAGCGTTCACCAGCGTCATGTACAGACCCCAGGCCATTGGCACGCCGACCACGCACCATGCCCCCCAGACCAGGGCTGGACTGCTCGCGGCAGGGGCCGCGCCGTGCGCAGCGGTCGTCGAGTCACGCTGCACGGTCTGGGCCGCTTGCCGGGTGTCATGCGCCAACTGCCGCTCGCGCGCCAGTTCCTCATCGGTCATGAACCACTTGCTGTCCAGGGGTCGTACCAGCAGGTTGCAGATCAGTCCGACGACCAGCATGCCAACCAGGATGTACATGGTCTGGTTGTAGACCTGCTCGCGCGGGATCCCGAGACCCAGCTGGTAGTCGCGCATGTAGTTCACGACCACAGGCCCGAGGATGCCGGCGGTTGCCCACGCGGTGAGCAGTCGGCCGTGGATGGCGCCCACCATCTGCGTGCCGAAGAGATCGGCCAGATAGGCTGGCACCGTGGCAAAGCCACCGCCATACATGCTGAGGATGATGCAAAACGCCGCCACGAAGAGCAGTTTGCTGCCCGCCCCGGCACTGGCAGGCGCGCTGAAATACAAGGCGGCCCCGAGCACGAAGAAGACCAGGTAGGTTGTCTTGCGCCCGATGCGATCCGACAGACTGGCCCAGAAGAAGCGTCCGAGGATGTTGAACAGGCTGATCAACGCGGCAAATCCCGCCGCCACGCCCGCAATGGCAGCCAGCTGCGGCTTGTCGAGCTCGGCATACCGCATGTCGAGCCCTATCAGGCTGCCACCAAAAACCTCCTGCAACATGGGCGATGCCATGCCGATGACGCCGATGCCGGCACTCACATTCATGCACAGCACCATCCAGACAAGCCAGAACTGCGGAATGCCCCACACGCGCCGCGCGTGAACATGGCCTTTGGTGATCATCGGGTCGGCCACCAGGGCAGCCGGTGGCGTCCAGCCCGCAGGCTTCCAGTCGGTGGCTGGCACCCTGTAGGCGAGCGCGCCTGCCATCATGTAGACGAAGTACGCAAGGGCCATGACCACGAAGGTCTGCCACACCCCGACCTGGGTCGCGCTCGCAAAGTGCTTCATGAGAAGAGCCGCAAGCGGCGAGCCGATCATCGCCCCGCCACCGAAACCCATGATGGCCATGCCGGTTGCCATGCCGCGGCGATCCGGAAACCACTTGATGAGCGTGCTCACCGGGCTGATGTAACCCAGGCCCAGACCGATGCCGCCAATGACACCCGACCCGAGCACCATGAGCCAGAACTGGTGCAGGTAGACACCGAGCGCCGAGATGAGCATGCCACCTGCCCAGCACAGGGCACTGACGACCCCGGCCTTGCGCGGCCCGACCCGCTCGAGCCACCCCCCCCAGATGGCCGCCGAGCATCCCAGAAAGACAAAGAAGAGGGTGTACATCCACCCCAGGGTCGAGATGGCCCAGTCGCAGTCACTGACAAAGAGCGAACTGAAGAATCCGACATCGGCGGCACACTTGATTGGCGCGCTCACGCCGAGCGCGCGAGAAAGCGGCAGCCAGAACACCGAGAACCCGTAAGCCATGCCGATGCACAGGTGAATCGCCAACGCAGCCGGGGGAACCAGCCAGCGGTTGAAGCCCGGCCGTGCGATCGTGCGCTCACGATCCAGCCAGCCTGTCAAGGACGCGGCAGAGCGCGTGAAGGAATCATCCATCGGTTGTCTCCCCATGATTTTTATTGGCTGCAACGAGCGCACTGGCCCCGGAAAGGTCGCAATCGCTGCTGCTGGCAGCGGATTACCGCACGGGTCTTCAATACGTCATATCATTAAGTTTTGCAAACATACCTGAAAATCGAAGGCCTCGATCATGCGGTCAGCGGCTGGGCGCGGCCGGGCTTTGGGGCCGGCAGCGACAAGCTGCGCCAGCGCGCAGTGCCAGCCCCGACTCAGGGAGCGGACTGCTCCTGCTGCAGATCGAAGCGCTTCACGCGCCCCTCGGTATCGAGGTAGACGTTGAGAAACTTGTTGTACGAGCGGTCCTGATAACGCCAGACCATCACCGTCTCGCCCAATGCCGGATAGCGCTCGGTGATACGCGGTGGGCCGATGAATTCGAGCACCTGGTCACGCGACCAGCCCGGCTCGATCCGCTTGAAGCGGGTTTCGGTCAGTACCTGCTCGACCTCGGTGAGCCCGCTGGCCCGGTCAAAGGCAAGCCGCCAGGTGACAAAACCCTGCGGCCCGTACACATACCACCAGAGCATGCGTCCATCGGCGGCAACGCTCTCGGTCGTGGGCGCGCCGAGCGCAACTCGCACATCGGCCAGTGCCATGGCAGGCGTCAGGCGTTGGAACTTTCGCACGAGCGGATCCTCCATCGGGTCGCAGCCTGCCAGCATGCACATGGCAGCGAGCGTGCAGGCGAGCGCTGCGACACGGCTGCGAGCATGCCGGCAAAGCGCGGGCGAGGCCGCCCGCGGGTGGAGACGATGAGCCAATCGGTCAGTCAATCTGCAGCCCGAGACTCTTCACCACCGGCGCAAAGAGATCGACACCCTCGTTCACCACCTTGCGAAAGTGCTCGGGCGTATCGAGTTCGGGTTCGAGCGAGCGATCGGCAAGTTGACGGATGAAACCCGGGTCGGCATAGACCGCCTTCAGTTCGCTGTAGATGCGATTGATGATCTCAACGGGCGTGCCACCGGCCGCAAAGAGGCCGAACCAGTTGTTCACTTCGAACCCGGGCAAGCCCGACTCGGCCACGGTAGGCACATCGGTCAGCGCACGGTCACGCCGGGTGGTGGTCACCGCAATCGGACGCAGTCGCCCGGCCTTGATCATCGGCGCCACATTGCCCACAGAGTTGACCCCCAGTGGCACTTCGCCCGCCACGCTGGCGGTCTGCGCAAGGCCGCAGCCCTTGTAAGGGACATGCACCAGATCGATCCCGGCCCGCGCCTTGAGCATCTCGGCCGCCAGGTGGTGCGGCGTACCGTTGCCACAGGAGGCATACGCCAGCTTGCCAGGCTCGGCCTTGGCCCGCGCGATGAGTTGCTGCAGGCTGGTGATGCCGGTTGCTGGCGCGGCGGTGATGATGAGGGTGGTGGTAGCGAGCGCTGTGATCGGTGTGAGATCCCGCCGCACATCGAAGGTCATCTTCTTGTAGAGCGACGGATTGATGACGATATCGAGCGCGACCACCAGAAGTTCGTAGCCATCGGGCGGTGACTTCGCGACATGGTCGGCACCGATGTTGCCGGTCGCCCCGGGGCGGTTATCGACGATCACCTGCTGGCGCCAGCGCTCGGACAGGCGCTCGGCGAGGAGCCGTGCAAGGGTGTCATTGCTGCCCCCGGGCGGGTAGGGGACGACGATATGCACCGGCCGTGTTGGCCAGCTTTGTGCCTGTGCGCCGGCAGACGCCAGCATCGACCCGGTGAGTGCCAGCGCGAACGCAAGCATCGGCACCGAGCGATGCTCGCAGCACTGGGACAGGGCATGCGCGGCT